>JABFGB010000010.1 GCA_013112715.1 Chloroflexota bacterium
CTCAGCAAAGACTATGAGCTACTCCCGGCAACGTCTGAAGCGTGGATTTATCTCACCAGTGCTCGCCTGTTATGGCGGCGTTTGGCTCAGTCCAACACTTAGTGTCTTCTCTTTCCATTTGGTCTCTTAGAATTCACAGACCGCCGGATGTTGGAAACACAGTTTGAGACCCTCCAACGGATTTTTAAACAAGCGCTTGTCCCCGGCTCAAATGAACATCTGACCAAGTTGCAAGAGGAACTGACCGCCTATTTTGAGGGTACATTGCACCAGTTTACTGTTCCGTTGGTCTACCCCGGCACACCCTTTCAACAAAAAGTCTGGTCGGCACTGCTGGAAATCCCCTATGGCAAAACGTGGTCATATGAAGCACTGGCGAATCATGTTGGCGCGGAAAAGGGGCAGCGGGCGGTGGGTCACGCCAATGGCCTTAACCGGATTGCGATTGTCATCCCCTGTCACCGCGTCGTCAACAAAGATGGCAAATTAGGGGGATATGGCGGGGGTCTATGGCGCAAACAATGGTTGCTGGCCCTCGAAAATGGTCAACATCCAGCGGTAATAGATGACCCAACCCAGCAAGGCCAACTCCCTCTGTTTTAATGAGGCCATTGTGAGAAATTGCACAGGTGGGTTGACCCGCTAAGAACCCACCTTGTACAATCGGCGTATACCTCATAGCAAAAATCACTACAGGGTTCGCCGTGCCATCCCAAAAACCAATTGTCCAACTCCATGCCCTCTCCAAAAGCTATACTGAAACCGATCACAAGCGAGTCATCCTTGATGAAGTGACCGTCAATTTTTACGAAGGCGAGTTTGCGGTGCTGCTTGGGCCATCTGGCAGCGGCAAAAGCACCATGTTGAACTTGATGAGCGGGATTGATGCGCCCGACAGTGGACGGGTCAGCGTCAACGAGACTGACATTACGGCCCTCAGCGAACATGCCCGTACTATCTTTCGCCGTAATCACATCGGCATCATTTTCCAGTCGTTTAATCTCATCCCGACGCTGACGGTGTTGGAAAATGTGACCCTGCCGTATGAATTGCAAGGAAATTCACGCAAACAGGCCCAAACAAAAGCCGTTGAGGTTTTAGGTAAAGTCGGCTTGGCGGGGCGCGAAAAAAGCTATCCCGACAGGCTTTCGGGGGGACAGCAGCAGCGGGTCGCTATCGCACGGGCCATTGTGCATCAGCCAGATTTGATTGTGGCGGATGAACCCACTGGCAATCTCGACCATCATACAGGCGAAACTATCCTCCAGTTACTGCTCGACATGACGCGCAACGCTGGCAAAACCCTGATTATGGCAACCCACAGCATGGACATCATCCCCTATGCGGATCGGGTGTTTCGGATTGAAGATGGCAAATTGATTGAGGATACTGAACGGTTGCGCGTGGGGGCGGAAATCAAAGCCGAACTTGAAAAGAAAATGCACGCTGAATTGGCCCATTCAATGGCCCAACTCGAAAATAATGGGAGCGGCCTGTAAAAAATGTCCTCCACGCTGCTCCGTATCATGCTGCAATATATCCGGCGGCGCTCCATTCAAAGTGTGCTGCTGATTATCGGGGTGATGATCGGCGTCGCCATGATGGTTGCCATTGACATTGCCAACAACAGCGCCAGCAAAGCCTTTGAACTCAGTACCGAGTCCATCACAGGCAAAACAACGCATGAAATTACAGGTGGGCCAAATGGGTTGGATGAGACGCTCTATACCCAAATCCGTACCGAGATTGGCTGGCAAAATTCCGCGCCAGTGGTGACGGATTATGTCGTCGCGCTGGAGCTAGACAAACAGCCGTTACGCCTGTTTGGAATTGACCCATTTGCCGAGCCACCCTTCCGCAACTATATCAATACCGATAACGCGATTGATACGGGCACAGATGAGCCGGATATGCTGGCATTGGGGCGATTTTTTATCCAGCCCAACACCATTTTGATGGGGGAGGATTTAGCCAAGCAGTACAATATTCGGCCCAATGACACCCTGACATTGCAATATGGGGATAAGACCTATACGGTCACGGTGATTGGGTTGCTGCGAACATCGGATTCATTAGCCCGTCAAGCGTTGCAAGGCATGGTCATTGCCGACATCAGCACGGCCCAAGAATTGTTGGGGATGCAGGGCAAATTGAGCCGGATTGACCTGATTATTGACCCCGAAACACCGGAAGGCCGCGCCGTGATGTCCGATATTAAAACCATTTTGCCGCCGGGGGCATCCTTGATGACGGCCCGTGCGCGGAGTGAAGCAGTGGGGCAGTTGACAGATGCCTTCAAATTAAACCTGACTGCCCTTAGTTTATTGGCGCTGGTGGTGGGCATGTTTTTGGTCTACAACACCGTCATGTTCAGTGTGGTACAGCGCCGCCCCGTCATCGGGATTTTACGCAGTATCGGGGTGACACGCCGCCAAATTTTTGTATTGATTATCAGCGAAGCCCTGCTTCTCAGCAGCATCGGGGCATTGTTCGGCTTGGGATTGGGCATTATTTTGGGACGGGCAACAGTTGAAGTTGTGACACAGAGCATCAACGATGTGTTTTTTACCGTCACCGTGCAGTCGCTATATGTCTCAGCATTTACGCTGATTAAAGGCTTTGTAATGGGGGTAGGGGCAGCCCTATTTGCGGCCTTTTTACCTGCCTATGAAGCGACCAATACCCCACCCATTAGTGCCAGCCGCCGCAGTGATCTGGAACAGCGCACCCTCAAAATGATCCCCTATATCACGATTGCGGGCATCGTCATGGCGATTGTCGGGGTGGGATTGCTGCGATTCAAGGCCTTAATGATTAACTTCGCCGGGATATTTTCCATCATCAACGGCTTGGCACTGCTGACGGCGCTGGTTGTGTTGTGGATAATGCCCGTTTTGCCACCACTGACCGGGAAATTGGGTGGACTGGTTGGGCGGATGGCCCCACGCAGTATTTTACGCAATCTCAGCCGGACGAGTGTGGCAATTGCGGCCTTGATGCTGGCGGTGAGTGTAATCGTCGGTGTCACGATTATGGTGGGGTCGTTTCGTATTACGGTTGAGGATTGGCTGGGTCAAACACTGCGAGCCGATGTATTTATCAGTCCCCCGAATGGTACAGCCAGCCAAAGCGGAACCCCTATCAGCCGCAATTTGATTGAACGGGTTGCCCAAGTTGAGGGGATTCGCCACGTCGTCTATACCCGTCAGACACAAGTGGCAGAGGTCGGCGATGATCGGCCTGTGCCCTTGAGTGCGATAATGAGCGATATTTCGGAGGATCGGCGTCATTTTATACACAAGGTGGATTTGAGCAGTGCCGAAATCTATGATCGGGTGGTGAATGGCGATGCTGTCCTGCTGACGGAGCCTTTTGCCAACAGTCGGGGTATTGAATGGCGCGATGATTTGACCATTACCCTGCTGACCGAGCAAGGGCCGCATGAATTCGGGGTGCTGGGTATTTACCAAGATTACACCACCAGTCAGGGGCATGTCACGATGGGGCTTGAAGCCTATCGCTCCTATTGGAAGGATGACAGCATCACGGCGATTGGGGCATATGTTGAGCCGGGAGCCGATATTGATGCAGTGGTGGCGCGGCTGCAAGATGAACTTTCGGGATCGCAACTGCTAATCCAATCCAACCGGGAACTGCGCCAGAGTGCGATGGAAGTGTTTGACCGCACATTTGCGATTACGGGGGCGCTGAATTTATTGGCGACAGTGGTGGCGTTTATCGGCATTTTGAGCGCGTTGATGGCCCTGCAATTAGAGCGGCGGCGGGAAATTGGCATTATGCGCTCCAATGGGCTAACGCAGAAACAAATGCTACGATTGACCCTGTGGGAAACGGGGATTATGGGGACGGTGGCGGGGATTATGGCGATGCCAGTGGGTTTGGCGCTGGCAATGGCGCTAATTAAGGTGATTAATCTGCGGAGTTTTGGCTGGTCAATGGAGATTTTTATCCGGTGGCAGTTTTTCGCGCAGGCCTTTGCTGTAGCCATTCTTGCGGCACTACTGGCGGGGTTATATCCGGCGTGGCGCATCGGACGGATTCAGCCAGTGGAGGCGATACGGTCAGAATAATTACCCATTCCGTTTTATGTGGATATAGGGGAAAACATCGTTAGTATCACAAGTGAAACGGGATGCGTTTGTCAAACGCCAGCGTTTGATATGGCGTAGCGCCATAATTGACCGTTAGGATTTGGAATTTGTGATAGGGAACTCAGGTGGCGACTTCGGGGTATAGTTTTAAAGAAAAACGGTGAAAGGTGAAGTCGTCATGCAACGTTGTCTCATCGTCACGATACTTGCGCTGCTGATTTTTGTCCCCATGGCGCAGGCCAAATCCGAAATCACAGAATTTCCCGTGCAAAGTGGTTCGCATCCTCACGATGTCGCGCCTGCTCCCGATGGCACAGTCTGGTTTACGGCTCAATTTTTGGGTGCATTGGGGCGGCTTGATCCCGAAACAGGTGAGTTTCATCATATTCCATTGGGCAGAGGCTCGCAGCCACATGGGGTTATTGTTGGGCCGGATGATGCCGCTTGGGTAACAGATGGGGGTCAAAATGCGATTGTGCGGGTAGACCCCGAAACGGAAGCAGTTGAAGTATTCCCCCTACCCGATGACGCGTCGAATGCCAATTTAAACACGGCGACTTTTGATGGGAATGGCATCCTCTGGTTTACCGGGCAAAATGGCATTTATGGGCGGGTTGATCCAGAGACGGGCGAGGTAGAGGTGTTTGATGCGCCGCGTGGTCGTGGACCATATGGGATTGCCACCACGCCGGACGGGGATGTGTATTATGCGTCGCTGGCGGGCAGCCATATCGCCAAAATTGATATTGAGACGGGTGAAGTAACCGTCATTGAGCCACCCACGCCGAATCAAGGGGCACGCCGCATCTGGTCAGATTCAGAAGGGCGCTTGTGGGTCAGCGAATGGAATGCAGGGCAGCTTGGGATGTATGACCCGGCGGACGAATCGTGGCAAGAATGGCGTCTGCCCGGTGACAATCCCATGCCCTATGCAGTGTATGTGGATGAGCGGGATGACGTGTGGTTGAGTGATTTTGGCAATAACAGCCTTGTGCGTTTTGACCCCGAAACCGAAACTTTTGAGACGTATGCTATCCCGAATGCGGGGGCAGCGGTGCGGCAAATTTTGGGACGGGAAGGCGAGGTTTGGGGTGCGGAATCGGGCGCGGATAGTTTGATATTGGTGGCGCTTGAGGTTGAATGATAAGGATTCGGGGATTGACGGCGTTTGGCCTCGTCCCCGATTTTTTGGCATATCAATCAAATCAATTTGGCGGATTATTGACACGCGGGGATAAATCCGCCGCGCTGAAGCTAGGTAAAAACGGGCTATCAAGATAAACTTGGCTATACTAAACTCCAAAAACTCGACGGAGTGCAGCTATTATGGCAATCAAGTTTATAGCTGGCTTGATGGTGACTATAATGGGCGGGATAGGGCTATTTGCCCCTCATTGGCTGATAAACCTTGACCGCTCTCTAAACCCATTTTCCAAGCATTTTCCAAATACCCCATCGGCAGGGTATGTGAAGGTTTTAGGTTTTTGCCTCTTCGTTGGCGGCTTGTTATTTACCATCAGATATGACCTATAGAAGCGCATAATTGACACGCGAGGATAAATCCGCCGTGCTGAAGTTAGGTTATGTTACTCGTCATCATTCTTTTTGCGGTGTTTTTCCAAAAAATCATCCTCCCAAGCTCTTGCTTTTGCTCGAAATTCAAGTCTTCTCTGAGAATCTGACCACTCCGCATAAGTCGCAATTGGCACGATAGGCAGCAAGGCAGTGCTTGGTCGTGGAAATCGCGTCTCATACCACATATAGATTATGCCCTTTGGAATGCCATTATCTCTAATAAACTTTTGGGCCATTCCGGGCCATTCTGGATGGTATAAATCTCCACAAAAAGTATCACCAGCCGAAGTAACTCGAATGTCGTGTTTTTTACATTGCCATGTGTCTGATTCAGTCAAACGTTCGGCATGTTGGCAAAATGGGCAACTGGGTACGTCAAGCCCTCCATAATTCATGCTATTCCTCCAATCCATATTCAGTGTTCAATCAGAACCACGCATCATCGCCATAGATTGAGCGGTATTTGCTTTCCCAATCAGCTTGCTTTTCGCGGCGGTGTGCTTCTTTTTCTTCGTCTGACCACGCCGCATAGGTTTCGATGGGGGCAAGTGGATATTTTTGATGCGTATAGACTCCAACCCATGTATACATTATGCCAGCGGGGATACCTTCAGAACTTATAAATTCTTGAGCCATGCCGGGCCATTTCGGATGAGATAGGTCAGCACAAAACATTGCATGAGAAAACGTGATTTTGATTTTATGCTTTTGGCACTCAATCGTATTAAATTCACTTGATTCTTGGGCATATTGGCAAAACGGACAACTCGGAACGTCTCCACCGTTTGGCATGACGTCCCTCCTCAATTGGATTTAGTGTTTCTATTGTCGCTGAGGATGAGAGATTAGGCAAAACGGGGATGATAATTAGAGGGAGAATACCAAAAACAGGGCAGGTCTTAGCCCTGCCCCTACAAGTGTCAGATTTGGTAAAGCACCGGAAGCGTTATTTCGCCTCGGATGAGGATTTTTGCAATTTGACTCGCAAATCCGCCACTTCTTCGAGCAGCTTGCGTTCGCGCTTTTGGGTACGCAACAGGGTCATGAGCACGATGAAAAACATCACCCCCAAGACGATAATGCCGATGGCCTCACGCACATCTACATCTACATCCACATCGTTATCAATCGGGGGGCTGGCAGGGCGCTGATTGGTGTTTTCGGTCTGGGTTTCCTCTTTTAAGATTGGGCTGTTCATACTTTAGCCTCCTTTGGAGTGGCCTTTTGTAATTCCTTTAGTTGGTGTTCCAACAACTGGCGGGTGCGTTTTTGGGCACGGAGCATGGCAAAGAGCAAAACGATGCACACAATCCCCAGCACAATCACCCCAACGGTGTCTTCAACTTCAATACTGTTCTCTTGGTTGGATGCAGGCTTCTCATTCATCGTATAGGGCTGCTCCAATATTTCATTGGTCGTGTAAGCCATTCTTTCGACCTCCTATTGACTTCCTATTGATTCATCGGCGTCAGTGGAATCGTCGTTGAACGGTGGGACTGCTGCGCCTGTGCCAATGCCAGCGAATCCAATTTTCGGCGGGCAGATCCCAATGTGAGTCTATGATACCCCATCGCAGCGATTCGGCGCAGGTTTTGGGGTTTGATCGGGTTCATTTTACCCGATTTTAAGGCACGCCATGTCTTGCGGGCACGATACTCCTTATGCACGACGGTATGCAGTTGACGATAGAATTCGGTTGGAAATGGCCCTTGATAGAGCATGGCAAGGTCTTGCGAATCCGTCCAATTCGTTTTCTCGTCGAGTTCCTGACGGACACGCTCATAAAATTTCGTACCGGGGAGGGGGTAGCTGACCGAGATGCCAATATCGTCCGGCATCAGTTCACGCACCATTTTCAGGGTGAGTTCAATGTCGTCGCGGGTTTCGCCGGGGTAGCCAAATTGCAGAAAAAAGCCAACCTCAATGCCTTCGTGGGCCAATTTGCGGCGGCTTTCATAAATTTGCTCGACGGCAGTGCCCTTGTCCATCGCATCCAAGATTTTTTGTGAGCCACTTTCCGCCCCCATCCAAATGGTTTTGCAGCCAGCGCGGTGCATGGCCTGAATGGTGTCTTCGACCAATAAGAGATCGGCACGGGAAAGGCATTTAAAGGGGGTGCGGATGTTGAGGCGTTCAATTTCGTCGGCAAATTCTTGAATCCAGCGCGGTTTGAGGCCCATGATGTCATCGGCAAACCAGATGTGGTCGGGGTGGAAGTTGGTTTTTAGCCACTGCAATTCTTGGGCGACATTTTGGGCCGAACGGACGTTATAGCGTTGGCCCCAAATCGGCTTGGCACACCAATTACAGTGATAGGGGCAACCGCGTGTGGTGACCATATTGATGCTATAATAGCCGTGTCGTTCCAGCCAGATGCGGCGGTATTTTTCGACATCTACCAATTCCCACGCGGGCATGGGAAGTTCATCCAGATTTTTGATGACGGCACGCGGGAGGGTCGTCACTGGTTTACCCTCGCCATCCAGATAGGCCAAGCCTTGAATATCGGCGGGGGTAAGGGGGGTAAGCGATTTTTTGCCTGTCAGCATGTCCATCAATTCATGCAGGGTAAGTTCGCCCTCACCACGAATGACGTAATCCGCGCCGTGCTGCAGATATTTTTCATAGTGGTCGGTGGCATCCGCGCCGCAGATGATGACCGGAATACCACGATCTTTTGCCATACGGGTCATGGTAAAGGCGGCTTCGCGCATATTCAGCAGGCACATTTTGCTGAGATAGTTAAAATTATCCTCGAACAAGACAGCGAAACGTGGATGATAGCGATCTAAAGCGGCGGCCCATTCATTTTCGGATTCGGCCAGCATCGCATCAAATAGGGCGACTTGATAGCCAGCCTCGCGCATGTAGCTGGCAGCGAATAACGTCCCCAACGGCGGATAGGGCTGCATCGCCGCGTACAATTTGGGGTCGAATCGGAGAAAATAACTTTGCCCAAAAAGAATGTCTGTCATGCAAAACGCCCTTGTTGTGTACCATTCATTTATTTCATCATAACAAAAATTGGCTAACCCTGCTTGATTACATTATCAGAGCGCCGCCTTTCACATAATACCCTCATTTTGTTCGCCAACAATGGCCTGACTGCCCTATTGGCATTTAGCCTAACTGTCCTGATCGCACGCGGATTAGGCGATGCGGCGTTGGGGCGGTACGCGGCGATTATGGCGTGGGTGCTGCCTTTGTCGCTGCTGACCGAATTTGGCATCGGCACATTGATTACACGGAATGTAGCACGACAGCGGGATGAGGCGCGGCTTTATCTGAAAATGACCCACCCGTTACGCTGGATGACTGGCGGGGGGGTGATCGCGGCGGTGTGGATTTTTGCGCCCATTTTGAGTGATGATGCCCAGATTATTGCCGGATTACGCATTGGGATATTTTTGGCGCTGATTGATGCCCTATTCGCCAGCTATACGGCGGTGTTTCGAGCATGGGAAATGATGTGGCCGATTTTGATTTTGAACACGGGTTATCTGGGGTTGCAGGTCGTTGGGGCGGTGGTGGTTGTGCTAATGGATGGGTCGGTGGTGGGGTTGATGGCGGTGATCGTCGCAGCGGATGGGATGCAATTGGCGGCGACGTGGGGGATGTGGAAAAGATGCCAAAAAATGAACCTCACCCCCCAACCCCCTCTCCAACGTGGCGAGGGGGAGCAGGAAATAACGGCACGAAATCTGATTAGGCAGGCGTGGCCGTTTATGGTGGCAGGGGTGCTGGCGACGCTGCAACTGCGGATGGTGATTTTGATTTTGCAGGGGCAGGTCGGAAATGAGGCAGTGGGATGGTACGCGGCGGCGAATCGTGTGGTGGAGGCAGGTCGGATGCTGCCCAATGCGGCGTTTGGGGCATTGTTTCCAATGCTGGCGGCGCTGGTAGATAATCCCTCAAAAATGCGGCCGGTGTTTCGACAGGCGGCGTTGTTTTTGGTGATGTATGGGGTGGGGGTTGGGGGAGTGGCATTGATTGGGGGCAAGCCATTTGTGCGGTTCGTATTTGGTGAGCATTTTGAGCAGGCAGGTGCGGCGCTGGTCATTTTGGCGTGGGCGATTTTGCCGGGGGGGCTACGCGGACTCATCACTCTGCGGCTATATGCCTATCACCGCGAATGGTGGGTGAATGGGGTAACGGGGGCGGCGCTAATTATCCAGTTGATCGTGGGGGTGTGGCTGATTGGAGAATATGGGATTACGGGGGCGGCGTGGACGATTGTTATAGCGGAAATTGCGTTGGCGGGGTTACTATTTGGCACTGCATGGCGCAGTGGTGATACAATGTTGCGGGGGCATTAAATTTTTGATTAGAAGAGGTTTTGGAAGAAAAAATGCCGTTCAAGCAACTTCGTTGGGTATTGGTAACAGGACTGATTGTCGTTATCGGGCTGATTTTGGCTGCCTGTGACCCTGAACCGGAAGAAGCACCCCCCACCGTTCCCGAAGTGGTTGAAAACACCTTGCAGCCCCCTTTTATAACGCGCACTCCCTTATACACGGCTACTTTGACGCCGAGTATGACGTTTACCCCAAGCACCACGCCGACAGCTAGTGATACCCCGACACCGACGACGCCCACCGCAACCGTCACCAGCACACCCACTGCGCCACCCAAAGGGACAGTTTCTTCGAGTGAATCGCGGGTGATTGTGCGTGAGGGGCCGGGGCGAGAGTATCCGGAAGTGACACGGGTAGACTCTGGCACAGTGGTGGATGTTCTCGAATCTGATCAAAGCGCGGCGCGTGAAGAATGGTATCGCGTGCGGCTGGTGGAAGAAGATGGCACCATTCAAGAGGGCTGGATATTGGGTCGGCTGATTCAAACCGACGCGGCGATTCCTACCGCTGGCCCAACGCCTACCGTTGGCATCACCATTGGCAGTCCACCGCCGCTGACGACTGCGGAGGTTTCCGGCACACCGATTGTGTTTAATACCGGGACACCACCCGCCGAAATCAGTGAGGTCAATATCTGGGCCTATTGCGAAGAATACAATGGTAAGGTGATGAACCTATCCCCGCGCACGGCTCGAAGCGATCAAACGGTCAGCATTTATTGGAGTTGGTTTGTCACACGGCCTGAACTGATGGCAGATCACATCGCAGCAGTGGATTATAATGTGACGGTGAACGGGTCACGTTTGCAAAATTGGCAGCAATACGCGACCCAAATGCGACGGGATGCCCGCAATAATAACAATTGGACGGTCTATTGGTATGTGCCGCTAGGTCAACTGGAACCCGGTGAGTATACGGTTGAATATCGCGCCACATGGTCAAAGGTCGTGAATGACGGCCTGACCGATTATGGGCCAGATACCACCAATACGGAAGATGTTGGCAAGTGTACGTTTACGGTGACGGAATAGGGACCGACAGATTTAAAGCGGAGGGGTCACAGACCCCTCCCTACAAAGAATAACGCTGGTTCGATTCACCCGAAGGCTGCATTATCTGTTTTACATAAGCCATCGCGCTGAATCTTGGTGTTCCATAGTTGTTAATTAAATTTGTTTGTAGGATACGGGGGCGATGGCGAATCCTTCTTTACAAGAACTGCTCAGTCAACTAAAAGATGAAAAGGCCAAGAATCGCCAAAAGGCCGTTCAAGGGTTGGCACAACTTGGCAACCCGGCGGCTATTCCAACCCTAGCGAAAGTCTACGAGATTGATAAAGACAAGCGGGTTAAAGAAGAGGCGAAGAAGGCGCTTACCCAATTTCGGGCTTATGAGATGACGGCAAAGGCCGCCCCAGCCAGTGGCAGTAGTCCGCTCAAAACGGTTCGCATGATTTTGTTGATCTCATTGATTGGATTGATCGCAGGAAATGTGGCCCTCCAAGCTGGGATTCTAGGCGGCGAAGAAGAAAAAACCGTCTATACGCCTTCCAATCGCCAAGCTCTCATTCAGCAGGTGACGGCCAGCTTTTTCGAAATTCGCCAAGACGCCGATGCCCTTAAGGAAGAATGGGGCAAGATTGGCACAGAGGGCGGCACATTGGATTGCAACCGCACGTTTAATCGCCCTCAAGCCATGACGCTAGGGACGGTTGACCGCTATACCTATCCCGATATTGCTACTCTTTTGGGTGAACGCTACCAGTTTGCATTAAGTATTTTGGACATTAGTTTTAACCAATGGGATGAATTTTGCCGACCCAATAATCCCCTGCCGCCCGGTGTGAGCGATTCCATCACCAATTCCGAGCGCCTCAATACCATTCTTGCCAGTTTGGACGCACTACAAGATTCGATGAATACCGTTACCAATAATCCTGTGCCGACGCGCAATCCAGAATTTTGCTGTAGTATTCCAACAGATGGGCAAAATGGACAGGCCGGATCATCCGGGAATACGCCACTGCCTCTCGTCACTATGACACCGGACATCAACGCAACCCCGCTACCGAATATAGACTATGCGACCCATATTGCGGCTTTGGAGGCCCTGCTCACGAATGGGGAATTTAGGTTGAATGATCTGCTGGCGCGTTATAGTAGCATCCAGACAACGGGGTTTGCGGATTGTACCAATCCTCCGGGAGTGGATGCGCCCTATGCCTTACCCCCCGACCAGAGCGGCGACCCACTTTTGAATCAGGCGGTTTTGATGGTCAACAGCGCCCTAAGTTCGTTAAAACAGTCGGTTGATATATTTAATAACAACTGCACACGCAATCCGCAAACGGCGCTGCAACAAGGGGTAGCCCCAGCGAACCTCGCCAGTGGGCAATTTACGCAGGCCCGCGAGCAGATCAACATTTTAAAGGCACGCTAACTGCGAGTGGGTGACACAGGAGAATTAGGCGTTGGTAGAGGGAGTAGAATTCTGAAAATACTACCCGTGCCGACACTGCTTTCGACTTCAATAAACCCCTTATGGGCTTGAATGATTTTTTGAGCGATGGATAGCCCCAACCCGATACCCCCCCGATCTGTTGGACGCTCCTTGTCTACGCGATAGAAGCGTTCAAAAATGAAGGGGATTTCGTCAGGAGGAATGCCGACTCCAGTATCCTCAATCTCCAAAACGACTGACTCTTGCCAAAGAGACGTGCGGACGGTAATCATTCCCTCCGGTGGGGTAAATTGAATGGCATTTTCAAGCACCTCGGTCAGGGCATTACTCAGTTCGATTGGATCCCCCCAAATGCGAGGCAGTGTGGATTGCAGGTCTAAGTTGACTTGGTGCCCCATCTTTTCAAGTTGAGACTTCACCCGATCAAGCACTTCGGTGACGATTTGATTGAAGTTTACGAGGTGAAAATCAAAAGCCACATCCGTATCCAAGCGCGTCATCTTCAATAAGCCCTCAATGAGTCGGCCTAGACGCGCGACCTGTTTTTCAACCATGTTCAGTCGGTCAAGGCGTTTGCTGGGGGCATCATTATGGCGCAGTAGATAAAGATGAGTGTTGATAACGGAGAGCGGGGTGCGGAAATCGTGGGAGACATTGCGGATGAATTCAGCCAGCAATTGAATCCGCAGTTTTTCCACCGCGATTTCAAAAGACAGCGTTTCGGCTTTTTTGCGTTCGGTAATGTCTATAATTTGGCTGATAAAATGTTGGGGGCGATTGTCGGCATCCCGAATCAAGCCAACGTCCAACAAAACGTGAACGACATGGCCCAATTTGTGGATATAGCGTTTTTCCATTTGAAAATGGGGGATTTCACCACGAAGCAGTTGGTCATCAAGCTCGATATTGGGCTTAAGATCATCAGGGTGGGTGATTTCTTGAAAGGTCATGTGCAGCATTTCGTTTTGGCTGTAGCCTACCGCATCGCAAAATGCCTGATTGACACGCACAAAACGGCCTGTGGGGGTTAATAGTGCCATGCCGGTGGGAGCATATTCAAATAATAAGCGAAATAGCTCTTCGCGCTGACGCAAGGTATCTTCATTCTGTTTGCGCTCGGTGATGTCACGGTAATTGCCCACAATAGCCTTGACGCCGGGGATGTGTAGCGCGTTACTCCCTGTGGCCTCTACCCACCGATAGCTACCCTCTTTATGACGAAAGCGTACCTCCGTCCGCACGATAAGGTCGGGTGAATTTAATAAATTTCGGAACAGTTGCTTGGAAGATTCCACATCTTCTGGATGCAGGTAGTCAAAAACACTATTGCCAATCACTTCGGCAGGTTGATAACCAAGTGTCCGCGTGATGGCCTGATTTTGATAGATGATCTTGCCCTTTATATCCAGCAAGACAATCAAATCGAGGCTGTTTTCGAGGAGGGCGCTGAGGCGTTTTTCGTTTTCATCTACGATGGTATACAACTGTGCCCGATAAATTGCCATGCTGACATGATCGCTTAAGGCCATCGTGATTTTGAGGTCGTCTTCAGATAGGCGGGTGGTGGTGCTTTCGATAGATAGCGTGCCAACCACTTGGCCTTGATTAAACAAGGGGACGACTAGATTGGACACAAGACCTTCGACAGCAGCGAGAAATTCGGGGTCTTGCGAAATATCTTCTACTAAAACGGGCTGCCCTGTACGCACCACACGCCCTGAAACACCCACATGGATGGGGATATGCGAGATTACGCTGTCGTAGCCGACTTGATGTTGGAGGATTAAGACATCGCCTTCGAGGAGATAGATGCTCACATGGGTATAGCCAAACGTGTCCGCAATTGCCTCCACTACTTTGCGAAAGATGTGGGACAAATCCAGTTCTAAAGCGAGGGCCGTCCGAACCCGATCTAACAGCAATAATTCCAATACTTGACGCTGCGACTTTTGAACTAGAGCCTGATAACGCGCCTCATTTTCTTGTAACTCAGCCTCAAGCTGCTGTCTTAGATGGCGTTCGTGCTCTAAATCGTCTGATAAGGGCACGCGAAACAAACCTTTAGTATCAAATTGAAATACTCATTTAGAGCATACTCTATTTTTAGGGTTAATTGGCGTAGGTGTTTGGTTTGTATGGGGCAGGCTGTTTGGACAACCTGCCTTCACTGTGGTTTTTTAGAGGGTATCGCCTTCGATCACCGCGTCAAACAAAATGCCCTGCTCATCGGCGTCTACCATGACATGCTCCCCTTCACGCACACGCCCTTCCAAGATAGCACGAGCCAACGGGTCTTGGATTTCACGCTGAATGACACGCTTGAGGGGTCGCGCGCCAAACACCGGGTCATAACCAATCTCGGCCAGATATTCTTTGGCATTTTCGCTAAGGGCGATGGTAATACGACGTTCGGCCAGCAACTTTTGTAGACGGCGCAGTTGAATATCCACAATCTGCTTGATATGTTCGCGCTCTAGGCTGTGGAATAGGATCACTTCATCTATGCGGTTCAAAAACTCAGGCCGCAGGGTGCGATCTAGTTCACTCATGACGGCATGGCGAATTTCTTCCTCGTCACGCCCCGCCATTTGTTTGATAATCGGACTGCCGACATTGCTGGTCATGATAATCACGGTATTTTTGAAATTGACCGTGCGCCCCTGCCCATCGGTGAGGCGGCCATCATCCAGCACTTGCAGCAGAATATCAAATACTTCATGGTGGGCCTTTTCGACTTCATCAAACAGCACGACAGCATAGGGGCGACGACGCACGGCTTCGGTTAGCTGACCGCCTTCGTCATAGCCGATATAGCCGGGGGGAGCGCCAATGAGACGGGCCGTACTGTGTTTTTCTTGGTACTCGCTCATGTCAATGCGGACGACGGCTTCTTCGGTATCAAACAGAAATTCGGCTAATGCTCGTGCTAATTCGGTTTTACCCACGCCGGTTGGCCCCAAGAACAAAAATGTCCCGATGGGGCGATTGGGGTCTTGCAAACCTGCACGACTGCGGCGGACGGCATTGCTGACACTACGCAGGGCGTCATCTTGCCCGACCACACGCTGTTGTAAACGGTCTTCCATGCGGAGTAGCTTTTCAACTTCGCCTTCCAGCAATTTACTGACCGGGATACCCGTCCATTGACCAACCACTGCGGCAATTTCGTCGGCATCTACTTCTTCTTTGAGCATCGCGCCGCCTTCCTGCTGCATTTGTTGGAGGTCGGCTTCGGCATCGGCAAGCTGCTGCTCGAAACGCGGAATATCGCCATATTGCAAACGCGCTGCCGCTTCTAATTCGCCACGACGTTCGGCTTTTTCGAGGGCAATACGCGCTTCATCCAACTGACTCTTGGCTTGGCGGATGGCGGCGATAGCATCTTTCTCACGCTGCCAACGGGCTTGCAGGGCACGGGCTTCCTCTTTGGCGTTGGCGAGTTCTTCCTCGATTTTGCCGAGGCGTTCCTTGCTGGCTTTATCGCGCTCTTTCTTGAGGGCCTCGCGCTCAATTTCCAACTGCATCACGGCACGTTCAATGGCGTCGAGGGGAGCGGGGCGGGAATCAATTTCCATACGCAAACGGGAGGCCGCTTCGTCAATGAGGTCAATCGCTTTATCGGGCAGTTGGCGATCCGGGATATAACGATTGCTCAAGACCGCCGCCGCGATCACGGCATTGTCTTGGATACGTACCCCATGATGAACTTCATAACGTTCCTTCAGTCCACGCAAAATGCTGATCGTATCCTCAACCGAGGGCTGGTCTACATAGACGGGTTGGAAACGGCGTTCAAGGGCGGCGTCTTTTTCGATATATTTGCGATATTCGTCAAGGGTGGTCGCACCAATCGCCCGCAGTTCGCCGCGTGCTAACATCGGCTTGAGGATGTTGCCTGCGTCCATCGCACCTTCTGCTGCACCTGCACCGACAATGGTATGCAGTTCGTCCAAAAACAGGATAATTTCCCCTTCGGATTCGCTGACCTCTTTTAATACGGCCTTGAGGCGTTCCTCAAATTCACCACGATATTTCGCCCCGGCCAACAATGCCGCCATGTCGAGTTGAATCACCCGTTTATCTTTGAGGCCCTCCGGCACATCACCTTTGATGATGCGCTGGGCCAAGCCTTCAACAATCGCGGTCTTGCCAACCCCGGCCTCGCCAATCAGCACCGGATTATTTTTGGTGCGGCGCGAAAGGACATGCACCACGCGGCGGATTTCATCATCGCGCCCGATTACAGGGTCCAATTTGCCCTGTGCGGCGTCTTTGGTCAGATCACGCCCATATTTTTCCAGACTGGCATAGGTGCTTTCGGGGTCTTGGGAGGTAACCCGCTGACCGCCACGAATTTCACTGAGCGCTTTGAGGGTGGCCTTTTCATCAATACCATGCCGTGAAAGCAGGTCACCAATCACTTTGTTGGTTATCAATGCCAGCAGGAGATGTTCGGTGCTGACGTAATCATCACGCAGCTTGCCTGCTTGTTTTTCGGCGTCGCGTAACGCTTCGACGGCGGCTTTGCTCAAATGGACTTCGGTTGCGCCATAGACTTTGGGCTTGCTGGCGAGCAGATTTTTGACATCATTGAGGACAACCGTAGGCCGTGCGCCAACTTTACTGACTAGTTGGGGAACAACCCCATCAGATTGCTGTAACAGGGCTGCCAACAGATGGGGCACATCCAATTCAGCATGATTTTCTTCTTCGGCAAGGCGCTGGGCAGCGATGACCGCTTCTTGCGCTTTGGTGGTAAATCGGCTTAGATTCATATTTAATAAACTCCCAGACTCAAATTTTTGTCGGTTGACCCGACCTTTATCAGTTTAATCGGGATTCATCGGAAATATATATGAAGCGCCTATACAGTCTGTCAGAGAATCGCAGAAAGCCCATGCCCTTGATGCTATTTTGGTGCGGCCTGCTGATAGCAACTTTTGCGTGTGGCTTCCTAGATTCCAAAGAGGAAACCAATCTGCGGGATCGTATGGGGGGACAGATTAACCAAGCGCAACAGGCCCAACAGCACGCCGCCGATGTGTGGGATCGGGTGTTGTTTGGGGAGACGGTCAACTGTGGGGAAATTATCACCGTGCCTGAGCCATTTTTCCTGACGAAAAAAGAGGCCGATCAATATCCGCAAAGTGTTGCCATTCGAGATTCACTCAATAATGCCCTTACGGAACTGACCATTGTGGCGAATTTGTGGGAACAGGAATGCTCGCTGGATCGTGAAATCGTGCCGCTGGATGTGGTGCGGCAGGCAGAAGACGCTTTACAAATGGCACGCGACCTGTTAAACCAGTCAGCATCCTTGTGGGCTGTGTGGCAAGCGTAGGTGAGACGCCGCTGGAAAGCGACCTTGCCCCGCGCTAGACTTCGCCCCGACTCTATTGGAGATGTAGGTTAATCGCTGTGTCTCGTAATTGATACGACTGGCTATCCCCACCCCCAACCCCTCCCCACTGAGTGGAGAGGGGCTTCAAGTAGGTGTTTTAAGGCAGGTAAGGAAGTTTTACAGTTATGACAGATCAAAACCGTCTACCCGAAGAACAGGCCACTGACTCGCAGCGTCTGTTTCAACAATTAGCTGCCGAAGAACCACCTGTGAATCTGGGTGATACTTCACCTTCCGCCACCGCACCGCACCCGACCACCCAATATGAAGCGGGTTGGCAGCGGTATCTGGGTGGGTCTATTTTGCTGGCGGCGCTGCTTCTGACGATGGCAGCCGGATTGATTATCTTCCTCGGCAATCAAGATGAGAATAATCCTACGGATGAAGTCACCCAAAACTCAACCAAAGATGCGCCGCTGGTGATGATTCGCCCGTCGCTAACGCCGGATGTCGAAAATCCACCCGTGCAGGATATGGATAATCCAACAGGGGGGATTCGGGCGACGGCTGCCCCCGATGAACAAGCAATTATGTTATTGACCCCTGTGCCGAGTTCGGCGGATTTCGGGCCAGTGATTGGACGTGATAATCAACCCTTTACCTTCCAAGTGGGGTCGGGTGAACGCGGCTTTAGCAGCTATGTGATTCAACAGGGCGATACCCTAGACGGCATTACCAAAAAATTTGATTTGGAAGATGTTTGTACGATTATCTGGTCAAATGATCGCAATAAGGTTAACCCGCCCCGTGTGAACGCCGAAATTGTAATTCCGCCCACCGATGGGGTGTTTGCCAAAGTACGTGAACCCATCACAATTAAAGAATTGGCGGAGGCTACCAAAGTAGACCCGTCCGTTATCATTGACTCGGCCTATAACACCCAACTACTGGGAGCAACTGCCGACAGTATGTTAGTCGAAGGTGTAAGTGTGCTCGTTCCTGGTGGCAATGGGGGCGATTGCAATGTGTGGCAACCCGCCCCAATTGTGGCAGGCGATGGCAGCACGGGCAGTTCCGTTTCCGGCGGGGTTGCCAACAGCGGATTGTGGGGATGCAATGCCCAAGTCACTACGACAGGCTTTCCAGTGCAAGTACCGGTGCCACCGGGGACATATGAATTTTGGCAGGGGTTCTCAGGATCACATACCGGGGTTGACCTCGCCGCGCCAGTGGGCACTACGATAATGGCAGCGGGTTCTGGCACGGTTATCTTTGCGGGGTGGAATCAATATGGCTATGGCAAAGTCGTCGTCATCGCACATGGCAGTAGCTATAGCCTGTATGCTCATATGGATAGTTATAGTGTAAGTTGCGGGCAATCGGTGTCACAAGGGCAGGCGATAGGCACGATTGGGATGACCGGACGTACCAGCGGCCCACATCTGCATTTTGAGATCCGTGATAGCAACTTCCAAGCGATGGACCCGGTGTACACGATTAGTCTTTAAGCCATGAATACAAGCAGCACCTCGAAAAACAAACTGGGTGGGGGCATCCTGTTGATGGCAGTGGCAGTGATGGTGATTGCCGCCTTTCTAGTCATCACCCAAATGGGGCAAGACCCCCAGCGGATTGGGGATCGCCCTACAAGTACCCCTACTGCGACGGCGACACTGGAATTGCCCACCGCGACAGCCTCCCCTACGCCCTCGATTACCCCGTCGCCGACCCTGACCCAGATACCTACCGCCGATTCGGAAGTGGTGGCGACCTCGGTAGCCCAGGGGGTGGATGTATCGGTCAGTGCCAATGTGGGGATGGGCGGGATTGGCCTTGAACCGGAAGCCTACACCATCAACCGCGACCTAGAACGCGCCGGCATTATCCAATATGTGGTGCAGCGCGGCGATAATTTGCAGGGCATCGCTGACCAATACCATATCAGCATCGAGACCATCATCTGGTCAAATGACCGATTTTATGTCAATGCCATGCAGCCGGGTTTGGTACTGAATATTTTGCCCGTCGAGGGGGCGATAGAACGGATTCAAAAACCCATCAGCATCCAAGACCTCGCCGAGAAGTATCAAGTTGACCCGTATGCCATCATTGATTCTGACTACAATCAACTGCGCGGCTCACTACCGGAAAATGTGCTACCCGAGGGATTAGAAGTCGCCATTCCGGGAGGGATTGGTTCTAAAGAGCCGATTTACTGGACGCCAATGGGTGGGGCTTCGACCAGCGGGGAATTAACGGCAGGCGGGGTCTACATGGGCACGGCAAAATTTGGGGTTGGGCAGTCGGGGTCGTGTGGTGCGCAAGAGGTTTACAATGGCACTGCACCGCTTTTTAAACCTGTCTATGGTTATCGTCTGACGACGGATTTTTCATGGGCACATCGCGGGCTTGATCTTTCTGCGCCGATTGGAACAGCGGTTAAAGCTATCGGCGGCGGCGTGGTGATTTTTGCGGGATGGAGCGATTGGGGTTATGGCTGGAGCGTGGTGATTGCACACGGAGCGGTCATGAGCCTGTATGCCCATCTCACGGCTGATTTTGTCTACTGTGGACAAGTCGTCGAAGCAGGGCAGCATATTGGGAATGTGGGGAGTAGTGGCAATTCAACCGGACCGCATCTCCATTTTGAAATCCGGGATGCGGCTGGCGTGCCACAAAATCCGCGCGATTACTTGCCGTTTTGAAATCAAAACGCGGGGATAAATCCGCCGCGCTCAATTTAGTATCGTATCCCCACCCCTCCCCAATTCTTGGAGAGGGGCTTTTTCATGGCGCAAGCGGGCCGTCAAAAGTGCCGCCATTGCCATCGGTAGGCACAAAGGCATAGACCTGACCATCACCGCCGACAATCATGAAACCACGTTCAAAATCCTGCCAATAACTGGAATAGGGAATCTCGCCCTGTGTGGCCCAGCCGATAGACGTGCGGAGGGGTTCATTGGAGCGCCATGCCAAGCCAAACCCTCGAATGGGTTGACGCAAATTTTCGGCGGGGGGGGCAAAGGCGGGGTCGCTTTCGGGTTGACCGTCGGCCCATGTATCCGCCACTCGATAATAACGGCGGTCTTGGGTTTGCAGGGCATAGATTTCTTTGGAATCGCGCCAGAACATAATACCGCGCTCGAACGGCTCATAGACCAGCGACAATTGATACCCAGCATCACGTGGACAACCCAAACGCTGCTGTAAATTGGGGTCGCGGCCATAGGCATTGATGAACGAGGCATTGGGTTGAATGGGACAGTTCACCGGGCCAGCGACGGCAAAGGTGGGGGTCGTCAAAACCGGGCCAATCGGGATGGTTTGGGCAGTGGGAGCACCCAAAAATACCGGAACCGTCGCCCCCGGTAAATTCCCCGGCGCAATCGGTGTGACATTGCCCGCCAAAGGGGTACCGCTGGACTGCGGGCCGACATAGACCCCGACATAGGGGGTGGGGGTCGAGGTGGGTTCGGGTGGCTCCGGAGTTTCAGTGGGAAATGAGAGGTCAATCGTCGCGGTGGGCAATTGATCGGCGACGGGGGATGTGGCCGTAAACTGCACGGTTATTAACATCTTGGGCATGTCATTGACACCCGCCAGAATCGGACCATCGGCTTCGGGAGTGGGATTATTATTGTCGGTACAAGCGGCTAAAGCTAATACCACTGCAATCATAATTAAGGCAAATTTTTTCATTATCGAACAACCCTATTGTCGGGATTTACCAGCGAAAAAAGTGTGTGGATGGCTTCTTCGGGATTCGGCACACCGAGCAGTCCTTCGCCCACTACCACTCCATCAATACCAGATTCAGCCACCATCGCCATGTCTTCGGGGGTGCGGATGCCACCCATGCTGACGACGACAATATGGCGCGGAATCTGCGGACAGAGGCGGGTGGTGCGGCTTAAATCAACGTCAAAAGTGCGCCAATCTACGTTGCTAATGGCAATTACCAGTGGATCGGATTTTAAGGTGCGGGCCAATTCTTGCTCATCTTGCACCTGCACGACGGCAGTCATGCGGAGGCGCTGAGTAATTGAAACCAAATCCCATAAACGATACTCGCCCAAGAGGGCCGCAATCAAAATCACCGCATCGGCTCCGGCAGCACGCGCTTCATGCACCTGATAACGATCAAACACAAAGTCGTTACGAATAACCGGGATGCGCGTTTCCTGTGAGACTAAGGTTAAGTGATGGATTTCGCCCTGATAATAGAGCGGATTGGTGGCGACGGAGAGGGCTTGGACTCCCAGATTTTCAAAAAGGTGGGCTTGCTCAACGGGGTCGTAGCGATCCACCAAAGTCTTGCCACGATGAGATTGGCGTTTTAGTTCAACGATCAGCGAGAGGCCCCGATCATAACGCAGGACACTGGAGAGGGCCAGCGGGCGGCGTTGAATACTGGTTAGGGCATGGAGGCCCGACTGTGAAATTTCTTGTTTATTGATCTCAAGCTGCTGCCGGATATTTTCCATGATTTCCGCCAAGAACCCGCTGATTTCAAGTTCATCCAGCGCGTTGGGGTCTCGAAGATTTTGTGGTTGATCCATCGCACATCACCCATCTACCTATCGTTACTGAGGGCGATTGTATGCTCAAAACGCCATAAAACGCAACCACCGTCACCCATTGCGCGTCTCTATTCAGCAGGGCCGGAGGACGGGCGTTCGTCTGGCGGCACATAGGAATCTACTCGAAACGCGATGGGCTGGCTTTCCAAACTGCTGCCATCGGCTAACTGAGCGGTTGACCAGACCAGATGATCCCCCGGTTGCAAGGCCCACCAGATGTCAAAAGGTGCTTGGTCAATCGTTTGTACCATCCCGCCATCAATCCAATAGGTAATGCTGGTGGTTTCGGGCGGGGTGATGACCGACAGGCGGATACGCTGCGTTTCCAATGGTAGAAGCGGTGTTAGGGCAAAAACAGTGTAAGGGTCGGGGGAGACCATGCGCAAGGGACGTTCTGGTTCTTCACCTACCCGGATGGCAGAATCCGGCGGGGGTGGGATGTTTTGGCGGGCGGCCCAGTCACGCGCTTCGGGGGGCAGCACCAGATAGACTTTTTCCTCTTGAAATTCAGTAGGGGTATCCTCGGTTGCCAGCAGTCCGGTGCGGCTGTCTATCAGGAAGGGTTGATAAAAATTATCGGACTCAGTGGGAACCGTGCCATCAATAAACCATTCCCACTTGCGGACGGGACAATATTCAGTTGGCAGCAAACCAGAGGTCGCACAAACTTCGGCCCGTACCAGCCCCTCAGGTCGCTCAAATTGCAATTCAGGCTGACCATAGAGCACTTCCCGCATGAATTGATTCCAAATTGGCCCAGCCCCCGTTATACCCGTCACATTGGTCATGGGGGTGTTGTCGGCATTGCCTACCCAAACCCCCACGACTAAATTCGGGGTGTAACCCATTGTCCAGTTATCGCGGAAATCGGTGGTTGTGCCGGTTTTGGCGGCGGCGGGTCGGCCAATATTGAGAGAACTGACCGTGCCAAACGCCGGAATACGCGCCTCATTATCCGAAAGAATGTCGGTAATTAGATAGGCAACACGGGGATCGAGTTCGGGTTTACCGAGAGCAGGGGTTTGAGCCTCGTAGATGGTCTCACCCGCGCTGTTGCGAATTTCCAAAATATAGTTCGGCTCGACACGCTGTCCTCCATTGGCAAAAGCGCTATAGGCAGCGGTCAATTCAACCAAGCGCACCTCCCCGCCACCTAATGTCAGCGATAAATCAAAGCGGCTGGTGTCGGTCAGGGTCGAAATGCCCAAACGAGTGACCAACGTCACCAATGATTGCACACCGATTTCATTGAGGGTCTCGACTGCGGGGATATTAAAAGACGAGGCCAATGCCTCACGCACCAGCACCGGGCCATGTTCCGCGAGGCCAAAATTCAGTGGGGTATAACTTTCGAGGCGGCGGGTGACAAATGGCGTTTTGACATCGAGCAGCATGGTGGCTGGGGTGAAAGGTTCTTCACGGGCCGGATTAAAGGCGGCGGCATAGGTAAAGGGCTTTAGGGCCGAACCGGGTTGACGTGGCGCAAGGGCGGCGTTGACGTTGCCATCTATGCTTTCGTCAAAATAATCGGGACTGCCCAACATGGCTAAAATCTGGCCCGTATAGGGGTCTATGGCGACTAACGCGGCGTTATGCACATCTTTGGGCGGCGACCCATCCGGCGGATTATTGAGTTCGGCGAGGTGCTGACGGGCAATGCGTTCGGCGGCATTCTGCCAATTGAGATCAAGAGTGGTGTAAACTTCCAAACCCCCTGTATAAAGTTCGTCGGCGTAATCGCGTTCCAATTGTGTCCAGACGGCGGCGACAAAATGGGGGGCTAGAATCTCGAATGTGCCCGCACTGTAATCGAGAGGTTCTTTTTTGGCCTGTTCCGCTTCAGATTCGGAAATATAGCCATGCTTGACCATCAAATCCAAAACAATCGTCTGGCGGTCTTTGGCAATGGTTGGATTTTCGAGCGGGTTATAGATAGCAGGGGATTGGGGCAGGCCTGCCAGCATCGCACATTCGGCTAGACTCAAGGAAGCAGGCGACTTGCCAAAATAGATGCGGGAGGCGGCTTCGACTCCGTAAGCCAGATTGCCATAATAGGTTTGATTGAGATAGAGCGTCAGGATTTCCTCGCG
This sequence comes from Chloroflexota bacterium, assembly GCA_013112715.1. Classification (GTDB taxonomy): domain Bacteria; phylum Chloroflexota; class Anaerolineae; order Aggregatilineales; family J027; genus CFX10. Next base: position 24,514 of record JABFGB010000010.1, read on the forward strand.
GGAATAGGCCATATTTAAACGAATGGCAAGGATGCTCTCGCGTAGTTTGCGACGCACGGTGCGGTCTTGACTGGGTTGTTTGGTTAGCAGCAGATTACGGGCTACCTGCTGGGTAATAGTGCTGCCACCAGCGCGAACTTCCCCGCCGCGCACATTAATCCACAGGGCACGGGCAATGCCTTCGATGTCTACGCCGGGATGGTGATAAAAATTGGCATCCTCGGTGGCGATGGTCGCGTCGGGCAGGCAACTTGCCATTTCATCAAGAGTGACGGCTTTGTGGCTACCCCCATACAAATCCACGATCTCATACAACAATTTGCCATTGCGGTCATAGATGCGTGTACTGGGGAGCGCCAGTCCTGCTTCCAAATTATCAATATCGGGGAGATCAACAAACAGCCATTGATAGAGATAGACGATGCTAGAAATACCCAAAACGAGCAAAATCAAGAGGGTACGCTGCCAGCGTTTGCGTCGTTTCCAAAATCGCTGGTAAAGATTTTTGGGGAAAAATTTTTTCATGAGTACCTGCCAAAATCATCATGCTGATCTCATTCCTCATTTGATTTTACAGAAAGTCGGGATGGAAAAAGCGCTGAGGCATGAAAGCGAAAAGCAACCATAGGTCAAGCGGTGAGGTACATGAAGTTTCAAAAAATTTCGGTCTCAAGAGGGCAAATTTGTTATACACTAAAACTGGTGGAAGCTAATGGAAACGAATGGAAGCAAATAAGTAAAGGTTTTGCATTTGTTCGTCCCGGTGCTATACTACAGCATACGCTTTTACCGACATCTCGGTTAGGGCAGTGGAAATCAGCAGTCATCGAAACCTATCTCCAATGCCTGCTGGTGATTAGGAGTCTGGCGTTTTCAAGTGCAGGGGATTTGCCAACTCCGCTTTTCATTTCGCACTTGTCCGAAATGTCACCGGCCTTTGGGGGAGCCTTTCAATTGAAGAATCCCCCAAAATACAATCCCAATGACAACACGAGGCCTATCACATAATAAGGCTAGGGATCGGATGAGGAAGTTGAGGTATGGTAGAGGTCAAAATTGATTGTATTAGAATGAGCTTGATGACCCAAAACCGGGTGGTCATTCTAAAAGAAGAAGGCAGCGAACGGTATCTGGCAATCTGGATTGGGCCATACGAAGCGGAAGCCATTACCACCGAGCTTCAAGATGTTCAACACAAACGCCCTTTGACCCACGACCTGCTGAAATCACTGATTGTCGAAATGGGAGCCGAGGTTCAATATGTGGTAGTCACTGAACTCCGCCGTCCCGATGATATTTTCTTCGCCAAGATTGTGATTGAATTGGATGGACGTGAACTCGAAGTAGATTCTCGTCCCAGTGACGCCATTGCATTAGCCGTCCGTGCCCGCGTTCCGATTTATGTTGAACCTGAGGTTATGGACGCCGCCGCTGTTACCCCCGAAGAAGATGTTGAACACGAACCCGATGTTCCGACTGAAAAAGGCGCGGCATTGGATGACAAGCTGGGTTTGTTCAAGGATTTTGTGGAAACACTCGATCTGGATAATCTGGATGAAGAATAGTCAGCCGAGGAATAGAATTCCCCGGCTACAAAATAATGTCCACGAGATGTGGACAAGTCTCTATGAAGATCAGATAAATTTTAAAGGGCAGGATTCACACCCTGCCTTTTTGATTGATTAGTTCCCAGTGACTCCAATCGGCGCGATATTGGGTTCAACGTAAATAGGGTTGCTGAGAATCCAGCAGCGTTCAATCCCCTTATATTCACGCCAGACTTCGACACGATAGGCCCCCGGCTGTGAGGCGACATAGGTCAGATTTTCGACATTGGTCTCATCTGCAACGACCTGCCCGCGAAAAATCATTTTGATGTGGGTGCGGACTGGCATCAAGACTTGCAAAGTGACCCCATGACCCAAACGAATACTATCCCCCATTTGGGCGGTCGCGCCCTGTGCCCCCTGCGCCGAATATCGAAACCCTTTGGCCTCGCCGGGAATGCGATAGCTGGTATACGCGCTGCCCCGTGCTAATGCGCGATAAATGATGTCGGCGTCGTGTTCCATTTCCCCGATCAAAGGGTGTTGGGTCAGGATGTGGGTGTTGACACAGTTAAACAGAAAATCGTAGGGGAACACGATGTGGGTAATCGGGCCGATTTTCATGGGCGTGCCGTGTGCGTCGGAATTGCCAATCCCCACGACTCGCTTGCCCTGTGCCAATAATTGATCCCATTTGGCAAGGGTTTCTTCGTCCGGGCCAATAATAGCGTCTTCAGGTGAAAATAAACGGCGTACACTTTTCAGCGGATTTTCGAGGACGGCCTTAAACGAACTCATATAGTTCCAAATTTCGAGGCCTGTATAACCGTCAATATCCCAATCTACCCAAGGGATACCTTCAATATCTTCGCGCCAATCTACCCCTTTGTCAAAGGGATGGGCTAAAAAGGTCATCCCACCCGCACGATTGACCGCTTTGATAAGCGCCTGCGGGTCAGGAGCATAACGATTCATTTCGGTTTTGGCGTTGTAAACTAAACAATGATTGACTTGGGGCAGGCGGGTGCGATCATGAATTTCTTGCCCAGTCAATAATAGGACGTAACCACGTTTTTCATCGCCATAATAACCCTGTACCCCATCAATCCATATGTTGTGATCCGTTACAACCACAAAGTCGAGGTTGGTGGCAATGGCGGCATCGGCGATTTCGGAATGCCATGCTTCACCATCGGAGTAGGGGGTGTGCATATGAAGGTTGCCAATATATTCGTGATAGGCCATGTAGTCCTGAAAGTGATGAAGTCAAAAAACAAAATAAAAAGTGCCGCCCAGAAATTGTACTGTACTTTTGAGGTTCTCGGAGGTAGAGGTTTGGTACGAAAGTTATCAACACCTTTCCGACTATTTTTTATTTTTAAATAGTCGTAGTAGTAGAGAGGGGGCAATCTGTTGATAACTTTTTGCGTGCTTGTGACATTTCTATTAGAATGGCTTAATGAGGCGATTTGCAATATATTGATTGATCAATCAGCATGTTGATAACTTGTTGATAACCTGTTCATAACTTTTTGAGTTATCAACAGGTTATCAACAGTTAAGGTTTGTGTAAGAGGCGGAGAGGCAAGTTATCAACAGGTTATCAACAGGTTTGAAAAAGTTATGAACAGGCAACTTCCTCAATACTTCACGATATGGCTTGTGGAAGCGGCTAAGGGTTATCAACAGAACAAATTATCTGTTGATAACTTGTTGATAACCTGTTGATAAGTCCTTTGTGGAGGTAAATCGGAAAACCAGCTTAATTCTAACTCCATTCTAACATAAGAAGTTGTTGTGTAGACGGGATATGATTGAGTTATAGTATACAGTTATATCATCCAAAGCGCGGTACTATTTTTTCTTCGATTTTCCGATCTGTTTGACAGTAGCATGTAAAAAGGCAAAATCGCCGCGTGCTGGCATGAGTTCATTGACTTCCACAATTTCAAAGGTGTTTTTGCCAATTTTGACGTGCCCCCCCACTTTCGGTTGCTCAAATTGATTGATAATTGCACCGGGGTGTGCGCCGCCGAGAACGACATAACTCACTTTATAGACCATCTGATCCGCTCCTTGTACCTAGCGCTTCGTGCTTCGTAGATTTTGGTGGCGCAGCTTGTAGGACAGGTCAATTGCCAAATTGCGCATGACTACAAACCCAATCGCGGTGCTTGATTGACACAGTTGATTAAAACTGTCTCGATGAATGGCATCTACGATGGTTTCGTCATTCATCGCCCGCACGGTAGCCGAGCGTGTGCCATAGTCAATGAGGGCGATCTCTCCAAAAATTTGACCCTGCCCCAAAAAAATCTTTGTTTCGGCGGGGGCTTGTCTGTCGGCTTGGACGCTGATTTCGACCTGCCCACTGCGGATGATGTACATTTTTTCGCCTTCGTCATCTTGGGAAAAAATTACTTGGTCTTCCTGATAGACCTCTTCTTGGCTAATGGTAATGAGTGCCTCGATTTGTTCATTGGTTAGGCCATTAAACAATTCGACTGCTTTATATAGCTGTAATTGATTAGTCACTGAAGCCTTCTCCTATGGCGCTACAACATGATCTACTCTTAATTATAACGCCGCAATTTATTCCGAGTGCGTGGGCGCTTTTTCTTGTGCAACTCTTATTTGAGTACACTATAGCGGTGTGGTATGATGAGTTTAATGCCTTTTACCAAAGTCAAGTAGGGATAAGCATGTTTTTTGGTCAACCGGATGATGAGTTTTCAAAACTGCTTTCCACGTTAGAGGCTGTTTATACCCACAGCTTGGTACAGCGGCGTGGTGGTAAACCTGCCGCATGGCGTCCCCCAACCGATGTGTATGAAGCCGATGATCGTTTGATTGTCTGCGTTGAAATCGCTGGTATGCGGGATGGCGAGTTTCATATTACGATTGATGAACGGCTTTTGGTCATAAGCGGGGTGCGGATACGGGACTATGAACACCCGCAGCCGTCATTGCACCAATTAGAAATTCGGCATGGTGAGTTTAGAGTTGAATTGATGCTGCCATGGGCAGTGGATCGTAGCCGGATTGAAGCGAATTATCGGGATGGTTTTTTGCAGGTAGAACTTCCCCGTCGTCAAGATCGTCAAATTCACATCATCAATGTCCGCATAGATGAAAACGACGAAGAATAAGTTGTCTGGCATGACAACAACCGTGCGTTAAAGCACCACAAGGATAGTAAAAATTCCATGGATAAAATGACTTGGCATGATGGCCTTGTTGAAATTGAGCTAACAGACTCGCCACTCGCCGCATGGTTTGCAGGCAAGTCGGGTAAGTCAGAAGAGACTAAACGTCAGATTAGTGTTACAACCCCAGAAGACAGCGGCGAACCCTCTGACGAAGATACCGAAATTCCCCCTATTCCAAGCGAACTGCCCATTTTACCCTTACGTGGCATTGTGGTATTTCCGCAGACGGCGATTCCTTTAACCGTTGGGCAGCCACGCTCGATTCGCTTGGTAGATGAGGTTGCCACAACGGGCCGGATTATTGGGCTGTTTGCGGCCAAAGACCCGATGCAAGAAACGCCGGGGCCGGATGAGATTTATAAGATCGGTACACTGGCCCAAATTCATCGGTTGTTTCGTGCGCCTGACGGCACGATTCGACTCTTGGTTCAGGGTCTGTCACGGATTCGGATTGAAGAATACACCACGCAAGAACCCTATCTTAAGGCCAAAGTTGATCTTGCCCCTGAATCATTGGAAGAAACCATCGAAGTTGAAGCCTTGATGCGCAATATCGTTGAGCAGTTTGGCCGCTTGGCTGATCTTGTGCCGAGTATCCCCGGCGAACTGATTTCATCGGCGCTCAATTTGGATGACCCGCTGCAACTGGTTTATACAGTGGCGACCTATATTCGCATTGACCTTGAAGACCAACAGCGCTTGCTGGAACTGGACAGCGTAATCGAAAAACTGCACAGTTTGATGCAGATTATGAGCAAGGAACTTGAAGTCCTTGAACTTGGTCACAAGATTCAGACCGAAGCCCAATCCGAGATGGAAAAAGTGCAGCGCGAATATTTCCTGCGTGAACAACTCAAGGCCATCCAGCGTGAATTGGGTGAAGGCGACGAACAGACGCTTGAAATCGAGGAGTTCCGCCAGAAGATTGCCGAAGTTCATATGACGGAGGAGGCCGAACGCGAGGCCCGTCGAGAACTAGACCGACTTGCCAAATTGCCCACTGCTGCCGCTGAATATGGCGTAATTCGCACCTATTTGGATTGGCTGGTGAATCTGCCGTGGGATAAGCGTACCGCCGATAACCTCGATATTGCCCATGCACGCACGATTTTGGATGAGGATCATTATGACCTCGAAGACATCAAAGAGCGCATTTTGGAATATCTAGCCGTGCGTAAAATCCGCTTGGAACGGGCCGATCAACTCGCCAAATTGACTGGGGATGACAAAATCCGGCGGCGGCGGGAGGGCGCGATTTTATGCTTTATTGGCCCACCCGGGGTGGGTAAAACCTCACTCGGCGCTTCGATTGCGCGGGCGATGGGGCGCAAATTTGTCCGTATGAGTCTAGGTGGGGTGCGTGACGAAGCCGAAATTCGCGGTTTCCGCCGTACCTATGTGGGTGCAATGCCGGGCCGGATTATCCAAACCCTGCGTCGGGCCGAAACGCGCAACCCGATCATGATGTTGGACGAGATTGATAAACTCGGTCACGATTTCCGGGGTGACCCAGCGGCGGCCCTGCTCGAAGTGCTTGACCCTGAGCAGAACAACGAATTCCGTGACCACTATCTGGACGTGGCGTTCGATTTGTCTGAAACGATTTTCGTCACAACTGCCAACGAACTTGATACGATTCCACCACCCCTGCTTGACCGTATGGAGATTATTGAACTCAGCGGCTATACTGAGCGGGAGAAGGTGCAAATCGCCAAGCAATATCTTGTGCCGCGCCAGATTCAAGAAAACGGCCTGTTCCCTGAAGAAATCAGCTTTAATGACGAAGCGATTGTCGAGATTATTCAGGACTATACCCGTGAGGCCGGAGTGCGTAACTTGGAACGGCAAATCGGCAAGGCGGCCCGTAAGGTGGTGACACGCATCGCCGAGGGCAAAGATAAGCGGGTGGTGGTGACGCGCGAAAAAGTCCATGAGTTATTGGGACATCCGCCGTTTGGCTATCGTACCGAGATTGAGCAACGGGTGAAACGTCCGGGCGTGGCGACTGGTCTGGCGGTCACATCGGTGGGCGGGGATGTGCTGTTTATTGAGGCTACCGAGATGCCGGGGCGCAGCGGATTCCAACTGACCGGACATTTGGGCGAGGTCATGCAGGAAAGTGCGCGGGCGGCGTTTAGCTATCTGCGCTCACGGGCAGAGGAATTAGGGGTCAAGCCGAATTATTTTGATGGGCATGACATCCACCTGCACGTGCCTGCCGGGGCGCAGCCGAAAGATGGCCCATCCGCCGGGGTAGCCATTACTGCGGCGCTGGCATCACTGGCGACAGGCCGATTGGCGCGTAGCAATGTGGCGATGACAGGCGAAATTACCTTACATGGTTTGGTGCTACCCGTCGGAGGCATCAAAGATAAAGTCTTGGCAGCGCACCGACTTGGCTTAGATACGGTGATTCTTCCGGCCCGGAATAAGCCCGAATTAGAAAAACTACCGGATGAAGTGCGAAGTGCTATGAAGTTTGTGTTGGCAAAGACGGTAGATGAAGCGCTCCAAGCGGCCCTTGAGCCAATTGGCAGCGATGTCGAATCACATCGTCAGTATGTCCAACATACAGATTTATACGCCTAGAGCTTTTTTGGAGCCGGGGAAAGCGAGAGGATAGCGTTGCCCAAAGTAATGATTGTGGATGATGACCGAACGACGACATCACTCCTCAAACAATTGCTGGAGATGGATGATTTTGAGGTCATGGTCGTTCCACGCGGATTAGATGCTTTTCAAAAAGCCCAAGAATTCCGCCCGGACGTGTTTCTAGTAGATTACTACCTCGCGGATATTGCCGGGGTAGATTTTGTGCGCCAGCTAAGGGCCTCCAAAGATTTCTTGACCACGCCGGTGGTGATGGCCTCCGGACGGGATGTGGAGCGCGAGGCCAAAGAAGCGGGTGCCAACCTATTTTTGGTGAAACCGTTTGAACCGGATCAACTTGCCGTTCATTTCAATAAATTGATTGGGTAATGCTTTCCGCAAATGAGGTTTTGACATGGGGCCTCGCATATTGTCTGCGTGGCCTAGCTGAGATTATTGATGCGGAGAGAATGTAGTGTCATCAGGAAGATCGAAACAAACCAAGTGGTATCGGATGGATTTACATCTGCATACCCCCGGCTCGATAGATTACCAAGAGCCGAACGTTACCTATCTGGACATCTTGCGAAAAGCCGAACTGCGCGGTCTTGACATCATCGCCTTCACCGATCACAACACGGTGCGGGGTTATGCTGAGATGATGCAGGAAATTGAACAACTCGAATTTTTGGAGCGGTTGGGACGGGCTGAACCCGATGAGATACGTCGCCTCAATGAATATCACCGCCTGCTCGACAAAATGCTGGTTCTACCCGGTTTTGAATTTACTGCGACCTTCGGTTTTCATATCATCGGCGTATTTTCGCCTAAGACCCCGATTCGTAAACTGGAACATATTCTATTGAGCCTGCGTGTTCCACCGGATGCGATGGATGAAGGCAACCCCGCGACAGGGGCATCTTCGGATGTGCTGACCGCCTATCGCTTGATTAATGAAGGGGGCGGGATTGTCATTGCGGCGCATGTCAATTCGACCAATGGGGTCGCCATGCGCGGCTTTGATTTTGGTGGACAAACCAAAATCGCCTATACCCAAGACCCCTATCTACACGCTCTGGAAGTAACCGACCTTGAAAAACGAACCCGTATGACGACGGCGCGTTTTTTTGATGGGTCGAAGCCGGAATATCCACGCCGAATGCGCTGTATTCAGGGGTCAGATGCCCACCGCCTGAACGCCGACCCGCGCAGCATGGGTAAAAATTTGGGGATTGGGGATCGCATTACGGAAATCGCCCTGCCGGAGCGCAGTTTCGCCGCACTGGTGCAGGTATTCCAAAGCACGGATTTTGCCAGCACTCGGCCCTATCGCAGCACCCGTGACCCGTATGACCATATTCAGGCGGCGCGTGAAGAAGGCCCCAGCATTGTGCAGTCGTTCCATGAGTTTATGGCGAAGCGCAATGGCTATTTGTATAACATTGTGGCGGATGTTTGCGCGATGGCGAATACCAACGGCGGCACGATTTACATCGGTTGCAATGAAAACCCCAAAAAGAAGCCCATCGGGGTTGAAAAGATCGCCCAAGAAATTGAACACCTCTACGACGAGATTGACAGCAAGATTACACCCAAGCTCGAAGTCGAAATAGACGCGCAAGAAAGTCAGGGCATCCCGATTGTACGTATCCGTGTACCGCGTGGCCCGGATGTGCCGTATGCGATTGACGAAAACAAGATTTATGTGCGGGATGAAACCGAAACGTCGTTAGCGGTACGGGATGAGATTGTTCAATTGGTGCAGCGAGCTATGCTGTCGAATATGCCTATGCCTGCTATGCCGGTTTTGTCACCCTCCAAAGAAACGATGGCGCTGCCTCAAGTGACTGCCCATGAGACGGGGGAGTTTACGGTAGTGGAAGTACCTGAGGGTGGGGCTACACCCCCGCTGACAGGGGTTGAAATCGCCAGCACCGAGGAGCGCAATGGCAAGTTCTATCACACCATGCACGATTTACGGAATGGTAGCGTGGTGCGGAATGTGACCCGTGCTTCGGCTCGCCGCTTGTGGCACTATGCTATCACCGAGCATGAGAACCAGACTTTTGACCCGCGTGCTGTGTATTGGATTGGTGATATTGGCCTGATTAAACGCTATGAACGCGGCAACGAAATTCGTTACGATTTGGCCCAGCGCCAAAATGGGCAAACGCGCATCTATTATGGCGTCACGGTTGAGGGGCTGCACGGGGCGTGGCAGGTCTTTGCGGAAGCTGATGACGAACATCATGAATAATCAGCATGAAGCGGAGGCCAACGATGAATACCATGAATGAGAGGTGGGGAATCGTTTGGTAAATTACTCCCCTCTGCGCCGTTGGGAATGGATTACCGCCGTTGGCATCTTGTTGCTGGCGGCGTTTTTGCGTCTCCATGCCCCCGGCATCACCGAATTTAAGCGGGACGAGGCCACCCTGTCACGTTTGGCACTCAATTTAGCGCAGGGCAAGGATTTTCCCGTTTTAGGGATTGGGTCGTCGGTGGGTTTCCCTAATTCGCCGATGAATGTTTATCTGCTTGCCATCCCCTATGCCGCTGGTAATAACCCGATTTTGGCAACCCTGTTTGTCGGATTTCTCAATGTGCTGGCGGTGGCGCTAACGTGGCGGGTGGCGCGGCGCTATTTTGGGGCAGAGGCGGCATTGGTGGCAGGTTGTTTGTATGCCGTCAGTCCGTGGGCGGTGATTTATTCGCGCAAAATTTGGGCACAGGATATGCTGCCACCCTTTGTGCTTGTTACGCTGCTGACGGGTTTATTGGGATTGATCGAAATGAACCCTAAACGATGGGCACAATTTTGGCATTTGCCGTTGCTGGCGATCACGGCCCAAATCCATTTCGCGGCGGTTATTTTAGCCCCGATTTCGCTGCTGATGGTTGGGGTGGGGTGGCGCAGAATACGGCGGGAATTTTGGTTCGGGTTGGTGGGGGCGGTACTGCTATGTATGCCGTTTGCCTATGGCTTGTATCAGGATGATTTGTTGAGTATCAGCAAAGTACGGGACAGCCTTGAACGCAGCCGCAGCAGTAACCCTAGCGATAGCGGTACAAGCAGTGATGGCACGATTTCGATTGTTGAAAATTCGCGCGAAGTCCGCAGCACGGCGCTTGATTATGCGTGGTTCACTATTGCGGGTAAAAATATTCATTCGCTGGCGGGGGCGAGTCAATTTCAGCGTTATTTGGACGAGATGCCGCCTGCCTACGGGGTGTTTAATCTTGTACCGATTGGGGTAGTGCTGGCGGCGGTTGTGTTAGCGATGATGGCATGGCGTAAATCGGCTCAACGGCGCATTTTGGTGGTACTGCTGGTCTGGTTGATTGTTCCGGTGGCGGCCTATCTTTATACATGGACAGCCGTGCAGCCGCATTATTTTATCCCCATGATGCCCGCCGCGTTTATTGTGATGGGGGCGGGGGTTGCCCAGTTAAAAAAGGGACACGGGGCTAAAGCCACCGTGCTGAATTTAGACGATAGGAAAGCATTAGCAGGCCAACATCGGAGACAGCCTTTGAAATTCGCCACCAGCATCCTTGTTTGGGTGGCTCTAGGTGTCATCGGCGTTTTGCAGATTTGGCTCACAGTGGGGCTGTTTAATTTTCTAAATACGCATGATACGACAGGGGCGTTTGGTACACCGCTGGGGTATTTGTTGGACGTGCGCCAAGCGATTTTGGATGCGGACGCGGATGGGGTACTGGTCGTTAGCGACGGTGATTCGGTCTTGTATGATAATGAGCCGGCGGTGTGGGACGTGTTGCTGGATGGGGCAGGGGATGTGCGTTTTGTGAATCCCGATCATTTATGGGTTGTGCCTGTTGAACCGACGCTGCTTTTGGTAGCCCCGACGATTGACACCAATTTGATGCCGATTACGCCCGAAGTGCGGCCTTATAAAACGCTGGCCCTACGTCCGGGCGAAGGGGTGTACCAAATCTGGCAAAACCCATTACCAAGTGTGGCGGGGACGCGAACGGCGGTGGATGCGCATTTTGCGAATGGGGTCGTGCTAGAATCCATCTGGCGCGATAAGGGTGAATTGTGGTTAGTGTGGCGTGTGCCGGATACCCAAGCCGGAATGCAATACATTACGTTTGTGCATGGCTTGGATGCCAATGACCAAAGAATTGCGCAGACCGACTTACCCTTCTGGCCGGGTGAGTATTGGCAAGCGGGAGACAAGGTATTGGTACATGCCCAATTGAATTTGGACGGGGTGCAAAAACTGAGCATCGGGATGTATCGGTTTTTGGCGGATGGCGGCTATCAGAACAGCGAACTGTTGGATGACGAAGGGCGCTATCTGGCTCAATCCTTTCTTTTATCTTTAGAATAGTAGTCGGAATACGATGAATTTGTGTATGAGCTAGGTTTTAATTCGACCTTTTTGCGAAAGATGAGATAGGCGATGATACTGAGGGGCCAAAAGACAAAGTAGACAACTAACGCCCACAGGCACGCATTATCCCCGCGTTCTTGAGCATCATTGTAAACCCAGAAAGCACTTCCAAGTGCTAAAATAAAAATGATGCAATAGCACATCAACAGCGTAGATGATGGGGTTTCGTTGTTCCGACCATATGACTGCGCCAAGATTACCCCAGTTGGCATTCCTACAATCACCAATGTGCTAATAACTAGAACAGCAAGGCGTAGCAAGGTTCGCGTGTTCATTTTATTCACTCTTTTAAAAGGAGCCACCCCAAAATCTGTATGGATATGGGGTGAATAGCCATGAAATTATCGTTTCGGTCGTAGGAATATATAAATAATCAGACTGATGGGCCAAAAAATAAACCAAACAAATAGTGCCCATAAGCACCCATTTGAGCCGCGATCACTGGCATCCCGATATACCCAAAATGCACTTGCAAGCGCCGCGATGAAAATAATCCCCGCACAAACAAGCGAGAGGCCAGCACCTGCTGCACTGCCCTCATCATCTTGGGCAAATGCAAAGCCCATTGGCAAGGCGATTAACAGGAGAGTTAAAGCACAAAGCAAAAGATATCGTAGATTTTTGTTAGAATTTCTGGAGGCTAACATCATGTTTTTTCCCCAAGCAAAATATATAAAAAATGGGTTCATCGTTCATTATACGAGAACCCATTTAAGGGACAAATTCAGCTAGATTTGAGATGGGCTACCATTAGAACGAGAAGCCCTGCTGTGGAGGCGGTCCCATATATTGAGGACCAGCACCGCCCGCCGCACCGATTTGGATGCCCCATTGGGCGATGATGTAATAGAGGGCGAGACTCGTAGCGGCCATTGCAAGCAGCCCCGGGATGCAGCACAAGAGAATGCCGATGGCAACGATGATCCACGCAATAATGTAGAAGATGATTAGATCAACATACAGCATGAGCGTGTTGTTCAGGTTGCCCGTTGCATCTTGGATACGACCCGCAATATTGGTAAAGGCACTGAAATCTTCAGTGGCGGCATAGTGCGCGATGGCGGAGAAGAGAAGCGGGGTAATCAGCAGCGAATACCCTAGACTGATGAAATTCAATAGACAGGAGAGAGCGGCTGCCCCACCACTATCGCTTTGACCAAGCCCAGCATTGCAGCAGGCAATAATGATATTTGGAATAGCATAGATCAGGCCGCCTACAAATGCCATAAACCCGCGAGTCAAATCGCCACCCCAATCATCCCATTCGGGTAAACCGGGTTCGCGCCGATAAATTCGCTGGATTAGACGTAGCTCATAGCCCCCAATGATGAACCATCCAAAAATTGGGATAAACAGCAACACGACCAATATCGCCAGTTTACCCAACCAGCCTTTGTCCTGCATTGGGTATTGAAGGGCATCCATGAAGTGCATTTTTCCCCACCTCCAAGTTTCATGACCAAATGGATAGAATCAAATCACTATTTCTATTATCGGTAGATTTACAGAACGTGCAATTAACCCCGACTTGTCCAAACTCGATGTACGGTCAGGGTATCCGCCGAAAATGGTACTTTGACTTCGCGCCGGACGATCTCCACGACTTCCAGATCACCGGGGTCGCCTAAAGTGGTGATGTAGCGCTGCAACGACAACCCGGTTGGCTGGGCGACGATAATGGCGATGATGGAGAGCAAAATGATGCTGGGGAGGCGGCTAAGTTTTTGCTGCCACTGTTCGCCAACCCCGGCTGTGCCGACGAGGGTTGCCATACTGGTCAGGAAACCCGCTGTGACCAAACCCGTGCCGCAGTTGGGATGGACGGCAAGATGGTGTTCGCCGCCTTGCATCCGCTTGAGGGCTTCATTCACCGCCGATTCGACCTGTTCAGTATCAGCATTGCCATAGAGGAAAAAACCATCTACGACGGAGCGACCCGCCATACTCAAATTTTGAATTTTACGACTCAGTAGGTGAATCGTCGCATGTTCCAAACCGTGATTACGCCGTACACGCCGAATAGGGCGCAGATTGATAATGGGCGTCAACAATGTTCCAAGACTTTCAATCATTCGTAGCTCCAACTAACTTCAAAACTCGCAACTTTATCAGCGTAACACTTTCGGGGCAGGAGGGCAATTGTTTTACGTCATCAAGCCCAAAAATTTATCGGCATCAATGTTGCCACCAGAAATAATAACGGCTGTTTCTTTGCCATCCTCAATTTCGACATGCTTTTGGGCAAGGGCGGCCAAGCCAACCGCCGCCGCGCCCTCGATCACCCAGCCGTGTTTATAGAACATCCAGCGAATGGCTTCTTCAATCGCGGCTTCTTCGACCAGTACAATTTTATCTACGTACTGCTGACAGATGGGTAGCGTTACTGAATTTTCCTCAATACCCCCAGACAACGCATCGGCAATGGTTTCTTCTTCGGTCAATTCGAGACGGTAGAAAAAATTGTACATAGCAGGGGTAGCAATGGACTGCACCCCAATGACCTCAACATCGGGTCGAATGGTTTTGGTGGCAAGCGCAATCCCTCCCAATAGCCCCCCGCCGCTGACAGGCACTAGAATGCGTTGAATGGAGGGGCGCTGTTCGAAGATTTCGAGGGCGATTGTGCCTTGACCTGCCATCACATCGAAATCGTTATAGGGCGAAATAAACAGGCGTCCAGTTTCACGCTCCAATTCACGGGCGTGCTGCTCGGCTTCATCATAGGTGTCGCCATAGAGAAGGGCCGTTGCGCCAGATCGTTCGACTCCATCCACTTTGCGGCGGGGGGCTTGTTTGGGCATGACGATGACGGCATCCGCACCGACCAGCGCCGCGCCATAAGCGACCCCCTGCCCATGATTACCTGCTGAAGCCGTGATGATACCGCGCTGGAGGGCTTGTTCTTGATTCAGCAGTACGGCGTTGAGTGCCCCACGAATTTTAAAGGAGCGGGTGGGGTTGATGTTTTCCAACTTACAATAGATGGGGGTTTCGTAGTCGGTAGCCCGTTCCAGCGGGGTCGGATAAAGATAGGGTTGAATGCGCTGGTGGGCGGCTTTTATATCCGAAAAGTCGAGGGGTTTCTTCATCTTTTTTGTTTTACCAATCGGGAGAACGGTCATCTACATGATTGTCGGTTAGGCATTCAAGATTACCCCCATCAGCACGAATCATACAAATTTCGAAGTCCCCACCCGCGTTCGATTCAAATAAGATATATTCCCCGTCCGGTGACCATTTGGGATCGGTTTCCACGCTGGTGGGCAGGTTGGTCAAACGCCGCACATTGCTGCCATCCACATTCATGACATACAATTCTTCTTTTTCTTCGTCGCGGGTGGAGGCAAAGACGATTTGCGTGCCATCGGGCGACCAATCTGGTAGGCCATCGAAGCGATCATTGTTCGTCAGTTGAATGAGATTGTTGCCCGTCACATCAATGATGCAGATTTCACGCCCGTCGTTGATGCTGCATTGATAAACTAATTGCGTGCCATCCGGTGACCAAGCAGCATAGGCATCGGCTTCGGAGTTGGTGGTCACTTGTACTACCTCGTAGGTCTCTGGATTCATGATGAAAATATCCGAATTGCCATATTGGTCTGAATGCAGGGCGATTTGAGTCCCATCCGGCGACCATGCTGGCCCCCATTGGCTGTATTCAAGAAAGTCAATGACCTCCCATGACAAAGGCTGTCCATAGGTCGCGCTCATATTGGTCATCACCAAAAAAGACTCGTGGAGTAGTTCTTCATACACGACCCATGCTCGATCTGGTGAGAGTGAGGGGGCATCTAACGATAACCCAAAATTACTCGTTAGCTGACGCTCGACCCCGGTATCCAAATCGTGTAAATAGATTTCCCGATAGCCGCTTCGGTCTGAGACATAAACGAAAAGCTGATGGTCTTCAGGAAACGGCGTTAATGTGGGTGTCCAAGTGGGTGTAGGCGTGCTGGTCGGCGGAATGGGCGTGATCGAAGGCGTAGGTGTGATGGTCGAGGTTGGCGGTAGTACCGTGAGCGAATTGGCGGGTGTAATCTGCTGGGCCGCATTCATAAATGCTATTTGAGTTGTTGTCGCAAAGTCTAGCCCCACCAATACCAGCACTAGCCAGATGCTTAAGCCTGTAAATAATACGAGCCGTTTGGGCATAAAAATTTTCTCCCGGATTGATTCCCCCTGTTCCATTTTAAGGCTTTGAATAACTGCCCTGCAAATCCATTGGCGCGTTATAATCTCGACCAATCACAACATCCATTCAGAAAGGCCCTTTAAACAATGGTCTATAACCAGAACGCATTCCAGACCTACCTAGATACGCATCGTGAACAGTTTCTGGATGAACTTAGACAAATCATCGCGTTCCCCAGTGTGGCGGCCCAAAAACGCGGCATCCATGAATGTGCCGATTGGGTTGTGGCCCGCTTAAAAAAGATTGGCGCGTCGGTGCAAAAATTTGAACTTCCCAATGGAGGGAGTCCGGTGATTTTTGGGGAAATCGGTGCGGGTGAACGGATACTACTGGTTTATAACCATTACGATGTGCAACCGGAAGAACCACTGGAACAATGGGAGACGTCCCCTTTTGAACTCACTTTACGCGAGGATACGCTGTTTGGGCGTGGGGTAGTGGATGATAAGGGCGAATTGTTGGCCCGTATCCAAGCCATTGAAACATGGCAAGCCACACAGGGGGAGTTACCCATCAAAATCAAGTTTGTGTTTGAGGGCGAGGAGGAAATTGGCAGTATCAACCTGCCAGCGTGGGCTGAATCAAACCGCACCATTTTGGGGGCAGATGGTCTGCTGTGGGAAGGCGGCGGACGTGACGAGACGGGCAAAAATTCAATGGCAGAGGGCTGCAAAGGTATCGCCTATTTTGAACTGCGCTGCAAGGGTGCGGCCTATGACCAACATTCCTCGATTGCCCCAATTGTCCCCAATCCGGCGTGGCGGTTGGTGTGGGCACTCAGCACGATGAAAAATGAACATGATGAAATCACGATTGACGGTTATATGGAGCATGTGCGCCAGATGCCCGATTGGGTGATTGAGCGCATTGATAACCTGCCGTTTGAGAGTGAAAAAATCCGCCAGCGAGTCGGCCTTGAGCATTGGCTGAACGACATGGATGATATGACCGCGCTACGCCGTTATATGCTTGAACCGACTCTGACGATTTGTGGGTTTGACAGCGGCTATAAGGGGGAGGGGACTAAGACGGTCTTGCCAGCTGAAGCAATGGTCAAACTCGACTGTCGCCTTGTGCCGAATCTCACCCCCCATCTGGCGCAAGACCTGATTCGCAACCATCTTGACGCGCGTGGTTTTCATGATATTTCATTGACCCTCTTGGGTGGGGAGGAACCCGCGATGGAACCGGAGGACAGCCTCGTGCGTCGTGCCGCGATTGCTGCCTGTCAAGATGTGTTCGGACACGAGCCGATTATCTCGCCGTGGTTCGCGGGCAGCGGGCCGATGTATCCGCTGAGTGTGATGCTGGGGATTCCGGTTATTTCGGCGGGGGCGACATGGCATCCTCATGCCCGTGCCCATGCACCCAATGAGAATATTTTTGTGCAGGATTATTTTGACGCCATGCACCTGACAGCCGCGCTGATGGGGCATTTTGCGGCGGGGCAGTAAAGTAAAAGGGTAAGGGTATACGCCCCTGCTCGTTTAGTGTAAACTACGTGCATCTGCAAAAACCAGATAACCAGACAAGGAGAAAAACATGGCTGCGAAACAATATTCCGCACCGCCTGCGCTGCAAATTGACCCTGAGAAGAAATATACCGCCACTTTCAAAACTGAACGTGGGGATATTGTGGTGGAGCTATTTGCCAAAGAAGCACCTATTACGGTCAATAATTTTGTGTTTTTGGCCCGCGAGGGCTATTACAATGACACCACCTTCCACCGTGTCATCAAGAAATTTATGGTGCAAGGCGGCGATCCAACAGGCACAGGTCGGGGCGGCCCCGGCTATAAATTTAACGATGAACCGGGTGCGCTGCGTTTGAAACATGAAGGGCCGGGGACTCTCAGCATGGCGAATGCTGGCCCCAATACTAACGGCAGCCAATTTTTCATCACGCATGTGGCGACTCCACATCTGGATGGCAAACACGGCGTTTTTGGTCGAGTGGTTGGTGGCATGGATGTGGTGAATGCCATTCGTGAACGTGACCCCATGAGTGACCGCAACCCCGGCGATAAAATCATCTCGATTGAAATCACCGAAGCGTAAATCCTAATCCGAAATTTTATGGGGGCGGTTTCCCTAAAATCGCCCTTTTACCAGAAGAACTTTTGGTACGCGGGGATAAATCCACCGCGCTGAATCTAGGAAATCACCATCTGTTTTTCAAAAGTCGCCCTGATGGTTAGTCAAGGCAAGAAAACTGTTATCGTCCACATAAGTTCTGCAAGGTTGTATCCTCTTTGGAAACCCCCCATTTTCAACTCCATCGTCACACGCTAGCCAATGGAATGCGGGTGTGGTGTATCCCACGCCCCAATACGGGCACAGTGGCGATGATGGCCCAGCTGCCTGTCGGATCACGCACGGAAAATAAACACAACAACGGCATCAGTCATTTTCTGGAACACATGGTGTTTACCGGCACGGAACGTTGGGCCGAGTCTGAGGTGACAGATGTGGTGCGGCGGCGGGGTGGGGAAGTTAATGCCCATACCTCGCGTGAATCCACCAACTTTCATATCCATGTCGCGGCACAGGATGCTGCTTTTGGTATGGATTGGCTGCATCAGTTAGTGTTTAAACCGACCCTCCTGCCAGAAAAATTTGAAAAAGAGCGGCAGGTGATTATCAATGAAAAGGGCGGCGAATTCGACCTGTTGCAAACGGTATGGGAATGGATTGAAGATCACAATTGGGGCTGGCATGTTGCACGGGCCATCCGGCGGCGCATCTATCCCGATTCTTCACTACTATTGTCTATCATCGGGCGGGATAAGACACTTAATGCGATTACCCATCAGGAATTGGTAGATTATTATCGGCGCTATTATGTGCCTAACAATGTCACACTGATTGTGGTAGGGGATATTGAACCCCAAGCCGCTTTCGAGTTGGCAGAAAAAACGTTTGGCGATATTCCGGCGCGACCCTTCCCGCCGACCCATCCCCCGGTGCGGGTTGTGCCCAATACGTTTGATGTCCGACTACACGGCCCATCGCCAAATGAGCAGGGGCAATTATTGGTCGGGGTTTTGTTGGATTATGCCGAACACCCGGATCGTTTTGGCTGGTGGATTATCGAAGAAATGCTCGAAAACGCTTGTATGCGCGACATCCGTTTTGAACTTGGCCTGACGTATGGGGTCAATGTATTTACCGTGCTGTATACTGATACGGGCTATTTTTGTGTGTACACCTCGGCCAATATTGAGGATTTTGACCGAATTCGCCAGATTATAGAAAAGCACCTCAATCGTTTGGTCAATGGCGATTTCACAGCGGAAGAATTGGCGGAGGCCCAAGCCTCGTTACGGGGTCGGGCACTGCTGAATTTGCAGGATAATATGGAGTTGGCGTGGTGGCTTTCGACGGATGCTCTTGCCTCGCGTGACGATTCGACCCCTATCCCCGATTATTTTGCCGAAATTTCGCGTTTAACGCCGGATGAGGTCAAACGCATCGCAGGGCAATATTTCGCGCCACAAAAACGCTTCTATGTTGAACACCGTCCGGTTGTCACCCCGCGCCGACTTAAGCCATTAGCAGCAGCGGCGGTCTTTGGGATGTTGAGTGCGGCGGTACGGCTGTCGTTTCGCCCCCGGCATCGCGCCAAATAAAATCTCACACGCGGCTAAAGCCGCCGTGCTGAATTTAACTGTAAATAAAACCCCTCTTGGTGGGGAGGGGTTGGGTTGAGGGTTTTTGGAGAAGTAACTAAGGTTTGTCTCAGCCCAATTAGCGCCGGGATTCAAGGGTATAGGAGATGTCGGTGTCCGTAATGACCACACTGGTCACGCGGCCTGTGCCTGCTTGATTTTTGATGAAATTGCGCCACGAAGATGTAATAGACGCATTAATTTGTGCCAGCAAATCGGCGGAGACGGGTTCGCCATTAGAGGTTGCCGAAAGTACCGACCATGTGACACGGCCATTGCTCACCGTGGGGGTAATGGTGGTTACGGTGTCATAGCTGGCATTGCGGAAATTGTGGGTCGAACTGATGACGACCTGTCCCTCTTGTAAATCCACCGATAAGTTGCTGACTCGGCTACGATAGGGGTTGCTCACGCGGTACGACGTATTAATGGTTTCTTCGGTGATGGTCTTGGTGCGCGTGCCAGATTGAGCGAATGCCGGGAAAGCCATTACTGCCATTACACTAAGCACTACAAGGGCAATCATCATCTTGCGGGCGAGTTTCATGGTAGGGTATCCTCTGTTTTGTTTCATTACATTCCAACGCTTTTTATGCTAACTGGCGAATGTAACCAAAGCGTCAAGCGCTGTAAAAAGTGTGTAACCTGACCGTAAAATTCTGGGCGTATTTCTTAAACTTTAGGACTTCTCGATGAGTGAAAATCCCTATAATCCGCTGCAACCCACCAGCGACCCCCTGTTATTTTATGGGCGTGAAGAAACACTGGCAGCGATTCAACTTCATCTGGTCAGTGGGACGAACCGCCATGCCGTCACGATTTTTGGGCAACGCGGCATGGGCAAAAGCTCCCTGCTATCCCAAGTCCCCCTCAATATTGATGAACGGTTTGTGTGTGTCTATATTGATCTGAATCAAGTGGAATTGGATGATGTGAGCGGTTTTATCGCTGCCATTGTAGATCAGATCCGCGCTATGTTGGAAGTGATCGAAGCCAGCACCTTGCGCCTGCCTGCCTTTCCTGATGTGGCGGACGTGGATTTGTTGGATTGGCTGGCAGGGGAATATCTGGAAGTAGTATTGGCAGCTATTCGACGGTCACGCCATCTGGTGCTAATGTTTGATGATGTGCATTTGCTGTTTGATGCGATGGACACCGGAAATCTGCCCGCCCATTTGATGACGTTTTTATCGGTGCTGCTGGATCGTTACGATCGTCTCAATATGATTGCGGCGCTCGACATCACCTATGAAACCCGTGCTTTGCAAACCGCCCCTTTTGATAATGCCCAATTTCATCACCGCCTGACCAATCTTGCACCCGAAATTGCGGAGGCGGTTGTCACCGAGCCTGTTAAAGAATTCTACGCATTTGAGCCACCCGCCCTGCGTCAGGTATTGGAATTGGCAGGGGGACATCCATTTCATCTGCATTCTATCTGCCGTTTGATCTATCGCTTGTATGAACAGGAACGGCGGGTCTCGACGATTGCGATGGTGGATATTGAGGCGGTCTATCCGGCAGCGTTGGAGCAGGCAGGCGATATTGTCCG
Source organism: Chloroflexota bacterium (assembly GCA_013112715.1). Classification (GTDB taxonomy): domain Bacteria; phylum Chloroflexota; class Anaerolineae; order Aggregatilineales; family J027; genus CFX10. The sequence continues at coordinate 45,695 of JABFGB010000010.1, forward strand.
ACCTTTATGGGAGCATATTCGTCCGAATGAACGATTAGCACTAACGGCGTTGCTAGATTTACGCAAACATAACCCCCATGAGCATTTTGCGGCGGATGGCCTACGCGAATGGCTCAGTAAAACCGACTACCCGCTTAACTCGGTTCAATTGGCGGCGGCGCTGAGGGGTTTGGAATATTTGGGAATCGTACAGACCAATGAGCAGGGGGAATATGCTTTTTCGGCGGGGATTCAGGCGGATTGGTTAACCGTGTATATTGTGGATGCGCCAGCGGAGACCGTGCGGCGTCCGCCCGCCTTAATGCCCAAACCACGCTTCTCACGGCGCACATTGGCGATGATTGCACTTGGGCCGATTGTCGCCGTCATCCTATTGGGGTTGGCGTTTCTATTGAATGACGATGACGAGGTGGACAACCCATCGGCCTCAACTGCTACCTTACAATTGGATATTGAAGCGACGCGCCAAGCAGATTTTGTGACCCAAACCGCTGCTGCCGTGACTCATACGGCAACACCAACTTGGACCCCGCAGCCCTCGTTTACACCGACGCCAGAGCCACCGCGTCGTTTTGGGGGTTAGAGCCATATTCCCCTAAAACAATGTGCCGTCATCAGGATTGACCGGATCAGCTGGGGCAGTCACATCAGTGGGCAGGGGGTCGAGCCGCATCCATGTACGCCCCACGCGAAACAGCATATCGGGTAGGACGGGTCGGCGTTCATTGGCCGGGAGGCGTTCTTCGCCAATAAACGTGCCATTGCGACTGCCTGTATCTTCTAGCCAAAATTGTTCACCATCAAACATCAAATGAGCGTGTAGGCGCGAGACCTGACTATCATATTCCAAGCTGATGTCCAGCCCTTCCCGCCGCCCAATGGTCAACACCAAAGAACTCATCGGGAAATCTTTTGGGAGTGGAAAGGCCAAAATCGTGCCATCACGCGGCCCACTCATGAGGGTCACGGTCACTTGTTTGAACATAGGATTTTCCTTTATTCCAAATCATCATCACCCAATTTTTGGCGGGCTTCGGCACGTTTGCGGCGCGAGGCTTCGTGGGAGGCATCCACCTCCAAAGCCCGGTTAAAGGCTTTGATGGCATCACGATAGCGGCCTTGCGTCATGACCATTTCCCCCAAGTCGTGCCAGAACCATGCGTCATTCGGGGTGACGGAGGTTGCCATTTCATAACATTCGAGGGCGCGGGCAGTGTCCTCTATTGCCGCAAAAGCCGCACCCATTCCATTCCACGCCCAGCCATAATTGGGGGCAAGTTCAACCGCTTTTTGATAGGCTTCAATCGCTTCCTCAAAGCGGTCTAGGCGTCGCAAAATCTGCCCACGTCTGGCCCACGCTGATTCATTCCTAGCGTCAATTTTTAGGGCCTCATCCACAACATGCAGTGCCTGTTCACTACGCCCTAAGTTGAGCAGGGGGTGAACTTGATTAATCCAGTACCACACACTGTTAGGTTCTTCTTGGGCGGCACGTTCATAGCTGGCAAGAGCTTCTTCCAATCGTGCCATGCTTTCTAAGGCAAGGCCGCGTCCGTTCCATGCCCAACCGTAGTTGTTGTCAATGGCAAGGGCTTGGTCATAGGCTTGCACGGCATCTTTAAAACGACCCAAGCGTCGCAAAATCTGCCCACGTTTGGCCCAACTTTCGACATGGTTGGGGTTGATTTCAATAGCTCTGGCAAGGGGTTCAAGCGCCTCGACGTAACGGCCCAATGCCAGATATTCATCGGCTTGGTTGTACCAGAACCAGATGTCATCGGGCAGGATTTCCGCTGCCTTTTGGAAACATTGCAAGGCTTCATGGTGGCGATTGAGGGCACTTAAGGCCAAGCCACGTCCGTTTAAGGCCCATCCATAATCCGGGGCGAGTTCAACAGCACGGGTATAAGAGGCAAGGGCTTCTTCCAAACGATTGAGCCGACGCAAGACCTGTCCGTGTTTGCCCCATGCACGATAAAAACGCGGATCGGCTTGGAGGGAGCGGTTGAGGGGGGTGAGGGCCTCATTAAACTGATTGAGGCGTACCAGCACATCGGCTTGGTTATACCAGTAGAGCGCGTTTTCTGGCTCATTCATGGCGGCGCGTTTATAGGCGTCGAGGGCTTCCTGTAATTTACCCGCGCTTTCAAAGGCCACCCCTTTTTCGTTCCATGCCCACGCATAGGCTGGGTCGAGTTTGAGAGCGCGATCCAGATAGACAAGGGCAGTCTTGTCATCCCCTAGTCGTCGGTGGGCATTGCCGAGCCGTGCCCATGAACGGGCGTGCTGTGGGTTGACCTTGACGGCCCGTTCCAAAACGGTAATGGCTTCTTGGAAACGCTCTTGCAGCACCAACAAATTGCCCTGATTGTACCAGTGCCATACGTCGTCGGGATATAGCTCGGCGGCTTGGCGATAGGCTTGTTGGGCCTCATCAAAACGCCGCAGTCGCTCCAAGACGATGCCTTTACCATTAATCGCCCATGCGTAAGTGGGGTTTAATTCAATGGCACGGTCATAGGCTTTGAGGCTGTCCTCATAACGTTCGAGATAACGAAACACCTGTGCCAATTTTGCCCAGCTATAGGAATGGTCGGCCTGCACTTTGATGGCTTGTTGGGCCACCTCCATCGCGTCTTTATAGCGACCTAAATCCACCAATGTCTCAGCTTGGTTATACCAGTGCCATACATCATCGGGTTGATAGACGGCGGCTTGCTGGAAGGCTTCGAAGGCTTCATCCAAACGTCCCAGTGCCTTGAGGCACAGCCCTTTGCCGTTCCATGCCCACGCAAAATTAGGAGTGAGTTCAAGTGCTCGATTGTAGGCGTTTAGGCCCTGCAAATATTGCCCTTGTGCCCGCAGCACTTGACCGCGTTTGGCCCATGAGGACTCGTGCAGGGGGTCAATATTGAGGGCGTTGTCTAGCCGATTGAGGGCGTCCTGCCAGCGACCCAATGTAAATAATACGATGGCTTGGTTATACCAGACATGCACATCACCGGGTTTGATTTCCGCCGCTGTTTCATGCGCCGCCAATGCTCGTTCCAATTGGCCCAGACGCTCCAAAATTTGACCTTTGACCATCCACGCCCAACCGAAACGTGGATTAATTTCCAGCGCACGGTTGACGGCTTCTAGGGCCTCTTCATTGCGGTTAGCGATCCGCAGGGCACGGGCTTTGCGTGACCATGTATGGGGGCTGTTGGAATCGAGGGCGAGGGCGCGATCATAGGTTGCCAGTGCCTCGTTTAGATAGCCCAATTCGGTCAGGCTGTAGGCTTTGTCCAACAAATCATTGACCTCAAGGGCGGGGCCGCTGATTTCAATTTCTGGTGGCTTGCCCGTGATCTGTTCAACCAAGCGAGCTAGAGAATTCGCTAGTTCTCCCCATGTCTGAGGACGATTATCGGGCGATTTTTCCAGACAACTCATCAAAAGCGCCTGCACAGAGCGGGGAATCACAAAGGGCAGGTCGTCGGGCAGCTTGGGTTTTTGCTGGTTATGGGCGCGTGCCCATTCTGGGAAAGAGGCCGCCGTAAAAACCGTCTGGCGGGCAAGCATTTCATATAACACGCACCCGAAAGCATAAATATCGGAGCGCAGGTCTAATTCAACCGAACGGCATTGTTCAGGCGACATATAGGGAGCGGTGCCGACGACTGCGCCGACCCTTGTCAGACGTTGGTGTCCGTCGGGGGCATCGGAATTATCGTCGGGGAGGTCATCAAAATCAAGTGAGCGCACCAAACCAAAATCGGTGACTTTGGCAATCATATCATGATGCACGAGAATGTTACCCGGTTTTAAATCCCGATGCACCATATCTGGCATTTTTTGGGTGGCGTGCTGCATTCCCAAAGCAATTTGCAACCCAAACGTAATCGCGGTTTCCAGATCAAGGCGGTTGTGGTCAATCCATGAGCGCAAATCTGGCCCCAAGCCCTCTGGCCCGGAAATATGTTCCAAGATGATATAGGGGCGGCCATTCCATTTTTGGACTTTGAGCGCCTGCACGATATGGCGGTGTTTTTCCAAGCGAATCCATGTCAGGGCTTCATGAGTAAAGCGCGTCACAGCCCGTTCATTGTTCAAAAACTTGCTCTGGAAAGTTTTAATCGCCACTGGGATACGATCTTTGGTGTCGTAACACAAATAGACACTACCCATCCCGCCGGAAAATTTTTGCTTGACCTCAAAACGATCAGCGATGCGCCCATTATTCACAAAATCGTCGCGTTCATCCGGTTTCTGGCGCACGATAATGGGTGGAGCTTCCATAGATTGATGGGCATCGGAAGGCTCAATATCTATGCTGACCGATTCGCCGGAACGGGTTTCGTCGGGGGGTAGATGCACCTGCATATTACTTAACATGGACAAGGCTGGCTCATCGAGGTTACCCTGTGTCTCGACCTCGAATTTATCTTTTTTACCTTGCGGGGGACGCGGGGTAAATGGGCTAGGCCGAATCTCAGATTCAAATGATTCACCCAGCGCATCTTGCGTCAAGCCCATGCGTAAATCTGGACTGGGAGTGGTGTCTGGCGCGGGGGTCGGATTTTTGGCGGTAGGCGGATTGATATACCATACCAGCAGGCGTTCGAGTTCGGCGGGGGTAAAAACCGTACTGCCGCCGGGGATGTCTTCTGCCGCTGCCCACAACGCCGTCGCAATATTACGTTGGGTAGGCAGGCTACGGGCTACGCGCATCAACCACTGTAAGTAACGGCTGAGGGATTCACCAATGGCAGGATTCGTGGCATCAAGGGCCAAGGCTCGGCGATAGGCTTGGATGGTCTTGCCGACATAAAAAATCATCAACTGGGGGTCGCTGCCATTGCCGACTTTTTGCAGGGACAGCCGCGCACACACATCGGCCAATTCCAAATAATCCCCGACATAGGGCAGATCACGCCGCAAAATCAGCCGCCCCAATTCGCGTACATCGGGGTTGGGGTCGGTTGCAAAGAGGTCAGTGTAATCAGCATCGCGCCGCCGCCGCAACAGGCGAGATGATTCCTCGTCGGGCAAACTTAACCGCTTGTATCCATTTTGTGGAACAGAGGGTAGCTCAATCATAGTCCGTCATTAATCTTTTGCAGCATGTTCCGCTCGACTGATATGCTCCAGTTTCAAAGTATCTCCATCGGCAACTACGCGGATTTTGTCACCGGGTTGGTAGGCGTTTTCAATCAAGGCCGATGATAACGGACGGGTGAGCAGACGTTCAATGACGCGGCGCAGTGGGCGTGCACCATTGGCGGGGCTGTACCCCTCGTTGAGCAATAACTCGCGGGCCGAAACATCCAATTCCAATGAAAGTTCTTGAGCATCCAAGCGCTCCATGACATCGGCCATCTGCAATTCTAAGATTTCGTTGAGGGTGTCTTTGTCGAGCGGGTTAAAAATCACGAGTTCATCCAACCGATTGAGAAATTCGGGCCGGAAGAATTTTTTCAGATGGAAGCTGTAATCGGGCAAACCATCACTCTTGTTGACAAAGCCAATCCCCTTGCCGACATCTCCCGTACCGATATTGCTGGTCATAATCCAAACAGCATGACGCGCGTCCACCGTCGCCCCTAGCGAATCGGTCAGGCGGCCTTCATCAAAGACCTGTAGAAACACGTCAAAGACCTGTGGAGCGGCTTTTTCGACCTCATCCAGTAGCACGACTGAATAGGGTTTGCGGCGGAGGGCCTCGGTCAATTGTCCACCGCGTTCCGTGCCTTTATAACCGGGAGGGGCACCGATCAGACGGGAGACTGTGTGTTCATCATGAAATTCGGACATATCGAGCCGAATCATGGATTTTTCGTTGCCAAATAGAAAATCCGCAAGGGCGCGGGCCAATTCCGTTTTGCCAACACCGCTTGGGCCGAGGAACAGAAATACGCCTACCGGTCGTCTTGGATCACTCAAACCAGCGCGGTGACGTTTGATGGTATCCCCTAGTGTCTTGACAGCGTGTTCTTGACCCCGTACCCGCTTGCTCAAGGTCTCATTGATCTTGAGATATCTTTCGCGTTCACTGGCCCGTAATTCAGCAACTGGGATGCCTGTCCATTCGCTCAAGACTTCATGGATGGTTTGGGCGGTGACTTGCCAAACGGGTTCGTCCTCTTCATCCGGTGAGTGAGTTTGAATCACAATCCGGGCGCAGGCTTCATCCAACAAATCAAGGGCTTTGTCGGGCAGTCGTCGGTCAGTGAGATATTTTGCGGAAAGTTTTACGGCCTGTTCACGGGCTTCCGGCAGAATCGTGACATGGTGGTGTTCTTCGTAACGCTTGTAGACATTTTCAATGATGATAAGTGTGTCTTCGATGGTGGGTTCGCCAATATCAATGGTGCGGAAACGGCGATCAAGAGCGGGGTCTTTGGCGATGGCTTTGCGATATTCCTCAAAGGTAGTCGCGCCAATGCAGGAGATGTCGCCGCGTGCCAAAGCGGGTTTCAGGATATTGGCGGCATCCAAATTGCTGTCAATGGTGTCGCCTGCTCCAACGATAGTGTGAATTTCATCAATAAACAAAATGACATCTTTGGAACTGCGGGCTTCTTCGACAATGCCGCCCAGACGTTCCTCAAATTGACCACGCAAACTCGTACCCGCCACCAACATGCCGACTTCGATTTGCACGATGCGTTTATTTTTCAATGGGCCGGGGGCGGTATCATTGGCGATTTGCCATGCCAACCCTTCGATGATGGCGGTTTTCCCAACACCAGCATCCCCCACTAACAACGGGTTATTTTTCTTGCTGCGGGTCAAGGTACGGGCGACGGCGCGGATTTCGGTATCGCGTCCGACGGCTGGCCCCAATTTGCCGAGGCGGGCTTGTTCGGTCAGGTCGCGGCCATATTTGTCCAATAATGGGGTGGGCATGGCGCGGCCCGGCACCCGTTCATTGTCCGGTTCCATCAAATCACCAAAATCCCGATGATCCATCAGGTCGCCAAACAGGTCTTTTTCGTTGCTGGAATCGTCCGATTTACCTTCAATATCCAAAAAGCGCATCAAATATTCAACCCAGCGCTGAATCGCCACGCCCATTTGTTTGAGTTTGCGAATCGGTACGCCTTCGCCCTCTTGCAGCATCGCCAGCAAGACGTGTTCTTCTTCGACCAGAATACTGCCCACATCATCAGCCAAATAGATGCTTTCGGCCAGTATGTGACGGGCGCGGGGGGTCAAGATGGGGACACGGGTTTCCTCATCATCCCCGCCGCCGACTTCTTTGCGAATCGAATTGCGGACTTCACGGGGGTCAAGGCCGCTTTCAGTCAGGATCAGGTTGGTGATGCCACTGGGGTTGCGGGTTAGGGCGTTGAAGATGTGCTCGGTTCCAATATATCCATGCTTCAGGCGAGTGGCTTCTTCCTGCGCTTTTTGCAGCAGTTCACCGCATCGCTGGCGGATTTCCATTTCGCTCATATCGTGGGATGAATCTCGCATGACGGCCTCATAAGTCCTCAGCCAAAACGGTTGGATGAACCCATTATAGCGATTTTTGCCAAGTATCCTAGACACCGATTTCGCTTTTGGTACGTAAATTGTGATGGATGACTGATACACCTCTTTCTCTAGCACCCTATAATTGGATGGTGGGAGGAACGAATGCTAGACGAACTGAAGTACCGATCTTGGCCTCAGCGGAGTTCGATCCATCACCCCCTAAAAGCGCTGATTCGTTTCGAGCAAGCGATCAATTCACTACAGGGCGTCCGCAAAATTTTTTGGATGACCTCCTTTCTACTCGTGGTACTAGCTCTGCACAGCTATGGTGCGTATCAACATCTGCATGAACGCAATATTGGTGAGCGCAACACGGGTTATCAAAAAAACGACCAAGAAGATTACATGCTTTATGCCAAAGCGCTCTATTTCTCGGATTATCGGTATGCTGGGGATGGCAACCGGATGCCACTGTATCCCGCCCTCCAATCGCTGCATTACAGCCCGACAATCTCGATGGAAGATTATTTTGTGCAGGGCAAGTATCTGAACGTAGGCCTATCCATCCTCCTGTTGATTGGCCTATTTGGGATTTTCCTGCACTATTTCTCACCTCTCGCCGCTATGAATTTGATGCTGGTCACAACTTTTCAACTGTATATGTTTCGGGCGGCCTATTTTCAAGCCGAGTTGCTTTATTACACGCTCAGTTTTGGGGCGTTTGGGTTGATGCTGCGGCTTTTACATGAACCCTCGTGGAAATTTGCCATTTTGACCGGGATCATGGCGGGATTGGCGCATTTGACCAAAGCGTCCTTTTTACCCGCTTTATTCGCGTTCGGGTTCGTGATGGGCCTTAAAATGATCTTGATGGCGCGACGGGAAAAACGATGGAAGCCATTGCTAAATAATGCCCTTTCGTTGGGATTGGTGTTGGGGGCGTTTTTGTTGGTGTTGTATCCGTATATCAGTCGGGTCAAGGATACCTTTGGGCATTATTTTTATAACGTCAATACGACTTTTTATATCTGGTACGATGACAAGGCGGAGGTCGAAGCGCCGACCAGCACCAAAGCACATGGTGATAGTATCGGGTGGCCCGATTTGCCAGATGATAAACTACCGAGCCTGCAAAAATATCTGCGCGAAACCACGCCCCGTGAATTTTGGGAGCGGATGGCGTTTGGAGCAAAATTATCCTTTCGCCGCCATATCCTGCCCGGTTCGTATGGCTATTCACCGTATATCGTAGGGTATCCGTTGATCGTACTGCTATTGGCACTGATGGCCTCGTTTGACAAATCGCGGCGGGCTGAGTTCCTGCGACGCATCAACACGCATCGTTATCTATTGCTGTACGTGGTGCTTTATCTGGTAGGCTATAGCTTGCTGTATCTGTTTTACATGCAAATCAGCGGAGGGCAGCGGTTTATGCTGGCGCTGTTCCTGCCCTTAATGTTTTCCGCGACGATGGCAATGAATTTGCCCCTTTTCCAAACGGTGTATGTCAACATGAGCGGGGAGAGGGTGCGTTGGGTTTCGCTGGCAAACGGGATCCTCTTTTTTATGTTCATCGCCCATGCCCTTTATAATGTGCTGTGGGTGGTAGATGATTTCTATGCGGGGGACTAAGGGGCTATTATGGTTATGCGATAGGGTGGGGTATACTTGAAACGATTTTTCAACCATCAGAACACCCTTCTGAATGCCAATTTAAAAACAAAGAGTTGAGTGATTATGGTTCTGCCTGACCCCCTGATTGGTCGAAAACTAGGCGATTACAAGATTGTTGCTTTATTGGGCAAGGGTGGCATGGCCCGTGTCTACAAGGGGTTTGATGAAGCCCTACAACGCTATGCTGCCGTAAAAGTCATCACGGGTGAATTTGCTACCGCCGATGAAGCTGAATATACGGCCCGCTTTCAACGCGAAGCGCGTGCGATTGCCCGTCTGCATCATCCCAACATCGTCAGTATCTACCAATTTGGTCAGGTCGAAGGCATGTATTACATGGCGATGGTCTTTTTGGATGGCAAAGACCTGCGCATCATGTTAAAAGAGGCGGCAACACGCGGCGAACGCATCCCACCGCTCATCATCCTCAAAATGGCGCGTGAAATTTGCAGTGCCCTAGATTACGCCCATACGCAGGGGGTCATTCACCGCGACATCAAGCCCTCCAATATCATGATGACCACCAACGGAGCCGTACTGACCGATTTCGGGCTGGCATTGACGACGATGGAAGGCACATTGGGGGATACCTTTGGGAGTGCCCATTACATCGCCCCTGAACAAGCGGTATCTTCGGCAAGGGCTGTTCCCCAAAGCGACCTCTATTCATTTGGCGTCGTTTTGTATGAGGCGCTAACGGGTAAAGTACCGTTTGATGATCCGTCGGCGATGACAGTGGCGCTTAAACATCTCAATGAAGAACCGCCACCGCCCACTTTTTATAATCCGGACTTGCCGTCCGAGGTTGAAAAAGTGCTGTTGATGGCGCTGCACAAAGACCCCCGTCAGCGTTATGCCACTTGCCATGATTTATATTTAGCGTTAGATACGGCTTTGAAGCGCACCGAGGATGAAGATACGGTTGAAATCTCGACCAATTCAGGGCCAAAGAAATCTGCCGCCCAAGCCCAATCTCCCGCCGCATTGGAAGCCTATTTAAAAACACTGCGGAATGAGCCACCTAAGCCGACCACGCAGGGTGTACAAACGGTAGGGGATGTGGCATCGAATGTTGCCACCCAGCCGCCCCCCGTCTCGCGTCAGTCGGCATTTAGCAATGAGGCCAAGACTCTCAAAAATGAGATTGTGTCGCCGCCGTATCGCACTGTCCTGCCGCCAATGGAAGAAAAGCGCGGGAATCGCTGGCTGTGGTTGGCGGGCATGATTCCGATTTTGCTCCTGCTGGTGGGGATTGTGGTGGTTGTAGTGATGCTCGGACAAAACGACGACGATAAACAAGACAACCCGACCAAACAAGCCGCCGCCAATCTCACGGATACCCCATCGGCTTCGCAAGCACCAACCGAGTCGCCGACGCAAGATAGTGCTTTGTTGACGCTCACGGCGGTTTTTCAAAGCAACCAAACGCTGAGTGCCATTATCAGCGCGACGGCAACCCGTACTTTGACACCGAGCATGACCGTCACGCAGGATTCGCAAGCGGGAGGCGGGTCTGCATCAGCAACAGCTACCCCAACCAGTAGTTCCACGGCGACGGCGACGGCGAGTGCCACTTCGACCTCTACCCCAACCGCGAGCGAGACAACCAGCCCGACTGTTACCCCGACGCCAACTATTACCCCGTCTGCTACGTCTTCTATCCCGCCTGAAATTCGGTTAGAGTATTCGGACGACCACTTTGTGCTCTATAACATTTCCAACCGGGTGCAGAATATTGGCAACTTGTCCTTTCAGGGGAGTAATCAAGGCAGCTTTGAGGCCTTTGATTGGAATGCGGCAATTGAGGCAGCCGGCGGGGATATTTTCAATTTCGCGTCACAGGGCTGTGTACAAATCTCGATTGATCAATTTGTGAGCGGCCCAAGCTGTCGCTACTACAACGCCTATATCTGGCGCACAGACAGTGATAGCCACTTTTGGCGAACCATCGGTGGCAACACGACGTTTACTGTACTCCGCAGTAATCAAGCTATCGCGGAATGTGAGGTTAGTGCAGGGGTATGTGAATTTGCCCTGCCCTAATCGCGGCGGCGTTGAGGGGCGGGGGGTGTCGCCAATGGTTCAACCCGCGCTTCGGTATAAAAATATTCTTTTTTCAGGCGCTTGCCCTCTTCAATGGGGTTGGCCTGCCCAATTTCGACCAAACTGATTTTTAGACCAAGCGTGGGGAGTTCATAGGTGGTATGAATTTCACCTGTTTTGGCTCCATTGCGCCAGAATTTCAGATTGGCTTTGTTATCCATCTTGCGGATTTCCTTACGCGCTTTGCGATAGCTTAATCCGGCAAGTTTTTGTGCAATTTTTTGGCGTTCCTCTTCGGTGAACGTCGTAGTCATAATACCTCTCCAACAGTCGCCATGATAGGATGTGAGTCGGTTCACGATTTTAACACAAAACCCGCCTTCTATCGTACAATCAAACTATGCAAAACTTACCACTTTTTTCACCCAACCCCGATGACGATTTTTTAGATACTGGTGAACTGCCCCCAGAAGACGAACCTTCGCACTACACCGTCAGCGAATTGGCGACCTATATCCGCCTCAAATTTGAGATGGATAGGCAGTTAAGCGGCGTGTGGGTTGAAGGGGAGGTCAGCAATTTGACACGAGCGGCTTCTGGTCATCTCTATTTCACCATCAAAGACGCCAACGCCCAGTTGAAGTGTGTGATGTGGAAGGGCAATGTAGCCCGTCTGCAACATTTCCCAGAACACGGGGATCAGGTAATCGTGCTGGGCAATGTCGGGAGTTATGAGCAGCGCAGTGAATATCAACTGGTGGTGCAGGTCATCCAGATGGCGGGGCTTGGTGATCTCAATCAGCAGCTTGAACTGCTCAAAGCGAAATTATCCGCTGAAGGGTTATTTGATGAGACACGCAAACGCCCGTTACCATTTTTCCCACGCCGCATCGGGGTGGTGACATCCCCAACAACCGCCGCCTTCCAAGATGTGCTAAAAGTTCTCAGTCGCCGCTTTCCGGTTGCCGAAATCATCCTCAGCCCCACGATGGTGCAAGGCGAACAAGCTCCTCTGCAAATTATCGCCGCGCTAGATCGCATTAACCGCCGGGATGATATAGACGTAATCCTGTTGGTGCGCGGGGGGGGCAGTTTGGAAGATTTATGGTGTTTTAATGATGAACGGGTGGTGCGTGCGGTGGCTGCGTCGCGCTGGCCGATTGTGACCGGGGTTGGGCATGAGATTGATTTTACGCTGGTGGATTTTGCTTCTGATCGCCGTGCCCCCACCCCTTCTGCCGCCGCCGAAATGATTACGCCGGAAATTGAATCGTTGCGATATAGCGTCGAGGTATTGCAGGAACGTGCCCACAATGCCATGCAAAATCACTTGGACGAGCTACGGGATGATTTAAGCGCCTATGAACGCTCCCTACGGCATTTATCGCCCTATGTGCGTATCCAAAATTATCGTCAGCGGGTGGACGATCTAACGATGCGGTTACAGCGGGGTATGGTCGGCAATTTGACCTCGGCCCGCCAGCGATTGACTACCCAAGAGGCCGCTTTACGTGCCAACAGTCCACTCGCCATTTTGTCGCGGGGCTATGCGATTGTGACCCGCGCCGGGGATGGCAAACGCCTGACGAATGCCCAAGATGCCGCGCCGGGGGTGGATGTGGTCATTCAATTGGATAAGGGCAGTTTGCGGGCCGCTGTTAAATCGCGGGAATTGGGCGATTAGGGCAAATTTCAATGTTGATGCGTACACGGGGCTAAAGCCGCCGTGCTGAATCTAGCTTGAAATGCCGCTCGGCTGGCTTAAGATTTGCTAGGGGGTAATTTCGAGGGAAAGTGCTGTTTGGTTGCGCGATAAGTTGTTTCGCTTTGCTGAATATCTGCTTGAATTTCATCTAGGTGATCGAAAGCATACGTAAGCGCCGCATAGATTTGTGCCAACGACAAATCGTACTCATTGGCAATTTCGTCGGCACTCATGCCATTGTACTCATGCCACACATAAACATCTTGGACACGAATACGCCGACCTGCGATGCAGGCTTTGCCTCCTGCAATTTCGGGTGTTTTGGTGATGTGTGTTTCCGTAACATTAAAGGGTGTGCTGGTCATTGATAATCTCCCTGTTTTTTGTTGCTTCTATTATAAACGACCAGCACCCTTGCGTTATCAATTCCAATTATCACATCCAAGACTCAACCAATCATCTTCATTACCCCAAAAATAATATCCCGCATCGTTAGCTTCCCAAAGTAGCTGTTGTCTAATGACAATATAATGATCTTCGGTACCATACGGGGAATAAACTGGGGGGTCAATAACAACACACCAAATTTCGTCATAGAGCCGATGGGTTATAGTTGCTTTTTTAGCCGATTTAACTCTGTAGCTACTGGGAACACTAAAGTTATCAATAGTTCTATATCCATCAATTTCTTTCTCTAAAGCCTTTTTGCCCTCATCTGGCAAGGAATTTCCACTAACGGCATTTTTCACATCGTCGCAACCAACAAGAAATATACTAATAATTAGTAAATAGATAAGAATGTTTTTTCGTTCATTTTTAGCTCCTTGTGGAAAGTATGTCAACAATAACCATCATTGTAAAGCAACTTTGGAGCGAAGTGGACCAAGATGTGCCAATCTACACGTATTTTTTATGACAGGTGGCGCACTCGAATATTCGCAATCGTGAGGGTGGTCATTGCGCCCGCCAATTGTTCAGCATAGTCGCTGACTAGTGCTTCAATGCGGTCTTTTTTGCGAAGGCGGTGTTTGGCAGGGATACGCACGAGGATAATGCCATAGGTGGGCTGTTCGTCTCAAAAAACGAGTTCACAAAAATCGCGGTCTTCGGTTAACAAAAGACGCTCTTCTTTGAGCGCCTTCTGTAAAATTTCATCGTCTTCAATGCCGGGGGCTAATTCAGCGATATAGGTTACATCATAGCCCAGTTCACGCAATTTGTGGACGATAATCGCATCACAGCTTTCATCGGCCTGAAATTGCATCGTCTGGCTCACTCACAAAAATATCTTCGTTGGCGACGACATCGGCGGCATAGGCAATCGCCGCGTAAATATCATCAGGAGTCAGACGCGGATGAGCCTCTATTATTTCACTAATTGTTAGGCCATCACCGAGTTCACGCAAAACTTGTTCGACAGACAGGCGTGTCCCTTTAATGACGGGTTTGCCTACCATGACACGCGGGTTGACAGTAATGCGTTCGTGCTTCATTACCTGATGCCTCACAAAAAAAACTCGTTCTATCGGCCCACAATCGCAAGTGTTACATCGCGGGCAAGGTCGGTCATGATGTAGGGCAGAATCCCCAGAATCAATGTGCCCATCGCCGTTACCCACAGCGCCGAACGGAGAGCCAGTGGTTGTTTATCGGCAACCGGGTGGGCATCCCCTTCGACCATATACATATTCACGATCACGCGCAAATAGTAGTAGGCGGAAACCACACTCGCCAACACACCAATAACCGCCAACACTTCAAGATTGGCTTCCAGCGCGGCCTTGAATACAAAGAATTTGCCAATGAAACCAGCGGTTAATGGCACACCCGTCAGACTGAGCATAAAAATGGTCATGGCGGCAGCAAGCAGAGGGCTGTGCTGCGCGAGGCCTTTGGTATCGTTCAGAGTAATGGTATTACGTTCGCTGCGTTCCAACGCGATGACGACGGCAAATGCCCCAATATTGGTAAAGGTATAGGCCATCAGATAGACCAGCGCGGCTTGGGCGGAGCTATCCCCGACACCAAACGTACCCCCGGCTGCAATCGCAATCAGGATGTACCCGCCGTGCGCGATGCTCGAATAGGCCAGCATACGCTTGAGGTCAGTTTGAGTAATGGCGACAAAATTGCCCAAAATGAGGGTCAAGACCGCGATTACCTGTACCGAATCCTGCCAGACATCAATCGCTTTGCCCTGTGAGGCGGATACAACGGCAAGCCCCGTTACCAGTACACGCAGCATGGCGGCGAACCCACCCGTTTTGGCGGTCACACTCATGAACGCGGTCACGGGGGTAGGCGCACCCTGATACACGTCGGGTTGCCACATGTGGAACGGTACAGCGCCGACCTTGAAGCCAAGCGCGATTAGCACCATAGCAATGCCAATTAGCAGGGTAAACTGACCCGCGCCTTCGCCTTCGAGAATATCAACGGCGGTTTGCCAGACATTGACCAATTCAAAACTGCCCGTCGCACCATAAATCAGGGCGATGCCGTAAACCAGAAAGCCGGATGAGAACGCGCCAAGCAAGAAATACTTCATGGCGCTTTCTTCGCTTTCCAGCATGGGGCGGCGGAACCCGGAGAGGATGTACAGTGGAATCGAGAGCAGTTCAAGCGCGATGAAGATCATCACCAGATTCCGGGACGACCCCATCAACATCGCACCCAGCGTACTGAAGAGTATCAGGGTGTAAAATTCACCGCGTTCTGTACCTGTGCGTTCCAAATAATCATACGACACCATAATGCCGATGATGCCTGCCATGAGGGAAATGACATTCACCACATGGGTGAACTGATCTACCACAAATATGCCCTCAAAGGCAGTGGATTTGTCGCCGATTTCGACACCCGATGCTTGGAGCAGGGCAATCAAAAGCGAAACGCCCAAGCCTATCCCTGCCAATGCCGCTGTATAGACCTTTTTATCTTTGGGAATGAACAGGTCGGCAACCAGCAAAATGCAGGTGCCAAAAGCCAGCGCCATCATTGGCAGCGCGGCCCAGATATTCAATTCATCAAACGTGGGGGTTGAAAACATAGCCCTTATTTACCCCTGCGAAATTTTGACCGAAGCTAAATCGAAAATTTGAAAAGGGGCAGTCCGAAAACCACCCCATGATTGCTATTTACCGGCGACGGCAACTGTATGGACAAAGTTGACCAAGTGTCCAACCGAGCCATCCATCAATTCAAAGAAGGGACTGGGATAGAGGCCGATCACAAAAATCATGATGACCAGCGGCACCAACGCGCCAAGCTCGGTCCAGTTCTTGCTCCATGTCAGGTCTTCGAGTTCCTGATTTTCTTTCTTGTCCAGCGGCCCCATAAAGACCTTGTTGAACATGAATAGGGTATATACGGCGGCCAAAATCACACCGAGCGTGGCGACAGCGGTAAACCAGATGCTCAACACATCGGAACTGGCAGAGCCAAGCAGAATAGTGAATTCACCGACGAAGCCGTTCAAACTGGGGAGGCCCATGCTGGACAGCGAAATCACCAGCGCGAT
This sequence comes from Chloroflexota bacterium, assembly GCA_013112715.1. GTDB lineage: Bacteria > Chloroflexota > Anaerolineae > Aggregatilineales > J027 > CFX10. The sequence goes on from JABFGB010000010.1 coordinate 62,098, forward strand.
ACCGCTGAATACGGGCATGACCTTCCAGATACCACCGAAGGCGTTAATCGCTTTGGTGTGGCGGCGGTCATACAAAATCCCGACCAGCGCGAACAAACCACCCGTGCTGATGCCGTGATTCACCATTTGCAGCACCGCGCCTTGTACCCCACTGCTAGTCAGCGAGAAAATGCCCAATACCACAAAACCGAGGTGGCTGACCGAGGTATAGGCGACCAATTTCTTGACATCGGTTTGAGCATAGGCCACCCACGCGCCGTATATAATGCCGATCACCGCGAGGGCTGCAATCCAAGGGGCAAAATCGGCGGCGGCATTCGGGAAAAAGCCCAGATTAAACCGGATCAACCCATATGTCCCCAATTTCAGCAAGATACCCGCTAGGATGATTGAACCAGCAGTGGGGGCTTGGACGTGGGCATCCGGCAGCCATGAGTGCAGCGGCCACAGCGGAACTTTGATGGCGAACGCGATGAAGAAGCCCAAGAAGAGCAGGCGTTCCGTGTCGGTGCCAAAGCTCAACGCGCCGCTTTGCACCATCTCGGTAATCACCTTTACGTCGAATGTGCCTGCTTCGTTCCCCAGCCACAAAATCGCCAGCAGCATCAGAATGGAGCCAGCCATCGTGTACAGGAAGAACTTGACCGCCGCATAGCGCCGTTCTTCACCGCCCCAAATTCCGACGAGGAAGTACATCGGGACAAGGGTTAGTTCCCAAAACACATAGAACAAGAACATGTCCTGCGCCACGAACACACCGAGCATCGCAAATTCGATGAGCAGCATAAACAGGTAGTAGAGCCGTATGCGTTCGTGGATCATGTTGAAGGAAATCAGGATTGATAGGGGCATGATGAAGGTGGTCAACATGACCAACCAAATACTAATGCCATCTATCCCGACATGATAATAAATCCCAAAGGTGGGAATCCATTCGGCAATGTGCTCTGATTGCAGCCCGGTTTCGTCACTCTTAAATTGGGCCAGCAGCAAAATGGAGAAGCCGAGGGTAATGAGAGAGGTAATCAACGCCCCCCATTTAATCCGCTCATCACTCAGCTTGTTTAAAAACAGCAGAATGAAAAAGCCGACCATCGGCGCAAAGAGAGTGACGCTTGTTAGCGAAACGCCTGTTGTTTCGAGTTGCATCCGTCAATAACTCCCAGCAACCTAAATTCCCAGCAGATCACGCAGCGTGGGAAGCAGAATAATTACGATGACTAACAGTACGCCCATCATCAGAGAGAGCGCATAGGTACGCACATAGCCTGTTTGGGTCTTACGCAGCCGTGATGCCGCCGCCAAAACACCTGTTGCCAGCGACATAAACCCTTTGTCCACCACTTGGCGATCAATCGGTTGGCTGATGACATCCGCCGCGCCTTGGAAGCCTTGCCCAATGATGCGGTCATGGAAGAAGTTGTGCCAGAAATCCCAGTCAATAGTATTGGCAAGGAATCGCGCTGCCCCTTGGAAAGGATAGACGATGTATTTGAAATAGGCTTCGTCCCAATAGAGTTTGGCATTTGAGAGGGCAAACAAGGGTTGGTATTGCCCTGTCTCCAACGGGTCTTTTTCCATTGGAATAGGCATTGGCTTACGATAGATCGAGTCCGCTATGCCAATCATGGCTAGGGCGATACCCGTCGCTAGAATTGCCATAAACCAATTAAACGAGCCAGCATGAGCATGGATGACACTTTCTTCAAGGAACAGCGTGAAGCGGTGTTCTCCGAAGAGCCAGCCAAACAATGGGAAGCCTTTTGGCGCGTTAATAATGAACCCAATAAGGAACGTCCCTATCGCTAAAATCGCCAGCGGGGTTGTCATCAAGGCCGAACTTTCTGGAGCATGTTCAGCGGCAGCCGTGCGCGGTTTGCCAAAAAATACGAGGCAGATTTGACGCCACGTATAGAAGGCAGTCATCGCGGCGGCGGCAAGTAATACCGCTATTGCCAGATACCCTTTGAGTTCGCCTTCGTCAAAACCGACGGTAAAGGCATCTGCGATGATTTCATCTTTTGACCAGAAACCCGCGAATGGGAAAATGCCTGCTAGAGCCAGCCCACCAACCAAATATGTCAAGTAGGTGAGGCCCATCTTGTGGCGCAGACCACCCATATTTCGCATGTCTTGGGGGTCGAATTCATGGTCATCATGATGGGTGTGGGTCTCATGTTCGTCATGAGCCTCATGCTCGGCGTGTTCATCGTGTTCGTCGTGACCGTGACCATGTTCATGCGCGTGGTGGTGTCCATGCTCCATCGCGTGAATGACCGAGCCGGAGCCGAGGAACAACAGCGCCTTAAAAAAGGCATGGGTGACAAGGTGGAACATCGCAGCGGCATAGGCCCCCAACCCGACGGCGGCGACCATAAACCCTAATTGGCTGACCGTCGAATAGGCCAGCACTTTCTTGATGTCCCATTGCCCCAACGCCATAAACCCGGCGGCGAAGGCGGTTGAAATCCCGATTATCGTCACGACAAATGAGGTGAGGTCGGAGTTATAGAAGAACGAATTTGACCGCACCATCATGTAAATCCCGGCTGTCACCATCGTCGCGGCGTGGATCAAGGCACTGACGGGGGTTGGGCCTGCCATCGCGTCGGGCAGCCATACAAACAGTGGAATTTGGGCGCTCTTACCTGTCGCCCCAAGCAGGAAAAACAGGGTAATCAGGGTGATGACGGCATCAAAGTCGAGGTCAATTGAACCAAAACTGACTTTATGATTGCCTTCCTCAAACCACAATTCGGCCTGTGTATAAATACCGTGAATTTCACTGCCTGATTCGACATGGGTCGCTTCTTCACCAGCATGTTCGCCTTCTATCCCTTCGACAGCAAAGACGGGTGGGGGGGCTTCATCATGTTCCAGATGGATGACCTCGTGGGGCTTGTAATAATCGAGCGTGCCAAACGTCCAGAAGGTCAGGAAAATTCCCATCAATAGGCCAAAGTCGCCGATACGGTTGACGATGAACGCCTTGCGTGCCGCGTTACTGTTCGACCAACCGACTGTGCCTTCGGTGGGATGTTTGCCCGGTTTATCGAACCAGAAGCCGATCAATAGGAACGAACACAAACCCACGCCTTCCCAGCCGACGAACATCACCAAGAGGTTATTGCCCGTCACCAGAATCAGCATGAACATCAAAAACAGGTTCAAATAGACAAAGAAGCGCGGGAAGCGTTCATCACCGTGCATATAGCCAGTGGCATAAATGTGGATGAGCGTTCCGACCCCGGTCACTACCAGCATCATGGTGACGCTGAGGGTGTCGACGCGGAACTGCCAAGGAATATCAATGCCTGCTGAGGGGATAGAAATCCATGAGTGAATCAGCGGGGCGTTGACGATGGCAGGTTCGTAGTGTTGATCCACCAATGTGGCCCATAGTATCAGCGCGACGACAAACGCAAATGCGCTGGCACTGACCGCAATGAATCCGGCGCCTTTTTCGCCTAGCTTTTTACCAAAAAAGAGGTTAATCAACATCCCGAACAGGGGGACGATGACCACCAGTGAAACCGCAGAATAAAAACCTTCCATAAATTTACGAGGCCCCGTTCTGAATTACCGGATTAACCCTGCAACGCATGTAAATCGTCCACATCGGTGCTTTGTCTGGTGCGGTAGATGGTGACAATTAAGGCCAACCCGACTGCAACTTCGGCAGCAGCGACGGTCATCACAAAAAACACCATCAAATGCGCGTCCATCTGATTCCACTGGCGGGCAAAGGCCACCAACGCCAAGTTCGCTGAGTTCAGCATTAACTCAATGGACATGAAGATCAAGATGGCATTCCGACGCAGCAGTACACCCATTGAGCCGAGTGTAAACAACACCGCGCTCAACAATACATATAATTCGGTAGCGACTTCTGGCTTATCCATAACCTTCCCTCTAATCACCGCTGCTATCGGCTGGGTTTTTGCGTAAGGACTGCATATATTCTTCGACCGTTGGGTTGCCGGGAACATTTGCCATACGACGGCGGAAACGCGGCTTCTTGGGTGTTTCATGTTGTTTGGTCAACACAATCACGCCAACCATCGCCGTCAGCAGCAGCAGGCCGATCACTTCAAATGGCAACAGGTAATCGGTAAACAGCAGTTGACCCATCCCCTCTGCACTACCAAAATCAGGATTGTTATCGAGTGCGAACCACAAAATTTTGGGGCGGATTGTGCTACCCGTTGTATCTTGGGTCACGACCCACAGCACCCCGGTATTTTGGTCAATGACTTTTTTATCTACCTGTACCAGCGCGTCAAGGTCAAGTTTTTCGTCGGTATCACCGCGTTCATCAATGGCGGCCCGAATATGACCTTGAGGATAGGTCGCTAGGGTATATTCGCCCTCTTTTATTTCAAAATGGGCGGCTTGACCATAATCGAGACTCTTGACCAGCACCATCGGGTCGTCCCCCGGCTCGGTGATGTCCGCGACTTCAATTGGGCAACTTGTTGAACCATCGGCGCAGGGAATGGCGTGGACTAGCGTCAGGCGGGCAAAGTCTTTTTCGTCGTTCGGGTCAATGCGTCCTTCGATCTGCAACGCCTGTACTCCACTATTAGTAGCGTCGGCAGTCAAGACATACGAGAGGACTCCATTACCTGCCAGAAAAACTGGGGTTTCCAGCACAATATTTTCTGGGAGCAACTCGGCCTCATGCGGAACGACCTGTGCGGTATAGCTGCCCGCTGGAAATTCCTCAAAGTCGGAGGCTTCTCGATAGAGCAAATCCGAGACCACCTTATCGCCATCAATGTACACATCTACTGCATCGGTTCCAGCGGCAGCGTGAACAAAACGGAAAATGGGTTCGGCGGGTTCGGGTTCGCTGGTATCAAGGTCGCTGCGGATAATGGCGAGACCAGCCACAAACAAAATTACCATCGTGATGCCAAGTGTAGCAGGAGCCAGCCATGTAAAGCGCTGTGTCTCTTGGGGTAAAACACGCTCGGCACCCATCAACATGATCACGAATAGGAATAAGACCATGATCGCGCCTGCGTAGACCGTAATTTGCACGGCAAACAGGAACGGTGCATTGAGCATTAGATAGAGAAACGCCACACACGCAAAGTTTATAATGAGGAACAATGCACTGTGTACGGCATTTTCACTAATCAGCATCATGACGGCGGCAAGGATCGAAAGCGCCCCAATCATGATAAACAGAGCTAATTCTGTGCCTACCATTCGAAAATGTCCTGTAGATTAAAACAACGGGTGGCGTCAGACCCGTGAAGTTTATCGCAATCTTGTTCCAACGCCAAATTAACGAAATTCAAGTTTTACTACCCCACATAAAGCCCCTCGCCAACCTTGTCGGAGAGGGGTGTTGAGATTCGGTTATTTCGGATTTTCCATGTCTGGAATGGGCCGATCATAGCTGTGTGGCTCCACCTGATGGGGTGTATCTTGCCCCCCCGGCGGCACCGGATCAATCAACATGTCTTTGGTGTAGATCGAGTCGCGCCGATCCGTGAAACTCAATTTGTATTCATGTTCCAATACAATGGCTTCGGTGGGGCAGGCATCCTCGCAATACCCACAGAAGATGCAGCGCAGCATGTTGATTTCATAGGTTTTGGCATAGCGCTCACCGGGGCTATAACGCTCATCATCAGTGTTTTCGGCAGCCTCGACCCAAATGGCATCAGCAGGGCAGGCGGCGGCACACAGCGCACACCCAATACATTTTTCCATCCCGTTTTCATAACGCTTCAGCGCATGGCGGCCCTTGTAGCGTTCGCGCACAGGCCGTTCAACTTCAGGATATTGAAAGGTCGCTTTTTCCTGAAGCACATGCTTGATGGTGGTCATCAATCCATTAATCAAACCCATCGTGTCTACCCTTTTCTTACCCGTACCGACTATGATTTTGAACTACCGGGTCGGAGATTCTTGGCGGCTTCATACGCCACAAATGGGATGGACAGGATACCCCCCACAAATTGCAGCACATAATAGCCGAGGCCGACTTTTTCTGATTCAACTTCGTCTATGTTAAGCACGGTTTCCGGCGTGGTGCTGCGATTAAACAGATAGCCCAGCGCACCAACAATCACAAAGAGGATTGCCACTGAAATTAGATAGGCAGTGGGGCCACCTTCTTGCTCAATCACAATTGAAACGGCTGTCCATGCGACGGCCAGCATTGAGAGAGGCAGGAGGACTTTCCACCCAAAGGCCATCAAGCGGTCATACCGGGGGCGGAAGATGCTCCCACGCACCCAGACCATAATAATCAGGAAGGGGATGACCTTGCCGATGAGCACTGGCAGGGCCAACAGCGGCGCACCTTGCACGAGGCCGAACCCGTCGTGATAGCCACCCATAAACATGGTGATGAAAATGACCGAGATGCCAATCATGTTGACGTATTCGGCAAGGAAGAACATAGCGAATTTCATGCCGCTGTATTCCGTGATATGGCCTGCTACCAATTCCTGTTCCGCTTCTGGCATGTCAAACGGCGCACGGCTGATTTCGGCCATTAGGGCGATGAACATAATAATCGCGGCAAGGGGGTTCTGGAAAATGAACCATTTAAGGAATAGGCCCGATTGTTCGCCGATGATGTCGCCAATGCTCATCGAACCCGCCAGCATAATCGGTACAGCAAAAACCGTTCCGAGGCTGAGTTCATAACTTATCATGCTGGCACTGGCCCGCAACGCTCCCAACAGCGCATATTTGTTGTTGCTGGCCCAGCCTGCAAGGGTGATGCCATAGACGCTGATGCTGGTCACGGCCAACAGCCACAGTACGCCGACATTGACATCGGTAAAGCCCTGCGCCATCTCGTACCACTTGTCATCAAACCAAGGAACATAGATATTCGGGCCAAGCGGCACAACGGCCAAGACAATCAGCGATGGGACGAGTTTGAGTAGCGGGGCAAAGGAATAAACGGCTCGATCTGCCCCATCTGGAATAATTTCTTCCTTGAAGATCAGCTTTACCCCTTCTGACACGGGTTGCAGCAGACCTTTGGGGCCAGCCCGATTTGGCCCAAGCCGAGATTGCATAAAACTGATGAAGCGGCGTTCCAGCACGGTTGTATAGGCGAACCCAGTCAGCAGCACAAAAAAGACCAACAAGGTCGTGACGATAGCATGAACCGTTGAGCAGGTCGAATTGCTGGAACACGCAACAATTGAGTTGGGGTCATTTGGCCCCATTAAGAGTTGTTCAAGAAAGTCCATCATGGCATTTAATCCCCAGTTGCAGCTAGTGCTTGGGCAACTTTTTCAATACTGCCTGCGACCATTGGCACAAATGGGCCGGGTTGCTCGCTTAGGCATTTGGGCAGGGTAATCACCCCCGCCGGAATCGTTTCATTTACGATGACCTGAACGGTGAGACTGGCACCTTCGAGATTCATTTCAACCGTGTCCCCGTCCTGAAGTTTCAGTTTTTGGGCATCGGCAGGGTTGAAATTGGCATGGGCGGGTGGAATACGCAGGGACATAATCTCACTGCGGACGAACAGCATCCCCCGGTCATACAATAGGGTCGTGGGCACAACCAGCAGCCCCTTCGCCTTCGATTTTTCAGCGGTAACAGCGGCGACCTTCAACTTGGCCTCGGCGTTTTCCGCTAATACAGGCCACTGCACTCCAATTCCGCCCGTGTTTTGATAAGCCGTTCCACCATAATATTGGTCGGTGCCGCCGACATCCGGGAATTGGCGTTCCACTTGGGCAAGATTTTTGTAGCCCATCACGCTGTAGGCGGTTACTGATTTCGTAATTTCGGCCATCACCGCACCTGCTGAAACTTTGGCGGTGGTTTTATCAATGGCATGGCGCACTTGGGTGAAAATCTTCCAATCGGGCAAACTTTCCCCAATGACCCCTTGCGCCGCATAAAACCGCTGTACCCGCCGTTCACCACTGGTGAATGTACCTTCACGCTCGGCAAAACTTTGCTGGGGCAGCACGACATCGGCGATTTCAGTGGTGGCGGTGTCAAATTGGGAGGTGACGACCACAAAATCGGCGTTCTTGAGATTGGCGGCGGCGATGTCCTCCCCGACTGGGTTGCAGCCTGCCACAATCAGCACAGACGGGGGATTTTGCAGCAGTTCGGCAGTGGCTTCAGCCGTATAGCCAAGATCAATCGCGCCCTGTGTATTGGCACCCGGCCAGACTGGAATGAGGCCGTTATTGGTGCGTCCGACATGGCCGGTCAAAATCAAGACATTCGCGCAGGCTTGCATCAATTCGGCGTGTTGGGCCAAGGTCACGCCTTCCGCACCGCAGAACACGACCACATTATCCGCACCTGCAATGGCTTCGGCAGCTGCGGCGTAACGGTCATCGGCCTTCACCTTCTTGAGGGCTTTTTGCAAATCGGCAAAACCTTCGGCGCGGTCTGCTTTGTGATGGCTGTCGCTGACGATATGGGCCGTCAGACTGTTGACTGCGCCCACTGCGTCGCCAAAGTCATAACGCAGCGAGAACTTAGCATACCGATCCATTTTAGTCGGGCGACCATTCAAGACGACCACCGTCGCGCCACGATCACGGGCTGCCTTTGCACGTAGCCACCAAATGGGCGCTTCTTCTTCAAGGTCGGTAGCAACGAGCACAATGACGGTGCCCTTGCCCATCGTATTAAAGTTTGACCCTTTGGCAATACCGACCTGCTTGACGACTTCACCACCGCTCATCGTCGCAGGCCAAATCCCCAATGATTTTTCGCTACCGCCTGCTGCCAAGACTAATTGACGCAGTTCCCATAGGTCTTCATTCGAGAGACCGGGGCCAGCAATCGCGCCGACACTGGCCGCACCCTTCAATTTATCAATGATCTGTTTGAAGGCTTTGTCCCAAGTCGTTTCGATTAGGGTATTCTTTTCGCGGTGCAGAGGGGCGACCAAACGATCTGCATGGCGGCTGTGATGATGGCCGAAGCGGGTCTTATCAGAAATCCAGATTTCATTGACGTATTCGTTCTGGCGCGGCATGACCCGTTTGATGATGACGACCCCACCTGAATCGCGGTCTAGGCGGGTGCTGAGGCTGATATTTGCACCTTCTGGGCCATAGGGGTCAATGCTGGGGACTTCTTTAAGCTCCCACGGACGCGCTCCAAAGCGGAAGTCTGCGGTTGTTAATGCCCCCACCGGGCAAATATCGGTGGTGTTGCCGCTGAATTTGCTATCGAAGGGTGGGTCGGAGACGGTGACAATTTGTAAGGCACGTCCGCGTTCATGGAAGGCCAACACATCGTCACCTGCCAATTCGTCGGAGAAGCGAATGCAGCGAGCACATTGGATGCAGCGTTCACGGTCAAGATAAATCAATTCCCCCAGCGGCACATGCTTGGCGAGGTGCATCTTATCTTCAAAATAGAAGACCGACACCCCCGGCCCATGCCGCATGGTCAGATTTTGCAGTGGACATTCACCGCCCTTATCACAAATTGGGCAATCCAGCGGGTGGCTGGTCAGCAAAAATTCGACAATATCTTCGCGGGCTTCCGTGACCTGTTCGGTATTGGTGCGGATGGCAAGGCCGTCATAGACCGTTTGGGTACAGGCGGTCTGCATTTTGGGCATCCAGCGAATTTTCGGGCTGCCCTGCTCATCCAACAGTACCGCGCCGGATTCTTTATCTTTCTCAACCGACCCCATCTCCACCAGACACATACGGCACATGCCCACCGGAGCCATTTTGGGATGATAGCAAAACACAGGAATATCATTGTCAGCATAAAACTTGGCAACATCTACCAAGTTTGTCCCCGCCGGAACTTCATAGCCGACGCCATCTATATAAATTGTTACCAGTTTACTCATAACTTGTCGCAGCCCTTTTTTGAGCTATAAAACCACTTCGATGTTCATTCAAAAAAATCCTGTACCTGCCTGCCGCAAGCCTTGTCGGGCGCGGTCAATCAGGGCTTGTTGCAAATAACCCCAGTCACTTGCTTCCAACTCCGCCATCCCCAACAAGATGGCCTGCTCAAAATCGGCTTGGGCGGCTGCGCGGTCATCGGCGGCAAGCCAGTATTCGCCACGCAGCACGTAGTTTACCGCAGCGTCGGGGTGTTGCTCAATGGCCCGATTCAACAACCGCAAGCGCATCTCTACGTTGTTTGTCATTAATCACCCGCTGGTTCTGCTACCTCTTCCAACTGCTTTTTGACTGGGGCAGGTTGTTTGGGTTTGGCCGCCGGAGCAGGGGTCTTGATGTAGGCCACGTATTCACTGCGGAAATGTTTCAGAGTGGCAAGAATAGGATTGATCGCAAAGTCGTTCAAGGCGCACAGGCTCTTGCCATTCATCTGCTTGGCGACATTTTCCAATTTTTCAAGATCGAGCATGGTCGCTTGGCCGTGAATGACATGCTCCATTAATTTCGCCAGCCAGTGTGTCCCCTCACGACAGGGCGTGCATTTGCCACAGCTTTCATGCTTAAAGAATTTAATCATCTTATAAGCGGCCCACACCATATCCGTGCTTTCGTCCATCAAAATGAACGAAGCCGAACCGAGGGTTGACCCCAATTTGCCAAGCGCCTCGTAGGTCATGGGTGTATCCAGCATTTGTTCAGTCACCGGGATGACCGGGCCGGATGCACCGGAGGGCAACAGGGCTTTAAAGGCTTTATTTGTGCCTGTGCCACCCGCCTTATCAAACAGCAGTTCACGGAAAGTCGTCCCCAGCGGCACTTCATAATTACCGGGACGCGCCACATGCCCACTGACGCTAAAAATCTTGGGGCCGGGGCTTTCGGGTGTGCCGATTTTTTTATATTCCGCCGCGCCGTTGACGAGGATCCAAGGCACGTTGGCAAGCGTTTCGACGTTATTGACGACGGTGGGTTCATAATAGAGACCGCCGCCTTTTTGGGCCGGGAAGGGTGGACGGACACGCGGCTGACCCAAGAAGCCTTGCAAGCTGTTTAGCAGGGCGCTTTCTTCCCCACAGATATAGGCCCCTGCGCCGAGATGGACAAACATATCACATGACCAATTACCGCCGAGGATGTTTTGACCAATCAGATTTTGCTGGCGGGCTTCGGCAATACAGGCTTCGAGGTTATGAGCCAAATCCCAAAACTCACCCCGGCAGTAGATATAAACCGCCGTTGCTTGGATGGCATAGGCACAGATCATCGCCCCTTCAATCAATTGATAGGGGTTCTTTTCCATAATCTGGCGGTCTTTAAAGGTGCCGGGTTCGCTTTCGTCGGCGTTCACCACCACATATTTCACAGGTTCGTTTTTGGGGATAAAGCTCCATTTACGACCTGCGCTGAACCCCGCGCCCCCACGTCCACGCAAATTGGAGTCAATCACAATATTGATAACTTCGTCGGGGGTATGCTGTGTAACGGCCTTTTTAAAGCCTTCCCATCCCCCATTGGCGGTGTATACGTCCAATTTGCCAATATCGGGAATGTCCAAATCGCGCAAGAGAATGTATGCCATGTCCAACCTATCCTGTAAATCCTATTTCAGTGTTTGTATTTTTATCTGTCATCAACCAGCCTATGACGGCCCCTAAAAAAATGGGGGTGTAGCCCGCGATGGCGACTATTGGCCCAATGACAATCCCTAGTCCAATCGAATAGAAGAGACCATACAATCCAATGACCATCAGGGGGAGGTAAAATACACGCTCGCCCCACCATGCCAACCCCAACAGCAGCAGCACCCCCATAATTATCGAAATATAGGCTACTGCGTCCACCATGCGCCGCGCTAGATAAGCGGGGGGACGTTCCACTTCAATTTCTGCCCCATTCAAAGTCGGCCTGTCTTTGCCCGTCATGCGATTCCAATGGGAAACACGCTGACTAGGATCAGAATTGAGGTAATCAGGCGGCCATTTCGCGTTAAAAAGGGCGAATGCCACTAAAAAGAATCCTATAATGAGTAATGGCAAACTTACCCAAACCGCGCCCCGTTGATCGTCTTGATCTACTCTCGGGTCTGGCCTAAATTCCATCGGTTATCCGTTTGGTAACGTACACCATATCCTCATGGACATGGTAGCCTGCCCGCTTAAACGTGGCGAGGCTGGCTATGTTGTCGGTCTCAATCATCGCGGCATAAATGCCAATGCCCTCGGATGCGAGATACTCCTCAGCGGCCTTCACCAACTGCCCGCCGATGCCCTGTCCGCGAAAATCGGGATGCACCGCCAGACGATTCACCCAGCCTTTACGGGTATCGTGGGTCGCCATCACCAGCCCAATCAACTGTTCACCTTCATAGATGCCAATGACGGCTTGAATGCCACGTGCCATTTGTTGTTCAAAGGCTTCACGAGAATCACGCCCGGTGGGTTTGACAGTGGTCAAGCCAGCGGCTTTCCATAAATCCATGATGGCGTCGTAATCGTTGACGGTCAGGCGAACAGGTGCGGAAGGCATTTAGAGACGCTCCGATTAATCCGCAGCCGAATCTTTGGCGTCGGCCCGCCACTGATCGAGCAATGCTTTCATCTTGTCCATGTCCAAATTTTCGACATAGTGAAAATTGCATTGCAGCATCGGCGCTTTGTCGCAGGCAGCAAGGCACATCACATGCTCCACTGTGAACATGCCGTCCTCAGTTGTGCCACCCTCTTCAATCCCAAGATGTTGCAACAGCGCTTCATGGAATTGATCGGCGCCGCGCAGGGCACAGGGAAAGTCAGTACATACCTGTAGCCAATATTTGCCTTTGGGTTTTTCCGAATACATCGTATAAAAACCCGCGATGCTTTTGACCTGTGTGGGGTCAATTTCGCACAGTACGGCGACTTCTTCAATGGCTTCGGGTGATACCCAGCCAAATTCTTCCTGCGCGACATATAACAGCGGCATCACCGCCGAGCGTTTGTCAGGATATTTGCTGAAAATTTTTTGGATACGTTCCGCGTATTTTTCTGCCAGCACAATCTTTTCTCCGGCATGTTGGATGGCTTACCCATCCCGTCTAATCATCTTTGTTTTCGTAGGGGTAGGGTCTCAGACCCACCCCTTTTTGCTTTCCTATCTATCGCAATCCCCCAGCACAATGTCAATGCTGCCGATAATCCCTACGAGATCGGCAATCATGTGATTCTTGGCAAGTTTTTCCAATGCGCTGAGATTGACAAACGATGGGGTGCGGAAATGGACACGCATGGGGTTGGGTGATCCATCGCTGGCGAGGAAACAGCCCAGTTCGCCACGTGGCCCTTCAATTGAAACATACACTTCACCTTTGGGTGGACGGAAGCCCTCTGTCCACAGCTTGAAGTGATGAATGACCGCTTCCATGCTGCGGCCTAGTTCGGCACGCGGCGGCGGCACATATTTGCGATTGTCCGAACGGAACGGCCCTTTTTCTTTTTGCAGACGTTTCATGCCCTGTTCGATAATCCGCAAACTTTGGCGCATTTCGGCAATCCGCACGATGAAACGGTCATACACATCGCCGTGCTGCCCCAACGGGACATCAAATTCAAACTGCTCATACGAGGAGTAGGGCATCGCTTTGCGGATATCCCAATTAACCCCTGAGCCACGTAGGGCCGCCCCGGTTAACCCATAGGCGACGGCATCTTCCGCGCTGATGAATCCAATCCCCTGCGTTCGGTCTACAAACACTGGGTTTTGGGTGATGATTTTGTCATAGTCGTCAATCTTGGCCGGGAAGGTATCCAGTACATTTTGGACAGCGCCTTCAAATTCATCCGGCAGATCGCGCCAGAGGCCACCCGGACGGAAGTAGGTGCTCATCATGCGCTGGCCCGAAACCATCTCAAAAATATCGAGCAGCACTTCCCGTTCACGGAAGGCATAGGTCATGGTGCTGGTCACACCCAAGTCCAACCCACCAATGCCCATCCAGACCAGATGGCTGTTGATACGGGTCAGTTCCGCCAACACCACGCGGGCAATTTGGGCACGCATGGGCACATCGAGTTCAAACAGCTTTTCCATCGCAAGACAATAGACCAGACCATTCCCCATCGGGTTGAGATAATCCATGCGGTCTGTCATGACGATGGATTTCTCGTAGGTCTTGTACTCCATATTCTTTTCAATGCCCGTATGGAGAAAGCCGACATCGGGAATACAGCTTAGGACTTCTTCGCCTTCGAGTTCAAGGATGACACGCAAAACGCCGTGCGTGCTGGGGTGCTGTGGCCCCATATTGAGAATCATGCTCTCGCCCGTAAAGGCTTTTTCTGAAACCAGCCCTTTTAACTCTTCAATATTGCCTTCCCAGACGGCATGGTGCGTTTGAGGGTCTGCGGTCATTTCACTACCTGCCTATTTCTTTGCAAACGGCTTGTGTTTGGCAATTTCATCATAGTTGAAGGAGAACTGCACCGTTTCATACCCCAGCGGGTAATCTTTGCGCTGTGGATGGCCCTGCCAATCATCGGGCATAAAGATGCGGCGCATGTCGGGATGACCGGAAAATACGATACCCATCATGTCATAGGCTTCGCGCTCTTCCCAATTCGCACTCGGCCAAAGTTGGGTCATCGAGGGAACCGGGGCATCGCCATCGCTCCACAGCACTTTGAGACGCAGGCGGCGGTTAAACACCATTGAATAGAGGTGATAACACAGACCGAAACGCGGCTCGGCAGGATAATAATCTACAGCCGTGATGTCGGACAGCAGGTTATATTTCAGGCCTTCCGCATCGCGCAGGTGTTGGGCAACCTCAATGATTTTCTCAGCTTTGACAATTACGGTCAGTTCGCCGCGAAATTCTTCTGAGCCTTCAATCGCATCACCGAAGGTATCTATCAGGGTTTGTTTGGGATCAAGGGGTTGTGACATGGTTCTATCCCTACTTCCCTGCCCATTCGTACCACTTCATTTCCTTGACTTTTTCGTGCAAGGTCATGAAGCCATGAATCAGTTGCTCGGGGCGGGGTGGGCAGCCAGCAACATACACATCTACCGGCACGATTTCATCCACGCCTTGCACAATCGCATAGTTGTTGAAGACTCCGCCGCAGGAGGCACAGTCCCCCATCGCTAGCACCCACTTGGGTTCGGGCATTTGATCATACAGTTGACGCAGCACGGGGGCCATTTTGCGGCTAACCCGTCCGGCCACAATCATCAAATCGGCTTGGCGTGGACTGGCCCGCATCAGTTCCATCCCAAAGCGCGAGGCATCATAATAGGGCGCTTGGGTACTCATCATTTCAATGGCGCAGCACGCCAGACCAAACAACATCGGCCACATCGCACGGGTGCGGCCCCAATTCACAGCGTCTTCCAACTTGGTAGTGACGACGCCTAGATTGCCAAGTTTGCTGCTTACTCCCATTCCAGACCTCCAATTAACCATTCATACGCGAAACCGATGGTCAAGATGAAGAAAAAGACACCCATCACCAATAAACCATAAAGTCCTAAGTCGCGGAAAATGACTGCCCAAGGCAGGAAAAAGATCACTTCAATATCGAACAAAATGAATAACATGCCCACACGATAGAACTTGATTGGCACTTTTCGCATCCCACCGCCGATGGGCCGCATTCCACTTTCATAGACCGCTTGCTTGCGGGGTTCGGGATGATAGGGACCAAAGATACGGGACAGGAAAATGATCAGAATACCGACGCCAGTCGCCAACAAGAATAAGGGCAGGATGGGAGCGTAATCAGATAACACTGTCGTCTCCGAACATGATTGCGATTGTTCAATTTAGCACAATTGAGTGATGAGAAGTTTAACATCCGTATGAATAACTGTCAAACTTATTCAAAAAATTCACTTAACCGGATTTAATCCTCTACCAACCAATTTGCGACGGAAGTTTAACACACCACTCAACATCTAGCCAAACGATTTCTCGTGTCAAAACTACCAGCCATTTTTTGTAAATCTATACGGTGAATTCTTGTTCCATCGCTATAGAACAAATTTGTTGACAATTTTTGGGGTGTTGAATATCATCAATAGCATATTGGAAAGAAAGCCCTGACCTTTTCGACCAAGGCCAGAGCCACGCAACTGTAGCTACAGTGCAGTAACTAATCACAAATGAAAGGATACATAAAATGTCCGGTCTTGAACAGTTTCAAGAGTTCGATGATACGATTCGCAAGGTTGCCATTAATGGAGTGATGTACTTTTCTGTTATTGATGTTTTCAAGAATTACGGTTCTGGTAGTACCGATGTTCATAAGGAGTGGGAACGGGCGAAGGAACGGCTTGAGGAAGAGGGATTCGAGGTCGGATCTCATCTAAAGTTACACCAATTCTCCGGTCAGGGGCAGCGCCAAACTCCTTTAATTACAATGGAAATTTGGCGCAAAATGGTGTCAATTCTTGGAACGTCACATTTTTCCCAAAATAAGCAATCCAAAGCTGAAGTTACTCAATTACATCCATTGGTTGGTATATTTCTAGCCAATCAGGGGTGGGAATTCGAACACCACTACAAACTGCCATCAGGCAAAATTATTGATGTAGTTGCATGGAATGGCCCACAAACCCAAATTATTGAATGTAAAACAAACTTGATGGATGACCAGAAACTTTTCGGGGCTATTGGACAAGTGCTATGTTATTGCAGTGAGTTCAAAATGGATTCACAACCCACTTTGGCGACCTACAAGGGTAAAATTACGCTTTATGGATTGGAGTGTTGCCATGATATGGACATTCAAATAATTGAGATTGCGCCGCCTTATACAGAGTTCGGGTGAATGATTGGCGCAAAAGAGGGTCAGTCTGAGCCTGACTGACCCCTATGAAATTCCATCGGTGCGCCAGTTTGTAGGGACGAGGTTATGACTCGCCCTTTTTGTTGAATCCGATATACCTCAATTGAGGAGGGCAATCAAATACTTGCCCGTGCTAATCAAGGCGTGGCGTAAAATGTGTATCTGTAGGTATGCGCGGGTGGAATCCCCTCAAAAATGACCACATGCACTTTGCCATCTTTTAGCGGCCCGACATTGACTTGATATTCGCCTGTGGTGAGTTTGTATACACTGATGGTGTCTACACGGGCAATCAAAAGATTTTCGGAAGGAAATTCGGGTAGTGCCGCCAATTCCGCTTTCGTTATATAAAGGGCAGGTTGCCAAATTGCATGTTCATTCAGCGCCCATATCTCAATAAATAGTTTGCCATCGCACACTGCCGCAAAAGTGGGGCTATAGATGACCACAGGTATCGTTGCTACCCGCCACAACCCCGCTGCTTCCTCTGTAGCAAATGGATTGTTGGGTGGGGGTACGGGGGGCGTTGCGATGTTAATTCCTACCGTCAGCGTGTAACTCATGGTGTTGCCAGAGGGGCTAGGGCTGTGGGCGCATCCAATCCGCACGACAATCAGCAGATTGCCTGCCACGGTCGCTTGGGCGGTGTAATGGGTGGTGCCTGAAAATAAGAATCCTGAGTAGGGGATAGGATAAGTTGTGCCGTCTATTTCAATCTCAAGCAGCGTAATCCCACACCCAATCGTGCCTCCATAATCGAGGGTGACATCCAAAAGATCACCTGCCTCAACTGGAATAGGATGCGTTTGGGAAGACGGCCCGCTTGGGGTTGGGCCACTTGCTACAAGGCCAGTAAAAACGTGGGTAGTGGGAGGGGTCCCATGCACTGACCCTAGCTCAAATCCAAACGTATACAATAGAGCCGCAATGAGCAATAAACGCCGAATGTGTCTCATCAGAATACTCCTTTACGTTTTAGGGTAGTTTGGAGCAGGGCAGCAAAGCAGGAGGCCAACAGGTGCAACAATACAATGAAGGCTGCGGTGGGGTAGCAACCTCATGTTGAATAACCTCCTAGGTTACTGATTGATTTTACGTCTCTATCAGTGCAGAGGCAGTGATTTTTAGCACCATTTTTGCGTGTTAAAGATGGCGCGTCGTGTGTCGAACGTGACTTTCTTGAATTTAGCCCATTCACGCCATAATACCCAACCATAAATCCGTAAACGCCGTTACGGATTTATGACGGATAATTATATTTGATCTTGATTCTTGGCGGAGGCTATTCTTGCAAATTGAGGGCTTCGAGCAGTTGATAGGCTTTGATGGCGAGATGCAGATTCAACTGCACGTCGGCGTCGTCCATATCGAGTTGGGTGATCTCGGCGATGCGGTTTAAGCGATAGACCAATGTATTGCGATGCACATTTAACTGCTTGGCCGTCGCTGCCATGTTGCCGTTATTGCCGAAATAGACCGACATCGTAAGCAGCAAGTCGCTATGATTTTGAGCATCATACGACAAAATATCAGACAGCCAGTCTTGGCAGAAGCCCTGCAAATGGCGATGGTCTTGTACATTCAGCAGCAGCTTGCTCAGGCTCAAATCGCCAAAAAAGCTGGAACGTGTCCCATCCCAAATTTGCTCTGTCAAGGTTAGGGCGCGTTCGGCCTCATCAAAAGAACGGCGGATTTCGGTCAGGCCCAAGCCGGGTCGCCCCACGCCACACACGACATTCCCCCCCAATGTTTCCGACATTTTTTCGCAGATGCTCTTGGCATATTGTTTCATACGTCCGGTGTGTTGAGCACGTTCCAATGGTAGGAACAAAATGGTGCGGTCGGCGTGTTGGCCCACAATAGCAGAAATCCGACGCATACTAACCTCATGTTTGACATGCTCGGTCAATTGTTCAGGCCGGATCGGTTTTGGTGGGCGTTTAGGATTGCGCCCCGGTGTCCAGCGCATGACCACAATCACATAGACCTGCTCGGCACTGTAGCCCGTTTGCTCGGCACGGGCCAAGATCATATGGTCGTCACTAGAATAGCCTTCCAACCATGATGAAATCCAATCGCTACGGGAGCGTTTTTCAGTGGCTTCATTCGCCCGCAGTTTCGACAGCAGCAATCCGCACACAATCGCCCCACGATTCAGCGTAATGTGGGTGAATTCATCCGTCTCGGTACGGGTCTTAAGCGCTGTCAGGTAGCCAATGACTTCATTATCGGCATGCAGGGCGATGCTCAGGCTCTGGGTACTTTCCAAAATGGAGCTATCCATGCGCGTGGGGCGGGCATTGTCAGCAAAATGGGCCACTAATCCGCTGTCTTGCAGCATCATATAGTGTTGATGCCATTGCAGCAATTTTTCCGACTCCCCATCGGGAAGGCCATAAACCAAGCGCAGTCGTCGGGCGTCGTGCAGAAACACGGGCAGGCGGGTGATGTTGGCGAGGGTTTTGACCACCTGCGGCAGGCCATGATTGCTGGTGACATGCCGCGTCAATTCCTGTTGGAGTTCTTGGTCGCGCTGTTCGAGGATACTTTGGCGTTCCATCAAGAAACGAATAATGCCGCGTTCGACCTTTTCCGCGGAGGCATCTTCTGGCAGATAAATAACGGCCATCTGATAACGGGCAGCGGCTTCAAATGCGAGGACACTGACAACCCCTTGAATACACAAGACCCGCACCCGCGTTTCAGCAAGTTTGCTGATAATCCATGTCATATCGCGGTCAGCGTCTTTACGATTTTCAGATGTTCCGAGTGGGACGATGATAAATTCACCCTCGGCGGCACTATTCAAGGAGGCTGGTTCAGGGGCGACCAAGCGTGCCCAGTTGACCCGCGCTTCATCACTGCCACTGACCAGAAACGCCCCGTTTGGCAAGATATTCTGGTCAAATAAAGTTCGCAGCGGAACCGAAGGCATGGGCAATTTCATCGCCCGAAATCTAGAGGTAAGGGCTGAGTTACTAATCAATGACATGCCTGCTTTGCCTTTGCTTGGACATCCCAAAAGCGTAGCGTAAGACTTGTGAAATTGCAAACAAAGTTTCTACAAAACACTGAATACAGCAAATCGCGCAGGCTTTATACCAACGGGATATAAATTTCAGCAGCGAATGCTGGGTTGTAGGGTATATCAGAACGGCTTAAACTTAAATACTAGACTTGGAATTGTCCATCTTTGTAAAATAGTTCGCCATCTACCAAAATTTCGCTCTCGTGGCGCATATCACAAATAAAATCCCAATGGATGCTAGACCGATTGAGGCTACCACTTTCGGGATACCCCGCGCCAACAGCCATATGCAGCGTCCCGCCGATTTTTTCATCAAAGAGGATGCTCTTGGTAAACCGTTGGATACCATAGTTCGTACCGATGGCAAATTCTCCCAAATAGCGTGACCCTTCGTCACTATCCAACTGGCTAATCAGATAATCCTCATTTTTCCTAGCAGTGGCCTTCACAACCTTGCCATTTTCAAAATAGAATTCGACGCCTTCAACTTCGCGCCCATTTTTTACAGCGGGATAGCTGAATTTCACCCAGCCATTGACCGAATTTTCGACCGGACCCGTAAAAATTTCGCCGTCGGGCATGTTGGCATCGCCGTGACAATTGATGAACGTGCGTCCTTCAATCGAGACGGTCAGATCAATATTTGGGCCACGTGCCACCATTTGTTTTTTGCCGCGCAGCCAGTCCACCAAACGCGCTTGATTATCGCGTAGCTCTGACCAGCATTGAATGGGGTTGGGTTGGTCGGCAAAGGTCGCCATATAAACAAAATCCTCATAGTCGCCGAGACTCATATCGGCGTCTTGGGCATAGGCGGGGCATGGATATTGCGTGACTGTCCATCGCAAACTGCCCTCAGCGCTGCGCTGCATATAAGTCTGCATCAATTCGCGGCGGGAATTTTGGCGGATGCGCTGCTTGGAAGGGTCAACTCCGGTCAAACCGCGTGTATTGCTGCTGGCCCGTACCGCGATCATGGCATCAATTTGTTCCATCATGGCTTTTTCAATGGGCGCAATCCATTGCAGTTGATCTTCGTTGGCCTCGCGCAGGATAATTTCTTGAATATCATCGCTGCCCAAAAACACGGTTGGGTTGCCACCTGCCCGCAATACCTGTTCCACGACGGCATTCACCAGCGGTAAGCCGTTCACATCCCCATTGATGAGAACCCAATTGCCGGGTTGTACACCAATCGAGTAATTAACCAAAATATCCGCCAATTTTTGGGTGCGGGGGTCTGCCATCATCTACTCCTAAGTATGAAAGTGTAAGAGGCCTCTCTGAATATACTCGCCTCCACCTTAGTCTACAATAGATTTTTGTTGCTGCTCGGCTATACTTTGATGGGATGAGGACATCTGCTTGTCGAGAGGACAGCTATCCATGTTGACCCCCAAACACACTCGAATTTGGGCCGGAATAGGCTTTTTGGTACTTTCGATCATGGGCGGTCTCTCGTTGCCAGCACGGGCAATTCAGGCTCCACCCACCTATACGCCCTATCCCACCTATACCCTTTACCCCACCTACACCCCATACCCGACCTATACGCCCTTTCCTACCATCGCTCCTGCCGGAACGCCGGATGCACGGGTGACACTGCCGCCGCCGATTACTGATGACCAGATGGAGGGGATCGTACAGGAGTGGCGGATTGGCAGTCGCTATACACACGGCACAGGAGTCTTTAGTATGGCCGATTTGCCGGGGTGGGATCGCCAACAGCGCGGAGTGGTTGAGGAAGCGTATGTAGTCTACAGCAATATCCTGCTGGCAAGTTTTGTGGAGGTCGGTGTGGTGGAATGGTCTGGAGGCGGCAGCACCGACGCGGCACGGGATTGGTTTAATGAAGAGGCACTAGCAGAAATTTGGAGTGTGTATGATTCGTTCAAGGAGGTCAACAGTGAAAATTCAGGGGATACCCTGACATTGAATTATCTATTGATGTTCCGGCAAGCGCCATTTTTGGGTGAGGTCTATTTACATCCGCTGGGCAATCAGATTGTAGTGGTAACGATTGTTGTACCTGCCAATTCACCGCGCCTCATTACCCTCTTGCACAAACTAATCATCCCGACTATCTTAGTCAATGAAGAATTTGAGGGTGAGGTAGCCTAAAATTTCGTTGAAGGTTTAGCCCATGCTCATCAAAGCCTAATAGCGGGGGCCAAAATCCGAATTTCTACCTGACCTATGACAAAAATCGCCCTAGTAATTGAAGCGGATCCAGATATGGCGGGTTTTTTGGCTACTGTCCTTAAACGCCGCTTTGATCAGGTGGTGGTTGCTGCCACGATTGGTGAAGTGTGGCGGTTGTTGCGCGTGATGCAGCTGTATCCCGACGTTTTACTCGGCCTGCCAGTCATGTCTAGGGAATGGCCCTAGTCTACCAATCTGGATACCGCAATCACGACGAGCGCCCCCACAAAGGCAACCAAGACATCCGCTGGGGTTAAGGTACCACTTAGAATCTTGGGCAGTTCGTCATTCAAATTCAAAATATCAAATAGAAAACCACCGACCAATGCACCTAATACCCCTATCACGGTATTACGAATCCAATCAGACCTTTTAGTGGCTGCCTGCCCTCGCAGGATGGCCGCCGCCGCAGTTCCCGCTACTGCCCCGACAATCAATAAGGCCAAAATATCTTGCGATTCCATCATTTCCCTCCGAGGTTATGGTCGGACTGCGATTTTACCGAAAATTTCGCTGGTCGGCGTAATTTCAGGTGTGGCAACTGGCACAAGTGTTACTGTAACGGTTTGCGGCTCGATTGTGACGGTTGCGACGTTTACTAATGAATCTTGGAGGAGGCGTACCTGTACGGGGACATCTATCTGCGGCCCGGCGGCACGACCACTCAAATCAATTGTCACGCTAATGTCCTCAATCGTTAGGGTCTCAATCAGGGGTTGTGGCCCAATCACGACCACACTGACAGAAGCGGGCAGCATGATCGCGGTCAGGGTTGGGTCAAGATTGGCAATCTGGATGGGGACTTCATCAAAGTTGGCGGTCCCAATACGGGGTGAGATGGCGATGGTCACAGTGATCAACTGCGTTTCGGATTGCAGTTGTACCCCATCCGGCAAAATGACCTGCACGTTGCGGCTAAAAGTGCCGGTTTGCCCAGTAATGTCAATGGGTTCGGTTTGGACGATGCCACTCATCGCGTTAATGAGATTGGTATCGCCCTGTACGATGATGGTTTCGGGTTCAACAGTATACCCTTCGACACGATACCCCTCGGCGGGTTCGCCTGTGTAGACGGGTTGGACGGTTAACAATCCTTCTAAGGCTTGAATTTCCACCTCACAGGTGACGTTTTCAGGCTCAATGCTCAGTTGACCCAACAGGCGGTTATCAATGGCAGTGTTGTTCTCATCTACCAAAGTAACGGCACGGGTGATGCTGCGTGAGGCGGTATAGGATTGTAGATTGAGACGGGCTTGGGCGGCAATCACCACATCTACTAAGGTCGCAGGGCCACTTACCAACACCTCCGGCGGGTTACATTTGGCCGGGGCAGTGGCGGGGTAGGAGTAACCGGGGGGAGGTTCGACCACAACGATGGGCTGTACTTCGACATACCGTTCTTTGACCCGGACCATTTCAACCGAGATGGTGGCTGGCGAAATGCTAATGACCCGACCACGTGGCCCGTCGGATTTGATACGCCCCTCCAACTCAATTTCATATTGACCGGGAGCGAGACCGCGCAAATCAGCCCAAACTTCAATATCATTGCTTTGTAGGATGTCCCACGTGCTGCGCGGGGCCCGGATGGTGACACGGCTGGTACGGATTTCACCAGCAGTGGCGATATGAACAATATCGGGGTCTTCGATAAAGCGGATACTGATGGTCTGGGCAAATTCGCGCTGTTGGATCGGGTTGGCTTCTAACGTGGCGATAATCCAAATGAGGAAGGCTAGTACCACCGAGGTCACGATCCACGCACTGTTGGCGATGATAAACTGAATCGCGGGCAGTTTTAGGAGTTCTGCACGCAGACGGTTCATTGGCCGACGTTCCCTTCGCGGTTAATAAGACCGACCCATCGCCGCAATTTTTCTAAGCGATTGGACTCAGCCGGAGAGGTATCTGAGACATCTTCTGGATTGGCACCATAAAAGGTCAGCAAAATGGTGGAAAGGCGGGTCGCATCTAAACGGCGAATCATGCGTCCGCCGTTGCTCACACTGATTTGGCCTGTTTCTTCAGAGACGGTTACAACCACCGCGTCGGAAATTTCCGACATGCCCAAACTGGCGCGATGGCGAGTACCGAGTTTACGGTCGCCCAGATTCCGGCCTGAACTGAGGGGCAGCACACACGCTGCCGCCATGACCCGATCCCCCCGTACAATCACCGCGCCGTCATGTAGTTCGGTTTTGGGCCAAAAAATGGTCAGGAGGAGTTGAGGCGTGATTTCGCTGTCCAAATGGATGCCTGTGCTGATAAATTCATCCAAGCGGTTTTGACGCTCGAGGACAATCAATGCACCATGTCGTCGTTCGGAGAGGCGTCCGGCGGCTTGGCAAATCGCATTGACCACCATCTCGCGTTGGGTAATGGAATTTTGCCGGAAGCCCATGCTGGCACGGCCTAGTCGTTCAAAGGCGCGGCGCAGTTCCGGTTGGAAGATAATGGGGATGGCGACGGTAGTCATGGTGATGATGCCCCGCAAAATCCAATTGAAGGCCACCAGATTGAGGATACTGCTTAACAGGCCGATGACGACCATAACCACGATGATGCCACGCAGTACCAGTAGGGTTTGCGTCCCCCGGACAAGGAACGAAGCCCCGAAAATCAACAATGCCACCAGTAAAATATCTATGATGGCTTGTGAATCAATACTCTGGATTGTCCAAACTAAGTCCATGTTGGGTTAGTATTCCAGCGGCATCAAGGTCTTTCTGCGGTTATTATGGCTTAAATAAGCAAATGTCGAAAGTAGGGATTAGGCCTCATCAGAAAACATGCCATCTTGTACCACTACACGGCTATAATAAATGGCGTCTTGCGAATTGAGACGGGGCGTATAGAAAACGTGCAGCAGTAGGTTGGTAAAATTCAATTTGAGGCGTGTCAATTCCCCCTCAACCAAAGCACAGGTTTCAGCAGGAATTTCGCCCCCGATTCCAGAGGTCATTTCGATTTCTTCACCCACCCGATCTAAAAGCACCCAATGTTCTAACATGAGTAACCCTTTGTTTGTCACTTTTATTCCTTATTATAAATCACCTCGGTGGAATGCTGGTTGCGAATTAGCATTAGAATTGACTACACTTAGTCTTTGGAACTCTTAATTTAATTTCGGGGGTTGAGGTGTATACCGACCCATCAAGCTCAAGCTGGATATGTATTCACCCCAAGTTGGGGCTTTATCGCTATGAAGGGATGGCACAGCGACGTTCACTCCCCTCTAAGCCGATATTGTTTTTGCACGGCACACTGTCTAGCCATCGCTCTTGGAGTAAGTTGGCGGAACAACTTTGGACTGAGGGGGCGAATTACATTTATGCGGTGGACGTTGAAAGCCTGCATAACGCCGTCACCATGCCCCAATTTTCGTTCTATCTAGCGGAGGTCATCCAATTTTTGTTGGATGTTGAGCGCGGTGGAGAATCCGAACTGGCGCTGATTGCGTATGCGGCAGGGGCGGTGAATGCGTATCGCTATTGGTTGGAATATGCCGATCAGTCGCGCCTCATGATGTTGTTCTTGATTGCTGCGCCGCATGACCGCACCACGTTTCCTTTGCTGAGGGAAATCTATATCAACGCCGGAGTGGAGAATAGTCAACCACGCCCATCGGATACATTTCAAAATTTCACACGGGTCGAGGCGGTACAGGCCCAATCCTCTACCGTGCTAGTCAATATTTTTGGGAATCTGATGGGGCCGGACTTTGACGGGGTAGTGCGTGGATTGCGTTTACCCGAAGCAATTAATCAGGTATTGCCGCTGGATCATCAAAGCTTGAACAAAGATCAGCGGGTCGCCAAGATTATTTTGAGTCATTTGCAGGGTGAATATTATCAGGTCAAATTGAAACTGGTGGGTTTGCGGTTGCGCCGCGAGGATGGGGAAGGCTTATCCGGTCCAGTCGCGTTTGAGGTGGATCGCCATCGCACCCCGCCGGATACGGTGTTTCAGGGGATTACCGAACGGCTCTATTTGTTTGAAGAACGGGTTCCGCCGATCTACACAATGGCCTATCCGATCTCGGCGAGTTCGGCCACCATTACCTTACAGTTACGAGATTTAAGCAATGTATCGAGCCGCCGCCGCCGCATGTATACCCGGCTGCATATCCCCTTGAAAAAAGACGAGGGCAGCATCCATTCCATGCAAGATAGCGAGGGATCGGATTTGTTGTGGCGGGTAACGTGTCAGCGGATGCCTATTGTCTTGGGTGAATGGTCGAAGGAACTGCCGGATATTGGACGGGGCATCTAGCGAGTTTGAAATATAGGGGAAATCAGTGAAATTAGAAGCCTTACTTGGTCATCTATTCGTCGTTGGAGGGCGCTCACTCAGCAGCAAACCGCCGGGGGCATTGGTACAGGTCGCCCCGCGCCGTGCCCATCGGACTCGTGAGAACGATACCCTGTTTGTTTTGATTACCCCGGCTGGGCAAGCCCAAGTCTCGGCGAGTTTTTATGAGAATTTGGCAAAGGTCGCCTCCGAGAATTATTTTAAGTCGCGGGTAGGGGTGACCGGGGCACTGCGTGAGGCGTTTAATGCCATTAATGCCGCCATTCAGGAGCAGAATCAAAAACAGGCCACCGATTATCGAGCCGGGGCGTTGTTGATGGTCAAGCGCGGCGAAGAAATCTTTTTGGCACGGTCTGGCACAACCCTGTGTGTGTCGCGGCAGGCGGGCCAATATGTGACGTTTCCTGATGACCCCGACATGATTAATTTGATGCCGCTGGGGTCACAAACCAACCCGGTGCTCGAATTTGCCCATTATGCACTGCAAGCCAACGATATGTTTGTGTTGGGAGATGCGGGTTTGGCAGTTGTGACCGATGAAATGTTGCAGAAAGCGACAGGTACAGGCGACATCAATCAGGTGTTGGAGATTTTGGAAAAGGCCGTACAGCGTCAAGCCTTTGCCTCGGTGGTTCAATTTGTCGGGCCGGATGGGGCGACTGCGCCCGCTGCACCGCCACAGTCAGTTGTGACTAACGCGACACCTGAAACCCATCCAGAGGCTGGCAGTGAAGCCATTCCAACGGCGGAATCGGTGGCCCCTGTTGAGCCAACCCAGTCGCCCGATACCGCGCCAATGGTCAGTGAAATCGGGCCTTCTAGCGATACAGTGGGATTAGAAATAGGGGAAGAAGCGCCGCCCCCCGCGCTATCGCGTTCCGAACCCTCGATTCCATCTGATACCCCCGCTGAGGAATCCGAGCAGTTAGGGATGTCACGCACGATGGTGGTGACGGTGTTGATGCTGATTTCCAATGCACTGGCAGGGATTGCACGGGCGACCAATGCTGCCCTTGATCGTATTTTGCCTGAGCCGGAAGAGGGTCGGCGGGATGGCAAGGTTGTGCCTATGAATGTGGTAGCGTTAATCGCTATTGTCGTGCCGACGATTATTGCGATTATCGTGGTGGGCTTGGTACTTTCCGAACGCGATACGACCAATTTCGAACAATATCGCACGGATGCGGTGTCGGCAGTCGAAGAAGCCCGCACATTTGGGCAAGATACCAATAGCGACCCGAAGACCGGACTGGAATTGTGGAATATTGCCTTGACGCTGACCCGTCGCGCCTACAACGAAGACCCAGAGGACAGTGAAATCCGCGAGATGTTGATTGAGGCCCAAAACAATATTGACCGCTATGACCGGGTGCGGCGGATACAGATCACAAAATTGCGCGAGTTTGGCGAGAATGCCGATTTGCGCGGGCCGATTATTTCCGCCAACACGGTGGATATTTACACGCTCGATAAGGCACGGGGGGCGGTCTTTCACGATACACTGGACACCTCCGGGACAAACATTATCCAAGAACGCGATATTGCCGTTATTCAACGGGGGATGCGGGTGCGGGAATTTACGGTTGCCAATCTGGTAGATATTGAATGGATTGGGAATGATGGCGGGGCTGACCAAGATAATGCACTGGCGGCATTGGACGAAAATGGCCTGTTGATTACCTATAACCCGACCTTTCCACCCGCGACGGGGATTCAATTGGTGAAACCCCCTACGTGGAATCGTCCGGTAGCCATTGCCCTATGGCGACAGAATTTTTATGTATTGGATGCGGGTGCGAATCAGGTCTGGCGTTATGAGCCGATAGATGGGGCGTATTCCGAACAACCCTCCGAATATTTTGTTGGGAGCGAACGGCCTAATCTGACGGGGGCGGTGGATTTTGCGATTGACGATCAAGGCTCCATCTATATCCTGTTTGGGGACGGGTCGTTGGAAAAATATCGGGGTGGACAGCCGGAAACGTTCGATTGGTTCAATGCTCCGGTGGATGGATTTACCAATGGACGGGCGCTGTTTATTGATAACAACCCTATTTCCTATTCGCTTTATGTCGTTGACCGCGTGCATCAAGGGGTGTACAAGGTGTCGTTTGGTGGCGAGGTCAATGATGGGTATAAGCCCGCTAATCAATTAAATGCGTTTGATAATCTGACCGGAGTGGCGGTGGATAGTTCGCGGGGATATGCGCGGATGTATGTGCTGTCGGGGAATTCGTTGTATTTGATTAGCCCATAACTTTTGACACGGGGCTAAAGCCGCCGTGCTGAATCTGGGATTTAAAAAATCTTTTGAAATCGTGTGAGTGAATGACGCTGATACTTGGTATTGAAACCTCGTGCGATGAAACGGCGGCGGCGGTGGTCGAAAATGGGCGCTGGCTGCGCTCGAATGTCATCGCCTCCCAAATTGATCTCCATGCCCAGTTTGGCGGCGTGTTCCCTGAAGTAGCGGCGCGTGCCCATATTGAGGCGATTAGCCTGATTGTGCATGAGGCCCTTGAAAAAGCCGGGGTGACGCTGGATGAGATTGACGCTCTTGCGCTGACTCGTGGGCCGGGATTGGCGGGGGCGCTGCTGGTGGGGGTCAATTTTGGGAAGGGCCTCGCATTAGGGCGCAATTTGCCCATCGTCGGGGTGAATCATCTGGAAGGGCACATTTATTCCAATTGGCTGACCGAACCCGAACGCGAAATTGTCTTCCCTGTTCTAAATCTGATCGTGTCGGGTGGGCATACCGAATTGGTGCTGATGACCGATCATGGCACGTATCAATTATTGGGCGAGACGATGGATGACGCGGCGGGGGAGGCGTTTGATAAAGTGGGGCGGTTGCTTGGTTTGCCCTATCCCGGCGGGCCATCTATCCAAAAAGCGGCGCAGAATGGCAATCCGACGGCCTATGATTTTCCGCGTGCCATGTTGGACGAAGGACTGGATTTCAGTTTTTCGGGATTGAAAACGGCGGTGATGCGGGCGGTGCGACCTCCCCAAACGGGCAAGCGGGTCGCCGGAGCAGAAAGCATGAAATCGGGTGAGATGCGGCCTGATATTTCGATTGCGGATGTCGCAGCGAGTTTTCAGGCGGCGGCGGTGGAGGTGCTGGTCAAGAAAACGGTGCAGGCGGCAGTGGCCTCCGATGTGACCGAGATTTTGATTTCGGGCGGGGTCAGCGCGAATGGGCCGCTGCGGGAAGCGATGAAACAGGCTGCGCCGATACCAGTCCGGTATCCACCCCTGTCGCTCTGTACCGATAATGCGGCGATGATCGCGGCGGCAGGCTACTATCGGTTTATGGCGGGGCAGCGCGATGATTTGGCGATGGATATACTCCCGACATGGCCTCTGAATGAACTTTTACCGTATAATGGGGCTAATGGGAAAGGGTAGTCTGATGCTGCACGAGAGGTTATATACCCCAACAGAATTTTTGGAATTTGTTCAACAGCCCGAAAACGCGGGCCGCTGGTTTGAATTGGTGCAAGGGGAGATTGTTGAAGTGCCGCCACCCACGATTTTGCATACTTTGATTGGCACGGCTTTTGCTCGATTTTTGGGGAATTTTGTGACGACCCATCATCTCGGTTATGTGACGGCGGATGGGGGGGCGTATATGTTGGGACCGGGCATGATCTATGTGCCGGACGCGGCTTATATTTCCTATGAACGTGCCCCGCATGTGCCCGAAAAGTATTTTTTAGCAGCGCCCGATTTGGCGGTTGAAATTGTATCCCCAAACGACAAACCGCATGAGGTTCAAAAAAAAGTGGCGAATTATTTGGAGGCAGGGACAAGGTTGGTGTGGGTGGTCTATCCCGAAGAAAAAGCGGTCTATGTATGGCGTAAAGCCGATGAAGGCCAGATGCTGGTAAAAAAAGTTGACCTCAATGGCATTTTGGAGGGTGACGACGTGCTGCCGGGTTTTCAATTGGCGGTGCGCGATGTGTTTCCTGAGTAACTACTTTTTACGATTGGGTGAGCCAGCGCGATGATTTGGCGATGGATATACTCCCGACGTGGCCGCTGAATGAACTGCTACCCTATAACAAAACGACCCACACTGTGTAGGTGTAGGTCGCTCTGGCAAGTTATGTGAAAATCGGGTGTTTAGACTTGGGCCGTCCCCCGCGCTGCTTTCAAAACGAAGAGCAGCACTAGCGCCCCAAAGAAGGCTACCAAGATGCTGGGGATGTTGATGCCGCTGACATCGCCCCCAATATTGAGCAGATCAAGAACAAGACCGCCGATGACGCCGCCGAAGATGCCCACCATGATGTCTTCACCCAATGTTTGACCAGTGCGGGTGCCCATCACAACGCTGGCAAGCCAACCTGCAATCGCGCCGACGACAACCCAAATGATGATGCCTGCTACTAAGCCCATTTCAATTTCCTCCTGCTGAGACTGCTTTCGAGAAGCAGTTGAGTTTCAGAATAGGTGTATGTTTAGAGAATACAAGCTCAGTGGTGTTCTTCCATGAACCGGGTGGGTCAAATCAGATTAGCCACATGGGGGATATTGAGGGGTACGAACTGGGCAGTTCGATGGGGAAATAGAGGACAACTGAAGTAGGCGAACGCCAACCAAATAACTTTACCATTCTTCGCATTCGTTATCATGCACATATATGGGCGGCTCACTTGACTATAGATATTATTTTGACATATTCTTTAGATGAGCTTTAGTGATATTCTATATTTAGATGTCTGGATAGCTTGGGAGCAAATGATGAAATCTAAATTGCAAACTCAATCTGATGTGCTTGTTCGTGACATAATCTACTTTGACCTAGAAAAAACCATTTCAATTGCCAGTCAACTTGAAGGTGGTTTACGACAAGAGATGCAATCTATTATCGAATCAGAGAATAGGGTTGAAACTAGGTTTGAGGTCGGCGTGCCAAAACTCGTTGGCAGTGATGCAGAAAAATCTAAGGCCGATAGAACATCCCAATCCGAAACAAAAATTGCTCATCATGACTTGCTAGTACGTGTAGAGGAAATCCTCTTTGAAAGAGGTGGAGCGCTTGATTTAAATACATCCATAGCCCAATTGGGAGAGGATATAGAACAAGTTAGATCACAACTTTCTCAGACAATGTATGTTCGTGTGGAGGGTTGGGCACTAGTTCAAGACTATAATCAAGTTAAAAAATTAATGAAGTCGTTAAAACCTTTACAGGAATTTGCAAGTAGAGCCTCCTTGCATCAACTTGCCGAAATGCCCGAATATAAAGAACTCCTTGCACAAATCGAGAACCTAAAGGAAAGGTTAAAACATGTGAAAGATGCAAGGGAAAAAAAGCAAATACGTGATGGACTGCATGAACTAGAAAAGACTAAACAGCAACTGGACGATAGCACAAAGCAAGAATGGCTACCAGATTGGCAGATAGAAGGGATTGAGACTTTAATAGATTCCTTTATGCCAAATCGTATCATTCTCAGGCTATTCCCATTAAGTAAAGAACCTCAATTTCAAATTGTGGCAAACTTGAAAAGGGGGAGTTTTATAGATAAAGATATT
Source organism: Chloroflexota bacterium (assembly GCA_013112715.1). GTDB lineage: Bacteria > Chloroflexota > Anaerolineae > Aggregatilineales > J027 > CFX10. Next base: position 93,891 of record JABFGB010000010.1, read on the forward strand.
GACAATTTTCTGTTTGCATATAGCAGTCAACCAAATGTGAAACTAAGTGTTATTGGACTCATTACTTCGATTCCAGATGTTGAAGGACATCCATTTTTTCCTCTTCAAAATGATAACCGGGATGCTTCAAACCCAAATGATTTACTTAGCATTGAAACTGCTTTTGATGAGGTCTTTAATGTGTTGGTAAATATTGAACAGATAGGACGTTTTTCAAGTTATCCTAATGTCACTATCTACCCGCTAGCTTTATATAGAACCATTCAGGGTAAAGACTAGCATTACAAATCAGTCTCCACCAGAATCCCTTTATCTTACATAGCACCCATCAAGCCCTGCCATTGATCTTCACGCACGGCGACGACAACATGCCTCAAAATAGCTCAATTTGAATATGGGGATCAACTCTGAGTCGGATGCCATAGGGGATGGTTTGTTGTCCATCGTAGCGACTGCCGAATGTTTTAGCAGGTGCAAACTCAATAAATTCCCCTTGTGAATCTCCTTTTGTATATTTAATCACCCGTGCTCCGGCGCATTCCTTCAAGGCCACATGAAAGATAGGTGACCCAATACCATCTTGATAAAGGTCTATCCGAACATCACCGTCTAGTTGCCAGATGGTCAATAGAAGTTTTTGACCGGGGCGTATAACCTCAAAATGATGTGATGTCTCATATTCCCCGACTTCGGGTAAAACATTGAGCGTTGCAATAAATTCGGTTTCATCCCAGACAAAATCGGGTCTCATAGTTCGGTCTCCACCGGAATCCCCTTATCCTGCATAGCACCCATCAAGCCCTGCCATTGATCTTCACGCACGGCGACGGCCAATGGGCCAAGTTTAACCCCTAAGAAACGTCGGATTTCAGGGGTCTCCCAGATGACTTCCATCAAGGCTTCGGTGTCCACACGCAGCACGATCATTTTTTGGATGACCGCCGATGCGCCCTGTGCCTTGCGCCAATTTTCGATCAGGGCGTGGACATGGGGAGGGATGGTGTGAACGGTACGCTGCAAAAAGGTCTCGACATTTTCTGGTTTGATGCCCTGCTGCTCGGCGCGTTTAAAGCCTTTGCTGTTGAGCAGATACACATAGGGGTCGGCGGGGTCGCCCCATTCGGTAAAACGGGCCAATTGGAAACGGTCAATGCGGCTGGCGGCACGCGGCACTAACAGTTTGCCGGACGCTTCGAGGGTGAGGGGTGTTTCGGGGTCTTTGCGGTTGGGCCAATCGCCGTGACCCGCCCATGCTTTGCCAAAGACGTTGAGATGGCAGGCAATCGGTATGCCGTCGGGGGTATCCATCCCCAAATCCACCAGACCGAGCCAATGCAGTGGGCCAGCAACGATAAATTTTAGGAGTGTCCCTTCAACGGCGTTCCAACTTTCAAAACCACGTAAATATTCCCCGGTGCGGCGTTCGCGGATGTACCAACTGGAATAATCGCCGCCCGGACGCTGAAAATCGGGTTCGACAGCTTTGATTTCTGCGACCAGCCCGTCCAATGAGACCCATGTTTCACCCGTGACGGCCTCGAATACGCCACGCAGGGTTTCACGGGGGAGGGTCGGGTCATTTTGCCAGCCCGTCGCTTCGGGGTCGAGGCTGGGGACAAGCCAGAGTTCGTTATAGCCCTCGCTGGTGCGCCATGCATCCACCAAAGATTTGACTTGGGCAGTACGGATGCTTTCGAGCCATGTACGGGCAGTTTGGCGGACGGGCTGAAAAGTATTGTTGACGACGGCGATTAGGCCCATTTGCCCCGCTAATTGAATCAGTAAATCGAGCCGTGCATATTCTTTGGGCCCAACAAATTGAGCCATCAGGTCATCTTGGAGTTCATTGGCGAGATAACCCGATTCCAATCTCGTCTCATGTACCTGCAAATAGGCCAAGAGGGTCGTCATGTCGTCTACCAGCGTCGTATCAGCTTTGTGTTGATGGGGCGGCGCTTCCATTTCAAGTTCGACTTCTTCGATGTCCTCGTCGTTTCCTTCGGTCAATGTTTCTTGTTCCTCATCGTCCTCATCGGGGAAATCATCGGGTTCGGCGCTGAGGTCATAACCTGTTTGGTGAATGGGCAGGACGGCGGCAAGGTCATCCGGCACAAAAACATAGGGCTGCAACCCCGTTTTGCTCTCATCAAAGCCCATCGCCAACAGGCCGCGATAAAACAAAATCTCGCCAATGCCCTTTGGTGCAAGGTGGGGTTTTTCGCGTTCACGTGCGCCTGCACCGATCTGCCGAATCTCACCATACAATCGCCCAAACTGCACGGCGGGCATTTTGTGTTGACGCGAGGCCAACAGCATTTGTAACGCGCCGCGCTCGGCATCACTCAGGCGACTCCATTCATGCTCGGCTTGGGCAGGGTTCAACATGGCTTCGGCAATACGTTCGGCGGCCACTTTTTCATCGCGGGTGTCCAAATCCACGTCCCAACGGTTGGCGATAATTTGGAGCAGGTGCAGGTCATATTCAAAGAGGGTGGAGCGCAAATCGGTCATGGGTTAACCTTCCTGTCGTGGTGAATGCCATGCAATATCGCCGACTCCAGCTTTGGCATTGGCGGCGCGGGCCACCACAAACAACCAATCGGAGAGACGGTTGAGATAACGCAACACAAATGGGCCAATCGGTTCTTCTTTTTGCAGCGAGACGACCCAGCGTTCGGCGCGGCGGCAAACGGTGCGGGCTTGATGCAGGGCCGATGCTCCGGTTGTCCCCCCCGGCACGATGAAATTTTTGAGGGGGTCGAGGGTGGCGTCTAATTGGTCTATGTCGTTTTCGAGGGCTGTCACCATTGCTTCATCCACACGCACCAGCCATGCTGCCTGAGCATCCATCGGCGTGGCAAGGTCGGCCCCGACGTGAAACAATTCCATTTGAATCCGCCCAACGAGGGTATCTATTTCGCTGTCGAGGCCAAGCGCCCGTGCCAAACCCAATACGCTGTTGAGTTCGTCCACCGTGCCATAAGCGTGCAGGCGAAGATGGTCTTTGTCCACACGCCCTGCCGCAAATAGGCTGGTTTGACCCGTATCACCCGTTTTGGTGTAAATTTTCAAGCCGCCACTCCATCTAAATACTTGTAACAAGGGCTTAAGCGCCTGCTTGTTCAATGAGACCTAATGAAAATCTGTTCTATTGATAGCGCCTGCTAGATTTTTTGGCAAGTGGGGAGTAGGCATTACGCCTCTTGTATGCAAATATGCAAAAATGTACAATATTGCATATTCGCTTGACCCGTACCATTTTATTGCCGGGCATTCAATTTATTTTTCAGCGACAGTACGGGTAATTTCACACTATGACGACACTCACCCAAATTCAAATGCCCCCGCAGGCGCGTACACTTGATGCTCTGCGCTATGACAACTTCCGTAAATTTTTCTTCGGTCAGTTGGTGTCGGTGTCGGGTACGTGGATGCAGCGGGTGGCGCAGGGGTGGCTTGTTTTCCATCTGACACAATCCGAATTGTGGTTAGGGTTGGTGGCTTGCGCTGCGGGTATCCCCACGCTGTTTTTTGCGCCATTTGCTGGTGTGTTGGTGGATCGTTATCCCCGTCGTCAAATCCTGCTGGCGACGCAGATTGCGCTGATGATTATGGCCTTCATTTTGGCTGTGCTGACTTTTATGGATGTTGTCCAAGTGTGGCATGTCATGGTGCTGGCGGCGCTTTCGGGTGTCGCGGTGTCGTTTGAGGCCCCGTCACGCCATACCCTGATTAGTGATATGGTCGGACTTGAAAGCCTGAACAGTGGGATTGCGCTCAACTCGATCATGATGAATGCGTCGGCAGTGACCGGGCCGACATTGGCAGGTATTTTGCTAATCGAGGTTGGGCCAGCGTGGTGTTTCATGCTGAACGCGGCCAGTTTCCTCGCCGTGATTATTTCGCTGCTGTTGATTCATATTCAAAATGTGACCCGCCGGATTGTCGATTTACACCCGCTGGAGCAGTTACGCGAAGGCCTATCCTTTTCACGCCATCACCCCACCATTCGGCCTCTGTTGATGCTGGCAGCATTTAACAGCGTGTTCGGCCTCAATATGGTGAATACACTCCTGCCTGCCTTCTCTGCTGAGGTACTAGACGCGCCAAAATCCGGGTTGGCGGCGATTGTCACCGCGATGGGCATTGGGTCAGTGATTGGTGGGACGGTTAATGTCGCCCTAGGAAGGCGTCTGGGGCGGGGGCGATTTGTGAGTGCGGCGACCTTTATCGCTCCGCTGTTAGTGCTGATTTTTTCGCGGTTGGCCTGTCTGCCGTTTAATATGTTCATCATTGGGCTTGCTGGATTCGGCTTTATGTCATTTTACGTGACGACCAATACCCTGATTCAGAGTCAAGTGATTGATGAGTATCGAGGGCGGGTGTTGAGCCTGTATACACTGACGTTTTTGGGACTAGCCCCATTGGGTGCGTTGTTCATCGGATCAACCGCCCAAGCGATCGGATCAGCCGAGGTGATGACCTTGTGTGCAGCTATTGACCTTATCGCTTGTATGTGGATTGTGACGCACGCTAGGGCTGTTCGGGTTTTGGTTTAAATGTCAGTCGCTTACGTTTTGTAAGCGACTGACTCACTTGATTTAGCCGATTTATACCAGATTATTTAAAATGACGGCGTAGAGCATCCTTTAGGGCTTGGCGTTGCGTTTCATATTCCTCTTCATCCAGATTGCCTGCTTCATATTCTTCATCAAGCACCGCAATTTGGGCAATCAACTCCTCACGAGTGCCTTTGATATTCACCTTGCTGGCTGTGCTGGTCGTCGTTGTGCGCTGCCCAGCCAAAATCCGCGTCTTTTGTAGGTCGTAGAGCATGTACATGCCGCCTGCGACGACCAACAGAATGCCAATTCCCAAAATAAAATTGCGATTGTCTTGGAGGAAGGAATTTTCATCATCTGTGCTGGTCGTGCCGGAACTTCCGCTGGTCGTTGAAGATGGGGTGTTCGGGCCGTCTTTCACCGTATATTGCACGACTGTGCCGACTGGAATGGCAGTGGGAATAGTGTACCCATTATAGGTAACGTCGTTGTTTAACGTGCGCGGGTCAGTGGGTTGGAATTGATCACCATCCAATTCAAGGCCACGATCTTGAGCAACGAAGACCGAAAAGGCTTGCACTTCGTAATTAAAGGCTTGGACAACCGTCATGCTGCCATTGTAGGCTTTGTTGTAGGTGGCGAGAATCCCATCGTTCTTACCCGGATAAACAGGGGCGCTATCATAAAAGATGGTTCGCGTGCCCTCTTGGATTTGCTCAAAACGATCTGCTGTGCCCGCAAAGTCTTCAAGACGGGCATTCACAACATCATTCGGTAGGGTAATGGTCACGGTGCGATTGTCCTGACCGATGTAAATGCGGTCACTGTTATTGACAAACTCAAAAGTTTGGAGGATCAGCGAAGCCCCTTCGGCAGTCACGGCATCCACATAAACATCACTGGCCTCAATTTTAATATCTACCGGATCCGTCGTGGTTTCATAGATCAGGAAGGGTAGATTATAGCTACCATCCACTACATCTCCGACGATCAAACTCTGGGAAAATTGAGTGATGCCTGCATAGTCGGTCTGGACGGAAGCAATCGCGTTGGGATTGAGGGGCACATTATCAAAACTGTAGCTGCCATCAGCGGCCATTGTCGTCTCGGCACTGTAAATCTCTTGGGGCAGGCCATTATGATCGAGGGCCGCTACTCGAACTTTTAGCGTGAGGTCAGTAGGAAGTGTTCCGCCGGACGTGCCGTTGCTGACCGTGCCTTCTAATGTGAAGGTGTCGGTTACATCAATTGCCTCATCTGTGGCAGCAAGGCTGGTTGTGGCGGGTTCTTCAGTTGCTGCTGGGGTAGATTCTGTGCCTCCAGCGGATGAGACTTCGGTTGGTGCTTCAGTAGGAACAGGGGTGCTGTCGGCGGGTTCTTCGGTGGTATCCGGTAGGGGCTGTGCGACAGCTTCGGTGGCGTTAGGCGCTGGTACATTCCCATCACGCAAGGCAAAGGCATAGGCAGCGACATTCCACATTTGGCTTTCGCTGAGGCGATTGCTCCAAGGGGGCATAATACAGGTCTCCTCACCGCGCTTGCCATCCCGCACAATCCCGAACCATGCTTCAACGGTGACATCATCTCCCCGTTCAGCGAGGGCGGGGACGGGGCAACTAATGCTGGCGGCGGTTGGGCCATCCCCAAGACCTAAATCCCCATGACAGGGAGCACAGTTTGGGACATACAAATTCGCACCTGCCTGCAGATCAAATGAGGCCGGAGCGACAATAGTCGGGGTGACAGTTGCGGCCCGATTCATGCGTGTTGCCACGATTTCAGGCTCGGAGGATGTTTGGATACCACACCCGACTAGGACAATTCCAATCAGTAATAGGGCGATTGCCCATAAATGACGACGAAGAAACGACATTCCCCAAATTCTCCTTACGGTAATTTTTTCAGAACAGGGGAATTTTACAGCACTGACCAGAAAAAGAAATATGCCCGCTGCAATTATCAGCATGGCATATTGTCATGAAAATCGGATTGGTGGAGGTTCGATACCTTCGTTTGAATGCGCTTATGGGATAATCAGCACCTGCCCAACGTAGATGCGGCTATAGTTGTAGATATTATTGGCGGCAGCGATGGCGGCCATACTGACACCGAATCTCAGCGAAATGCGGTAGAGATTATCACCCGGCTGCACCACGTAAGTGCGGGTGGCGGGGGGTGGGGGTGTGCCGCCACTGGTAATAGGTAAGTTATACAGGTTGCCATTGGCGATAATGTACTTAACATTGACCCAGCCTTGCAGCCCATTGGAAAGCTGCACCTGTACCCAACTGGTATCGGCATTACGCCCGATCAGGTTCATAACACCGCCACGTTGCAGGGTGGTGACAATGGCGAAGTCGGGGGCAGGGCCAGAACGAATATTCAAAGCGCCTGTGTTCACCGTCGCACTGATTTGGCCGGGGATAGGGGTTGGGCCGCCGTCAAGAGCGGGTAGGCTAGTGATAGCAACATTTGGCTGAACATAGCTGGCGTTGACCCACCCGGAAATACCATTGCCGTTTACTGCAATCCATGTCGCCCCATGATTACGGGCCGTCATATTTAAGACTTGGCCTTGATAGACCTTGCCAATTACGGGATAGGCTGTGCCGGGGCCGCTGCGAACATTCAGTTCGTTGGTCATCACGATGGCACTAGGAACGACGGGTTGGGTGGGGTTGCCTCCAGAGACTTTTGTCCAACTGAGATAGACATAGGCGTCGCCGCTGAATTCCTGATAGTCCAATTGCAGGTGATGAACTCCTTCGCTCATGACATAATCAGCGGTCAAGGTTTGACCCGGCTTAGGGCTGGAGATGGTGTTAAACACGCTGTTTTGGAAGTCAATGGTTAGCGCAATGGCATCGTCAGCCGTGACGGTGAAGCGATAGGTTCCGGCTGAGAAATAGGGATTTGACCCCCAACGTGCCGAGAAATTGTCGTATGGGATGCCTGCCGCTGGTGAGCCGGTGCCCCAATTGAAGGCAACGGATTGTTCTTGGCGGGAAACCACAGCCGTCCCGGACAGGTAGGCGTTATTGAAATAGTCCCCAATCCAGTAGTTAGTAGCCTGTGCCGAATTATCTGCTGCAACTGGGCGCACGACAAGGGCAGACAACAGAATCAGAATGAATGATGTGGTGAGTGAAATGAGTTGAGTTACGCGGTTCATGATGGTTGCACTCCTCTTGGATTGCTGAATTGCAATCACTCCCTTACATTTCTTAAATTAGCACTGCGCTGTTACAGCCCCATGTTGTGGGTGTTACAGCTTTGACACAGGCTGTTGCATGGTGGGAACTTTTCTAACCTGCTCTTTCTAAAATGGCTTGATGATGGCCTTTGACAGTGTTAGAAAAATTAACTGCATAGGTGAAACGCCTTGATCGTCGTCGTTGCGTCAGCTTGCCGTAGAGTTTTCGCTTCGGATAGGCGCAAAACTCATCGTCTGGCGCTTCAGTTCGGCGGTGAGGCGTTTGATTGGTTGCTTATCCACTCGATACATGAGATACCAGATAAGCATAATCACCGTGACAACAGTATTGAAGCTGTGCAACATCCAGACCGGGCCAATCGGCAGGGTGGTCACATACAGCCAATAGAGCAGATTGCCGACGTTATTCAGCCCGATGTTGAGCAAGCTGTAGGAGGCCATGTTTTTGGTGCGCCATGCCTTATAAAGCATTGGGAAGGTGGCCGACATAAAGATGAGACTGCAAACAGCCCCGGCAAGGATTTGTAGTTGGTGCATAGTGTCTTGTTAACCTAGCTAACTGTAGGGCGATTATGGCGAAGATAAAGACGAAAACTTGCCCGGTTGTGTTCCTCGTCTGTGCCGAATTCAGCCTAAGGACGGAGAGGTTTTAGACCTTTTGAGTAGGTAATTAGAATTCGATCTTCTAATGTTCATCTAACACCCTTCAGGTAAGGTGAGGGCAGTTTTTTAATAACACTAAGGAGCTTCACATGATTCCTCCCAACTATCTCCATTTTTCCATGCCAAACCAGCAGGTATCCTTGTATCAGCACCACCGGATTGAAGGAGTCGTTACATGACCGAACTGCTACAACTTTTTCTTGCGGTTGCGATCATGATCGCTTTTGCAAAGGGAATGGGTTATCTCTCGATGCAAATGAACCAACCGGCTGTGTTGGGTGAATTGTTCGCAGGGCTTTTTCTTGGCCCGACCATCCTCGATTTGTTTGGCGACTCCTCTCTTTTTGCCAATAGTGCTACCGTTACCCACTCTATCATCGAATTTGCCGAAATTGGTGTCCTCTTGCTCATTTTTGGAGCAGGTCTAGAAATTGACCTCGAAAGTATGCTTGAAGTAGGCCGCCCGGCTGTACTGGCGGGTGTTTTAGGTGTATTTGTGCCCGTCGTGATGATTGCCCCTGTCGCGGTTATGTTTGATTACGCAGCCGAAAAAGGGGTGTTTATCGGGTTGGTATTGGCTTCGATGAGTACCGCAATCAGCGCACAAGTGATGCTGGAATTAGGGGTGCTAAAAAGCCGTGAGGGCCTCACGTTATTAGGGGCTGCTCTCATAGACGATATACTCCTAATTTTGATTGTCTCGCTCTTTTTAGCCATCAATCCCGGTGGTGTCGTTACGATTGAAGATACACGGGCCATCTGGGAAGTTGTGCTACGAATGGGTGGGTTCTTAATCATTGGCAGTTTGCTGTGTTGGCATTTCTTACCCAAACTCGCCAATCGTATTCAGAATACCTCAATCTCAGAAGGTGTTTTCGCCCTAGCTTTGGTAGCGACCCTCTTTATGTCCGTTGCGGCGGAGGCGATTGGGGGGATCGCGGCTATCGCGGGAGCGTTTATTGCTGGGGTTTCGATGGGACGTGCGCGACGAAGTGTGGTAGAGAAGGTAGAGCGCAGTCTGCACGCTGTCAACTATGGGCTGCTCGTCCCCTTATTCTTCATCAGCATTGGGTTAAAGGCAAATCTACGCGCGATAGACGGGGATATTTTGCCATTTGCCATCATTATGTTGGTATTGGCGATTATCAGCAAAGTCGTCGGGACATGGATTGGTACCCGACTAGGCGGGTTTGATAATTTAAGTGCTATTCGTGTAGGGTTTGGCATGATTAGTCGTGGCGAAGTAGGCTTAATCCTTGCAACGCTAGGGATTAACAGCGGTATATTGGTACCAGATATTTTTGCCGTGCTGGTCATGGTGGTAGTTGTCACTACCATGATTACACCACCTTTGGTACGCTGGTCATTTACGCGCAAAGCCGAAGAGATATTTGCCCGGCGTAGTGAACCTGAAATGCAGTTGTAAGGATATTAACCCCATGTATCTTGTCATGTATATTTCGCACGATGTTGAGCAGGCAGATGCTGTTTTGGAGAAATGGATGGCGGCGGGTATAGAGGGTGCTACGATTATCGAAAGTGCGGGCCTCCGACAGATGAGCAATCATCTGCGGGATGATTTTAGCATCATGCCTACCCTTGCCAATTTGCTACGTGATACTGAAATCCATCATCGAACCTTATTTTCTGCTATTCGGGATGAGGCCCTTTTGCAAAAAGTCATTCAAACCACCACTGCTTATGTGGGTGATTGGGCAAAACCGGATGTGGGAATTCTTTTGGTACTGCCTTTGTTACAAGCGTATGGCCTAGAAAGAGGCGACCCCGCCAAAAAATCTAAAGGCTAGGCTGAATTGGACTAACTGCAAAGTTGGCGGATGGGAAGTTATGGGACTAAATACTTAACCCCATAACTTTTTCTTTTTATTTGAGGTAGTAATACAACTCGCCGGGTTGGAGGATTTTCAATTTTTGGCGCGGATTAACCTTCTCAAAGGCTTCGATGATATGGCTGAACGGGATGGCATTGTTCGGATAGAGATCGTTGTGACCGGGGATGACCACATCCCAACCCAGTTCTTTGGCTAAATGAGCGCCTTCCATCGGCATAAAATTGCCTAATATCCCTACTTGCTCCCGGAAATAATCACGGCCATTTAGCGCAATCATAGCGATGTCGGCGGTGGGCAGACCTTTGAGCATCTCAATATAACCGGGGTAAACCAAGGTGTCCCCGCCATGATAGAAGGTAACGCCATTCCATTCGATGATGAAGCCTAACCAACGATAGCCTTTCTGCTCATCATATTCTTTTTCATAATGGGCAGAGGGGACAGGCGTAACCCGGCAGGTAGTTCCCGGTAAGGTGGTAGATTGGAGCGCAGGCGGAAAAATAACCCGATCATCCGCAATATCCAAATCTGACAACAAATCTTTGCACCAGCCTGTGGTTACAAATTTGGCGTTAGGGGAGGCTTTGGCAATTGGGCCAACTGTTTTAGGGTCGAGGTGGTCGAGGTGTTCGTGACTGATGAAATAATAGCTGATGTGGGTGGCATGTTCGGGCAAGATCGGCGGGGGATAGCCGCGCACCCAAAATTCACCGAACTGCTCACGCACGACATCCGTCAGGCATGGGTCAATGTAAATTACCCCTTCAGTGCCCTTAATCGCCACGCCCATTTGTCCCAAGCCCCAAATCGCTAGGCTGTTGGGTAGGATGGGGGTTTGCTCAATTTGTGTTTTCATCAGTGGCACGTCCCTTTGATAAAAAGTTATGGTGCCTCTATTTTAGAGTGGAACAACCAAAAGGCGAATCGTCCCGAATTAGCCCACTGCTCTAAATTTCTTGGCAAGATTTTCCTCCAAACAATGGACTTAGCCCAATTGTTCGATAGGGAATTTCGATCGCTGGCTTAAGTGGAACAACCAAAAGGCGAACCGCTTGGCTCGCCTTTGTACGAAATGATGGTTCGGATTAGTGCGCTCTGTGGCCGCCAATCGAAAAATCGCCGACGGTTTGTTCGTAGAGCCACGCTTCGGTATACGCCTGCGAAAATTGGTGGGCAGTTTGGTAACGCTGCACTGGGTCAAAGTGGGTGGCTTTTTCAATGACAGCCATAATACTGAGGGGCAGTACGTAGTCAAAAACAACAATGCCATTCGGCTCACGGTGGGGAAGATGGCCCATCAGCATTTCATAGAGGGTCAAGCCGAGCGCGTAGACATCGGAGTAAGAGCCTGCCGGGTCGCCAAAAATCTGCTCTGGAGCCATGTAATCAATGGTGCCGACCTGCGGTTCGACTTCGACATAGAGACCAGATTGCAGGATTTTGGATAGACCAAAATCGGCAACGAGCGGACGATCATTGCGATCAAACAGAATATTGTCGGGTTTGATGTCGAGATGGATCACGCCGTTACGATGGGCGTAGTCAATTGCATCACACACTTCGCGCAGAATCCGTTCACTTTCATAAAAGGTCATCGGGCCATTTTGAAAACGATCCGCTAGTGTGCCATGTGGAGCTAACGGTGTCACCATATAGACTTCGGTATCCGTCATCCCCAGATCATAGACGGGCAGAATATTGGGGTGGTCGAGTTTGGCAAGTGTACGAGCTTCCCGGACAAACATTTGCACGAACCCGTCATTGATAGCATATTCAGGCCGAATCAATTTAAGGGCAACGGCGCGATCCAGATAACGATCATAGGCCTGTGCGACGATTCCCATCCCCCCGGTGCCGAGGACGGTCAGGATTTCGTATCTTTGATTGAGAAGTTGACCTACTAAACCGTCCACTTATGCACTCCAGTTTGTAAGAGGTATACCGCTGGTTTCTAAATTCTAAACCAAGTTGAGATAGAATAATGTGAAAATTAACGAAAGCAAGGGATTTTTCACAAATTTTTGGGGAGATGGCTAGAATTTGTCTTTAAAAACGAAAAAAGTAATTCACAAGGACTAACCGAATTCGGTCAGACGCCCTCTCGCCAGACCTAGAAATTGCGGTATGATTTTCACATAGCATATCGTCAAAACAGCAGTTTATAAGATGATAAAGCCAGTTTGGGATGGGTGGTTGAATTATCTCAATCGTTCTCCAACTCTCCACACACATGTCATTGACAGGCAACCCAACTAGGCCTGAAAAAATGAAAGCGAGGAAATGAAACATTGAAACACGCAACTCAAGATACCTTTAAGGCCCGCACAAAACTGGATGTTCCGGGTAAATCAGTAGACTACTATCGGCTGGTAAAGCTGGCTGAGGCTGGCATTGGGCATATCCATGAACTGCCCTTTAGCATCAAAGTCCTCTTGGAAAACCTGCTTCGTCATGTGGATAACTATTCGGTTACACCAGAAAATGTCGAAGAACTTGCCAATTGGAATGCGGTAAGCCCTGCTCAAACGGAAATCGCATTCCGCCCAGCGCGAGTGGTATTGCAAGACTTCACAGGTGTGCCATCGGTGGTTGACCTTGCCGCGCTGCGTTCTGCGATGGGACGGTTGGGTGGTGATCCCAAACAAATCAACCCTACTATTCCAGTGGATTTGGTAATTGACCATTCGGTGCAGGTGGACTATTCCGGCTCACCCGAAGCGCTCACTCTGAATGCGGATTTGGAATTTCGGCGCAACTCGGAGCGCTATCAATTTTTGAAGTGGGGACGGAATGCGTTCAGCAATTTCCGGGTGGTGCCACCCGCCACCGGGATTATCCATCAGGTGAATTTAGAATATCTGGCGAAGGGAGTCTTTGTCCGCACCGATGGGCAAGGGCAAGTTGCCATTCCCGATACACTGGTCGGCACAGACTCCCATACCACGATGATTAATGCGCTAGGTGTACTGGGCTGGGGGGTCGGTGGGATTGAGGCCGAAGCTGTCATGCTCGGTCAACCCATTTACATGCTGACGCCGGAAGTCATCGGCTTTAAGCTGTATGGCAAACTCCGCGAAGGGGTAACCGCCACCGACTTGACGCTCACCGTTGTACAAATGCTCCGCAAGAAGGGCGTGGTAGATAAGTTCGTCGAGTTCTATGGAACGGGTCTATCCAACATCAGCCTTGCGGATCGGGCTACGATTGCGAACATGGCGCCTGAATATGGGGCGACGATGGGGTTCTTCCCGGTAGACAACGAAACACTGGTCTATCTACGCCGCACAGGTCGCACCGAAGAAGAAGTCAAACTGGTCGAGGTGTACTATAAATCGCAGGGGATGTTCCGCACCGATGAGACGCCTGACCCGGTGTTTACCGATACGCTGGAACTCGATCTCAGCACAGTCGAACCCAGCATGGCCGGGCCAAAACGTCCCCAAGACCGCGTGACCCTCAAAGCGATGAAAGAGGATTTTGAAAAATCCCTGCGTGCGCCCGTCGGGGCAAAAGGTTTTGGTTTGACCGAGGAACAAATTGCCTCCAAAGTGCTGATTCGTTCAGAAAATGGTCATAAGGCTGATCCGATTGAATTGACGCATGGATCGGTGGTGATTGCCGCCATCACAAGCTGTACCAATACTAGCAACCCTAGTGTGATGTTGGGGGCGGGTTTGTTGGCACGCAACGCCGTTAAGAAGGGCCTAAAAACGAAACCCTATGTCAAGACCAGCCTAGCCCCCGGTTCAAAGGTGGTCACGGAATACCTAAAACAATCCGGGGTACTGGAATATCTGGAACAACTCGGTTTCTATGTCGTTGGCTATGGCTGCACAACCTGTATCGGGAATACAGGGCCACTTTCAGCGGAAATCGTCGGTGCGATTAACGAAGGTGATTTGGTGGCGGCGGCTGTCCTGAGCGGTAATCGCAATTTTGAAGGCCGTATCCATCCCAATGTACGGGCCAACTTCCTTGCCTCACCGCCGCTGGTGGTGGCCTATGCGTTGGCCGGGACGGTGGATATTGACCTTGAAAACGAGCCTTTGGGTTACGATCAAAATGATGATCCCGTTTTCTTGCGCGATATTTGGCCGAGCCAAGATGAAATCCTCCAAACCGTGCGCGATTCCATCCACCCTGAGATGTATCATATGCACTATGGGCAGGTGTTTGGTGGCAACGAAACATGGAATGCCATTGAAGGCGCGGGTGGTGAAATGTTCGCATGGGATGAGGCCTCCACCTACATCCAAGAGCCACCCTTTTTCATGGATTTGAAGCCAGACCTTGAGCCATTGAGCAATATCGAAGGGGCGCGGGTGTTGGCCTTGTTCGGGGATAGCATCACGACAGACCACATCTCGCCTGCCGGGGATATTGCAAAGGACAGCCCGGCGGGTCGCTATCTGATTGAACAGGGGGTTGAACTGCGCGATTTCAACAGCTATGGGGCACGGCGCGGCAATGACCGAGTGATGACACGCGGCACGTTTGCCAATATCCGCCTCAAGAATCAACTGGTCGCACCCAAAGAGGGTAGCTGGACGGAATATCTACCCGATGGTGAAATCTTGAGCATTTATGAAGCGGCCCAGCTTTATAAGGCTAAGAACACGCCGCTGATTGTTGTGGCGGGTAAAGAATATGGGACGGGTTCAAGCCGCGACTGGGCTGCGAAGGGTTCCTATCTTTTAGGAATTAAGGCGGTCTTGGCGGAGAGCTTTGAACGTATTCACCGCAGCAATCTAGTGTTTATGGGCGTACTGCCGCTGCAATTTAAGGCGGGCCAGAATGCCCAGACCTTTAACCTGACGGGGCGCGAAGTGTATACAATTGAGATTCCCGATGATCTGCAACCCCTCCAAGAGGTGGTAGTACGGTTCACTCGTGAAGACGGCACGGAATCACAGTTTACCGCGATTGCCCGTATCAACACCCCGGTTGAACTGGATTACTATCGAAATGGTGGTATCCTCAATACAGTGCTGCGTAACTTCCTACGTGAAGGCACGGTTGCATAAGGATACGATGACGCTTAATCAGCATCAACGCCGCGAACTCCGGCTGATCCAAAACCACCTGCTCACCGAACAACGGCGGGCAGGTGCGGCCTATGCTGGGTTTCATACGGCGGGGGTGGTGTTTCATCCGATTGAATTTGACCCAGCATACAGTCTGGTCATTCCACATCAGGGGATTACGTGGGCGCGGGGTGAGGATGTGCGCCGAGGATTTGACACACTCGAAGAACGGGGGCGCTGGCCTCATCTTCAATACTTGGACGCGCTTTTCCCCGACGCCTTTCAACGGCATCTTGAATTACACGGCTTTCAACATTATCTGAATACTCCTGTTTGGCTATATATGCCGCTGCATGGGCCGGTACCAGAGGGTGAAAAACCGTTTGGAACTGTGCCACTCGATCAACCCCATCTGCAAATCCAAGAAGCCGTCAGCCATGAAGATTTTGCGGTGTGGTGGCGTACCTATCGTGCTGGATACTATGGGGTAGATGACCATGTGATTGACCCCAAAGCCGTTCAGCCTTTTGAAGAAGCCTTTCAACGTGGCGATGGGGTATTTTTGATTGGTCTTTATCACAGCTATCCTACAGCGGCCATTCAGGTGACGTTCGATCAAGGGGTGGCCCATGTGGATGAACCCGCAGTGGTCTGGCCGTGGGCGGGGTTTGGTATGGAGGAAACGCTGATTCAAATGGCGGTGGAATTTGCCCAAACCAATGGCTGTGGTGTCATCTACAGCGTGGGTGTGCCAGAACACGATGCCCGCCTCTATCTACGCTTGGGGTTCATCCAAATTTCAAATATCGTGACGATTGTGGAGGCTGCAAAAAAATGACCTTAGCCCAATGGTACTTATTCCCGAACAGCAACCCGTCTGATCTCCAAACCCAGTTAAAAAACAGCCTGCAAGCATTGGGCTATACCTTTTATGACCCATTTGCGGGAGGGACAGGCACGCCCGTCGGGTTGCAGCAGCGCGTTCGTTGTTTCATCGGGTCACTGGATGCCGGATGGTCACGGTTGATTTTTGCACCGAATGAAGTGTGGCCTGATGAGGTAGCCCGCGATATTCTGGCGGGGATGCCTGTCATTAAAGCTATCTATACTTCAGCAGATCAGTTTGAAGTGGGCACAGTAGCGGATGGTATGGCCGGATTAATGGCCTTTTTGCGCTCCGGTTTAAGTGAGGCCGATTTGCAGCAGTCGGCAGTTATGACTGCGGTTCTGTCCACTGCCCAAACGACTGCCACGACATTGACCGATTTGCCACCTGAATTGCAGAAATATGCTCAAGAGCAGGGGGTGGATGCGGGGCAGGTGGACAAATTGATGCAGAAGATGTCAAAGGGTGTCTTTAAGAAAATGGGCAATGAGCAGGACGCCCAAAAGCAGGCAAAATCGGCAATTGCAGGTGTTCCCAAACAACCCGAAGTGGAATGGAACAGTCCAGCAGGGCAGGCATTACAGCGTGTGATGGCGTGTTTGACCGTGCCGGAAAAATGGATGCACCCCGATTGGAAAACATTGACCGGGGCCTATCAAGCAGCCCGCCAATTGCAGCGCGATCCTAAAGCCTTGATGCTGCCGGGGGACAAACAAGCGATGGCCGCCCTGCCAAATTCGCTGGAATTCATTCCGCTGTACATGGGGAAAAAGAGTAGCTAGAGACCACACACGGGACTATAGTCGCTGTGCTGAATCTACACGAGACCTAATCTCAATCCTTTTTATCTTTTGCAAAAAGGGTCATCCAGTCCTCAACCTCTTTGGGTGAGAGGCGTGGATTGGCTTTTTTGCTTACGGCTTGTTGGGCCGCTTTGATTTTGGGGTTTACTTTAGGGGTAGCCTTCAATTGCGGGGCAAAATCATGGGCGGTAATGCAGCGCATCCCCACAATTTTGGCAATATCCGTCACCTCACTATCCGATGACACCACAATCCAACTGGCAGGGTCTTCCGTGCGGCGAATAATATCGCGCATGACGGCATCGGCGCTGCTGTGTTCGGAGGCAAATTTCACGATGACGCTGTGGGTTGAAAGGCGCGTTGAGATTTCCCCCGGCAGACCATGATCGAAGACCACGACCACTCGCTTGCCTACCCGACTGCTGAAACTGCGAAGTTTCAGGACTAATTTGGCCTCGTCATCGGGGTCATCTAGTTTTAGGTCGGGCATTTGGGCGATGAGGTTGTGCCCATCAATCAGGTAAGGCATTGGTTAAATCCTTTTTTGCTATATACCACAGTATAACAAAGAAGGTTTAAAAGCCCATGAGGAATTTTAAGAACCTGTACATTTGTTCTGAAATTGGTTACTATTGGCATCATAAACATTGAAAATGACATTAGGAATTTCAATCATGCGGTGGTATGGATGGCTTGCAGTTCTGGTAGTAGTCATCATTGGTGGAGCGGTGCTGGTCGTTCTGGCGCTGGATGACCCCGAACTTGTGACGACTGAAGCCAATGTGATGAGCAGCGATTTGGAAGTGCCAGCTATCGGGTTTACGCAGGTCACGGGCGACTATGACTGGCAGTTCCCGCAAGATTTTGGCCCGCACCCTGACTTTCAGCGCGAACAGTGGGAAATCCAATCGGGTGAGGACTGCGAAATGTCATTTACCGTGTTGTTTGACCGGGCCAGTTTTGTCGCGGAGACATTTGCGCCTGAGCGTGAATCAGCATGGGCCATGAATGGCATTCTACAGGCGACCCTTCGCGTAGAAGGCATTCAGACTGGGGAAGATATAGACGTGACCCGTTCCAGCAGGATGGCGGCAGAATTGGCAGGGGCGGATGAAAATCGGGTATGGGTTGAAGACTGGGTATGGAATTGGCTGGATGGCACATTGGTCATTGCCGACGAAGATGCCCGATTGGAATTGACCCTGAGCAATGAAAATGAAGCGACACCGATTGCTGAAATGGGCTGGAATGCCTATACGGTTGTGGGTGATGGGAGCGGAAAGATCGAACTAGGGGAACAGGCTAACGAAATAAGCTGTTCCATCACAATTACCCATCGTTTTCAGTGAAATTGAGAATCCCTTATGGCTCACAAAAGCTCCTTTCAAAAACTGCTGGATTTCTTAGACCGTTTAGAGGATGAGGGGTTATGGTATCGTCTAACCCATAGTCGCCCTGAAACAATTTGCGTTTTTGTTGGTGTTCCCGGCGAACGGTGGGAAGTTGAGTTTTTTGCGGACGGACATATCGAATTTGAGCGGTTTAAGAGTTCCGGCGATATTGAGGATGAGAGCGTTTTAGAGCAGGTCATGAAGTGGTACATTGAGGCGAAGTGAATAACTATGTCACGCAAAAATTCATTTCAAAAACTGCTAGATTTTTTAGATCATTTAGAGGATGAGGGTTTGTGGTATCGCCTAGACCATTTTCGTCCAGAGACTATCTGTGTATGTGTGGATGTGCCGGGTGAACGGTGGGAAGTGGAATTTTTTGCGGATGGGCATATCGAGTTTGAGCGGTTTAGAAGTGTGAATGGTATTGAACCCGATGGTGAATTAGAAAAGCATCTCAAGTTGCACACGGAAGATTACGAGAACGATGATGGCACCAACAATACTCAATCGTGATTTTTATAGCCAAAATGCCTGTATGGTGGCGCGGGAACTGCTTGGCGCGAGGCTGGTCAGAAAGATTGACGGTCAGCGCATCAGCGGCATCATTGTCGAAACGGAAGCCTATACCGGGGTGGACGATCTGGCCTCTCATGGCCGCCTAAAACGTACCCCGCGCAATTTGCCGATGTATGAACACCCCGGCCATGCCTATGTCTATCTTACCTATGGAATGCACTGGCTGTTGAACGTAGCATGTGAGCCAGAGGGGCACCCAGCGGCGGTCTTGCTGCGGGCGATAGAGCCAGTTGAGGGATTAGATTTAATGGCGGAGCGGCGGCCTAATCGTCCCACCAAAGAATGGACAAGTGGCCCAGCCCGTTTGACCCTAGCCATTGGTGTGGATGGTCGGCACAATCGGGTGAACATAACCGATGAACAGGCTGGACTGTGGATTGAAAAAGGGACACCCATTGAAGATGCACAAGTTAGCACAGGCCCGCGCATCGGATTGGGCAAACGAGTCCCGGAGCCGTGGTTTAGTATGGCGTGGCGGTGGTGGATTAGCGATAATCCCTATGTGTCGCGCTAAAGAAAGTCGAGAGGGAAAATTTCATGGAAGGGGAAGTGCGGGTCAGTTGTGGTTCCATGTGCCGCTTGATGGTAGAGGAATCGTATTTGCTGTTGCTCAATCGCAACCGACGCCGCAAAGGAATTTATGAATTATCCCCGGTGGGCGGGGCGATTCAGGTGCAAAATGTGCAGGCCCTAGCCCCATTTGAAGCACGTTTAGAAAACCCCGATACCCATGATTTGCGTTTTTCGATGCGCTCAGAACATCTCGATGCGTTCGGGGTGTGGTTTCGTAAACGCAAAGAACGTGAACTTGACCCATTCCGCGAAATCCGCGAAGAATTGGTGGATGAATCGGGTGTCTTGGCGGCGCTGCGCCCAGAAGACTTACGCATGGATTTTGTGAAGATTGTGCAAGATAGCAAACAAACCATGCGACAGGGCAAGACCGGTATCTTCACGTACTACTTTTTCGAAATTTTTGAGGTGAGACCGCGCTCAACTGATGTACTGCTGCGGCTCAAAAATCCCCCATTGAATTCTGGGGTGGTGTTGTTGGATGAATCCACCGCACGCAAAGGCGAACCTTTGAAACTCCGTTTTGATGGCGAAGAGCGCACGGTGGGTTTAAACACGAGTTATCTATTTCTTTGAGGCTCGACCAACCACTAGCACGCTCCCCAAAAGCAGCGGCGCGAATAGCAAACCGAGACACAATTCGAGTGGCCCAAATGATGATATGGGATTGTTATTGACCTCTCCACCTGATTCGAATTCTTCGGATTCAGGCGTTGAGGAAGGAGCTATATCGGGCAATATGGGTGGATGTCCCACCGCGTCAATCACCCTTTGAATATTTTCGGGTGTGGACTGGGTAACGGCATCAAATTGGCTGGCATAGAAGGCTGTTAGTTGGCCGCTGGATGGATCACCCGACGCGAACAAGATGATGTTGTCACCCTCATAGACCATCGAAAGACACATTGAACTATAACCAAAATTGTTGACCGTGAGGATGCTTGGCCCGCCACCCCCTTTGAAATACTGTTTCACCTCAATCGTAGCTATGACAGGATAAAGACTAGAGTTGACCTCTATCACATGCCCTTCCAAGACAATTGGCGCAAATCCGACGCGATCTTCAAGGGTGTAATCCGGTAATCCGCCGGGGGGCGGGGTACAGGCATGGGCGGTTGGCGTGGAGCTAATCAATTGAGTGAATGCCAATAGGCCAGTCAACAAAAAGACGACGCACATCAATCGAAATACAAAAATTTTCATCGGTTAGCCCTCATGAATTGATGCGACGTTTGACCACGATGATTCCCATTGCCAGCGGCAGAAAACTCATTAAGCAAAGCTCTAGGATACTGGAAACATCATCTTCTTGCCCTGCTCCCTCGAAGGGCGGAATAGCTGAGGCAGCAGTTGGTGTAAAAGTGGCATTGGGGACAATCGGTTGCTGACCAGCGGCTTCGATTATTTGGTGGATCGTGTCTTCAGTGGCAGGAGCAGTCGCTATCCCATTAAAATAGTACGCCCCATAGTCACCTGTATTCCATTGACTGGCAAAAATGATGACTGGCCCACCGAGCATCAGTGGTGCTTGGCACATGCTGCCTATCCCATAGTGCATGACCGGGATAATCGCAGGGCCATCCCCTTTGAAATAACGATGCACCTCCACCTGCGCGGTAAGACCGCTATTGAGCGCGATGACTGTGCCTCCCAGCACAATGGGTGCTAGAGTTACTTTATCTTGAATGGTGTACTGGATGGGCGGTGGGCCGGGATTCGTGGCGGAAGTAGGGGTACAAGCATGAGCCGTATGGAAAGGACGGCCCAACGCCAATAAACCTATCAGCAAAAAAGCGATAGCACTGCCTTTGGAAAACCAATTTTGTATCATGTTTCCCTCAGAAAACTATTTATTTTTGACTCCCACCCGTTTGATAGGACGATGGGGGATATAAAAAAGTTCCAATTTGGAGAAACAAAAAAGGGTGTATCGTTTTGACACACCCCGAAAAATTCGTGATTTAGGTCTATTCGCCGCGATATTCACCACTTGACCATACATGAACGAAGGGGAGGGTATAGCCGCCGTCTTCGCTCCATTTGTAAACCCAGTGTGAATCGGTGATGCTCATATTGACGCAGCCATGACTGTGCCGATAGCCAAAGCCATCGTGCCAATAGGTGCCATGAATGCTGATGGAATTGTCAAAATAGAGGGTCCACGGCACGTTTTCCAAACTATAGAAGTCCGTTTGGCCTTCCGCGCCGCTCATCGGGCCATTACGCAAGCGTGTCCAAGATTGGAAAGTCCCTTCATTAGTGCTCCATTCCGGCAGGCCGCTGGAAATGAGCGTGGCGAAAACGGGCGTGTCATTTTCATAAGCGACCAAGACCTGTTCAAAGAGGTCAACGGCGAACCAACGACCCTTGACGCCTTCGGGACGGTCAATAAACAGTACCTTGCCGACATAAATTTGTTTGACCCACGCATCCGGCCCGATCAAATACCAGTTGTAGCCATTGACGACCACCGTCGCAAAGATGTTGACGCGAGTGTATTTCTCAAGGCGTTGAGCATCGGGGTTCTCGGCATAACCGGGGGCGACAGCAGGTTTCACCGGATAGACAATCCACGCCATGGTGTATTTGGAATCGGGATTGACGAATACGCCAGAAAAACTGCTGGGGCGGGTGACGGCGGTATCACTTTCGCGCACCCATTCGCCCTCATTGATCTTAATCCAGCCGTCCTGTTGACCTTCGACAGAAACGTAATTAAATCCGGCGGCGATGGTGCGAATCACCGTACCATTGGGCGCGTTAAATACTTCTGTGCCGTTGGGATTGCTGAGGCGGCGGAAGGCAAAGCGGCTGATTTCCGGTTCATTGGGAGGGAGAGGGCGTACATCGGGTTCTTTGTGCAACAGCATTTCATCCAACAGGGTTTGATATTGCAGTACGGGCAATCCCGCACGGCATCCACCCGTATTAGGATTATCCAGACAGCCATCTGCATGGGCAGACGTAGTAGGCAAAGCAGCAATCGTCAAACTTACGATAAAAATTGCGGTCAGTGTGAGCAGCAATAACCGTTTCATCCGGGTTCTCCAATAAGATTCGAATCTTCGAAGTATAGATACTATAGCATGGGCGGGGCTTACTTTTCCAACGGAAGCGCGGCGTTTGGATGACGATGGGTCAACAAAAAGGGGCGCATCTTCGGAAAAGATACGCCCCTATAGAAATCGGCTTATAAAGGTGTAGGCAGGGCCAGCGCGTCCACGATTTCGGCGGCAAGGTTATAGCGCCCAAACTGCGGCATCAGATAGACCCCTTGTACCATGCCCTTGAGTTCGAGAATCAGTTCTTGGGCGATGTGTACGCCTTCCGTTGCGGCATTTTCACCTGCCCGTTCAATCCGATCTTTGATGTTATCGGGGATGACGATGCCGGGAACTTCGTTGTGCAAGAAATTGCCATGCCGGGAACTATAGAGAGGCAAAATTCCAGCGAGAATGGGAATCTCCAATTTGCCCATTAGTTCCTCATAGCGACGCAGAAATCTTTCGGCGGCGGCAGGCTCAAAAACAGGCTGTGTCAGCGCAAAATCCGCCCCTGAATCAATCTTCTTTTTCAGCAGATTGACCTCTTTATTCAAATCCGGCGGGTTGAAATTCAGAGCTGTCCCCACAAAGAAGCTGGTGGGCTGGCTTATGGAATTGCCGGCCTGATCCATGCCTTGATTAAACTGATGTTTGATGATTTTCAGCAGGCCAGTAGGCACGACATCATGATGATCGAAGGCGTCTGGGTAATCGCCGATGTGAGTAGGGTCGCCCATCACCACAAAAATATTGCGTACTCCCAGCGCATGAGAGGCCAAGAGGTCGCCCTGTACACGGAGCAGATTGCGTCCCCGCGTGGGGAAGTGCAGTACGGTTTCCATGCCAATCTGGTCTTGGATAAAGTGCGCGACAGCCCAAGGGCTCATCCGCAACCGGGCCATCGGGCTATCCGAGACATTGATAGTGTCTACCCCCGCGCTGTGCAGCATTTCGGCCGCAGCCAAGACCTTTTGAGCGACAAAGCTACGTGGGGGGGCCATTTCCACGGTGATAACAAATTTACCCGCCTGCAATTTGCGCTGCAATTCAGTGGGCTGTTCCGGTACATCCACATCGCCATTGGCTTCGGCTTCAGGCAGGCTAACGAAGATGGCTGGGGTAGAAGATTGGTCATCGAGGGCCTTCCGCATGGCCTGAATATGCTGCGGGGTTGTGCCGCAACAACCACCAATAATGGTTGCCCCGGCTTCCACGAACGACTTGGCATAGTCGCCAAAGTAATCCGGCGTGGCGGGGTATAACACACGGCCATTGACCATTTCGGGCCAGCCTGCGTTGGGCATTACCGAGAATCGTGCTTCGGGAACGGTGCGCTGCATTAGGGTCAAAATACGGCGCAGTTGCGATGGGCCGCTGCTGCAATTCACCCCAATCACATCCACTCCCGCTTGGTGCAATGCTTTAGCGACGCTGGCGGGGGTATCGCCCATGAGGGTACGGTCATCGCGGGTGAAGGTCATGCTGGCAACAATTGGGATTTCAGCACGAACATCACGCGCAACCTTAATGGCGATTTCAATTTCACTGAGGTCACTGAAAGTTTCAAGCAAAATCAAATCTACCCCGCTGTGGATAAGGGCGCTGATCTGTTTGCGGAAGGCGTCGTAGGCTTGCTCTTCGCGTAGGCGCCCATACGGGGCAAGATGCACCCCCAATGGCCCAACCGACCCCGCGATATAGACGTTATCCCGGAAAGTCGCCTCAACCACGCGATGGGCCAATTCATAACCTGCCTGATTGATTTCGATGGTGTCATCTTGCAGGTTATATTCCTTCAACTTCAGCGGGTTGGCGCTAAAGGTATTGGTTTCGATGATTTCCGAACCCGCTTCAATATATTGGCGGTGGACATTGGCGACCAAGCCGGGGTCACTGACATTCAGGCTGTCGAAACACGCATGGAGGCGCACACCCGTTTGATGCAGCATCGTCCCCATGGCCCCATCAGCCAGAATTGGGCCTTGAGCCAGACGTTCGCGGAATGGAATTTTTGCCATGTGAATTTACCTCATTCAACCTCGCCCCAACCCCTCCCTTAAAGCAGAGAGGGGCGTAGGCAATGGGCGTTATTATGCGTTGACCAATTGTTCGACACGGCTAACCCCGACACTGTAATACTTGGCTTCGGGGTGATGGACGACAATGGCTGCGGTGGATTGTTCTGGCACCAATTGATAGGCGGCGGTCAGTTCCATGCCGAGTTTCTGAACGGTCTCCGGCAGCAATTGGAACACGATTTGATGGTCGTCCAAGTCGGGACAGGCGGGATAGCCCCAGCTATAACGTTTGCCCCGTTTGATGTTGATACCAAGTTCGTGGTTGATATGCTGATTGACAAAGTTCGCGGTAGCTTCGGCGGTTTGCACGGCCAACCCGTGAAAATAGTAAGCTTCGGTGTATTGGTCGGAGCCTTGCAGTTTATCAAAATATTCGGTTGCTACCGAGCCAGCCGTGACCACTTGCAAGGGACAGACATCCACTTTGCCGCTTTCGACAGAGGCGAAATAATCGCTGATGCACAGGAAATCGCCATTCGGCTGACGCGGGAAGCTAAACCGGGCGATTTCAACAGTGTCGCCATCGGCTTCCCATGCCTTTGGATCATAGATAATCAAGCTCTCCCCATCAGATTGGGCCGGGAAATAGCCATAGACGGCCTGCGGCTTGAGTGTACCTTTGCGGATGGCTTCCTGCTGCATCCATGCAAGACGTTCCTCAAAGTCGGCCTGCAATTTTTCCCATTCCTTACCCTGTGTATTCTTGGCCCCCCAACTGAGCCGATAGAGTTCAGGTTTGTGCAGGTGCGGGAAGACGTTTTCCAGCGGGATGCTCAAAATGGTGCGTGTGCCCCAGAACGGCGGGGTTGGAATATCCGGCGCGGGCTGGACAGTTGATTTACCACCGGCAGCGCTGGCAACTTCAGGTCGGGCACGGCCTAGTTCCTCATAGCCCTCGCTGATGATTTGCTCTAGGAAATCTTCGCGCTGATAGGGGTCGGTGAGTTTATCCATGACCTCCAAGCCCTCGAAGGCGTCCTTGCAATAGAACACCCCCGGCATATAGGGTTCTCCACCATCCTCCAAAAAGAGTATACGGCGACCAAAACGGCGATTGATTGCAGCACCGCCAACCAGCACCGGGAAATGCAAATTGCGCTTGGCAAGTTCGTTGACAATCAATGGCATCTGCTTGGATGTGCTGACGAGCAAGGCGCTCAGGCCAATCGCATCGGCGTTGTAGTCAATGGCGGCCTGAATAATCGTGTTGGCGGGAACTTGTTTGCCGATGTCATGCACGGTGTAGCCATTGTTGCTGAGGATGGTACGCACCAGATTTTTGCCGATGTCATGCACATCGCCATAAACTGTTGCCAGAACAACCGTGCCTTTGGTGGATCCCTCTTTGCGTTCGAGGAAGTTTTCCAGATAGGCGACGGCTTTTTTCATGACTTCGGCGCTTTGCAGCACAAACGGCAAAATCAGTTCGCCGGAGCCAAATTTGTCGCCGACCTCTTTCATGGCAGGCAGGAGGACGTTATTCAACACCCCAACTGCACTTTGTCGGGTCAGGCAGTCGTCAATGAGTTCCTCTACACGATCTTTCTTGCGGTGGACGATGTGCCAATGTAGGGCTTGTTCGGCAGTCATGCCCTCGGTGGGGTCGGCAACCGCACCGGATTCGAGGGCAATCTGGTTTTCCTCGAAATATTGGATAAATTTCGGCAGGGCGTCAATGTGGCGATTAAAAATCAGGTCGTTCGCCAATTGACGCTGATCTTCGGGGATTTCGGCATAGGGTTTTATATGCTTGGGATTGACAATCGCCATATCCAAACCCGCTTGCACACATTGATAGAGAAACACACTATCCAAAACGGCACGGGCGGCGGGCGAAATGCCGAAACTGACGTTGCTGACGCCGAGTGAGGTCAATACGCCGGGTAGATTGGCCTTCACTTGCCGGATGCCTTCAATCGTTTCTTTGGCGTCGTTGCGGAGTTCCTCTTGACCAGTGGTGACAGGGAAGGTCAACACGTCAAAAATCAAGTCGCCCGGTTTCATACCATAGTCATTCACACAAATGTCGTGGATACGGGTGGCGATTTCCAATTTGCGTTCAGCGGTGTGGGCCATGCCTGTTTCGTCTATCGTCAGGGCGATTACAGCAGCCCCATGTTTCAAGGCAATTGGCACAGTACGCTCGATTTTGGCGAGGCCGTCTTCCAAATTGATGCTGTTGATGATGCCGCGTCCCGGATAAACCGCGAGGGCGGCTTCGGCAACATCCGCTTCAGTAGTATCAATCACCAGTGGGGCAGACACCGACATCGCCAATTTCTTGACGAGGGTACGCATCTGGTCGGCTTCGTCGCTGCGTTCGGTCAGAGCCACCCCAACATCCAAAATATGGGCGCCGCCTTCGACCTGATCCAGTGCGATATTCAAAATGCCGTCATAGTCGTTGTTGAGCAGCAGTTTTTTAACGGCGCGACTGCCTTGACTATTGACCCGTTCACCAATTAGGGTTGGGCCGGGGTCTTGAATCAGGCTGATGTTCCGCATGGCCGAGGCGACCTGTGGCTCGGTGGTTACTTCGCGGTGAGGGGCATGGCGATGGGGCTGACCTTTAGTAACGGCATCGCGCAGATGGGTGATGTGTTCGGGCGTCGTACCACAGCAGCCACCAACCACGCTGACCCCCCAATCCACAAATTCTGCCATCATCTCAGAGAACGGTTCGGGCAGCATGGGATAGACGGCTTCACCATCTACGTTAATGGGCAGACCCGCATTCGGCAGGACGCTAATTGGTTTGGTGCTGTTTTCGACCAGATATTTAATGGGGGCACGCATGTGTTCCGGCCCAGTGGAGCAGTTAAGGCCGATGACATCTACGGGCAAGCCTTCCAAAATCGCCAGCGCCGCGCCGATTTCGGTACCAAGCAGCATACGACCACTGACGTCCAATGTCACCTGTACTTGCAGGGGAATACGCTGACCGGATTGCTCAAAATAGCGGTTGATGCCATAGACCGCCGCGCGGACTTCCAAAATATCTTGGCTGGTTTCAATCAGCAGCACATCCGCGCCGCCTTCGACTAACCCCTGTGCCTGTTCACCAAAAATATCAGCGAGTTGGTCATAGGTCACAGCACTGAGGCCGGGGTCATCGGAGGAGGGTAAAAATCCGCTAGGGCCGATGCTGCCTGCCACAAAACGCGGGATGCCAGTTTCGGCCTCAAAACGATCCGCCACTTTGCGGGCCAGTGATGCGGCGGCACGGTTGATTTCCAACACTCGATCTTGCAGGCCGTATTCGCCAAGGGTGTGCCGATTGGAACGGAAGGTGTCAGTCTCGACGACTTCACAGCCTGCCGCAAAATAGCTGGCGTGGATGCTTTCAATCACATCGGGGCGAGTGATGACAAGGAAGTCGTTGCAGCCGTTGTATTGTTCACCGCCGAAATCATCCGCCGTGAGTTTGTGGCGCTGGATTTGCGTCCCCATCGCGCCGTCGAAGATCAGCACATGGTCGGCAATCGCGTCCAGATAGCGGCGGTTGGTAAAGATGCGCTCTTTGGTCATGGAATCTCCCATTACTATTTTTGATGATATGGGCAAGGAGGTGGCGTAAAAACACCCCTCAATCGGGTACGGGTGATGAGGGGCGCTATAAGTTGCAGGCTTATGGGGCCACACTCATCTTCCAGAAAATCTGCCGGAATTGGCACCTTCCTTTGCTGATGAAACAAAGGGGTTGCTGCGGGTTCACTGGGCCGGTCCCTCCCCCGCTCTGGATGAGTATCGTTATTGTTAAGTTGTTTATCAATACCCCTGAATCGTAGCGAAATCAAGGCCAAAAGTCAAGCGGGGATTGTGAAATTAGTCAGTGTCGTCACCTGCATGTGTATATATGTCATATAAGAATAAAAAAATTCCTGCAAAGGGAAAGATGGACATTATTTTTCAGCTTTATAAACCGCTGTTTGTCATTTTGGGCGTGGCAATATTTTGTGTCATTGGTTGTATTGTCATCGTCGTAGCCGTGTTTGTGTTTGCGGATTGGGATGCTTGCAGAGATGATGTGTTTTCCCAAATACCTGTATATCCTGATGCCACTTTGTTAGAGGGAAGCGATGAAACACCTCTTGGGCAGGCGGGTTCCTACCTAAGAACTTATGAAACGACAGCCGATTTTGAAGATGTTGCAGCATTTTTTGAACAACAAGGTTGTACTAAATTTGCACTTAGCCGGACTGAAGACTTCGATTGTACAAATAGTGGTGAACATTATTGGTACGGGGTCGAGATCAGTAAACAAGGCGAAAACACCTCATACAGGATGACATTCACTTGGAATTGCGGTATTCCAGATTAGAGCAAGTTATCCGATGTTTTCATGGAGTTTTTTCTTACTGTGAAATCAAGGGACCTATCAGCTTGATTGTACCAAATTATTCAATCTTGATTTCTATAGCCTGATAACGGATGTCAAATCCATAGACTTTGACCAATGTGTCTACGATAAGGGTTGCAACGGTATAGTAATCAACAGCCTCGGAGACGATCAGCCAATCATAGGTGTAATATGAATTGACTGAATTC
Source organism: Chloroflexota bacterium (assembly GCA_013112715.1). Lineage (GTDB taxonomy): Bacteria > Chloroflexota > Anaerolineae > Aggregatilineales > J027 > CFX10. Next base: position 123,109 of record JABFGB010000010.1, read on the forward strand.
CAGCCTAAGGCCTCTAATTGCTGTGATTGATTTGGATTGACTATTGGGATGATTCCTTTTAAGGTGCGTATTTCTGGGAGATTCATAAATTGGATTGGAAAGTTTCCATTAAAACCAAATTTTATCAGCCGAGCCAGATTATCTTTTGAATACAACAATTGTTTCAATTCTTTGGCAACCTGCGTTGCATGATAGTCAGTTATAGCAGGCCCATTGTTGACCATATACAAGTCATCCCAAAAAGGAATTTCGCGGAAGTGTCCGTCATGTCTTTGTTCGTGACCAAATTCATTGTAGAAGTAGTCAATCAGATTATTGCCATAACAAATAATGTCGGTCTGGACAATTGAAAACACTGGATTACCCGGTAATTGTGGCTCGGACGGGATAAAACGGTGTCCATAAACTGGAATGAGACGCGGGGCTGCTGAAAAAAGTTGCTTTACTATTTCAACTGCGTCATCCATATTGGTTGGCATTTCTCCCCAAGTTTCTAGCCAATAAGGGATTTTTTGTTGGGTAACATCGAAAATAATCCCGTCCAGCAAAAACTCTTGGTGCTTTTCAATCAGTTTGCCACCTTCGGCACGCCAATTAGGGAAGTTTCTATATCCGCGATTGTCCTCAATGGGCAATACTCTTTGGAGTAACAATCTCAAGTCAGGTGGGAAACGAAACTCGCCTTCTTGCTCGATTTGATTTATTTCATTATCGGAAAGGCCGGGTTCAAGAATGATGCCCCATGAGGCGAGTTGAGCAATGAGTGTGTCTAAGTCGACTGGATTCAAAGGATATACCTCGCTTTTAAAACCATCTGTTTCGCTCGCGTAAATATACTTGATGCCAACTCCACCCTAAGTTCATCCATATAAGAAAACCGGGGAATAAAAGACAAAAGGCTAAAGGGGTTTCGGTCAAAGACCAAATCATGAATGAAATTCCTAAGAGTATGCCACCACTCAACATCAGCCGACCAAACCGAATTTCCTCCTCTCTAGTTAGTCTGTACGCGCTAAATCTCCATTTTCCAGCCATGAGCCTTTTGGAATTGAAAATCACGAGCGTTGTCCAAATAATTGCGAATAGAAATCCGGGTATACCGCTCATAAGGCTATCTCGTTAACTTGCGATAGAATCACTTTGAGGAAACAAGGCCTTTGCATCTGAATATTCTGATTTCATAAGGGGCGATTTACGCGAATAAGCTGCCCATCCATTTGTTGGTTATCTTCTAAAGCGGCATGGATTCGCTGGGCTTGAGCCGCGAAATCTGAATCAACGGTGCAGACGATAATTCCCTTGTGGACTGAATTCTCATTGTGTAGGCGTATAAAATGTTTCCGATTGAGGGTCAACAAAATGCGTTCATGTTCAATTGCATAGGCCAGCACTTTATCATCTGGAATGGCTTGTCCGGCATTACCCGCTTCATAAGAGGTTAAGACATCATGGCCTAACTGTCGTAGTTCTTCAATTACGGGCAAGGGGAAATTTTCATTGGCATAGATATTTGCCATCTTAGGCCGACTCATTTTCTTCGATCTGCTGCTCAATTTCTTGGCGATGGGCGCGATAATAGGCCCATGCGTTGGCTAAATCTTCAGCCCGTAACGTTGGATAACTCCGTAACAAATCTGCCTCTGTGATGCCAACCTGTCGCGCTCTGACCAAGACCCAAACCGGAATTCGAGTACGCACGATACAAGGTTCGCCGCCAGAAACATCCTGATTGCTATCAATGCCGGGGAAGGCATCCCCTAAATCTTGTACAACCCATTGCAACACTTGGGCCTTTTCGCCGCGTGTCATACCCGCCAGAATTTGTTCTAGTCTCTCGATATTGGTCATGTGAATCACGGTTTCTCCAAAACAAAAATCACGCCCTCTCAATAGTTTACATCGAAAGGACGTGATTTTCGGGGCACAAAATCCGCTTTAAAAATAGAATTTGGTACAATCAATTCAGCCATAATGAAAGGAACATGCGATGCGACAGGTCATTTTAATTCCTGATGAAGATGGTGGGTATGCAGTCGAAGTCCCCAGTTTACCCGGTTGCATTAGTCAAGGCGATACGATTGACGAGGCGCTTGCCAATATTAAAGAGGCGATAGAACTGCACATTGCAGATATGATTTCGAATGGCGAAGAAGTACCAGAAGATTTTGCCGCGCCCATTCAGGTTATGGCGGTATGAGCAAACGCGAGAAATTACGTCGCAAGTTAAGAAATAACCCCAAAGATGCGACTATACAGGAAGTCGAAACTTTGTTATCCCGTTTTGGCTTCAAATTGGAGCGTATCAGTGGTAGCCATCATGTTTTTCGGTTTAGCGATGATGAACAGATACAGGTACGAAGTATTTCTGTTCCGCTACATGGTCGCAAAGTGAAAACCGTTTATGTCCAACAGGTGATAGAATTATTAGACGAACTATTCCCCGGAGAATTATCTAATGACGTAGATGGGGAGGAAACCGATGAATAAAACCCTTGACCACTATATGTCTCTACCGTACACCATCGAAATCATTCCCGACGAGGGGGCGTGGTTTGTGCGTGTCAAAGAGTTGAAAGGCTGCATGACCGAAGTGGATGAGTGGGATGAGATATTGCCCATGATTGAGGATGCCAAACGGCTGTGGCTAGAGGTTGCACTTGAACATGGCGACCCCATTCCTGAGCCTGTCGGAGTTGCTGGTTAATCAAATATTCTGAGGAAAAGTTAGCCCTCCCGATTGATACCAACCGAGAGGGCAAGTGCATTTATTGGAAGAAGGTCTGCCGCAGCGATTCGAGGATAAACAGCGCGTGCAGATTTCGACGATTGACCCCCGAAGTGAGGGCCGCATCGGTCAAATCCATCGAGCCGAAGCCGCCGACTGTGTATACCCCATTGGTCGCTTCCTGCATCGTGAGATACAGATTCCACAGCGGCACATTCGAATCAGTAGCGATGGTCGCAATAACCTCGTTGTATTGATTGAGGACATCGAGGCCAACCGAGCCATCATCGGGAAGGGTCGTCAAAATCGGGATGACGCCGCTTGTCGTCGCGGAATCTACCATCTGCTGCAAATTGGAGCGGAAGGTGTCCACATCGGTGGCAGTGGCATTGGCTGGCGTGAAACTGATGAACACGACACTTGGCTGTGAGAGGCGCAGTTCACAATCGAAAGGTGTTTCGCCGGGGGTGCAGATATTTGGATCAGCATAGGCCGGGTCGAGTACATTTTCGATTGTCCAGCCTTCGCCTGCTGCCGCGCTGGTGACGTTGAAGCTAGTCGCTGGATCACCCAACACATCGTGGGCCGGTTGGACGCTGTAGTGATTGATGATATTTTGCAGGTCGGTATAGCTGCCGAGATCGTAGCTACCGAGTGCAATATCATCCAAGAAGTCTGTACCACCCAATGACTCATCACCCACTACCGAAAAGACTGTGTTGCGACGACCAAGATTAAACACGCCATTTTGATAGACAGGCAGGAGTTCATCATAGAGGTCGGTAACATCCGGCAAAATCGGGTAGGCGCTGATGTCGAAACCCTGAGCAATCACCGTTGGTTCATTCACGGTGACATCAAAGAAGCCTTGCGCCGTGCCACCGCGCCCATCATCCCCATTGATAGTAATCGTGGCTGTACCCGCGCTGTTGCAGGTGACATTGACGGTTGAGGTGTCAGCGGCAAAGGCTTGGGCGATGCCATCGTTATTCGAAGCGGCGGTGACGGTGACAAAATCGCCATCAGGATCACTGACGCCTATCACAACAGGCAGGGTTTGACCAATGTCACAGAACTGAGGATCAATCGGGGCAATGGTGGGAATTTGATTCGCCGCCACGACTTCGACGGTGAAGGTCGTCAAGTTCGTACCACCGCGTCCATCATCCACACTGACCGAAATAGACGCGATACCGGGGCCGATGCAGGCCACACTCAAATTGGTGCTGTCGAGGACGCTTACCTGCGCGACGCCTGCATTATCAGCAAAGGCTTGGGTCGTAATGAAATCGCCATCGGGGTCGAAGGTCGGCACGGCAACGGTAAGCGTGTCACCGGGAGCACAGGTTTGTGGGGCGATGGCATCAAGGGTAGGTGGCTGGTTGGTTGCCGCAACCGTCACATTAAACGTCGTGGCATTCGTGCCGCCGCGCCCATCGTCAAGATTTAGGGTTACATTGACCGCCCCGGCGTTGAGACAGGTCACGCTGAGGGTGGCATTATCTACGATGCTGACCTGAACCACGCCATCTACATCCACCTGCGGGAAAATATTCAGCACATCACCTTCGGGGTCACTGGCGCTAAAATTAACCGTCAGGGCGTCACCGGGAGCGCAGGTCTGCGGGTCAATCGGGTTAATACTTGGCGCTTGATTAGGCGCGTTGACCGTGACCGTGAGAGTGGTTGAATTTACCCCGCCCCGCCCATCATCGGCAGATAGGGCGATGGTCGCAAATCCAGCACTATTACACGTCACATTGAGATTGGTGGTATCCAAGACGGTTGCTTGAGCGATGCCATCGTTGTCGGAGGTGGCGGTCACGGTTAGGAAATCACCATCGGGGTCAGTAGCGACATACGCGACGACCAACGGTTGACCAACATCGCAGGTAACAGGTGTCAGGGGTTGGATAGACGGCGGTTGATTGGGAGCAGTCACTGACACTGAGAAAGTCGTCGCGTTTGTTCCACCTTGTCCGTCGTCTACATTAACGGTAATGGTTGCTGTACCCGCACCCACGCAATTAACACTTAGGGTGGCATTATCGAGAACGCTGGCGCTGGCAATACCGTCATTATCCGAAAATGCGGTGACATTCAGCAGATCGCCTTCAGGGTCAAGCGGATTGATGGCTACCGTGAGTGGTTGTCCGACCTCGCAAGTTTGAGGTGCGACAGGGTCAATTGTGGGTGCTTGATTGACAGCGGCGACAGTGACAGTAAAGTCGGTGCTGGTTGTGCCACCCCGCCCATCATCCGTGCTGACGGTGATGGTTGCTGTGCCGGGGGTGAGACATTGCATGGCTATCGAGAAAGCATCCACGACATTAGCCGAAGCGATATTGTTGTCACTCGATGTAGTCGTCGTTGTCAAGAAATCATTTTCAGGGTCAGTCGCCGTGTAATTGACGATAATCGGCTGACCCGCCTCGCAGGATTGTGGGTCAATCGGGTTAATCGACGGTGACTGGTTGGGTGTGGTCACATTAACCGCGAAGGCCGTTGCGTTCGTGCCACCCCGCCCATCGTCTACATTGACCGTAATCGTTGCAAAACCATCCGCTGTACAAGTCACGCTAAGGGTAGCATTGTCGAGTACCGTAACGCTGGCAATAGCATTATTATCAGAGAGAGCAGTCACCGTTAATGGGTCGCCATCGGGGTCAACAGGGTTGATAACTACTGTCAAGGGTTGACCCACTTCACACTCCTGCGGCGCGATGAGGTCAATCGTCGGTACTTGATTGGGGGCAGTGGCTTCAACCGGGAAGGTGGTCGTCGCTGTGCCACCTAATCCATCGTCTACCGTCACGGTAATGGTGGCAGTACCCGCGTCTCCGCAGACGATACTGAGGTTGTTGGCGTCGGCAAGGCTGGCACTGATGGCTGGATTATCGGACGAGACATTGGTTGTCAGGGCCGTGCCATCGGGATCAATGGCAAAATAGGCCACCGTCAAGATTTGCCCAACCTCACAGGTTTGAGCCGCGATGGGGTCAATGGTTGGGAGTTGATTGGGAGCGGCTACGGTGATAGTGAAATCAGTGCTGGCTGTGCCACCGCGCCCATCATCGGTGCTGACGGTAATCGTCGCTGTACCGGGGCTGAGACACTGTACCGCAATCGAGAAAGCGTCGGTAACACTGGCAATTGCAATGCCCGTATCACTGGATGAGGCGATAGTTGTCAGCAGGTCGTTGTCGGGGTCAGTCGCAGAGTAATTGACCACCAACGGTTGATTGCTTTCGCAGGTTTGTGGGTCAATTGGGGCAATAGTCGGCGATTGATTAGGGATAGTGACGTTAACGGTGAAGGCTGTCGCATTCGTGCCTCCCCGCCCATCGTCCACGTTGACACTGATGGTCGCAAAACCGTCGCTTAGGCAGGTGACGTTTAATGTAGCCGTGTCTACCCCTATAATCTGTGCCACCGCCTCATTGTCCGAAAGGGCTGTGACAGACAAGGAGTCACTGTCGGCATCCGCAACATTGAGTGGGATGGTGAGGGTGTCGCCAACTTCGCAGGACTGCGGGTCAATGGCGCTAATGCTCGGTGGCTGATTGGCGGCAGTCACGTCAACGGTGAATCCGGTGGAGGCTTCACCCCCACGTCCGTCGTTGACCGTTACCGTGATGTCGGTAGAACCAGCGACCAAACATTCCACCCCCAGCGAGAAGCTGTCAATCACAATCACATTGGCAATGGTCGTATCCGTAGACAGGGCAGTGGTGGTCAAAACGTCATTGTCGGGGTCGGTTGCGGTGTAATTCACCACCAACTCCTGTCCGGCTTCACAGGTTTGGGTCTCGATAGGGTTAATGGTGGGCAGTTGATTCGGCACTTCATTGACCACAACATCAAAGGTTGTCTCAACGGCGATGTCCGAAGTCACAGAGATTGTAATGGTCGCAATGCCCACATTATTACAGGTCACGGTGAGGGCCGTTTCGCCAAGCTGGACGGAGGCAATGCTGTCATCGCTGGAGAAGGCGCTTAGGGCGGTGATGTCATTGTCTGGGTCGCCATAATTCACCCCAACATCAAAGGATGTCCCGACCAAACATGACTGTGGGTCAATAGGCAGGATAAAGGGTGGCTCATTCGGCGGTATGGTCGCTGTTTCGGTAGGAGTAGGTGATGGTATTTCGGTCTCGGTTGAGGTGACCGAAGCTGTCGCGGTAAATTCGGTGGTCGCCGTCTCAGTGGGTGTGGCGGATGGCGTTTCAGTTTCGGTTGACGTGGCAGAAGGTGTCGCCGTAGATTCAGTGGTGGCAGTTTCGGTAAAGGTGGCAGTGGGTGTATTGGTCGGTAGTGCGTTGACCGTTACCCCAAACGCCATATTGGATTGCCCGCCACGTGTGTCACTGACAAAAATAGTGATGGTAGCTGGCCCAGCATTCAGACAGACCAGACTCAAGGTACTGTCGTCCATATTGAACGCCACGTTCGCAACATTGGCATCGCTGGTGGTCGGCGTGACACTGATAGCATCACCATCTGGGTCACTGATGGTCAAGGGTACAGTGACGGTTTCACCAACTGAACAGGTTTGTGGGTCTACCTGTGTGATGGTCGGATTTTGATTGGGGGTGTCTACACTAACCGCGAAAGAAATCGGGGTTACACCGCCGCGCCCATCATCGGCTGTAACGGTAATGGTGGCAACCCCAGCACCCACACAATTGATAACTAGCGGGTTATTGTTGATACTGGCCTGTGCCACTGCGGTATCGCTGGAAGTAGCCGTTAAGGTTAGCAAATCACCATCTGGGTCGGCATAGGACAATACGAGATTCAGTGTACCTCCGACTTGGCAGGACTGCGGATCAACGGCTGTAACTTGCGGGTATTGGTTGGCGGCAGTAACCGTGACTGCAAAGGTACGTGCGGCTGTTCCGCCTCGGCCATCATTAACAGTGATCGTAATATTGGCCGTGCCCACACTGACGCCTGTGACGGTGACAGTGGCTTCCCCACTTTGGAAAACGGTGGCAACGGCGGCGTTGTCGGTTATAGCTTCAATGCCAAGTGGGTCGCTGTCCGGGTCACTGAAGACCAATGGGACGGCAATCGTCTGACCTGTCTCAACTGCTTGTGGCCCAATCGCCTCTAATACGGGTGGTTGGTTGGGAACAGTAGCAGGATTGACCGCCACCGAAAACGAAGCCGATGCGCTGCCGCCTCGACCATCGCCGATAGACACGGTGATTTTGGCATCTCCAACTGCGACACCGGTAATGCTGAGGCTGTCCACATCCACAGCGGCAACAGCGACAATACCGGGGTCACTGGATAACACAGAAAACGCCACCGGGTCGCCGTCAGCATCACTTAAGGATAGGTCAATTTGGCTCACCTCACCGACTTCGATGGTCTGGTCGGTAATCACACCGATCACAGGTGGTTGATTCGGTGGTGGCGGAACATTGACCGTCACAGTAAACATCGTGGTAATCGTGCCACCGCGACTGTCAGTCACCGTCACGGTGATATTGGCCGTTCCAGCAGCTATTCCAGTAATCCGCAGGGTTGTGCTGTTTACAGGTTGGGCCGTTACTAGCCCTTGATTGGTGCTGTTGGCCGTGAAGGTTGTCGGGTCATTATCCGGGTCAGAAATCGAGAGCGTAATATCACGGGCCTCGTTGACATTTAGCGTTTGGGCCGCAATCGCACCGATGCTGGGCGGGTTATTGGTGGGGGCAACCGGGTTGACCACGACTGAGAAAATAATCGAATTCGAGGCCTGCCGATTGTCGGTTGCTACCACCGTGACATTGGCAGTCCCGGGGTTGAGCGCGGCCAGATTGATGTTGTTCCCCACGCCTTGTATCGCCGAGACAATGTTAGGGGCCGAACTGGTGATGGTAAACGTAAAGGTATCGCCATTCGGGTCGGTGATGGTCAGTGGGAGAATCACATTGGTATTTTGCACCATCGTCTGGTTTGGAACACCTGTGATGTTAGGTGGACTGTTGGTACTGGGAGGATTCGCCACCGTCACCAGAAAACTGGTCTCGGCGGTCTTACCAAAGGCGTCCACCACACGAACCGTAATGGTTGCAATACCGGGGGCCAGCGCGTTGAGGGTAATAGCTTGACCAACCGGAGCGACGGTTAACACAGTGGGATTATCAGTCGAGGCATTCAGGGTAAACGTGTCATAGTCTGGATCATACACCCCTAATGCGACGGTTGTTGAGACACCTGTCCGCAAATTGAGCGGGGCAATCGGGCTAATAACAGGATTTTGATTTTCCGCGAAGCCTGTGCCGGTTCCGGGTTGATTTGCTCCACCAGCACCCGGGCCAGTTGTGTTGTTGCTCACACGCAGACCACCTACCAAAACATTGGTGATTTGGCGTCCCCCGGTGAGGTACACATGAAGGCGAACTTGGTAGAGGCCATCTGGAATGGTCGTGGTATTCCATGCTCCCAGCACATTATTTATCACTGGTTGGGTGATAGCCTGCGGCGTGATAGGGTAGAACAAGCCGCCTGTGTTGGGGTCTGGGCCAAATTCTAGCGCATACTGTACAAAATCGGGATGGCTGGCACTGCCGAAAATGCTGACATTGCCGCGAATGGCTGTGCCCACAACAGGCGACACAATTTGCATGTTTTCAGGCCACCTTGAGGGTAAGGTGGGGGCGACACCTCCCGTGCTAGGGAAACCACCAAAGGGGGTTGGGGATGGCCCACTACCTGCTATTACGAGCGGGGTGGGGGATACAACTCCCGGTAGTGGCGTATTGATAGGGGTGACACTTGGTAGGGAGCGCACCGTTGGGCGACCACTCTCCTCCTCATCACCGCCATCAGAACGGCACGCCACAAAAACAAGCGATAACAACAGCAGTAGAGTAATGACAGCCGTTGCCTTTTGACCAGAAAATTTGAAAGGTAGCATTACAGCTCCTCCGCAAAAGTGATCGTTATCTGACGACAAAGGACATACCAAAATATGCCCTACTATGAGATTAATGAATTGAGTAAAGTCCTGCAACCCACAATTGACCACTGATTTTCCGTTTACACAGGCAGGGTATTCGGCAGAGCGAAAAAACGGTAAAATAACCCAAACGCCTATCTGCAAAGAGGATAGGGTCATTGATAGAGGTGCTTCATGGCAGTACGAGAAATTATCACGCCACAAAATCCGATTTTGCGGAAAAAAGCCAATAAGGTCACAAATTTTGCTGATCCCAAACTTCAGACCCTGATCGAAGATATGGTCGAAACCATGCACGATGCCGGGGGGGTTGGCTTGGCCGCACCGCAGGTTGCTGTTTCCCAACGTGTAATTGTGATTCAACTCCCCGATGACGAAGAATCCAAAGAGGAATATGGCGAAAACGCCGGGGTGCTGTTTGTGGTCATCAACCCCGAAATTGTCAAATCATCCGAAGAAATGATCGAAGGTGTCGAGGCGTGCCTCTCAATTCCCGGCTATTTTGGTAAGGTGGATCGAAATGTCGCCATTACCGTGCAGGGCCAAGACCGCACCGGGAAAGAATTTCGGATCAAAACTAGAGATTGGCTGGCGCGGGTCTTTCAGCATGAAATTGACCACTTGAACGGTGTCTTGTATATTGACCACGCCAAAGAGGTTTGGAAAGCATCTGAGATGGAAGAAAACGGCGAGACATCTGATGAAAATACAATTGTCGAAACCACTGATGAGAACACCCCGCCTGCCTAATTGGGGGTATGTTTTGCAGCCAGCCCTGTCAATGCTATAGTGTAATATTCATCCGCGAACTCTTGGTCAAAGGGGGACGCTATGCAGCGCCTGCGTGAACTTTGGATAGCATTTCGTAATTTTGCGATCTTGTTTTCATTTATTATGAATTTTATTGTGCTGCTGGTTTTGATTTTTGTGGTCTTGTTGATCTTCCAAATTAAAAATGGTATCGCCGACCCCCTTTTACAAGGATTGCACAGCAATTTTGTGGGCTTGGATGAGGCACGTATCCAAACGGAAATTCAGGTCAATGACGAAATTCCGATTAATTTTACGCTGCCCGTCTCGGATCAGATTCCGATCAATTTCACGCTGCCTGTTTCCGATAGCACCGACGTTTATTTGACCGAAGACGTCGTGATTGACAACGTACCCGCCTATTTTGCGATTGAGGGCGGCGCGGGCAATATTTCGGGGACGGTAGACATTCGACTGCCTGCTGAAACACGGTTGCCAATTCGTTTATCGTTGAACGTGCCTGTTGAACAGACTGTGCCGATCAATATCAATGTGCCTGTACAGCAGACCATCCCGGTCAGTCTGAATGTACCCGTAGATATTCCCTTGAACGAGACGCAGTTGCATGAGCCGTTTAACAATCTCAGGAACTTGTTTGAACCCTATGTCCGCGCTCTGGGGAATTTACCCAGCAATTGGGGGGACGTGCCTGCATTTGTGGGCGATGTGATGAGTGGCAACGTCAATTTGATGGCCCCGACGGATTACACACGCAATCCGTGGAAGGGCTTTGAAGGCGAACAGCCCATCGAACCGAGCGCCACTGAATCGCCAGCCCCGGATGGCACGCCTGTTGAAGGTACACCTACTGCACCCGAAGGGACAACGCCCATCGCGCCAGTGGATGGGGGTACACCTGTGACCGAAACGCCCCCACCGCCTGTCCAGCAGCAAGTGACACCCACTTTCACACCCTTTGGGGCCACGCCCGTCGGGGGTTGATTTTCACGAGAATAGGATTTTCTGCATGAGTGTTTCGCCAGTTAAAACCCCGGAAGTGATGAGTTATGAGGGGTCGGGTTATAAAAAAGATTTTTGGGAGGGCAAAGGCCGCGATTATGAAGACCGGGTGGAACGGATTGCCATTCGACACCTGATCCCGCCAACCGGGAAACGCCTGTTAGAATTGGGGGCGGGTTTTGGACGTCTGACCGATTTATATGAGGGCTATGAGCAAGTGATTGTGTTGGATTATTCCCACTCCCTGCTGCAAGATGCCCAAGCACGCCTCGGCAAAAGTGATCGTTATATCTACGTCGCAGCCAATCTCTATCAATTGCCGATTGCCGATGGGGTGTGTGATGCTGCCACGCTGATTCGCGTGATTCATCATATTTCCGATGTGCCAAGCGTATTGAAACAAATCCGATCTGCCCTTGCTCCCAACGCTGTGTTTGTTTTGGAATATGCCAATAAGCGCAATTTCAAGGCCATTTTGCGTTATCTGCTCCGCCGTCAACGCTGGAATCCGTTTAGCCGTGAGCCAGTTGAATTTGTCAAACTCAATTTCGATTTTCACCCGGCTTTTATGGCGGAGGCACTCAAGGGGGCGGGTTTTGCGACCCAGCGGCGGCTGGCAGTATCGTATTTTCGCTTAGGCGTGTTGAAGCGGCTAGTCCCTACATCGGTGCTGGTAACCCTCGATAAATGGCTGCAACCGACGGGTGAAATGGCGGCCTATGCCCCCAGCATGTTTACCAAAAATCATGCGGTGGGGTCGTCGCCTGCCCACAATTTCGATGGCCCGTTATTTAAATGTCCTGCCTGTGGTATTACCGATTTAGCTCATCAAGAAGATCGGCTGACATGTGGAGGTTGTGGAACGCAGTGGGCTATCCGCGACGGTATCTATGATTTCCGCGAACCCCTAAAATAGACCAAGAAAGGGGCGAACTTTGTTTACCCATTCGCCCTAGGCCCAATTTCTATTTCTGCATTTTTTCGAGGGTGGCGTTTAGCTTGTTCAGCGATTCCACCAATTTTTCTTCGGTAGTAGGGCCAGCAGGTGCAGCAGGCTCTTCGGCTTTCTTCATGCGCTCCATCATGGTGTTAAAGGCTTTGACGACCAAAAATAGCGCGAAGGCCACAATCAAAAAGTTGATGATATAGTTGATGAAAACGCCATAATTGATGGTGGCTGCGCCTGCGTCTTTAGCTTGTTGCAATGAGTCATAGTCTCCGTCAGAGAGGGTGATGAATAGGTTCGTAAAATCCACGTCACCCAAAATATAGCCGATGGGGGGCATAATGATGTCATTAACCAATGAATTGACGATGCTCCCAAAGGCCAAGCCCATGATGATACCTACTGCCAGATCGAGGACATTGCCACGTAAAATGAACTTCTTAAATTCGTTAATCATCGTTTTTTCTCCTACAACCAAACTGTGTCCAGTTTCTACTATAACACCTGTTAGGGGAATATGGGTTGGAGTTGGATTAAGCTAGATGATGGTTGATGCTGGACAAAAACTTTTGTGTGGCAGCGAAGTAGAGATTGTGCAACGAGGAAATTATTGAAGGAGAATTTTTCGATGGCACAGATTGGCATCATGATTGAGGGACAGCATGATTTAAATTGGGCACGCTGGAAAAGGTTGTTACAAGCCGCCGAGGATTTGGGTTATCAGTGTGTGTTTCGGTCAGATCATTTTACCAACGCCAATCCCCCAGATTATGATTCGCTGGAATTGTGGGTATCGTTGACCTATGCGGCCACGCACACCCAAAAAATTGAGTTCGGGCCATTGGTCACACCTGTGACATTTCGCCACCCCTCCATAACAATTCGCATGGCGGCACAGGTGGATGATCTGAGCGGTGGACGGTTGGTGTTAGGCATGGGGGCGGGCTGGCAAGAACGGGAGCATCGGCTGTTTGGGGTTCCATTTTACGATGTGCCAACCCGCTTTGAGATGCTGACCGATGCGTTGGAAATGACCCAACAACTCCTACACAGCGACACCCCCGTGACATTCAAAGGCAAACATTTTTCATTGGATGAGGCGATTTTGCTGCCACGCCCTGAGCGCAAAGGCGGTCCCCCCATTTTGATTGGCGGACGTGGGCCAAAACGCACCCTCCCCCTAGCCGCGAAATACGCCGATGAATGGAATGCTGTGTTTATTCCATTGGAGCAGTTTAAGGAACGCAACACACTGCTCGATCAGTTATTGGATGAACGTGGCAGGTCGCGGCAGTCGGTTAAACGTTCGTTGATGACACAGGTAGTCTATGAACCCACCGACGCCGAATTATCCGCCCGCCTTGCCGGAAAGCCCAGTGTGACGGAGCTAATTAATGATCGTGGTCTGATTGTCGGTACGGGGTCGGCGGTGGTTGACCAAATCGGGGCATGGGTTGAAGCCGGAATCGAACGGTTTATGCTGCAATGGATGGATCTCGACAACATTGATGATTTAGAAAAAATGGCACGGGATGTTTTGCCGCATTTTCATCGTGCTTAGAAATTAGGGCGTATAATGGGAGAAAAAATAGCCGAGGAGTTATGTTATGACTCGCTTCATCGTGCTTATTCTTTTTCTCCCCGTAATCTTCACGCCTGCCTACTCAACAAATGCCCCAACTACCTCTAAACTAAAACACCAGAACGCCAGCACGGTTTATTATGTGCGGCCTGATGGGGGCAGCGCCGAACAATGCACGGGCCTTGTGGACGCCGCTTATTCTGGCACGGGTACAGGGCAGCCCTGTGCGTGGAATCATCCTTTTCAAGCGCTACCCCCTGCTGGCACTCCCCGTATCGCAGGTGGAGATACTCTGCTGATTGCAGCGGGAAGCTACGTGATGGGTTATGGCGCACCGGGCGCGGAAATGTGTGATGAGATTGGGTCGTATGACTGCGTAATGCCGCCAATTCCAAGTGGCCCTTCCCCCGACCAACCGACACGCATTCTGGGGGTGGGCTGGGATGCTGAATGCCCCGCGCCGCCCGAATTATGGGGGACGGGTCGCCCATGGTTTATCGTCAATATGATGGATACCAACAACGTCGAGTTGGCATGTTTAGATATTACCGACCACTCCGGTTGCATCGAAAATCATTCGGGCGAACTGGCGTGCGAACGTGATGTCGCGCCCTACGGAGATTGGGCATCGTATGGGCTGTATGCCGAAGATTCGGCCAATGTGCATCTGTGGAATTTGAATATTCACGGGTTGGCGGCGGGGGGTGTCCATGCGGGTCGTCTCACCGATTGGACGGTTGAAAATGTACGGGTGGCGGGTAATGGCTCGGTGGGTTGGGATGGTGACTTGTGGGATGAGAATGGCGATTCCAATTCCGGCACGTTGCTTTTCCGTCATTGGGTGGTGGAATGGAATGGCTGTGGTGAACCCTACCCGGTGGATCAACCGATTGGATGTTGGGGGCAGGAGGCGGGTGGCTATGGTGATGGCGTTGGCGAGGCCGAGACAGGCGGGGATTGGATCATTGAAGATTCCGCCTTTTTGCATAACACCTCCGACGGGCTTGACCTGCTGTATCACACTTTGGGAGGAACGATTACCCTAAATCGTGTGTGGGCAGAGGGCAACGCGGGTAATCAAATAAAAGTCACCGGACAGACGACGATTACCAACAGTCTTTTGGTGGGCAATTGTGCTTTTTTTGAAGACCAGCCGTTTACCTATTGGGTGGATCACTGTCGGGCGCTCGGTGCTACCCTGCAAATCGTGTATACAGGTGGGGAACAGATGAGCATCGTCAATTCCACGATCTATGGACAGGGCGATGGTCTTATCGGTGCAGGGCCGCGCGAAGGTTTTGAATGTAACGGGAACGAACGTATCCAACTGCGGAACAGTGTCGTGCTTGGTGATACGGATTATTTTGATGCGTCGGACATCACCTTCTATTTTTATCAGGAAGGCTGCGGGGCACTTAAACTCGATTCGGATTACAACATCGCCTATGGGGTCAAGAATCTGGACTGTGGAACGACCAATGACTTTACCGCATCGGGCAGCCATGATATTTGCGACGACCCACAAGTGACCGGGCCTCTGTCCGGCATGGCCTATGATATGACCCTGCTGCCGAGCAGTCCGGCTCTAGATTCGGCGGATGCTACGTTGTGCCCAGCGGACGATTTGTTGGGCAATCCCCGTTCAGCCGAAACGTGTGATCGTGGGGCTTATGAGCAATAATCGCACATTTATTAGAACCTAGAACTTACTAGGATGGGGGCCAAACACCCATCCTTTTTATGTTTGATTAGCCACCCAATCGCGGCGCAGAATGCCATAATAAACCATATCGAAGCGCTGCCCATCTCGATAGACCGCTTCTTTTTGAGCACCCTCGTAGCTAAACCCCGCTTTTTCATAGGCTCGGATAGCGCGGGTGTTATTGCTAATCACATTTAGGCCGATGCGATGTAGGCCCAATTCATTGAAGCCATAGCGCAGCAGTAGCTGTAGTCCATCGCTGCCATAACCTTTGCCCCAATAATCGGGATTGCCAATACCAATGGCTAAAAAAGCCGATTGATTGGCCCACATGACCTCTAAATCGCCAGAGCCGATGAGTAGGTCATTATCGAGAGTGCGGAGGCGAAACAAAAACAGATTGGGGTCATCCCGCAGATTTTTCTCCCACTGCTCATTACCCTGTGCCGAAAGCGGACGGACAGCCCCGGTATCCATTAAGCGCATGTATTCATCGTTTTCTGTCCATTTCGCCATGATCGCGTAATCGTCAGGGGTGGGGGCGGCCAGACGAACAAGTTTGCCTTTATATAACGGCTGAAAAAACATACCCGTTTCCTTTATGAGACCAATAAGGCGGCATGGGTAAACCATTCCATCGTCAAATTCAGTTGGGTTTCCAAAATCTCCTTGATTTTGTCGGCATCTGTGACCGTTTCGTTGTTGATTTGGAACGCAAATGACCCCTTGCCAAACAAATCTAGGAGGGCATTCATGAGGTCAACCCGATTGTTCGTGCCATCCAGTTTCAGCAGCAAAAAGTGGCTGATGGCATCCAATTCCACGCGCTCATGACGAATATTGGGAACAAGGAGCGATGAACGGGCCAGATAACGCGCCACCGGGCTGACGGTCGGATATTCACTCAGTTCAGTGGTGTAACGCGGGGCGGTCAGCGAAAAGGTAATCAGATTGGTACTGTAGCTGTAGGCCTGCAATAAATTGGCGGCGAGAATCTGGGCCTCGCGGTTGATGCTGGCGGCATCCTCTGGTTGGGGTTCAAATTCTGACAAAATGTTACGGGCGGCGATAAACAGCGATCTAAAGGGAATAGATTGGGGCGAGACCTCGCTGAGATAAAAAAAGGCTGCTTTGGAGAGCGGGTGGTCGGTGGTGAAGGTCGCGTTATCCGATGCGCCGAATTTTTCAGGCGATACCGAGGCAATATCGAGTTCATCGCCAAGAGGACGCGCCATTGAACTGACTCGAAAGGTTGTGACCCGTTCCAATTTGATGGTGCGCTCCAATTCGATTTCTGCATGGCAGAGCAGGGTTTTGCGAAAATTACGGTTACGCAGGAAATCCAGATATTGCTCGGTCTCGATGATGTCCCCCGCGAATTCTTTGATGGCATCAATCACGGGGTCTTTTAGATTGCTGACCATCACCGTTGGAAATTCAGCCTCGACCAAATATTGCAGACCATGTTGGGCGGCATGGCTGGCGAATTCATGAAAATAGAGGGCGTCATTAATTTCAGCGAGTTCATCGTGCAGAATGACCGAGTTGCTACGCGAGGTGGCATGTTCCAAACGCTGTTGCAGCATATCCGAGTAGGTGTTTAGGAAGGCGGCGAAACCACTTTCGGGGATGGTGTTGTTTTCACGCAGAAATGCCATAAAATCCCGCGCACCTTCGGCTTTTTCAAAGGGGGTGGCGGCATTGCGGGTATGATAGAGCATCATCTCCCGTACCATACGGGTCATGTAACTGCCCGGATAGGTGTTATAGCTGATATAGACCACCCCATTGGGTGCAAGATTTTGTTTGCATACCCGCATTAACGCATCCCGGACATCCGAAGTTACCCATGAATAGACGCCGTGTGCAATGATGTAATCAAATCCACCGAGTTCGGAGGTGATTTCTAAAATGTCGCAGGCTTCAAGGCGGATGTTTTGCAGACCGAGCGCTTGAATAGCGGCTTGACCTTCTTGGATTTGGACGGGCGAGATGTCAATACCAACAAACTCCGATTCAGGGAAGGCATAGGCAAAGGGAATGATGTTCCACCCACTGGCTGTGCCGAGTTCCAGCACACGGCATTTTTCGGGTGAGGCAGGATTTAGGCCAAGCAGCGTGGCAAGGGTCGCTAGATGGTCGGGATGGGTATGGCTGTAGCCCAAATTGGGATACGGAATGGCGTCGTAACTGGCAGCGATTGTTGATTGGTTCATGAAGGTCTCTTGGGGACTAAAAGAATATAGTGATTGGATACGGGGTATTTTTTGACCCCATCTTGTGAGAAGAGTCTAGCGTTTTGCCGCGCGGTTGGCAATTGCACCCGACCATAAACCATAAAATGAACTTGGTCTACATAAAGAAGTGTGGAAAGTCACTTTAGGCGCTCCGGTCAGTTGGATAAAATGGGCATATCCGAATGCACTCAGGAGCCTAAAATGTCCTTCTCAAGAAGACGTTTTCTCGGCATGATGGGGGCAGGACTGCTATCAACACTTCCTCTTCGTTCTCGAGCCGTTCATGCCAATTCCAAGTTGCCCCCCGTTCTAATCCATCATTTTGATCCAGCCCAGACCGCTGTCAATGATGCGGTACGGTCAACGATGTTGGCTGCCACCGATATGTCTTGGTTAAAGGGTGGTCAGACGGTGTTCGTGAAGGTTGCCAGTAATTCCTACTATGCCCCACCCGCCGTGACTTCCCCAGCGGTCTTGAAGGGCGTGATTAATGTGTTATGGGAATATGGGGCGGGTCAAGTGTATGTCGGGGACATGAGTGGGGCGTATTTTGTGCGCCATCTAGCAACTCGCACCGACGGTTCAACACGCGGCGTGATGCAGACGAATGGCCTGTTGCAGGCGGCGGAGGATGCTGGCGCAACCGTGCATTGTTTTGAGGAAGTGCTGTTTGAGAGCGCCTATATTCCCGGTGTGCCTTCGGTCAGCAACCACAGTTGGGGCAATGAATTGCAGGTCGCCGAGATTTTAGACCGGGTAGATCACATCATCAATCTGCCGCGCCTCGGCAAACATGTGCTGGCGGGGGCCACCCTCGGATTAAAAAATGCGGTGGGCTACATCAGCGATCACAGCCGCATGATACTACATCGGGACGCCGAAACCTTCCAGCAAAAAATCGCTGAAATTAACGCTATCCCTCAGCTTAAAGACAAAATGCGTCTCACCATGACATTGGTAGATGTGGCGCTGACGACTTTTGGTCCCGATCACGGCTATGATCTGAAGTTGGATACCCCGTTGATTGTCGCCTCCGAAGATATTGTCAATCACGACCAGATCGCCCTGCTGATGCTGCTGTGGGGACGCCAACTGACCCCCTCCTCTGAAATTGCCAATGATCCTTATTTCCAATCGGCAGATTATTACAACAAGATTTTTGTGCAAGAGGTTTGGCAGCAATCGGCCCAAACCCTGCCCGTCTTTGAATCCCTAGAAGCGAACACCGCCATGACGCATGTCAATCTGGCCTATTATATTTTGCGTGGGGGACGGCCTGCTGAAATTCGTGTGATTCCTACTGGCCTGCCGTTGGACGAGCGATTGACCGCCATTTTGACCGGGCATCCTGAATTGAACATTGTATTAGAAGGGTAGCGCTGTGTTGCGTGTCAAATGGATGGTCCCCCTGCTGCTTGGACTAGGCTTGCTCATTGTTGGGGTGGCGTGGGTCTATCTAAAACCCGAAAAGGTGGTATTGACTGGGCAGGTCATGACGGAAGAAGGGCCTGCGGCCAATGCGGTGGTACGGGTACGCACCTCGGATACTTTCACCGTTACCGATGAAAACGGGCGCTTTGAATTGGAGACAGCCCCTTTTGATAAACCGATTAAGGTGACGGCGTGGTCGCTTGGGTATCTGACAGGCGAATCGGAAGTCAAACAGGCCGATACCCCAATTGCCATTACCTTGACTCGCTACTACACCACCGACAATCCGGACTATGCTTGGTTTTCGCATGAAGGTGCGACAGGTTCACTCGCCTGTTCCAACTGCCATGTATGTTACGACGAATGGTTAGCGGATGCGCATTCCCGATCGGCTGTGAACCCGCGTGTTTTGAGTGTCTACAATGGGACAGATTTGAACGGCACAAAAGGGGCGGTCACCCAGTATGAATTTGATCAAGCAGCAGGTATCGAAATTCCACTAGCGCCGTCGTTAGGGCAAGATGGGGTAGGGGTGGGTTTCCGGCTCGATTATCCAGACTTGGGTGGTAATTGTGCCACGTGTCATGCGCCTGCCGCCGCTCTCAATGCCGAAAGCGCTTATCAGGTGGACATGAATACCCTTAGCGGTATTGAAACCGAGGGCGTATTCTGCGAATTCTGCCATAAAACGGGCGCAGTTACATTGAACCCTGTGACCAATATCCCCAATATCAGCCTACCGGGGGTTTTGTCCATGCAGCTTTATCGCCCTGCTGAGGATGAAGAGTTGTTTTTTGGTAATTTGGATGATGTACCCCAACCCGATACTTATCTCCCTTTGTTTGAGGAAAGTGCGTTTTGTGCCCCTTGTCATACGGGTAATTTCTGGGGAACCACTATCTACAATTCCTATGGGGAATGGTTAGCCAGCCCATATAGCGACCCGGAAAGGGGCAAAACCTGTCAAGACTGCCATATGCCACCTGTTGACTATGAATATTTTGTCTTTCCAGAAAGAGGCGGTCTCACACGTAACCCCGAAACGGTTTTCAGCCATCGAATGCCCGGTGCGGCCGACACGAACTTGCTGCAAAACACTGCTGAACTGGATGTGAAGGCCGTTTGCGAAAATGACCAACTCGCGGTGACGGTGGCAGTCACCAATACAGGGGCGGGGCATGATATTCCAACCGATAATCCCCTGCGTAACGTGATTTTGGTCGTCAATGCAAGCACCGCCGATGGGCAGGTGTTGACTCTAACCGATGGGCCGACCATTCCCGAATGGGGTGGGGTGGGTGATCCTGAGCAGGGTTATTATGCGGGATTGCCGGGGGTACTGTATGCCAAAATTCTGGCGGATTATTATACAGGCGAGACCCCAAGCATGGCCTATTGGCGACAAACCCGTATTGTGAGCGACAACCGGATTCATGCGCTTGAAACCGATGAAACGCATTATCAATTTGACCTGCCGAATGGCAACTGTGATGCTGTTATAGATGTACAACTCCTCTTGCGGCGGGCTTTCATTGACCTGATGGATCAGAAAGCATGGGATACCCCCGATATGCTGATGGAGCAGGTCATATTGGAGGTACGATAGTGCAAGGTCGTCTCACCCAATTACTGTCAATATTTTTTGTGTTGGGCGTCGGCCTAATTCTACTGGCGGCGTGTACCGATGATGCCACCCCCACCCGTCCGGTCTACCCAACCGATACCCATATTGCCACCCCTGTCCCTCTGATTCTGACCCCGATTGTCACCGAGCGCCCTTTACCCGGTTTGCCGCCGATGCCTAATGCACAGTCAAGCAAGATACTGGCTCAACGCGGCAGCCGTTTGGTGACGGTTAATTCAGAGAGTGACAGCATTACGCTCCTCAAAGATGGGATAGTGCAAGCGGAAATTATCGTAGGGGATGACCCGCGCTCCGTCGCCATGACCCCCGATGGCAAAACGGCATGGGTGACACTGCGCGGCGAAAACGCGGTGGCGGTGGTGAATCTCGAAACGACCCAACGTGAAGCAATCATCCCGATTGGACACATGCCCTATGGTGTGGTGGTAGATGAGCGGCGAGCCTATATCACCTGTTTCGGTGATGGTCAGGTGGTGGTGGTGGATTTAGCATCCCAAACCATTTTGTATCAAATCAAAGTGCCCGAATTTCCGACAGGGTTGGCCTTGAGTGGCGAATGGTTGCTCATCAGCCATTTTTATACTGGGCAAGTTACCGCCCTAAACGTTCAACGCACCCCCGTCATGCTTGGCACGGTTACGGCGGATGTCGGCGGGACTATCGCACAATCGCTGATTTTGACACCGGATGGGACACGGGCCTATCTGCCCATGACCCGCACCGGATTATCCCTGATTTCACTTCAATATATGCAAGACTGGTTTCCTATCGTCGCTATTCTTGATTTGGCGACCATGCAGGCGGATCGAGATGGGCGGGTGGCCCTTTCGAGCGTCGAAGGCAGTAATATGCCGTTTGATGCTGCGTTTACCGCCGATGGAAAATTCCTGCTGGTGGTGCTGGCAGGGAGTGATGCTGTGTTGGTGGTGGATTCCGCTACCGGACGTATCCAGTGGCGCATTGAGGTAGGTGCTAATCCACGCGGGATTTTGATTCAAGGCAATCAGGCGGTTGTCTCAAACGCGCTAGATGGCACACTGTCGGTGATTGATCTGGATACCTATGCTGTGACCAACAGTATTACAGTCACCGAAATCCCTTTATCTCCCGAACTTCTGCGGGGTGCGGTTCTTTTTAACAGCGCCGAATGGCCTGTCATGAGCGACGGGGCGGTTAGCTGTGCGACATGTCATTTTGACGGCGGGTGCGATCAACGGACATGGATTAATTTTCGCAGTGGCCCCCGTAATACATTGGCGCTCGGTGGGGCAGCGGATTTACCCCCCTACAATTGGGCAGGCGAAATGGCCGAGCTTCAGGACAGCATTGAAGATCATATTCGCATGGTGATGCTGGGGGATGGTTTAGTAGGTGGTGACTTCGACCCCCTGATTGACAACATAGATGCAGGGCGTTCGGCGGATTTGGATGCGCTGGTGGCGTATGTATCAACTTTTAAGGCTTGGCAAAGCCCCTATCGTAATCCGGATGGGACGTTAACGGAATCGGCCCAACGCGGAATGCAGATTTTTATGAGTGGGTCGCCGGGGTGTAGTTGCCATTTGCCGCCGCTGTATACCGATCAACAGCAGCACGACCTTGCTAACACCACCTTTTCATTAGAGGAGTACGGTGCCTTTGATACCCCATCTTTATATGGCCTGTGGGCAACCGCCCCTTATCTGCATGACGGGGTTGTGATGACACTGGAAGAGCTGCTGACGCGCACCGACCCGACCCACAGTGTCGCTGACCAATTGACGCCGCAACAACTCATTGATCTCATCGCATTTTTGCAATCTCTGTAAGGGCAACCCTATGAAACGAGCCTTACTTATCATCGTGCTGTTTTCCTTAAGCGCAATGCCACTCTCCGCACAAACGGGTTCGCCGACAGGCGGGCAGCCGTGGGACTTACGTTATACCGAGCAGCGGGGTGAATTTGTGTTTTATGACCTGCCAGCCGGGGCATCCACCACAGGTAAGCCCGTAGATATGGGCGATTTTGATGGAAACGGCTGCGGCGATCTTGCTATCACCGGGCAAAATTCCTCCCATCCATTAGGGGAATGGCGCGGCAGTGTGGGACACGTGCGCGTTCTTATGAATGTCTGCCAGATTGCGGGTCGGATGCCTGTTGACCAAACCATTTCCGGCCAAAATTTTTTCACCATCTTTGGGGCCTATGCGGGTGATATGGCGGGTACGGAAACCTACGTGGCGGATTTTAACGCTGATGGGTATGACGATTTGCTGCTGACGGCCCAAAACAACGACGGACTGAATCAAGATATGTCGAATGCGGGCGCGGCGTATGTGTTATTTGGGAATCCCAATATGGCCTCGCGTACCGATATTGATTTGTTAAACCCACCCGCCGATGTCATCGTGTTTTATGGGGCATACGCCGAAGACCGGTTGGGCTTGTGGGTCGAGGGCGGTGATTTTGACGGGGACGGTTTCCACGATCTGCTGATTGGAGCGAATCAAGCAGATGGTGTTGATAACAGCCGAAGCAATGCGGGTGAGGTGTGGGTCATTTATGGCGCGGCGGATATGGTGGGTAAGTATGGTCAATTTACGGATTTGAGTAACCCGCCTCATGATGCGACCCGCATCATCGGTGCGGATTTCGATGATTTGCTTGGCTCGTGTGTCTGGGGAGATGATTTTGACGGTGACGGTATGGATGATATTGTGGCGGGGGCTGGATTATGGCGGGCGTCTAGTGGCGTTGGTGGATTATCCTTCGGGGGTGGTGATGGCCCAGCCAATACCCGGTACAACGCTGGGGAGTCTTTTGTCATTTTTGGGACGCCGGGCCTCAAGGGACAAACGATTGACTTGGCGACCCTGTTGGATGAGTTCGGAGCGCCGATTGATGAGCGTATCACGGTGATCTATGGGGCGAACTCCAATGACCTGCTTGGCGAAGAGATCGCAGCGGGCGACATAGATGGGGATGGACGCAAAGACCTTATCCTCGGCACGCTGGTTGGCGACGGGGCGGACAATAATCTCGATGAGGCAGGCGAGGCATGGATTATCTATACACATGATCGGTTTCGCGGCAAGATGTTTGACCTTGCGGATGTAGACCCCGCCCGTGCGATTGTGATTTACCCCGATCAAGCCGATGGCAAGGCAGGGGATACTTTACGTGCTGGGGATTTGGATAGGGACGGTGTGGATGACTTATTTTATGGCGCACCGGATTACGACCCGATTGGCTATTCAGGGCAGATTCGCCCTAACGCGGGTTTGATGGCCGTCATTTTTGGTCAAATAGGCGGCCTTCCCAACGACAATGGACGCATTATGCTGTTTAGCCCTCCGGCGGGCCTGCGCGTGAAATACATCATCGGGGCGGATGATAATGACATGATGCCCTACGCGATGGCGCTGGGTGATTTGGATGGCGATGGTGTGCTTGACATTATCCCGAATGCGATGGGTGGGGACGGCTCAAATAACGATCAAATCAATGCGGGCGAAATCTATGCCATCAGCGGGGCGGAATTTTTATCACCGAATCATGTTTATACAGGGGCTGGCCCAGAACCTACCCCGACCATTATCCCCACTCAACTTCCAACCAATACGCCTGTTGAGGGTGCCCCGCTGGCGGTTTCTACAACGGGAGACTGGATGGCGGGTAAAGGCTATTACGATGAAACCTGTGCGGGGTGTCATGGCTCTGAGGGCGAAGGCATCGAAGGATTAGGGCTGCGCTTAGTGGATTCGCCGCTTATTCTGTACGCCTCAGATTTGGAATTAATTATGTTCCTGCGGGTGGGCCGTCCAGCTGACCATCCTGATAATACGTTGGGAGTTTCGATGCCTCCCAGTGGGGGTCGTCCCGATTGGAGTAATGAGATTTTTATGGACATCATCGCTTATCTGCGTTACCTGCGTGATGAAGCGCAATAATTGAAAAACGCATATGGCACAGTCTCAACCCAATTTTGTTGACCGAGTACGCCGCTCCATTCGCCGCCAGACCTTTTGGGGTGAAACTGATCGTGAGCGAATGCGTCTTGTCACCAGCGATCTCATTCTGCATCTTCACCCCCGGACAGTTCCGGCGGCGGCTTTGCGATGGACGTATACCTTTGGCTTAGGTGGTCTAGCGATTTTGCTGCTGCCTATCATGATTGTCACGGGTATTTTGTTGATGTTTTCGTATACCCCCTCAACCGATGCCGCCTATACCAGCATTCTCAATTTGGAGCAGCATATCTGGTTTGGGCAGTTGATCCGTAACCTGCACCACTGGAGCGCCAATTTGCTTCTGGTGGTAACGGTGCTGCATTTGCTGCGGGTGTTGTATACCGGGGCCTTCCATAAACCACGTGAATTTAACTGGCAGATTGGTTTGATGTTGTTGGGACTGGTGGTGGCCGCCAATTTTACGGGGTACCTCCTGCCGTGGGATCAGTTGGGCTATTGGGCGGTAACGGTAGTGACCAGTCTGATTGATTCGATTCCACTGATCGGCCCGGACATACGGGTTTGGCTATTGGGCGGCGATCAGGTCAATGAAAATACGTTGCATAATTTTTATGTGCTGCACATTATGTTGATTCCACTGGGCCTACTACTGGCTACGTCATTTCATATTTGGCGTGTCCGCAAAGATGGTATCAGTATTCCCCACAATTTAAACGACGACCCAATTTCGACGGAGCAACGCACTACCATTCCGCATCTCATCAGCCGCGAATTTATTTTTGGCCTACTGATGGTGGCCTTGCTTTTGGCATGGGCCACTTGGGTGGATGCGCCATTGGGTGCGAGTGCCAATCCAAATCAACCGCCGAATCCGACCAAAACGGCATGGTATTTTATGGGGCTTCAGGAATTTTTGTTGCATATTTACCCCTCGGTTGCTGGCATCGCCATACTGGGACTGCTGATTATGGCTTTAATACTGCTGCCCTATTGGGATGACACCAGCGATTCGACAGGCATTTGGTTTCGCAGTCGCCGTGCCCGATGGATTTGTGGGGTGAGTGTGCCTGTTGGGGTGGGAATTGCGCTCACCAGCATTTTACTCACGGAAATTTCGACCAACAGCGGCGTGATACCTTTAGTTGCAGCGTTGCTATTGGTGGGGGGGTATTGGTGGTTACTCCATTGTCGAGGGGCAGATGCAGGTGAAATCCGTTTGGCGCTTTTTACGCTGATATTCACTATTTTCGTGACCTTCACTGTCATTGGGATTGGTTTTCGTGGGGAAGGAATGACATTGAGAGGCCCTTGGGCATGAAACGACGCGATTTTTTGGTGACGATTTGGCAGGGCATCGGGGTGTTAGCCACTGGCGGAATGGGTTTTATTGGGCTGCGCTATTTGGCTTCACAAAATCGGGAATCTGCTACAGGTGGCATTGTCACAGCAGGGTTAGTGGAGAATTTTGCACCCGGTACGGTGACGCCTATCCCCGAAGGCAAATGTTATCTCGTGCGGAATACTACGGGTGGCTTTTTGGCACTCCATCGCCAGTGTACTCACCTGAGTTGCATTGTGATTTGGGAAGAACGTCAATTCCGCTGCCCCTGTCATGGCTCGGCGTTTACTACAGATGGCAAGGTCATCTCTCCACCCGCACCCCATCCCCTAACGGCACTTGAAGTACAGATCGAAAATGGGCAGGTGCGGATTGATACTGGCAAACAAATCAAACGCACCAAGACAACCGCTGAAGATTTTATCTATCCCCCGGAGCAATCAGTGTGACTCGCTCAATGAAATGGCTCGGACTGCTGGCAACTGTCGGGATTTTGGTGCTGCTGGCCTTTAATATTTGGCGTGAACCAACCCGGCAAACCAATGCACAGCGAACCTATCGTGCCACCGCGATTGCCGAGGGAACGACGCTCTATGCCATGTACTGTGCGGAATGTCACGGCGCGGCGGGTGAGGGCCTCAATAACTATCCGTCCCTCGATCAAGCCTTTCTCCGTCAACAGGATGTCGAAGCGCTATATAAGCTCGTGTCGCGTGGGCATTATGGCACGGACATGGCGGCGTTTGGTTTGCAAGAGGGGGGACTGCTCAATCGGGCACAAATTGAAAGTGTCATTGCGGTGATTCAGCATGGTTCATGGGCAGAAACCTCGCAGTATGTGTTGGCCGCTGGTTTTCAGCCTGCTGCTTCGGTGGGGGATTCTTCTGATTTTCAAGCTGTGTATGCCGCCGCCAATAATGACCCGAACACGACCCTAAGCACAGGACGGACGCTTTTTGCCAGTGTGTGTGTTGAGTGTCATGGGGCCAATGGTGAAGGTACAGCGGATGCCCCTATGTTAAACAGCGTTTATGTACAAAGCATGTCTGCCGACCAACTGTTGAGCATTATCAATTTTGGGGTATCGGGCACCAAAATGGATACCTTCCGCGAACGTTTTTCGTTAGAGGAAAAAGCCGCACTCATCTACCTGTTGCAACATTGGAATGGCGTCGCAGTGGCGGTTGCCCCAACTCCCACGATTGATACTAGCGGGGTCACAGTAAGCGGGCAGGTTTTATTTGAAAAATGGTGTGCTCCTTGTCACGGAGTACGAGGGGAGGGTGGGTCTATCGCGCCGCAATTGAATGATGTGCCGCCGCTTCCGACTGAATTTATCATGACCCGTGTCCGCACAGGCAAAAATGCGATGCCACCTTTCCCGTTGACTGATTTGCCCGACCCTGAATTGATGGTGCTGATTGAATATGCCCAATCCAATATTTTTGGTTCAAGCCTGCCTGTACTTACGGAGACGGAATTAGCCACTGCTGCCATGTTGTATCAGCAGCAGTGTGCGGAATGTCATGGAATGCAAGCTGAGGGCACGGTGGAACAGGGGCCGCCATTGATCAAGACGCCCCCCCTGCACGCCAATTATATTGTTTATTTCACGCGCTTTGGATCGGCGAACACCCCCGGCATTCCTGCCAGTACGGTCTCTGATGCCGACTTGCAGTTGATTGTGGCCTATCTACATAGTCTAGGTATCCACCAGTGACGATTTAGTTGGCTATAGAACGAACTAGGGGAGCACAGCAGGACAAGTCGGGGGTATTGGGCGACCAAAAAATTGCTGCTGTTCCTGCTCGGTGAGGTTGCGATTGGCAATGCGGCACGCATCCGACATCCATGTGGGGATGCCTGTTTTCCAAAACTGAATGGCCCCCATACGATTGGCTGAAATCACCTGACGGGTCGTTTCATCAAAGACGAGGCTGGTAAACCACTGATCCTCTTGTTCGAGAGGTTCACCTAACATACTGCGTGACGCGACATCCCACCAAATGATTTGCCCGCCACGCCCACTAGAGATAAGTTGGTCTCCATCGTCCGTAAAGGCCAAATCCGTTACCCAGTTCCTATGGCCGATAAGAAGATCGGCGGAATGTGACGAAAGCCTCCACAGGCGGATGGTATTATCTCGGCTACCGGATGCCAGAGTGTGACCATCCGGGCTAAAAGCCAGCGACAATACATGGTCAGTATGGCCTTCCAAAGTAGCGATAAGCTCTCTTGTGTCCACGTCCCACAGTCGAATCGTTTTGTCATGGCCCCCGGTTGCAAGCACTTGACCATCTGGGCTAAATGCCAGCGCCAAGACACCCCCGGTGTTCCCAATCAGGGGGTCGCCAATAGACTCACCTGTTGCCACATCCCAAAATATGACTTGACCATCTTCGCTGGCTGAAACCAACAGTTGACCATCGGGGCTAAAGGCTACTGACCACACTGGATTTTGGGCAAGGGTGGATACCACCATGCGTTTTTGCGGTTGATAGTTGACAGTCTCCCACAGGATGATGGTCTGGTCGGCACTGCCAGAGGCCAGCCATGTCCCGTCGGGGCTAAAGGCTACACTCGTAACCGGGCCAGCGTGTTCTGTCATTTGGGCGACTTGGCGATTTTCGGCTATATCCCAAATGCTGACGGCATCCATTCCGTCATCTTGGGTAGGGCCACCTGACGCCACAGCTAATATGGACGAATTGGGTTTTATCGCAAGCTCATTAATCAACAAGTTGGTATGTATTTCGTCTGGTAGGAGATTCAGCAACACCACATCATTGCCGTCAGTAGAAACAACAAACCGCCCATCTGGGCTAAAGCCAACACTCCACACTTCATTTTGAGAGATTCGGATTGGGGCGGGAACGGATTGGTTGGGGGCAACTGCCCAAAACTTGATGCTTTGATCTGCGCTTGCCGACGCCAATAGGTTGCCGGACGGGTCGAATGCTAGGCTGCGTATCCAATCGGTGTGGGCCTCTTCAAACGTGAGGATGGGGGTCGTGGTTTCGCCAGCCAAGCGCCATAAAATGATTGACCCATCTGCGCCCGCTGAAGCCAACAGTGACCCGCTAGGATGGAAGGTCACTGCAAGTACCCAATTGGTATGGGCCGTAAGCGGTTCGCCAATTTCCCGCCCGGTTTTCACATCCCATAGGCGGACGGTATTATCAGCGCTCCCGGAGGCTAAAATCGTTCCATCGGGACTAAAGGCAACACTGTAGACAATATCGCTATGGCCTGCCAGTGGCTCATCTAGTGGTTTTTGCGCTGCAACATCCCATATCTGAATAAGCCCTGCTTCGCCGCCTGCTGCCAACCACTTGCCATCGGAACTAAAACTAACACTCCACACCGAACCGATACCTGCCTCAATTGGTAGGCCAATCATCTGACCACTGGTAACATCCCATAGCCGTACCGTGCTATCAGCACTCCCGGAGGCTAAAATCGTTCCATCGGGGCTAAAGGCAAGGCTGTTAATCCACCCTTCATGACCCATCAATGAAAATTTCTGGGTATGACTGCTGGCATCCCACAAAATCACTCGGTTATCGCGCCCACCAGAAGCAATGTAATGACCATCAGGGCTAAAGGTGACGGTGCGAATTAAATCGGTATGCCCATGCAAATAGGCTTCAAGGCGCGGCTCAATTTGCAGAGTGCTCAACAGACTGTTCCGTGCCTCATACGTGTTGGATACGTTCAGTGCTTCTAAACTGAGCAGCAGGGCCAAATCAATTTGATCGGCATTTGCCAACGCGACAGCAGCTAATTCGCGGGATTGCGCGACATGGGCCTCACGATTGGCACGAGCACGCTGGCGTTCAGCCTGATTCGCCCGATCTAATCCCAATCCTGCCAGAATAATCGCAAGGATGGTTAACGTGATTAGCACCCCCGCAATCATTCTGCGATACCACGCCAAACGATTACTCAGAGCAATGCTCGCCGAAAGATAGATTTTTTCAACTGGCGATAGATTGATTGTCCCATAAGTGGATTTAGTCAGGGATTTGAACTGATCTAATCTTGCCCCACGTGCCAAGAATCCGGTGTCTCGATTTGCTTTTAGCCAATCTTGGGTGTTTGAGGCTAACTGTCGTTGTATCCTCATTTCATCCCGACTGGTTTCGATCCATTGTTGGAGACGATCCCATTCACGAATTAAGGCTTCATGAGCAATTTCAACCGTTGGGGCACGGGTCACAGGGTCACGATCAAAGGTCAAAAAACGCTGCTTATAGAAAACATCCAACACTTTTTGAATGGCATCTTTGCGTTCAGGTGATTGTTCGGTCAATAGATCGGCTTGGGCAATGCGGCGGCGGACTGGTTCTGAGCCTTCAACAATTGAGATAAGTTGCAGAAAAATCGTCTGCGCCAATGTTTTTTCTTCGGCATTAAGTGTCAAATACAGTTCGTCGGCCCGGCGCGTCAGTGTGCCTGTCAGCCCTCCCAAACGGCCATACGTATCGAGAGTCAGGATAGAAGAGGTGTGGCGGTTCTCAAATAATTCTGTGAGGGTATATTGGAGCAAGGGCAGTGCCCCCGGCTGACGAATGACATCCGCGATGATCGTGGCGAGTAAAACAGATTCGAGGGTTACATTGGAACGTTGGGCAGGGCCGATAATGGCATATTCTAGTTCTTTTGGCGAAAGTGGCAGGGCAACTTCGGTATGGGCACGAATCAGTTCCCCAAAATTGGGATACAACAGCGGGCGATCATAAAAATCGGCGCGTAAAGTAATCAAAATATGGAGATGGCTTTGGCTGTCTTGAACCGCATTGACAATATTGGTCAGGAAATAATTTCGCTCGACTTCGCTGCCTACGGAGGTGAAAACTTCTTCAAATTGGTCAATGAAGATGACGGTCTCGCTTTGTGTTTGTTCAAAAATTTTCTGACCAATGTTTTTTAGGCTATCCAAACACTCTCGGTCAAAGTGAATATTTTCTGAATGGGTGGCGATTTGGAGCAAGCTGACTTCGAGTTCTCGAATTGGATCAGCACCCGGCGTCATCGTCAAAAAGAAACTGTTTCGAAAGAGTGGGGTCGCTCTGTTCCTTAATGTGGGAATCACCCCAGCACGCACCACGCTCGATTTACCACTCCCACTGGGCCCCACTATCGCCAAAAATTGTTCGGTTTCCAAACGACCCACAATCTTGACGATGAGTGTTTCTCGGCCAAAAAAATCAACCGCATCAACTTCTTCAAACGCCCGTAAGCCTTTATACGGATTTCGCACATTTGACGCATCTTGCTCAAACACCATGGTGCCAAGCTGCTGGCTCTCGATGACCGTCTGTTTAGCAGTTTCCCCCAGCGCGGTGGCAACAGATGGCAATTGTCTGACGATATTGGCGGCACTGTAGAAGGCCTCCGTTAACTCGGCTACTGACCTAAAGCGGGCGGCGGCATCCTTATAAGTCGCTTGCCAAATCACCTCATTCATTTTTTCGGGAATATCGGGCCGCTGCAAAGACACCGGCGGGACATTGCCGTACACATGACCTTGGATGAAGTCCTCGCGTGTTTTTCCGATAAAGGGTAGCACACCCGTTAAAAGCTCATACAGCATAATTCCCAGACTGTAGATGTCGCTGAGAGATGAGGTCGGCTTGCGCATTACCGCTTCGGGCGACATATATTCAGGTGACCCTAAAACATATTTCGCCATTTCTGG
The DNA here is from genome assembly GCA_013112715.1 of Chloroflexota bacterium. Taxonomy (GTDB): domain Bacteria; phylum Chloroflexota; class Anaerolineae; order Aggregatilineales; family J027; genus CFX10. The sequence goes on from JABFGB010000010.1 coordinate 155,090, forward strand.
AACTTCATCCATCAAGGACTTGGCGATGCCAAAATCAGAGAGATAGGCATTTCCTTGTTCATCTAAGAGAATATTACCGGGTTTAATATCTTGGTGGACTACGCCTTGTGAATGGGCAAATTGGAGTGCGGAGGAAATTTGGGTTAACAGGCCTGCGATGGAGGTTAAAGGGAGACCTTTGGGGTTCAGCAGAACCAATTTGGCAAGATTGCCCCCGCGTAAGAAGCGCATCACCAGATAGGCTCGATCAGGCTCACGCCAATAGTCATAAAGAGGTACAATGTAGGGATGCTCCAGACGAGCAATCACATGCGCCTCTACCTCAAACTGACGTATAAAATGGGGATTGTTCGCGTATAGGGGGAGAATTACTTTGATGGCAACATCACGCTCAATGACGGGTTGATAGGCCCGATATACACTTCCAAACCCACCCTTACCAATCAGCCCACCGAGTACATATCCTCGTATCGTTTGCTGAGAAGACTCTGGATCGTGCATCAAATGGACAGCCGCTTATTCTGTGATGATTTCGAAAGGGCTGGTCAGGATCAATTTGATTAGTGGCTCGATTTTTTCAAAGAATACTTTTTTCTTTTCTTCCTCTAGGTTATTTGCTCCAAACTGCTCAAGCATAATGGAAGCCAGTTCTTTAACTACCTGATCAATATCCGCAAAACCCGACAGATCAACCATTGCTTGAGGCGGAAGTGTCTCTTCAGGTGAAACTTGGATGCCTTGCAGTTTCCCTGAAAGTGCCTCCCGTCGTTTGCTAATTTGCTTCCGGCTAAATTCAATTGCGTTATAGGCCCCGACTAATTTGGCTTGGATCAACGCACGTTCTTTATCGAAGCTGACGGCTTTAATCTGCATTGAGGGGGAAGGTTGATCTTGGACAACACTGATGCAGGCTTCGATTTCTTGGATAGAGTTCAGTAGGTTCAAAAGACCATCTGAGAACAGATTGGGGGTCAATCCCATATTGAGGCCACCGCGTGTATCTCGCATGAGCAGGGTCTGCTCAGATAGCTCTACAGACTGAAAATAGACAAACATCAGAAGTTGGCCGAGTCGAATAATATCACCACTTTTGAGTGACTGACTTTGGTGAGGGAGTAGTTTTGACTCGTTGACCCATGTGCCGTTGCTGCTGCCTAAATCCTGCAAAGTGACTTCTGATCCTGACACTTTAATCTTGGCATGTCGGCGCGAGACACCGGATAGATAGCCGTAAAATGGATTTAAGTCAACATCTGGGGGAGGAAGTCCATCTTGATAGCGACCCAGCAAGATTTCTTCTTTGATCGCTAACTTAAGGGGCTGACCAAAACCGGGCACATAAATCGTGAAAACACCCGGCTGAGGTGAAAAGGGCGATGGCTCAACGGGGGATAATGCCAAATCGTCCGCAACAGCAACTGTCGTTGAGGATCGGAGGGGTGTCCCACATTTCTCACAAGCGGGTGCGCTGGTAGGGTTTTGATGTTGGCAAACAGAACAAATGATAAAATCTGAGGTGTTCAAATTTACTTCCTCTTGCTCCCTAAAAGGAAAACGGAATTATTTTCTGCGGCGCACTACCATTATCAGGGACGTGAAAACTAGAACAGCCCCTACAGCCATTGGGGTTGCAGCAAAACTCATTCCTTCTTGCTCACCCACTTCATCATTTGGGTTGCCGTTGCCATTCCCGTTGTTGCCGTTGTTACCGTTCCCATTGTTGCCGTTATTCCCATTGCCATTATTTTGGTTACTGGTTTCGGGAGTCGGTTGGGTCACAGTATTATTGTTGGCATTATTGCCATTCCCATTATTGCCGTTGTTGCCATTATTTTGATTGTTCGCGTTGTTGCCATTCCCGTTATTGCCGTTTCCATTATTCCCGTTGTTGGTTGCTGCGGAGTTCGATTGGTTCACATTGCTATTAACGGCTTGGCTAGTGCTATTCCCGTTGCCATTGCCATTATTGCCATTATTTCCATTGTTTCCGTTATTGCTGTTCCCGCTATTGCCACTATTTCCATTGTTTGGAACTGAGTCTGGTGGGTTGGCATTTGAGTTGCTGGGCGGGTTTCCGTTGTTTGCGTTGTCATTATTCCCGTTGTTGCCAGTGCCATGATTCCCATTGTCCCCGTTGTTTTCTTTATCTTTTTTGTCTTTTTCCTCGCTGGATTCTTCAGTTTCAGCGGGTGGGGCAATCTCAATGGATTCAGTTAGCAAGTCAGTCGGGAGGGCCTCAATATCTTCAGACTCGTAGGCAGTTGGCTCATAAGGCACATCAGCTGGTCTCATATCGGCGGTCATCGGAATTTCGATTTTTTCACCTGCCGGAACTTCATATACCATGCCGCCTGAACTGACTTTGGCTTTGCCCTCCAACATCGTAATTTGCATGGTTTCATTGGGTCGGGCTTGAATAAAGGCCGTCGAGCCTAGTTCAATGTTGACTTCATTGATGAGCAGGGTTACTTGGGCAACCCCTTCTGGAGTCTGAATCAGCAAACCATCCGAGGGAATATCGGAACATTCATAGTCATTTGTCCCCGATTGTAGATAAAAGGCTTGCATTGGCGTCTGGTAGGGAGTTTCGCCATCTGTCACCGTCAATGTTGCAATATCAGCCACGTCTCCAACATGGCTTGCAGGTATCCAGCCTCGGACTGTGCCATCCATGGACTCGACACGTAACCACGCACTATCACTTGTGCGGCCAGTCGCCTTTATCTGCTGGTTGGGTGTCGCAAACCCGAGGGTTTCCGCAATCGGCCATGGTTGAGCAAGTATAGGAACTTCATCTTGGCCGTCTACTGTTATCTCAATTACCGTAATGGGTGGTACTGCATTTTCAACTTGAACATCCCCAAATAGAATGACAGTAACATTTTGGGGATGCGACGCTGGAATATCCGCTTGTAGATAGAGTTGAGCGATTCCCCAGATGTTTTCTTGTGGATCAAACGGACTAAGCCTGAGCGACTTCAATGACGCCACTTCCACAATATCACCCGGTTCATCAAATTTGAATGGGCTAGTGTCGTTTTGCGGTTCGGCATTCACCAATAGGTTTCCGTAACATGCCCTATGGCGACCAATCCCGCTGCAAAGACGTTTAGCAGCTTCTAAGGCAGTCTGGACGGTATCAGAACAAGCGCGAGGGTCATCTTGGGCCTTGGATGAATCTTGAGTCAGTGACATGAATATCGCAAGGAGAACCAATATTGTGATGAGCTTGATGAATTTCATGATGCAATGCTCCTACTACCAAAACTTCGAGCTGCCTACTAATAGTTATATCACAAATTAGCTGGCTTTTCGGAAAATTTACGTTCTTTACAAACGCACGAGAATTTCCTATGGGGGTCTCAGATACAGATGAGGCTCTATATCCCCTCGACCAATGGGCATAGGGGGGTGCAGTGATTATGTGCTGGCGGTATGCCCCTAAAACTGAGATATAGCCCACGATATATCCATTTGCCCACAGCGAAACAGACCCTGAACCGCTAACACGCGCTCCCCATCAGGGTCTTGCCCACTTACTGGAATCAATAGCCTATCCACAACGATCACAACTAGAGATTTCTTTGACGACTGCCTAAAGAGGGGGTTGCAGGGAGAGTGTCGAATTCTCCCTGCGCCATCTGAAGTCGGCCATTAACAGTGACTTCAAGACGTAGTGTACCACCAATTCGGCGGGTGCTCGTTGTTGAAGCAATCACTGAAGGCAAATCGCAAGTGTGTTCGGGGTTTACCATCAGGAGGCTATTTCATGACCCCAGTTTTTGTTCTCACCAATCATAAGGGCGGCGTAGGCAAATCTACGTCCGCGACGAATATCGCCTATGGCATCTCGCAAATGTTGGCCCAATTCGGCGTTGCCAATCATCGCGTGCTGTTGATTGACACGGATAGTCAAGGTCACGCCACCTTAGTCACCACTAGCCGGAATGATTTCGGGCGGGAAGACAGCTTGTACACGGTACTCAATGCCGACCGGAAAGATGCTACCACGATTTTGAAGCAGTGCATAGTGGCGAGTGAATGGGACGCCAATCTGCACGTGCTTCCCGCCTCGCCGCTACTCGAAGCCGCCGAACGGGAATTGATTGCTGTGCCCGGTGCGCCTTATCGTCTTTCGGAACCACTAAGTCAGATCGCCAGCCACTACGCGGCAGTGGTCATTGATACTCGCCCGTCGTTTTCCTTACTCACCGAAATGAGTCTGATCGCCGCGACCGACGCGCTCATCCCGATTGAGCCACGCTATCTGGAAACGGTCGGGTTGGAATCGGTGGTCAACAAAATTGAGTCCATCCGACAGGGCTGGCGCTGCCCTGATTTGAAGGTGGGCGGGATTGTCGTCACCAAACTCGACAAACGCATGAAAGGGCATGTCGAGATGCTAGATGGCCTCAAAGCTCATCCGGTACTGGGACGATTGTTATGCGGTGTGATTCCGGCTAATGAAGCGGTGGCCTATGCCCATCATGCCCACAAGAGCGTGTATGAGTACAACCCCGAATGCCCAGCCAGCCAAGCCTATGCCGTGTTAGCCGCTCAACTCATCAAAAAAACGATGGTGATTAGAGGGGGTGCGTGATGGCAAAGAAAGCCGACACCCCCAATCGGATTAACGCCCTACTGCAAGATGTCGGGCAGATGATGATTTTGAATGCTGACCCGACGGAACGATTGCAGGATACCCATCTGCGGGTTGAAAACCTTCCAATTCAATTGGTGCGGCCTGATCCCGCCCAACCCCGACGTGTGTTGCCTGAAACGATTTACCAAGCGTTTCACCAGCAGCACCTCACCCCGTATCAAGCACTCAAGGAACTCGTTCAACTCGTGCAAATCGCCGCCCGCCAGAAGGGGCGGCCTTTCACCCATGTCTTGGATTTACTGCCCAATCCCAATGATGAAACCGAGACGGATGTCCCTGTCACGCTCACCCCTGAAGAAATCCTGCTGCGGGATTTGGTCAATCTCGCGGTGACGATTCGGGATGATGGGCAGGTCAACCCGCTGACAGTGGTGGATAAATCCGAAGGCATGGCGCACATCTACCAGATCGAGACCGGAGAGCGGCGTTACTGGGCGACGTGGTTGATGATGGAATTCCTGCCGGGGTATCAGGGCGATGGCTCCATACCCTGCATCATCGTCCCCTCCAATCGAGCGTCGGTGTTCCGCCAAGCCAAAGAAAACACCTCTCGCGCTGGATTAAATGCTATTGCTATGGCTCGTCAATCAGCTTTGCTTGTCTTGGCGGTACATGGCATTAGACCCCCGTTGGATGGCCCAGTTTCCAATGATTTTTATCGTCTCGCCCTTGAGTTTACACTGCGCGACCAACGTGAACACGTCAATGATATTTTGGCTGCTATGGGCGGAATCACACGAAGTTATTTCAGCTACTACAAATCGCTCTTGCGTCTCTCTGATGAGGCCATCGAATTGGCTGATCGTCACAATATTGACGAAAAACGGCTTCGCTATGTTGTTTCCTTACCCTCAGAAGCTCAGACAGAAATGGTGCGGCAAATCATCGATTTCGGGTTAACCAGTGCTCAAGTGAAAGAGCTTTGTAGTGAAGGTGATGGAGCTTCCGATGTTTCTCGAAACGACGGCGTCTCTAAGAAAACACGCCAATTGGTAAAACTCATTCGCTCGACAATTGATACCGAGCCATCTCAAGTAGCACATGCCTTAGTGGAGCAGGAGAAGTCCGTTCACATGGCAACCGCTCGTCTAAATGAGTTGCGAGAGCTTCTAATCCAAGTCGAGGAGTTTCTCAACGATCTATAAATTGTTGACCCGGGTCAACAATTTGAGGAATGAGTGATGACTAATCGATCGCGTGGCCCACCGAAAAAAGAAAAACCGCCTTCATTTAGGGCAGGCGGACAGGAAAACCATCTAGCTATTGCAATGACTCATGAGAACTTTCATTGTAGTAGGTTTATGGCCTGTCCGCAAGCAAATCTCACTTCAATTTACAGAAATTAGACCGATTTTTTGCATTATGACAGGAGAGACTATCATGTCCAATGAACCTTTGATTGTTCAGGCCGCCCAATCGAATACCATCCTTGATGCGGCTTTGATGTATGCCCGTTTAGGGATGAGTATTATTCCCCTCAAAGGCAAACGTCCCTCTTTAGCCAGTTGGACTCAACTTCAACAAATTCGCGCTGATGCTGTGACCATCCATCGTTGGCAACGTAATGGGTTGTTGCAAAATGTTGGCCTTGTGTGCGGTAGTGCCTCACAAAATCTAATCGTTTTGGATGCCGATGGGCCAGCGAGCTATGTGGCGTTCGCTGCCACCTTTCCCAAATTGGCTGAAACCTATACGGTTGCAACGGGTAGCGGGAAGGGTCATCATGTCTATTTTTATGTGGAAAATCTGCCTGACAGTATCAAGGCGATGAACCTGCCGATTGGTAATTTGGAATTGTGTGCAAATGGACGGCAGGTAGTCGCACCGCCAAGTGTGCATCCGGTGACAGGTAATCCCTATAGTGTGCATAAACCGCTGGATGTTTTGCGGGTCGAAACACTCATCGAATTAGCCCAGTGGATTGAATCATTCAAGAGCAAGTCCCAATCTGCACCAACCTCCTTTGAGTCAATGCCTCCGAATCATTCCACTAAATTGAATCCCAAAGTGATGGAAGAAATTGAGCGGTATTTTTTGCAGCAGGGCTATCGAGAGGTGGGGGAGTGGTTGCATGGGCCGTGTATTTATCCCCATCGCCATCAGCACGGTGATCGCAATCCCTCGTTCGGCTTCAATCGCATCAGTGGATTTGGGTCGTGTTTTGTCTGCGGTACGATTTTGGCGAAAGACATCTGTGCGGCGGTTGGAATTGATGTCAGTACCCTCGGAGGACTAGTTGAGAATTATTCAAAGACAAATCCCCCTCACCAGCCCACAGCCGTTAGGCTGTCTTTGCCCGTGAATGAGCCACGAATCCCCCAAGAAACCAAGCTTGCCAGTATCACATTCCCTCCGCCGATGCCTCCAAGCGACCTACCACCTTTTGAGCCAAATTTTGGAGTATCTATCCGTGACCTAAAACTCCCTAACTGGCTAAAAATCTATGTGGAATGGGCTGGGGCAACGGGCAATCAGACGCCTTTGTCATTCCATCTCGCGGCGGGATTATGGCTACTATCCGTCGCGGTGGGCCGCCGATTGTATGGATCAGCGCCTTGGGGAGTGAAGATTTTCCCGAATCTATATCTGATGCTGATCGCGGCGACGACTTATTATCGCAAATCCACCGCGTATAAATTGGCTGAGGGTATCGCACTTGAGGCCATTCCTCATATGTTGATGGCAACGCCGGGTTCGCCTGAACGCTTTCAAGAGGCGCTGGCAGGTCAACTACCCGGTAATTTTGACAAGCTCAATCCAACAGAACAGGAGCGTTTTCGGAAAGCCCAACCCTTTGCCGCCCAACGTGGGTTGCTTAAAGACGAGGTGGCCGGGCTATTTGGGGTCATTAACAAGCGGGATTATATGACGGGAATGAAAGATTTGCTGATGGAACTCTATGACTGCCCTGACCGCTCTAGCAAAGAAACACAGTCTGGGGTCACGATTGTCGAGAATGCTGCCTTATCTATTCTGGGTGTGACAACCCCGGCAGGCCTGGCGGCTGGGGTGAGTGAGGCGGATTGGGCTAATGGCTTGCTGGTACGTTTTGCCTTGGTTACGCCAGAATTGGATTACACTGAACGACCATCTGCAATTACCTATCAACCACCTCCGCCAATACTTATAGAAGGCTTACGTCGGTTACATGACCGCCTGCCAAATCCTGTCCAGACTGAACGGGGTCTGACTCCACCAGCAGCGCTTGAACTAGATGTCGCTTGCTGGTTAGAGTGTCAAAATTATGGGGATCGCCTGCGCCGCCTATGTGCCCCGCATCAAGATACTGAACTGGATGAACGGCTCAAGGGTGTCTATGGACGTTTGCATGTCCAAGCCTTCAAACTTGCCACATTGATGGCCGCTTTGGATTGGCTGGATACCGATTTGCCAGTGCCGACGCTCACGGTTGACCATTGGTCAATGGGAGAGACGATAGCGGAAACGTGGCGGATGAGCGCCCATCGTTTGATTGAGCAGATGGATCGGCGAGGCGAGGCTAGTCATGAGCGCCGCCAGCAAGACACGTTATTACGAGCGATTCGGCAATCGGGCATTGAAGGTATCAGTTTGAGGGTGTTATATCGGAATCTGCACCTGACTGCCCAGCGTGCGCGATTGTTGACCCAAGAATTGGCCCGTGCAGGTTTGGTTGTGGAACGGCGTCTAGGTGGGATTGAGTGGTATGTCGCCAGTGAATATGCCATTGTCGAAAACTCGCTGATTTAGGGTATGCGACAAACGCGACATAGGCGACACGCGACAATGCGACAAATCCAAAACAACCGTAACTCTGGATTGTGAATGATGTTATATTTTCTTGGTTGTTGTATTTATATATTGCTATAAATTATAGTTGTCGCGCTGTCACATGTCGCATCTGTCGCGTTTGTCACATAAAGGTAGAAACTGTGTGGAACAGATAGTAAGGCTGAGTATAATTAGTTGGTCAAATTGGCAATTTATGAAAAGGGGCACATTTTATGACGGTTTCTTTAGTAACGGGCGGGGCAGGTTTCATTGGGTCACATCTTGTTGAAGCTCTATTGGCTGAAGGTCATGAAGTACGGGTTGTGGATAATTTTGCTACAGGTAAGCGTGAGAATTTGTCCCCATCTATAGACAAGATCAAGTTATACGAAATTAGCATTACCGATGCTGCCGCACTTCAAGAAGCGATGGACGGGGTAAATTACGTTTTCCATCAAGCCGCCATTCCATCCGTACCCCGTTCGGTAGCTGATCCTGTTACCTGTCACGAGGTGAATGTCACTGGCACGTTCAATGTGCTGAATGCCGCACGATTGGCAGGTGTCAAACGAGTGGTCTATGCCGCGTCATCATCAGCCTATGGCGATATTGAAGGTGATTATAAACAGGAAGATATGGCCCCGCGACCATTATCCCCATATGGCGCTGCGAAATTGGCGGGTGAGTATTATATGCAGGTTTTTTATAGAGTGTATGGTTTAGAGACCGTCTGCCTGCGCTATTTTAACGTATTTGGCCCGCGCCAAGACCCGAAATCTGAATATGCAGCAGTCATCCCAAAATTCGCCACCGCGATGCTTGAAGGCAAGTCGCCCACTATTTATGGGGATGGTACACAATCCCGCGATTTCACCTATATCGAAAATACCGTAAAGGGGAATCTGCTGGCTGCAAAAAGCCCTATTGCTCCGGGGCAGGTCATTAATTTGGCCTGTGGACAGCGCTACACATTGCTAGATTTAGTGAATGTGATTAATGACCATCTTGGCACGAATATCAAACCGACATTTGCGCCAACCCGCACAGGTGACATTAAGCATTCGCTGGCGGATATTTCTAAGGCGGAAGAATTATTGGGTTACGCGCCAGCAAGACTGTTTAAAGATGGTGTATCGAATACAGTGAACTGGTTTGCCGCGCAACCCAAGAAGGAACAGAGCTAGATCACCAATTACAAACTAACAATGTTGGCGTATTGCGTGAAGCGGCTTGTTGCATTGCGGGTATCTACGATCAACGGGCTATGCTTCACGATAGTTTCCCAATCGTATGCGGTATGATCGGTCACGATTACCAGACAATCGAGCGATTCAAGCCATTCGGTTGAAAATGGAGTGGAGTGTGAAACCTCATCATTTTCCAGCCGGATGCTTGGGACATGGGGATCATTCCACTCGACCTCTGCCCCTTTTTCATGTAGCAGGTGGATAATGTCTAGGGCAGGACTCTCGCGCACGTCGTCAATATCACGTTTATAGGCCACGCCCAGTACCCCGATCCGGGATGATCGAATCGGCTTAACGACATTGTTTAATGCCTCGGCCACTTTATCTACCACATAGAACGGCATATGGGTGTTAATTTCGCTGGCAAGTTCGATAAAGCGGGCATTATAGTTTAGGGCCTTCAATTTCCAGCTAAGATAATGGGGGTCAACTGGAATGCAATGCCCACCCAGACCCGGCCCCGGATAAAATGGCATAAATCCAAAGGGTTTACTCTTAGCCGCTTCAATAATTTCCCAGACATCCAGATTTAGCTTATCACACATTAACGCCATTTCATTGACCAGACCGATATTGACAGCCCGGAAGGTGTTTTCAAGCAATTTAACCATTTCGGCGGCGGTGGGGGATGAAACCTTAACTACTTTTTCCACGATGGTCTGATAATAAGCAGTCACAATTTCGGTGCAGGCAGGTGTTATACCCCCCACGACTTTCGGGGTGTTGTACACCGCGTATTTATCATTGCCGGGGTCAATGCGTTCGGGTGAAAAGGCGACGAATACATCCTGCCCGACAATGAACCCACGTCTTTCGACTTCAGGCCCAACTATTTCTTCTGTTGTTCCGGGGTAGGTGGTGCTTTCAAGCACGATTAGCATCCCTGCGTGACAAATTTCGGCGACATGCGATGTGGCATCCAAGACAAAAGACATATCAGGGTCTTTGGTTTTGCGAAGGGGTGTTGGAACGCAGATGCTCACGGCATCAACGGTTTCGAGGGCACTATAATCGGTGAACGCCTGTAACTTACCGTTTCTAACGAGGGGGGCAAGTTGACTGGTTGGAATGTCGGGAATATAACTTTCACCTGAATTGAGTTTATCAACTTTCCATTCGGAAAGATCAATACCAATCACCCTAAATCCGGCCTCAGCGAAGGCTACTGCTAAAGGCAAGCCTACGTAGCCCAAGCCAACAATGCCAACAGTAGCCGTACCATCGCTAAATCGGGATAACAACTGCTGACGATAATCGGTACTCATAGACGGTTTCTCCATCTTTTTATATAGAAGTTCTTAATTTACAGTTGAACCTAATCGGATGGGTATCAACTGAGTTTATGCTATTCTTCCAATTCGACTGGCGCAAGGTAATATAAATCAGGCTGCCCCTCAGCGATCCATCCAGTTTGACCACTCTCCAATTTGACTTCCCACCACAGAATGTCGTCCCGACAGACTGGTAGGCTAATAGTACGCACGATGATTCCGGCTGCGACCATCTCTAAAACTGCCCCGTTGAAACCCGGCATCTCACGCAACCTCACAAGGTAAACTGGTGAATGAGTGCTGGATCGATGGTCTGCGTGTTTTATCGTTAAATATCCCGTACAGCCAGCACATGAGTTATTTGCGTCGGATACTCTCATTTATCCGGTTTATGATATTGGCAACTTGGGTTTCGCTGCGTCAGGGCCGAGCGGATGTGATCTTTGCAACTTCGACCCCACTGACGATTGGCATTCCAGCTATGATTACTTCATGGATCAAACGCCGCCCGTTTGTGTTCGAAGTGCGTGATCTATGGCCGGAGGTGCCAATTGAACTTGGCATTCTCCGGGGATGGCTACCGGTGACGGTCGCTCGTAATCTAGAACGCATCATTTACCGCAATGCCCAACATATCATCGCATTATCTCCAGGGATCAGAGAAGCCATCATCCGTACTGGTGTTGCGCCGGAAAAAGTAAAGGTGATTCCGAATGCGTGCGATAATGATCTTTTTGATGTTTCGCTTCATGTAGGGGAAGTTTTCCGTGCCCAGCATCCTGAAATTGGCAGCAACAGGCCCTTGGTCGTTTATACGGGAGCATTTGGCGTCGTCAACCATCTCGAATATCTGATCCGGTTAGCTCATCATGTCTGCACTCTGGATGACCAGATCGCTTTCTTGCTACTAGGAACGGGAAGTCGTATCGAAGAACTGCGTTCCCTAGCGGAAGAACTGCAGGTGCTCGGGCGAAATTTGTGGATCATGGATGCGATTCCACGCAAGGAGATGCCAGCGGTACTCTCAACGGCAACATTGGCAACGTCTATCTTTCTTGCGAACCCTGTTATATGGTCCAATTCAGCGAACAAATTTTTTGACGCCTTGGCGGCAGGCAAACCCATTGCCATCAATTATGAAGGTTGGCAAGCTGCATTGCTGCGTGAAACTGGGGCGGGCTTGGTGCTAGATGCCCAAGATATTCCGGAGGCAGCAAATCAATTGGTTCAGGCTCTACATGATCCAGTCTGGCTGCAACGGGCCAGCCAGAAAGCCCGGCAGCTAGCACATGAACAATTCTCACGAGACCACTTGGTTCATGCTTTAGAAGCGGAGCTACTGGCAGCAGTTTCCTAAAGTCGGTGGTTGAACACTTGTCGCCAAATACAGCTCTAGGGATAGGAAGCATCTCATGAACGGTTACCCCGGCAAACGCCTGTTTGATTTGATCATAACCATTCCGATCTTGATTTTAACCTCCCCCATTATGTTGGTGCTGGCCATCTTGGTTCGAGTGAAGATGGGATCGCCAATTATCTTTCGCCACCAGCGCCCTGGTCTGCACAGTGCACCATTTACGATGTTGAAATTTCGCACCATGACCAACGCCACAGACAATGATGGCAATTTGCTCCATGACCTCCATCGGATTACGCCGTTCGGCGAATGGTTACGCCGAACCAGCTTCGATGAACTACCCCAGTTCATTAATGTACTAAAGGGAGATATGAGCCTGATAGGCCCTCGCCCCCTCCTAATGAAATACTTAGAACTTTTCACGCCCGAACAGGCACGACGTCATGAAGTGCGTCCGGGTATTACAGGTTGGGCGCAAGTCAGTGGTCGAAATGACACCAACTGGGAAGAGCGTTTCAGTCGGGATATTTGGTATGTTGATCACTGTTCTTTCGTGCTAGATTGTCGCATTATTTTTCTCACGATCAAAACTGTTTTAACCAGCGATACTAGTGTAGAGAAAGAACACAAGTTAGGGGAATTCAAAGGCTGGTCCAATTAACGGACCCTGAGTGAGATTTAACTTCATATCGGAAGAAGTATATTGAGTCTTTGTTGGAGGAAAAATGGTCAATCCTGAAACACAATCCAAAGCTGAATATTGGGAGAAACACTATACCCAACGACATCGAGAAATTGATTCGGTCGGTTTAGCGAAAAGCTTGGATTATTCAAACGAGCGAGTCCAGTTCCAAACTTATAGCCATATGTTAGAAGGGGCAGGTGTTCTTACAAACAAAAACGTTTTGGATGCAGGTTGCGGTTGGGGAAATTTCTCGATTATCCTGTATGGTATTGGAGCCATTGTCACTGGAATCGATATTATTTCTGGAACGGTTGAGGAACTGCGTAAACACCGTCCCTTTATCACGTGGCAATCGGTTGATATTAGCAATGAGGAACAGTGTGCCACATTGGGCATGTATGACTGCATCACGGCGACCGAAGTTCTTCAATATGTCGATTTTGCGGCCACCATCAATCTTCTCTGGCCGCATGTTGCACCTAGCGGAAGATTGGTAGGTTGTGTGCCGAATCGGGATTGTCCTCTGGCCCAATCGGCAATGCAGCGCTTCGCTCACCTTTGGGAGCCGGTTTCGCAAGATTCGATTGCTTCGTTAGCGCAAACGCTCCCAGATGTTCAAGAGATTATGATGAAGGGCCTTTACTTTCGGGAAGATCAACATTTCCTACCCTATCAAGCCAGCGATTGGGTCACCCAATTAGAAGGAACGCCAAACCGAATCGTGTTTGTTATTTTACGGGGCAGCGAGTGATGGGCAATGTAGAAATCATTGAATGCCACGATGTTCAGCGCTGGAGCCGATATTTAGAACTGTGTGATCATTACGATTTTTATCACCTAGCAGCTTACCATGCTTTACAAGAACAAAGCGATAAAAATCGCGGAGTATTGGTTGCTTACCAAGAACGAAATTGCTGCGTTGCTATCCCATTGTTTATCCGCCCCATCAGCTCCGTTGCGGGTATCAATGGCGAGCTAATAGACTATTATGATGCCACGTCCGTTTACGGTTATCCTGGACCCATTACCAATCATGATTGGAATGATCGGGATTTCTTTGAGCGCTTTGGTCATGCCCTCTTTGAAGTTTTATGTGACCAGAAGGTGATTACTGCTTTTTCGCGACTGCACCCGTTACTCGACAACAGCAGAGCGCTTACTGTTGGGGAGGTAGTTGCACTAGGTCAGACAGTATCCATCGATCTGACCCTTCCTATCGACCAGCAATACCGCAAATATCGGGAAAATCACCGACGCGATTTGAAAGCGGCTCAAAGGGTTGGTATTGTTGGCTATCACGATAAAAACTGGATCTATTTTGAGGACTTTTTGCGTCTCTATGAAGTGACCATGCAAAAAGTGAACGCGACCCTAGTCTATTTTTTTGATCGTGCCTATTTCGACGGTTTGCGGAGATCTCTTGGCGATATGCTTCAGTTTTTTGTGGTCAAACAAGGCGATAGGGTGTTGTCGGCTGGATTATTTACACATATTGATGGTATCGTTCAATATCACTTAGGCGGTTCTGATCCCAAGTATGCTTCCCATGCGGCCAGTAAAGTGTTGATGGACACAGTACGCCTTTGGAGCAATGAACAAGGCGCTTATGTCTTTCACCTAGGCGGTGGCGTCGGCGCTCAAAACGATAGCTTGTTTCTTTTTAAAACTGGTTTCTCAGATCGCCGCCACAATTTTCAAATCTGGAAATACATCGTGGATGTTGAGCGATACGAGTTGGCAATATTCCAACGGGAACAATGGCTCAAGAGCGAGAATTTAACTACTGTAGGAGATTACTTCCCGCAATATCGAGCGATCGCCTATGAGGCCTAACTCCATTGAGGAAATGCTATGTTTATTTCGACAGATTCGGCATATATTACTCGGGCTGAAATGGATACGGAATTTTCTGCATTTAACCCAAGATATCCAAAATAACTTGATAAGATTGTTATTAGGGGCTTATGCTAGATAAAATTGGATGCAAAAAATTCTCTGCTGGGATTTATGAAGTGCGCTCCAGATTATCGAAACCGTGAATGGGCAATTGGTCGATCAACTCCACCTTGAGGTCAATCACTCCCATACCTTTGGGGCTTGTGTACCCGTCTGCTCACCAAGCTCACTGCTCATACGCTGTCCATTTACCTTAAGCGTTTACTGGGTAAAACCGTTTTTTGCAAATCAAGGCCTTGGCTTTTCCTAACTAGCATAACGCCCTATTATTATTTGTATTATAAAGGCTGCACTCTGAAGGAGATTGTAAATTATGATAAATGAGCGAGGGTTATATCTAGCGACCATTCACTGAACAGATGAGCGGAAGGGAAGGGGTTGAAAAAGCAAGGCGGGTCGAGTAGGGTGAAGTTGCGAAACCGAACCCGAAAGGACTAAAGTCAAGCCTTCACGTCCCCTTCCAACCTTATATTGTACCTTGCATAGGGTGATGATGGGGACCTTTTCAGCGCGGAGTGTGCAGTTGCGGGCACGGAAGTTGAGTACGGTGCAGCGATTGCGGCGGTTTTTGAGTAATGGGGCGGTGCAGGTGTGTGAGTGGTATGCGCCAACAACCCAAGCCTTGTTGTTAGCAGGGGGGAGCGGCGGACAGGTGCGGTTGATCATGGATAGTACGAAAGTGAATGGTGGACAGCGGCTGATTATGGTGAGTGTGGGCTATCGGCGGCGCAGGGTGCCGCTGGCGTGGACATGGGCACGGGGGGCACGCGGGCATTGCACGACCCAAGTCCAAGTGAAACTCTTGCGCTATGTACAAGGCTTGCTGCCGCTGGGAGTGCAGGTGTCAGTGGTGGGCGATTGTGAGTATGGCAACTCCTTATTCATCGAATATATGGATCACTGGGGCCTAGCGTATGCCTTGCGTCAACCGGGGGATCATCTAGTGATGAGCAAAGGCGATGGGCAATGGCAGCGCATTGAGAATCTCCCCTTAACCATTAGCGAAACCCAGTGGTGGGGGCGGGTCGTTTTAACCCGTGCCAGTGCCTATCCGGTCAACCTTATCTTGTATTGGCGACACAGCGAAAAAGCCGCGCGGTATTTCACCACCTCCTGCCTCACGCTCCAGTCCACCCTTGCCCTCTATCGCCGTAGAATGTGGATTGAAGAGATGTTCGGCGATATGAAAAAGCATGGCTTTGATCATGAAGCTTCCCATTTACGCCATTTTCTCCGTCTTTCTCGCTTAACCCTCGTGGTGTGTCTCCTCTATGTCTGGTTGATCGCCCTCGGTGACTATGTGCTCACCCATGCCTTATCCACCGAGGTTGATCGCCCTGACTGCCGTGATTTGAGTATTTTTCGCTTAGGTTGGGATTTCTTGGAGCGCCGTTTAGCCTGCTGTGACCCCATCCCGCCCGTTCTTATTCCGAATTTCTGTTCAGTGTATGGTCGCTAGGGGTTACATTAAAATGATTCTGTATATCTATAGGTGTTAGGATAATTATAGTGTCTACCCGAGTCTATCTTTCTCCTCCTCATATG
The DNA here is from genome assembly GCA_013112715.1 of Chloroflexota bacterium. Lineage (GTDB taxonomy): Bacteria > Chloroflexota > Anaerolineae > Aggregatilineales > J027 > CFX10. The sequence goes on from JABFGB010000010.1 coordinate 171,564, forward strand.
TCTGGTGAGGAACTTATTCTAATACAACAAGCATTTGCCGATAATTGGATCGCTCCAGCGGGTCCCCATCTGTCAGCATTTGAACAGGAATTTTGTGAATACATAGGCGCAAAATATGCTGTTGCTTTATCATCCGGAACTGCTGCCATTCATTTGGCTTTATTGATTATGGGTATTCAACCCCGAGATGAGGTTTTTGTCTCTACATTAACATTTGCTGGAAGTGTCAACCCAATCATATATATGGGAGCGAAGCCAGTATTTATTGATAGCGAACCACTCTCATGGAATATGGATCCATCTATTCTTGAAACTGCTTTAAGGGCTCGTGCTCAAAAAGGCTCTCTACCCAAGGCTGTGATTCCCGTTCATCTCTACGGTCAATCGGCAGACATGGACAGGATTATGGCAATATGTGACGAGTATGGTGTCCCCGTTATTGAAGATGCCGCCGAAGCTATCGGAACTCTCTATCATAACCGTCGTCCCGGCACGATGGGTAAATTGGGCGCTTTTTCTTTCAATGGCAACAAAATTATCACCACGTCTGGTGGTGGGATGTTGGCTTCAGATGATAAGTCACTTATTGATCATGCTCGTAAACTTTCTAGTCAATCACGAGAGCCTGTACCGCACTATGAGCATGTGGAAATCGGCTACAATTACCGTATGAGTAATGTATTGGCAGCTATTGGCCTTGGTCAGTTGATCGCCATTGAAAAAAGAGTACAGCGCAAACGTGAAATTTATGACTATTATCGAACCCATCTCAGCAAAGTACCCGGCCTCACCTTTGTTGATGAAATGCCCTATGGACGACATACTCGGTGGTTGACAGTCATACTTGTGGATGCCAAGCAGTTTGGCGCGGACCGTGAACAAATTCGTCTGAAGTTGGAAGAACATAATATCGAGTCTCGACCTCTGTGGAAACCCATGCATCTCCAGCCAGTTTTCAAGGATTATGAGTCTATTGGCGGCCAAGTTGCTGAATCTCTGTTCGACCGGGGTTTGTGTTTGCCTTCCGGTACAGCATTAACTGATGAGCAACTATCCCAAATTGTTTCGATTGTTTGCGAGATGAGCCGCCATTAACCTTTCTGTACCGAGGAAAACAGGATAGCTTTTTGGAAGTTTTTGAATCTATAGAGTTCGTCTATTGGACTTACATCAAAGTTTTCTAAACACAGGATTTACTGTGTGGAAAAATTCAACTTGCCTCATTCCACCACCCTGACGGTGTAGTGTGCGAAGCACAGTACACCGTGCATCCCGAACGCAGTGAGGGCCAGCTTTTAGCTGGCTCGCGACAACGGCCTGCTCGACCTCACCAGAGGTGCAGTCGAGGGCGTTGTTGCGCGAGTGGCAGCCGAAGCTCGGGTGGCTCACGGCGAGGTGAGCCAATTGGATGACTCAGTACCACTCTTGTATACCAGTTATTCACTATCGATTTGTCAACGGGAAGGATATGCTCACAAATCCATCGAGGGGCCATTGTAATTGGGGGACTCTGCTTGGCGGTTGTTTTCAGCAAGTTCCATGCTGTATTCCATTAAGGCACGAATATCTAAATCTGGCTCTATTGCCAGTATCTCGTGAAAGTGGGTGGTAATCGAGGTTGCCTGTTCAGGGGTCAGATTATCTATTGGGGCGAGAAACTCCTGTTGTTCCCCTATTTCTGGTTCTTCCCAGCGGCAAATAAACCCCACGCGCTGCTTCTCGGTGAACAGGTCTGCCTGTACCCCGATCCACACCTGCAATTGAATGTCATCCGCCATTGATAGAACAGCATCGGGCGGGGTGGTTGGGATAATCAGAGGGATAGTTTCTGGGGGTGCTTCAATCTGAGGCTCATCTAGGAGTTGCCGCTCTGCAACGAGAGCATCATAACGTTGTTCCCAATCAAGGCCTACATAGTGCTGCATCAAAACATCTATTTGCTGTTGCGCAGCTTCATGCAGCATCTCAATGTGGTTTTCCTTTTTGTAGCGGTTCATATAGAGGGGTAATCGTGACCCATCGGCCCAACTGTGATACGTCCCCGGCAAAATCACATGGGCATGGGGATTATCTCGATTATCCTCGGTCTGCCGCCGATGGATGGCATAAGCATATTCCGGTACCTCCATTTCGCGTGCTTCAAAAAACTGCTCAAGTGCCGCCTCGGTCAACTCCCGGACAAATTGCTCACGTTTTTTCTCTGGGACAAAAGCCATCAAATCCGGATTGGGATTAATTACCCAAGTGAAGGCCTGCACATGCTCCGATTTGTATTCCTCACAATTAGCGGCAATGGTCTGGAAATTGCTGCCTAGCCCGCGATCTACCCAACGTTCTAAACCTCGGCGCTGTGGAATATGTCCGTCGCGATCATCTCGATACTGAACATAGCGGAGCAGCCCTTTAAGTTGAGCTGCCCCCTTCCCTTTCGGTGACTGGTATTTGACATTCGCTACGACGCTGAGTTTACGATCCATACCCCGACTTTATTTTGGCCTCGGTGTGACCCGCTCAATCACCGGCTGTAATGCCCGCCCTAATCGGATAATCAACTCGCGTTCCTCTTGGATTTGCCGCTGGATGGCCTGTACCTGTTGACTCAGGGTGGTGATCTGCGCGGCGAGGTCATTGATTTGACCTTCCAATGATTTGGTGATCTGTTTGCGTGAGCCGCGTGCATCGGGTTGTTCATCCAAGTACAGACGAATCGCCTCGCGGATGAGATCAGACTTGCCCACAGGTTTGCCTTTACGAGCGCGGCTGATGGCGATGTCTTCCAGCAAATCATCCATCGCGGGGGTGATACCAACGCTCAAGCGCTCAGTGAATTTGGCGTTGCTCATTCGGCGAACTCTCCTGAACGAATCCGGGCAGCCAAATCCCGTTTCAAAGTACGGGTGGGGCGAAAACGAAAATAGCTACGGGTGACCATGCCACCGGGCTGGCCCATCTGCTCCATCAACTGCTTGGCAAGACCGCTGGCTTCAATCTGTTGTAGCTGAACATACAGATTGCCTAATCCCCGAATATGAACATTCCCCTCTGGACTCAGTAGTTCTTCGCGCCAGACCTCCACCAAAACTTCCATGATTTCTGCAACATCGCGGCGACTGAACCGATAGAGACGACGGGCTACGGCATCAATGGACTGTTGATGATTCATTGCGCGGCCCTCGATGTTTGCCCGATTTTGTTCTGAGTGGGGTGGGGCAGTTGGGAATCCTGCGAGGATTCTCCGGCAACTGGTTGCGATTCGGTGGCGTGTCGTTCGACTTCAAGTGGTTCCTCTTCGGCAATGGCGGCCAAACATTGCCAGATGGCTAACACACGGCGCAAGACTTGTCGGGCGGTATCTTCGTTGTTTTGCATGGTCTTGGTTCCTTCTCTATTTGTTGCGTAATTCGATATAAACCCCCTCAAAGAAAAGGCTGTAGGGCGAAAATAATCACTTCGATACTATCTATTGTATTGGATTGCGTACTTCGTAATACGTTGACATATAGTATAGAATATGTTATAAAGAGTGTCAAATGACATCAAAAAAGGATGGTTCACTCGATGGATCAAGCAAATGAAAAGACGCTGGGTGGATTTTTGCGCCGAACGTTAGACACTCAACAAATCAGCAATAATATCCTTGCCCAGTCTACGGGAATCGCTGAGGGTACGGTTCGTAATCTGTTGAGATATGGCATTGATGCGGATGCCCCTGCTCCCCATCCCCATACATTACGGGCCGTTGCCGAGTTTTTGCACCTAAACCCCACGCACCTTTTTCGATTGGCGGGCTATATCACCGACGAGGATGTATTGAGCCATCTCAGCCCGGTCGCGGAATATGTCGGTCAGCGATTTGATGTGTTACGCCCTGATCAACAAAAAATGGTGCTCGATATTCTGGGTACACTCGAAAAATCCAATGGCCTGCCCAATTATGGAGCGGTGATTTTGGACTCCATCGCGGCGGGCAAGACGCTACGGCAACGGCATCTGACGCGCCTAGAGTGGCTAGATTTGAAAATTTCCGACTTGTTGGGCATTCGTACCGATCAACTCATGCTCAACGGTATTCAGCGCCGCCTGCAAGATTTGTTTCCCGGCGAGGCCTTTACCCCTGATGACATCCAAAAAGTAGCTGACCATCCAGTGGCGATGGCAATCATGAGTGTTTTGCTGCCGCGCAAAGACCTGCCGCGTGGATTGGATAAGCTGTTCTATCTGACATGGTTTGACCAAGATCGAGAAGTTCCAGCGGCCACCCGCGACGCCATTATAGATACATGGGATGCCCTGCAACGGGCCGCTCAAATAGGTTAATTTCTTCAAAAACTGCCCCCTCCCAAAAATGCGTTAGTATCTTGTCCATGTCCGGCATATATCGCAATGAGGTCACGATGGCACGTAAGAAGAAACTGCGGCTTACCCTTACCCCCGGTTGGGCTTTATACCTCCGAACGAGCGATGAAGAGGCCCAAGCCCCGGAGAGATCCCAAGCCAGTCAGCGGCGTATGATTCATGAGCAGTTATGCACCAATTCGGATGTGCCGATTGTGGCGGAATATGCGGATACTTTCAGTGGGCGGGCAACGGACCGACGGAGCTATCAACACTTGATGGCGGATGCCCGTTTGGGCAAATTTTCGCATGTCGGCGTGGCTTTTGTAGATCGTTTTGGTCGGAACGATGTCGAGGGGATTCGGGCGTTTGATGAACTGATTGACCTCGGCATTATCGTTCGTATTGCCACCTATCCCAGTCTTGACCCTGCTACCCCAGATGGTCGCATGATTGTCGGTGTATTGTTCTCCGTTGCCCGTTATGAGTCTTTGCGGATTGGTCAGCGGTCACGCGAGGGCATGTATACCAAACTGCTTGAAGGTGGATGGAGTGGGCGAGCACCCGACGGGTATCTCAATTGTGAGATGAAAACCAATATGGTCAGTGCCGCCGATAAACTCAAAAACGCCCGCTATAAACGCTGGATCGAAATTGACCCACAGCAAGCCCCGGTCTGGCGTTATGCGTGGGATTTATTGCTTGAAGATCGGTACTCTCTCGAAGAAATCTGCGAGATTCTGCATTCCAAAGGTTATAAACTCCGTAGCGGCGCGTCCTTTGTCAGCGTAGGGTCGAATGGTTTACGGCGCTGTAATGCCGGGTCGGTATCACGGATATTTCACAATTGGTTTTATGCCGGATGGGTGGTGTCTGATAGTGAATTGGGGGCTATTCCGCCCAAAACCATTCGCGGACATTGGGAGCCAATTGTCAGCACTGAAGAATTTGAGGTTGGGCTGGCTATTTTGCAGCGTCGCAACCAGCAGCGGGTTCATCAACGCAAGCATTTCTATTTGCTGCAAGGCTTGATTTATCTACGGATGCCCAGCGGACGACTTGCCAAATTAAGCTGCGCCATGCCCAATGCCAATCGCGCTCGTGGTGGGGTGAAATATTATTGCCTCGATCATGGTCACTACTATTTCCTTTGCCGCCGGGTGGATGAACAAGTTACAGATTATCTCCAAGCCGTGCAAATTGACGGGCGTTGGATTCCCAAACTGCGTCGGGCCTTTGAGGATGATGTTGACCAGTTGTTGGGGCCGAATTATGGCGATCAGCGTCCATCGCTCCAAGAGGCTTTGCGCGGGATTGAAGAGGAAGAATCTCGCACGGCCCGTTTGTATGCGTCAGGTCGGATCACGGACGATGTTTGGAATATGTTGTGGGCTGAATGGCAAGATCGACGCGAAACCATCCGCCGAACGCTGACAGACTTGGATAAAAGTCGCCACTTGCATCTAAGCCACTAGTCGAAAAAGATGAGCGAGTGAGGTAGACTGGAGGGCATGAGCCGACGAGTCAACTTTCACCTTACCGACGAACAGCTTGCCGAGATCGAGCAAGCAATTAATGGGTCGCCGTATCC
>JABFGB010000011.1 GCA_013112715.1 Chloroflexota bacterium
GGGCCATCAGTTGATTGCCGACATAGTGCAGATCAGTGACTGAGCCGCCGTGCCATTCCGCCACCGGACGCAGACCTAAATCGCGCTGACTGGCATCTAAAATTTGGATGCCACATGATCCCTTAGCAACCGCCACCCAGTTCGCGTCATCCGAAGCAGCGGCGGCAATCGAACGGCCTGAAAGGGGGGAATGGGCGATAATTTCGACGGCGCGTGAATCGCGGGCATCTAACCACCATAGGCCGCCTTCATTGGTACTCACAACGATCTGGCCCAGTTGACCGGAAACGGCATAAATATCGGCGACTGCTCCGCCCATATTGGCAATGCGGCTGTGAATGAGGGTTTCGGGGGCCGTGATCGCCTCAGCAGGTGGAGCGACGACCAAGACCGTGCCGTCTTGTGTGCCAACATACAACCATTCATTGGCGGCGGTCAAGGTGGTGGCCTGTATGCCAAGATTGACACTACGGATGGGGATGACAGGCAGGAGGGTGGTGGGATCATAGGCTTGCAATTGACCCTGATAGCCCAGTACCCAGATGAAACGCGCATCACTAGCGACGGCAAGGCCCATCACAGCGGGATTTTCGGTGACGATTTGTCCCGACTCATCCAAGCGCAGGAGGTGATCGTGCAGGAGGTATGTATCATTGCCAAAAATCGTAGCACTACGCGAGGCGACACCGGGAGCAGAGGCTATCAGATCGCCATTGGAATCCATACGAAACCATGCGTCACCAGAAATGCCAAGACTGCCATCGGTAAAAGTCAGTAGCTGGCGGCCCCCCTGAATCGAAACATAGATGCCTGTGATGGTCGGCTCTACCGACTTTTCATTGGCTAAGAGCAGTGAAAAACGCAGATGAAGCATCCCCTGTTGGGAATTGAGCAGCAGCCAATCATCGCCGCGAATGAGTAGGCGTTCTACTTTGAAGGGGGTGGCGATAAACCGCTGTTCTCGCGGATGGGTGCGATCCGTCGTATCGAGAATCATCAATCCATCATCGGTTGCGAGCATGACTTGGCTGAGGTGCGCGGCTAAATCATGATACTGCGTAGGTGCCTGATAGACCCCTGTTTGCTGTGGTTGTCCATTCTGGATGGTGAGGGTAGTCAATTGGTTGCTCCCACCAACAAGCACATCATGATCGGTCAGGGCGAGGGTTGAGCCTGTCACGGCGAGGCGGCCATCCTCGACAAATTGGCGTTTGCCAAAGAGCCGCACCACGCGCACTGTATCCCCATCAAGGAAGACCCAACGTCCCCCGCCTGTCCATTTCACGGATTTCACCCCGCCTTTATGGAGGGATTGGGAGGTCAAATTGGTGAGACGGGACGGCTGATGATGGTCGAGGCCGAGCGCATAGAATTCGAGACCGGCGCGTCCGGTAGCAATTGCCAACAAATCACGGGAGGGGTCGAGGGCCATTTCGCCGGGTTGACCGGAGAGGGGTAAATCGCTGGTGATGGCGACCTGTTCAGGTGCGTTGGGGTCAAATTGCAGCGTGACCAAGCGACCATCTCCCAATGTCAAATAAAGCACAGAGGGGTCATTGGGATGGGCAAGGGCATATTCCACCGGGCCGGAAAATGGCAGGGCGGCGCGAACATTTGGCGCAAAGGGCGCGGCAATATCCACCACTGCCAATCCACCTGCTCCTACCGATACCAAAATGAGGGTTGAATTGGGCACCGTGGTAATCGCAGTGGTCGGCGACCACAGGGCTGCAAAACTGATCGGTACGAGATCGGGCAAACGTGTGGCATCATAAATACGCAGACCGTTCGATTCACCACTTAGGAGATATTGCCCACTAAAAGCGACGGCATAGCTAGGGTGGTCGGTTGAGCCAGCCAGATAGCGCGGGCCATTGGTTAAACTGGCATTGTCATAAACTTTGAGGCCATCCTGCCCGTCGGCGATAAGGGTAAGGCCGTTTTGCCACACCATGTCTTGAATATCATGGAGTGGGGCATATTGACCCACTACGCCGGGATTTTGAGGATTATTGGCATCTGTCACATTGAGGTGGTGACCGCTGGTGGAAAAGAGCCAATGGTCAAAAATGGCAAGGCCCTCAGGAGGCGCGGTGGTCGGAAGAGCGCTCAAGAACTGGGCGGGTTTTTTATCCTCCAACTCCAACAGGCGGATACCAGATGAACGATCCGCCAGTGCGACAGTCTTATCATCTACCACGCCAGATTGCAGATTATCGCTGGGGGTACTGATCCATGTGTAGGTAGTCAGGTCGCCATTGGGTTGAATGGTATAGAGTTTTGCCCCGGCTTGGCGGGCGGTGACCAATAATAAGTCGTTAAGCAGCGTGAGCCTTTCCCCACCACCGGGAAGCACATAGTGGGTTTGACGAGCATCGGGGGCCAATATGACAAGGCTCTGTGTCGTCAAGGCATAGAGGGCCTGTGAGGTGCGGGCGAGATCGAGAATTGCCCCCTGCCCCAGTGTGTGCCGTTCGATGGGTTGATAGGCGTGGTCGCCAATCAAGGGGACACGCACAATGGCTTCCCCTTCGGCGATCAGGGCATCGGCCCCATCAAGGACAGCGGCGCGGATTGGCCCACCGAATTCGGCAATTTTTTCAATAGGGCTAACCGTCAATGCGGGGTGTTGGGGATAGCGGGCAGGGCGGGCAGGCAAAAATGGCCCATTTGAAAATAAAAAGGCAAACAGTGTGACCCGCAGTAATAAGTTTATCATGGGAGGTCGCTTTTACCCCGCGACTCTGTGTTTACCGTGAATGTACATGAGTAGTACACTTATGATACTAAAAGGGTTTTCTTTTTATGGCAAAAAGAGGATAACGGCGTGGCAAAATCCACTGTGGAGCAAGGCATCATCGTATTCCGAAAATGGGATGAACAGACGGGTTTGACTGAGACGGTTAAGGAATTTGCGACTTTGGAAGATTTGTTTCGTCTATGCCTCGAGGCCCGCGACCCCTTACTGGTTGACCGCGTACAGATAAAAGGAACAGATGCCAGCGGCGAAACGCGCAAGCTGACATTGGTGTTCCAATCCATAACCATTTCCGAAGGAAAAGTCTAGGGATATAGCCAATGATAAGGCAGCGAGCAGTCGTTAGTAGTGGCCCATCCGAACGCTCCATCTGGTTTTTAGTGCTGCTCAGTCTACCTGCATTAAGCTTGGCGCTGGCCTATGCCATTAACAAACCCGCCCTCTATCATTTTGTGCTCTCGGATTTAGTAGATCATGGCAAGTTGGATGAGGCTCGACTCAATACGGCACTTGGGCTGGTCGGTATCTTTGGCCTAAGCATTTCGGGCATTGCTCAACCCATTATCGGCATTTTGAGCGACCACACCCGCAGTCGCGTAGGTCGCCGTTATCCCTATATGCTGACGGGAGCGATTGGTCTGATCGTGGCGTTCTCGGTGATGGTGAATGCTCCCAATATCTTTGTTTTGTTGGTCGGGGTGCTGCTGCTGCAATCTTTGTTGAGCATGATTCAAAGCCCGTTGAATGCCCTGCTGCCTGACCAAGTAGGGTCGCAGCAAATGGGCTTGGCGGCGGGATTTAAAACCGTTATGGAATTGGTGGGGATTGTGGTGGCAGGCGGTCTGACATGGGCCTTTTTGGGCAATCATCAAATGCCAAATGCGGCCATCTTGGTGATTAGTGGGCTGACAATTACCTCAGTAGTGGTCACGTTTTGGCGAGCGCCTGAACCGGCTGCACGGATGAAATCTAATCAGCCAATTACCGCTACACGACGCTTCATGCGGATGTACTATCCATCAGCAGACTGGTTGACTTCGCAGCGGGTGATTGTGGTCTTGAATTTACGCCGCCTTGCCCGTCAGACCTCGTTTTTATGGTGGCTGGTACATCGCTTTAGCTTTTTCATCTCGTTCAACATCCTCGGCAGTTTTGCGTTGACATATTTGGAAGATGTCATTGGCCTGAGCGAACAGGAAGCCCGCGAAACGCAGGGTCGAATTGTCATTATGATTGCGTTTGCGGTCATGTTGGTCACGATTCCAGCAGGGATGATTTCAGATCGGATTGGGCGGCGACGCATGTTGATGGTGGCCGGGATGATGGCCGCAATCAGTACCGTTACGATTACCCTCACCACCTCGCTTAATGTCGCCAGTTTTCTGTTGATGTTTACCGGGGTGGGGTCGGCGATCTTTTTCAGTGTAGGGTGGGCGTTGGTCACCGCGATTGTGCCACAGCGCCAGACGGCCTTTTACCTAGGGATTACCAATATTGCGACCAGTATGGGGTCGTCGGTGGGCCTAAGCAGCGGGTTTATTGTGGATGAAGTCAATCGGCGGACGGATTCGACCAACGGGTACAATGTGATTTTGATTATCGCGGCAGGATGTTTCCTGTTAAGTGCCCTCGCCATTCAACAAATCCGGGAAAAGCGTCTGCCGAACTCGGCTCTGGCTGTAGAGATGACCCCAGCGGCCTCGGATTGAGTGTATAGGAGTATTGGTTGGCACGATGAATCGGTTGAATGTACGGTTGCTTGGCGCGTTTGGAGTGGTACTACTTTTTACATTGGCGATTATCTCCCTCGCATTGATTTTGGTGCTGCGGGCACGTCCAGCCAACACCGATGAGGAATACATCCAACTGGCGGCGACGACCATAGACATTCTTTCGACGGAGCAGCAACAACAGTTTTTGGATAATCAAGGCCCGTTGACTTTTCAGGAGGAGGTCGAACTCCAATTAGATTATTTGCAGAGCCAAGCCGACAATAATAACGTGCGGATTATGCTGTTGGCACAGAATAATCGGGTCATCTGGGACAGCAACGGCGATTACCCACGTGAATTCAGTGGTCTTTCGGCGCGAGAGGCCTTTGTGGAACGTTCGCAGGTGTTGGGGAGCACAACGGTACTTTATAAAGGAGAATTTGACCATAAACGCCAAAAGTGGTTGTATGTTGAACAGCCGATTCGCCGCGAAGTAATCCTCCTTGATGTGGATAACGGTAAAATCGCTGTTGTGAATGCTCTGGTGGTTGCTACCCAGATGCCCAAACAATCGTTCCGGGCTGTCATTCGGGAATATCTTGGTAGCGGGATGTTCTTGGCATTTTTTCAGGCGGGCTGTATTGGGATGGTAGTGGCCCTACTATTTTCAGCCGGAATTGTGCGCTGGGTATCGCGTCCGTTGTTGGATGTGGCCCATGCTGCCGCCAAAGTTGCTGAAGGGAATTATGCCACCCGTGTGCCCGTACATGGCCCAGATGAAGTGCGCGAAGTGGCCCGCACATTTAACACCATGACCGAACGAGTTGAGATCGGTCAAAAGGCCCAGCGTGATTTTCTGGCGAATGTCTCACATGATTTACGCACCCCGTTGACCAGTATTCAAGGGTTTGCCCAAGCGATTGCCGATGGGGTGGCGGATGATAATGCCCATGCCGCCAACATTATCTATCATGAAGCAGGGCGGATGACCCGGATGGTGAATGAACTGCTCGATTTGGCACGTATTCAGGCGGGGCGCATGGATATGATGCGGCAGGCGGTTGAAATTGATGAATTGCTTAAAACCGTTGGCGAAAGTATGACCATCCGAGCAAGGGAACGCGGCTTGCAATTAGATGTGCAAATTCCCGATTTACCCCGTATCGCCGGGGATGGGGATCGTTTGGCACAGGTATTTACCAATCTGGTGGATAACGCGATTAAACATACACCAGCCGGAGGGCGGGTGTGGTTGCGGGCCACTTTGGATAATCAGGGTGTATTGGTACGGGTGCAGGATACAGGTGAAGGTATCCCCCGTGAAGACCTGCCGCGCATTTTTGAACGCTTCTATCAGGTGGACAAGAGCCGCGCCAAAAATTCGGGGACGGGTTTGGGATTAGCCATCACCCGCGAAATTGTGCAGGCCCATGCCGGACGGATTTGGGTCGAAAGTGAATATGGGCAGGGGGCACGCTTTAATGTGTGGCTGCCCCAACCAATTTGGGATGGACAAAAAACGGTGGTAGTACGACGGTAATTTGAGGAGGTGGGTATGGCAATCCACAGTGAGAAAAATCTATATCCCGGCATTAATCCACACCTGAACAGCTTTCTGCAAAGTGAGGCGGGGGGATGGGAAAGTTTTCATGCTGAATTGATTGTCCAGACCCGTATGACATTGGATGAACAGCTACCACTGGGCTACTTGGCGGTTGCCGAAAAATCGCTGCAAATTAGCGAAATCACGCTACCGGCATTGGGCAAGCCATCCAAGACACGCCCGGATGTCATGATTTATCAAAGTTCAACACGTCCCTCCTCGCCTGCACAGCCAAGCGGAATGACTGCCTTGCCCACCGCGACCCTGCCCATTTTGGAGACATTGGAAGAAGAAGAATTTTTGACCAGCGTGGTGATCTATCAGGCGGGGGAAGGGAGTGCATTGGGGAGACCGATTACCCAAATTGAAATCCTATCACCTGCTAATAAACCCGGCGGTTCACACTATCCGCGCTATCGGCTGAAACGTGTTGAAATCCTGCAAAGTGGATTGCGCTTGGTAGAGGTGGATTATTTGCATGAGAGCCGCCCCATCATTGCTAGTTTGCCGAGTTATCCACATCATGAAGAAAACGCCATGCCCTACATAATTATGGTGACTGACCCGCGCCCCTCATTTGAACAAGGGCAGGCGGCGATTTATGGCTTTGGGGTTGAAGACTTGATTCCCACTATTCCCATTCCATTGGCGGGAGCGGATGTGCAGGCGTTGGATTTTGGCGCGATTTACCATCGGGTGTATGCGAGCCTGCGTTTTTGTGCAGCAGTGGTAGATTATGAGCAACAGCCGATGCACTTTGAACGATATTCTGAGACTGACCGCGCCCGTATCCAGAATAAGATGCAGGCGATAAAAAATGAGGTCAAATGATTGCTAATCCGATGAATTTTGTTTTGCTTCTAACTTAGCGGTAACTTTTGCCCGCCGACTCTCATATGCTTGCAACAAATCAGGGTCAACGGATTTGCTGGCCTCAATGTCACGGTCAATTTCATCATGGTGACTGTAATAGTGGGATAAGGTGGCATAGATTTGAGCAGGGGTGATATCCAATTCCTCGGCAACCTGTTCGACTGACCACCCACCGAGTAGATGATAACCTACAATGTCTTGCACACGGATGCGGGTTCCGGCAATGCGTGGTTTGCCTCCCAGAACATCAGGGGTGCTTTCAATCATGCTGTGGCTCCGCATACCATGCACGGCGCTTACGCAGTGAGATACCCGCATCACTGGGTTCATTGGATTGACGGCTGCGCACCCGACCCCGCACGTCAATATGGATTTGACCACTCTGACGCAGCCGCGCAAATTCTTCCGGTGTGATGTCCGGCGCAGGCTCACCACCGAGGCGTTCCAGACGGGCACGTGCTTCCTCTGCAGTTTCCTCATGATGACCATTGGCGGCAGCGGCTGGTGGTGGAGGTGCAGGCGGCATTGGCTGCTCGGCCACCTCAGGCGGTGCTGGATTGATCGCCTGCACTTCGTCGGGGGGGAGTTCAGAAATGGGTGGTTGATTGGGTTGGTCGGTCATAGGTTACTGCTCATCAATTCCATCAAGGGATAGTTTGTTGTTGGTTTTGCGGACATCTACACGGACGGGTTCACCGAGCAACTGGTCAAGCGAGATTTCCTCGGTGGCGGCCTTTTCCATATGATAGGAACCGCAGACAAGGCATTTGGGGTTACGTGGAATATTGACCCACTCAGCGGAAAAGGGCGGGGTGATATGCCCCTCCCGAATTTCCAGCGGTTGATTGGCTAACAAAACGGTATTCGCCGGAAAATGGCGTTCGGCGGGTGTGCCCTCTAGCAAAATATTGAGGGCGATGTTGGCCTGCGTATTGGCGACCCGCACCACATCCAACCAGAGACCGGGTTCGGCATCAATCGCGCCATCAGGACGACGCTGTCCATAGTCCAAATCAGCATCCGAGCCATCCGGGGCAGGGGTGACATACCCTTCGCGCAGTTCAGCGGCCCAACACGCATAACATGGGCCGTCACCGGGGTAGATTGCCACCACATCACCGCCTTCGCCGCGTTCATAGACCCCGGCGTACACAGCCACCAGATGCCGTTTAAGGCAGGATTCGTTCAGGCTGAATTTCGCGCCCTCGCCATCCACGCCCACGACTAGAATATCCATTTGATCGAGCAAATGTAGGTGGCTCTCAATGCGATCTTGTAGGGTAAACACCTCGGCTTGCGGGTTGCGCTGCAAAATCAAATCGCGCACGGCTTCGACTTTGGGTTTGCCGATATAACGACCATCGGCGACATGGCGCACAATATTTTGGGGATCCAACACATCGTCATCCACCAAAATAAACCGTTGCACACCCGACATGGCTAGGGCCAGCGCGACGTATCCACCCCCTGAACCCACCCCGACAATCCCGACGGTTTTGCGGGCGAGCAGGCTCATGGCATCATGCCCTAGCAGCCGTTCAACGCGATTCCAATCGGTCATTTTGTTTTCTCCCACGCCTCGATTGCTTTCACTGCATCTACCAATAAATGCTCATGCGTCCATCGGGGAATAACCCCCTCCGGAACTTTGGTGGAGGCGTTGAGCAGCGTTTCAAAAAGGTCTTGGCCTTCTTTGGGGCGCATAATCGGTGCAACTCGCCACATGGGTGGACGAATCGGATAATTGACGGGGGTCATAGCAATCACGACCCGCGATGTACCGGGACGCCAGATGGTCAGGCAGGTATCGAGTGGGGGGTGTCCCCGTGTGTTCCATGTGACCACATCCATGACTTCTAGCCCGTTTTTCTCCAATGCCGCCAATTCTTCATCAAAACGCTGGCGCTGTTTAATCCACCAAACAACAGGTGGCAGACCGGGAAAATAGTCATTGGGTCGAACGACCACTTTGACAGGTTCAAAGTCGCGGCCTTCCTTCCGCAGCCACCAAAAATCTATACGTATCCGAGCGGCTTTAGTTGTGCTTTTGGCCTCAACGATCAGCGTATTTTCAGCAGGTGGAATGTCTTCGCAAAATTCGGCGAGGGTGACAATGGGGGCGAGTAAAAAATCTGTGCCCGTCGCCTCCAAATGCAAACGGGCGGTGTGTAAATCTTCAGTCGAGGGGGCGATCATCGCGCCGGGTTGTTTATGCCAATCGCCCAGATGACGCAGGGGTACATCCCATTTGGCGCTGCGACCTTGACCATGCATCTCCCGATAGAGTTTCCAATTTTCCTGCCACCACTCCGAGATATTGGTTTGCCAGCCATCGCCCTGCACAAACATGACTGAACGGCGGACGACATCTTCCATCGGTGGGATGGTGTCGAGGATACAAATCTCAGGTGGAGTGTTTTCGCTGGCAGGTGTGATGAGGCCAATGAGCGCCTCGCCTGTTTCATTACGTTTATAGCGCAGCGCCCCCTGACATATTTTTTCGACGACCCGTTGGGCTACGTATACCAGTGGCAAAGGGTTTTCCAGCATGGGGGCAGGAAGGTCGAATGACTTTTCAACAGGGGGGGTGTCGTGGGTAGTCATCGGTGTGGCTTTAACCAATCCATCAGGTTGCGCTTGAGCTTTTCTTCGATACCGGGCCATTCACCAGTTGCACGCCATGTGTAATAGGCATACAGCCATTCAATTGCCCACCCTGCTACTGTGACGGCAGTCGAGGTCGAAGGGTTCCATCCATACGCGATGCCGTCTTTGGGATTAAACAAACAAAGCTGTCCGTCCTCAAATTGATGTTTAGGGCTGTAAATGTAGGGCTGAAGCACATAGGCTTCGGCAGGACGATTGGGATAATCTTTCGGGTAAAAAATCTTGACTTGATGTTCCCGCTGGGGCAGCCCGACGAGATTGACCTCGACCATACCGAGCCACGAGAGCGTATCATTTTTATCAAACGTTAGCTGGAACGTATTGCCAAAGGTCGCCTGCATAAGTTCCACTTCCAAGCGCAGACGTGGCGAGACGTTTTTTTTAGTTCCCCACCATTGTGTAGCCACTGCCTATCTTCCTGAGTAACACTAATGAGTGCTGATACGGCGCTGCTGTGAAAGCAATTCTTCTAGAGAAATCGGTAATGAATCATCTTCGAGCGCCACCTGTACCTGTGCTTCGCCGTCTAAGCCGAATTGACGACGCCGTTCATCCAAGGAGGGCGACAGAGTAAAGGGATGCAACGCCACCAAACCACCATCTACCCAAACCTGTAGATCCCATTTGCCAATATGGGTTAGGCGGTTGTTGCCTTTGAGCGGTAAACGATAACCGGGCAGCAGCAAATTTTCACCGGGTCGCATGTAATGTTCCATCTCGCAGACAAATTGGGGATAGCCTGCCGCATCTTTGATCTCAAAGCGGATGAGACTTTGGCGGGGGTGAGCATAGGTTGGGGCGTCTACCACGACATAGGGGCGCAGCGAATTGTCATCTAATGAAAGCAAACGAGCCTGCCGAAGTTCCAAGCCATCCTTGCGGATTTCCTCCACCAATAGACCGACATCTTGCAACCGATAGCCATGCGTGTCGCGGTCAGGGCGCATACTCACATATTCAGCAGAGCGGCGGGCGGATTGGGTCATTTGTACACGGCGGCGCTCCCGCGAGGCAGGATTGGCACGGCTGATGCGACGCGATGCGCGGGTATTAGTTTGGAGGGTGCGGGCGGCGTTTCCGGCGACGGCCATTGTGGTGAGGAGGGTGACGACTCCACCTAAAATAAACGCGACAGCCCACTCTCCTGAAACAAGGAGAACCATAAACGCGATGAACATGGCGATTAACCATGCCATATTGCCCCGGCGATTGGTTTTTGGCATTGTTTACTTTTCCACTCAATGACTTTACTTCTTCGATCATTATATCATACGCAAATCGCTTGTCTTGGGTCGCACCACCTCTCATTTTTTGGGGGTATACACCTGTGGCTATCGGGCTACGGAAAATTGAATTGGGTTTCCCGGTGAGTTGAGAAACCCATTTTTTGCTTCGAACATTCTAGCCAATATCTCTTATTCAGTGGAGGTACCCCCCATATTCAGTTTGATTTCATGGTTCCGCCTTTGACCAATATGGGGAAGTTTGATATTGATAACCGCCACCCCAAGCAAGATGACGACGGTAGCGATTATCATGAATAGGGTGACATTTTCATCGGCGAGCAACCAACCCATAAAGACCGCGATGACCGGATTTACATAAAAATTTGTACTTACTTTGGCGGGTTCGACGGTTTTTAGCAGCCACAAATAGGCCGTATAACCGATGATGGATCCAAAGATAGTCAGGTAAATCAATGCAAAGATGGATCGCACTGAGATCTCCCCTATATCGAGGCGAGAAGGTTCACCCGACAGTAGACTGACTCCCAAAAGCAATATCCCCGCCGCCAGCATTTCACTAGCTGTACTCATGCGGGTATCTATTGGCAATGGGGCACGCCGCGAATAAAGGCTTCCAGCGGCAAAGAACATGGCCCCGATGAATACAATGCCCATGCCCGCCAACTGATTGTTATCTGCATCAATAGCGGGTGCAAAGAGTAGGATTACCCCAACAAAACCAAGCCCTAACCCGGTGAATATCTGAGGACTTGGCTTTTTCCCCCCAAACCCTAACCATCCAAACAGCGTGATCCAGATAGGAATAGTTGCGACCACCAATGCAGCCAACCCGGAGGAAATGCGCTCCTCGGCGAAACTGACGAGGCCAATTCCGCCGACCAGCATCAGTCCACCGACGATGACCGCCGAGCGCCAGTGCCGCAGACTAGGGAAATGTCCACCCCGCGCCAACAAAATAACCATCATGATGCCCCCAGCAAAGAAAAAACGTAGTCCTGCCATCATAAAGGCTGGGATGGTCTCAACCGCAATACGTATCCCCAGAAACGTCGTCCCCCAGATGAGGTAGATAGCAAGAAATGCAAGACCAATTCTGGCCTTTGTTGCCCACGATAGATTGTTTGTGTCTGTCATGATTGATTTTCTCCACTTTGGACAAGACTGATTTCATCGTAGGTGGAAAAACTTGGGCCGTCTTGTATGTTCTTGCAGGGTATGGCTATACTTTTCTTATGGCTACCCAACCCACCTTATCTAAATCGCAAGACAGCGCCCAACTTTGGCGGGTAGATGTTTTTGGCGGACTCGAATTGTTTCGTGCCCATTTTGTCGAATTCAGTTTTTCGCCGCATACCCATGATGAATTTATGATTGGTATGACCGAAAACGGTTTCGCTTTGCCTCAATTTCGGGGGGCGGTGCGGAATGTTGGGCCGGGAGATGTGTTTGTCTTAAACCCCGGCGAAGTGCATGGGGGCGGGCCAGCCGCCAATTCGACTTGGCAGTACCGTTCGTTTTATCCCTCATCCGCTTTAATGCAACGTGTTGCCGAAGAACTCACCGGGACACATCGAGATGCCCCTCAATTTACGGGAGGGGTGATTTATAGTCCTATGGTAGCGACGATGTTGTGGCAAGCACATAAGGCTTTAGAAGAGGCAAGTTCGGCATTGGTACGCGAGACCACTCTTTTGGAGGCACTGGTTGGTTTGATCGTCCATCATGCGGCGGACAAAATAACGGTGCATGAGGTGGAGAAAAGCAAACATCGGGCCGTAAAGGTAGCGAAAGAATACCTTGAGGCACTCCCAACTGAAAACGTGTCGCTCGATACCCTAGCAAGGGAAGCGAATATTAGCTCCTTTAGGTTATGTCGAGTCTTTCGGCGTGAAACCGGATTATCCCCACACGCCTATCAAATTTTGGTGCGAGTACGCCTTGCCAAGTCACTGCTGATGAAGGGGATGCCCATCTCGCAAGTTGCGGTGGAAGCGGGTTTTTTCGATCAAGCCCATCTGACACGGCACTTTAAGCGCGTCTACGGGGTGACGCCGGGGCGGTATCTTGGTGAGGTTTTTCCTTCATAAAATGATTTGAGGAATTTCTGGCGATGGATAAAAAACACCCTTTGGTCTTGTTACATGGGGCAGTGGGGGCAAAATCGCAATTTGCACAATTAATTCCCCTTCTTGAACCCCATTTTGAAGTTATCACGCTCGATTTTGAGGGACATGGCACGGCGGATTTAACCGATAGGCCATTTAAAATTGGACATTTTGTTGAGAATGTCTTGAACATTGTAGGGACGGAAAAATTCGATGTGTTTGGCTACAGCATGGGTGGGTATGTTGCGCTGTCTCTGGCCCTACATCACCCCGAACGGGTCGGGCAGGTGTTCACATTAGCGGCCAAGTTGGATTGGACACCTGCGGTGGCAGAAAAAGAGGTTAAGTTGTTAGACGCCGATAAAATTTTGCAGAAAATTCCGCACTATGCCCAAACCCTACAGGCGACGCACCGAGATTGGCGCATGGTGTTGAAAAAAACACGCGACTTATTGATTGGGCTGGGTCAGCAAAATTTATTGACACCGGACGTTTTGGCCCAAATTACTCAACCTGTGCGGATTGCAATGGGAGATCGAGATAGCATGGTGAGCCTTGAAGAAAGCGTCGCGGCCTATCGAGCATTGCAGTTGGGCGAATTGCAGATTTTACCTGCAACCCCTCATCCATTCGATAAAATATCCCCGTCTTTGTTGGCAGATGTCATTATTCAATTTTTCACGAGGGGAAATTGGGCGTGACCCATCGAATTTTAATTGCAACGTCACTGTCCGAAGCCGGATTAAATTTGTTAAAAGGAGAGATCGGGGGTTTGGCGCAGGTGGTTGAGCCGGAAAACCTGAGCAAACACCCGATGCTGAATGCTGCCGAGGCGTTAATCATTCGGGATGAGGTGGAGATTGACACTGCCCTGCTGGAAAAAATGCCCAAACTGCGGGTGATTGGGCGGGCCGGGGTGGGCATTGCGGGGATTGATGTCGAGTCTGCTACGCGGCGTGGCATTATTGTCATGAACACCCCCGGCGTAAATGCCATCAGCACTGCCGAATATACCTTTACGTTGATGTTGGCGATGGCGCGGAATTTGATTCAAGCCCACAACGCGCTGACGGGTGGGGTATGGAAACGCGAACAGCATGTGGGGATGGAATTGCATGGCAAACGATTGGGCATCATCGGCTTGGGGCGGGTGGGGCGTGAGGTGGCACGGCGGGCGATGGCTTTTGGTATGACCGTGCAAGCCTATGACCCTTATGTGACCGAAAATCAACTGGGTGATTTGCGATTAAAACTCGTTGGTCTAGCTCAATTATTGGCGGATTCTGATGTTATTAGTCTGCACTGCGCCACGACACCCGAAACAGCGGGGTTGTTAAATGTGGATACCTTCTCGTTGATTAAAAACGGGGCGCTGCTCATTAACACCGCACATGGCAGCATCGTTGATGAAAATGCTCTCCTGACGGCCTTGAAAAATGGACGATTGGCGGGGGTGGCAGTGGACGTGTATGCCCATGAACCCATCACCCATTCACCCTTGCTCAATTTGCCGAATGTGCTGCATACCCCCCATCTGGGAGACAGCACCCGCGAAGCCCAGCGCGATTTGGGTCTGCTGATCGCTCGGCAGGTATTGGATGCTCTGCGTGGCGAAGATTATCGCAATGTCGTCAATATGCCGTTTGTGGATGGACGACCCTTTGAGATGATCGCCCCCTATTTAAAGTTGGCGGAGCGTATCGGGATACTGCAACATGCGCTGGCACGTGGGCCAATTAACCGGGTGATGCTGGAATTTCGCGGGCAGGAGGTTGAAGGGTTGGTCAAGCCAATGACAGTGGCCCTGCTGCGCGGCTTATTGATGCCAATTTTAGGGGAGGGCACAGTAAATTACATCAATGCCCCAGTGCTGGCCCATGAGCGTAATATATTTGTCAGCCAAACCAAAGGGCTGGATAGCCCTGATTATGCCAATTTAATGTCGTGTCAGGTGCATTGGACGGGTCAATATGCGGGCAGTACCACAATGGCGGGGGCGCTGTTTGGTCGCACCGAGGCGCATATCGTGAAGATCAATCAATATCGCACCGATTTTCAACCGGAAGGGGTACTGTTGGTCATTGGCAGCTATGACCGCCCCGGTGTGATCGGACGGGTGGGGCTGCTGCTGTCGGAAAACAACATCAATATCGCGGATTGGCGAACGGGCCGGGCTGAACCGGGAGGGCAAACGCTATCGGTAGCGATTTTGGACGAGCCGATTTCGGATGATCTGCTGGAAACCCTACGTTCACAGGATTATGTGCGGCACGCGACTCAGATTGTCTTTTCATCCTAATCGCTTGGGGAAACGCGAATCCGCTGGACGTATTCCCCTGCTGCATAATTGCTGCTGCCATCCGTGACCATGCGGGTTAGGGTGTAGCGAATTTCAAAATCGAGCGGGGCATTATTAGGAAATGTCCAATCGCGCACGAGGGTTGCCCAAGTATGGCAGCGATTATCATTCTCCGTATAGTCGTATTCAAACCAATAACGACTACCGATGTCTACCCCATTGAGGAAAAATTGCATGGTCAGGGCATCTAGGTTGGTTTGTAATAATTCATTGGTGGCTGTACACCAGATAAAGTTCCAGCGCAGGGTTTCGGTGGGGTCAACGGTAATTTCATATGCGGCTGTGCCGGGAGACTTCAAATCTCGAAATTGGGCTTCGATAGTCGTCCATAGACTTTCATATAGGATAACCTCGTTGATGGTCGAGGGTTGAATCAAGCGCACGGGCAAATCCAGCAAGGCCTCTTGGTCTTGATGCAGCGCCCAAATTTTGACATCGCCCTGACGACTGACCGAGACCAACATTGTACCATCGGCGTTGAAGGCGAGTTTATTGATAACAGGGCTGGGCTGCTGCTGAAGGGTGGTGATTTCTTCGTCCGAGGCGACATTCCATAGACGAACTGAACCATTCGAGCCACCAATCGCCAAAAGACTGCCGTCGGGACTGTAGCGCAGGGTGGTGATCCAACTAGTGGGTGGCTCCAAAATATCCAATGCATCACCATTTTGAACATCCCAGATTCGCAAGGTACGATCCGCACTGCCCGAAGCCAAGCGCGTGCCCGTCGGATTAAAGGCCACCGTAAAGACTAAATCGGTGTGACCTGCCAATTCGGTCAACATGGTACGGTTTTCGACATCCCATATCCGCACCATAAAATCGCTGCCCGCCGAAGCTACCCATTTTCCATCCGGGCTGAACACCGCCTCCTCCACCGAGCGCGAATGTTCCCCCATCACAATGCCCGATCCATCTGCGACATCCCACAGCCAGATTTTGCCATCCGCTCCGGCAGAAACCAATTGAGTCCCGTCAGGGCTAAAGGCAACACTGTGTACGTTGTTGTCATGCCCCCGCAGAACTGATAATTCTGAACCTGTGCGGGTTTCCCAGATGCGGATGGTGTTGTCGTCTGCACCGGAAGCGATTTTACTGCCGTCGGGGCTGAAAGCGACTGTCACGACATCATCGGTATGCCCCCTCAGCAAGCGAACTTCCTCATCTACCATCGAAACTAAGTAGACACCTTCTGGGCGGGCGAGGGCCAATAATTCACCATCCGGTGACCATGCGGCGTCCTGCGCTTCAAGGCCGGGGATGGTTCGCAAGATTTCCACTTCGGAGGCGGTTTGGGCAGTAATTTGCAGTGGATTTGCAGGGGTGGCAGTCGCCGTTTCAGCCTCGGGCGTATTGGTTGGAATGGGTGTTTCTTTGACGGGTGAGGTCTCGGCAGAGGCGTTTGGGGAAACACGGAGCGAATCATCGGTAATGGTCGGGAACTGCCCGTTTTCGTGCGTCGGGTCATCCTCTTGATTGCTGAGTAATACAATCAACCCGCCAAATCCAATCATCATGAGGCCCATCAGCAGCAGACTACCAATCATCCAGCGATTATTTTTGCGCCGGCGGGGTTGGTGACGCTCAAAGGGTGTGCGGGTGTCGTCCAGCGGGCCGGAGGGAACAGGCGGCAGGGTTTCAAACGTCTTGCTGCCCAAAAACCCAGTGGTGAGGCGTTCTTGGGTGGGGATTTCAGCAATGGCCTCTTCCAATGCGGTCACAAAGGTGCTGGCGTTGGGATAACGCATACTGGGGTCTTTGGCAAGCACCCGATTCATGACTGAATTGACAGCCGGAGGTAGATTGGGTTGCACAAGAGAGGGTGGCTTGGCATTTTCATGCAGATGTTTATGCATCATCGCGTAGGGCGTGCTGGCTTGGAAAGGTAGTTCATCGGTCAGCAAGATGTAGGCGATAACGCCTAACGAATAGATATCGGCCCGTGCATCCACACTTTCGGCCCGCCATTGTTCGGGTGACATATAGGCGGGTGTACCCATTGCTTGACCGGTTGTGGTCAGCCCGCTTTTTTCGACCTGTAACAACTTGGCGATCCCAAAATCACCTAGATAAGCGTTGCCCTCGGTGTCAAACAGGACATTGCTGGCCTTGAGGTCGCGGTGAATGATATTTTGTTTGTGGGCATAATCCAAGCCACTGCCGATTTGCCGCAAAATTTGCAGGGCCTCGCGCAGGGAAGGGCGCTTAAAAAATTCAAGGCGCTGGCTTAATGTACCCCCCGTCAAGAGGCGCATCACGATGTAGCTGATGCCTTCATCCGTGCCGTGATCGTAAATGGGCAAGATATGGGGATGCTCCAATAGGGCAGCGAGTTGAACTTCACGCTCAAAACGTTCGGCGTAATCGGCTTGTTGGGCAAACTGGGGCGGCAGCACTTTGACAGCGACCTTACGCCGGACGGTGGTTTGATAAGATTCATAGACCGCACTCATCCCGCCCACACCAATGAGATCACCGAGCTTGTAGCTGCCAAGCTGTTGTCCAGTCAGGTTATGCTGCATGAATCCTGCCCTGTCTACGCCACTTTATGATGCTGGAAATTATAGTCGGAGAAAGGGTTCGTTCCAAATTGGTTATGCCCAAGTCAGAATTTCCTTTGGGCAAATGCTTGACTCAGAACAGAGGTTCGGAATATAATGTGGAAAAGTTTAACCGAACGTATGTGCGACGAGGTGGTAATATGGCAAATACAGAATCAAAACGAACATCGCGGCGAGACCCTAATAAGCTCTCGGAACGCCAAAAGAAAATCTTGGTATTCATTGAGCAATTCTTGAAACGGAATGGCTATCCGCCGACCATTCGGGAAATTGGCGAGGCTGTCCAAATTGCTTCCACATCAGTGGTCAATTACAACTTGAACAAGTTGGTCAATGGCAGCTATTTGGAACGTTCTCCCGATGTATCACGTGGGCTACGCCTGCTCAAGAATTTGAACAATGAACCTGTCGAAATCGAATATACTCATGAAATACGGGTAATCGAGGCGTCGAATGTCACGCCTGTGCCGATGTTGGGCAAGATCGCCGCAGGGATGCCCCTGATGCTGCCCGAAAATCACAGCCTCTATCCTGACCCTGATGAAATCGTCGAAGTCCCATCACCGCTTTTGGGCCGCTATGCCAACAGCGATAACATCTATGCCCTGCGGGTGCAAGGCGATTCAATGGTAGATGCACTGGTCGGTGACCGAGACATTATTGTGGTGCAGCGGCAAGAAACGGCTGAAAACGGGGATATGGTGGCGGTGTTGTTAGAAGATAGCAACGAAACCACGCTCAAATATTTCTATCGTGAAGGCAAACTGATTCGGTTGCAGCCGGCCAACACGACCATGGACCCGATTTTGGTAGACGCCCGACGAGTCAAAATTCAGGGACGTGTTTTGGCTGTTCTGCGCCAACTCTAAACCATCAATACACCCATCACCGTGCCTATGCTAACACACTGACGGCGTAGGCAACGGATGCGACGATACCTGCCGCAAATAGGATTGGAGCAAACATCCATTTGTTGGGTGTATTTACGTCCACAATGCGTACTCCGCCCGGTTGAATCAAATCACGTTGTACTTCAAATTCCGGGCAGATAAACCACGCCAATATGAACCCTCCAACCAAGCCGCCAATATGGGCCGCGTTGTCAATATTGGCATCCGGTAGCAGCCCAAACCCAATATTAATCAGGGCCAAAATTCCCATTTGCGACAAACGTCGCTGTGCTCCGTCGCCATAAAGATGACGATGGCGATGTAGGTAGACCCCCATTGCGCTGAAGATTGCAAAAATCGCCCCGGACGCACCAATCGAAACGGCATCCGTATAGAGCAGACTGGCGAGCGAAGCCGTGATGCCCCCCAAGACGTAAATCAGTGCGAACCGTACATGCCCAAAAAGGCTTTCCACATCACGCCCAAACAGATAGAGTGCGTAGCCATTAAACAAAATGTGCATCATATCCAGATGGAAAAATATGCTGGTAAAGAGGCGATAGTATTCTCCGTCGTAGAGGATGCGCTCGTTGATTTTGGCCCAGTCCAGCATAAATAGGCGGCTTTGCAAAGCACCCAGCGAATTTCCATAGAGGTAAATCACGCCGATGATACCCAAAATGATATATGTCAAGATGGGCTGCACGGTAGGCAGGGTGATGCGCACACGATGGTTAGGCGAGGGAGGCGTATTGGGGGTAGGTGGGTTGTGATTTGGTTCCATACCGACATTATGGCGGTAGAAAAATTGCTTGGCAATACACATCACTCGCTTGCCGGGCGATTTAATGAAATTCTAACTTCTCTACCCACTTTATTGTGTTGAAGCGAAAGTGCCTTATAAGGCTTGACCTATCATGGTATTTAGGTTAACCTAAAAAAAGATTTAAGTTGACAAAATAACTCGCCGATTAGGATGTTTATCCTGACCGAAACAGCCCTATATCACTTTGATTCCTTTAACATTGGGCGCAGGATAACAGATAGTAGGCAGATTACAGGAGGGGAACCTTGATTACGATTGACCATGTATCTAAGCACTATCAGATGGGGACTGTCACCGTTACAGCCTTGCAAGATGTGTCATTGCAAGTGAATAAAGGCGAATTTGTCGTGATTTTGGGGCCATCAGGCAGTGGCAAAACGACCCTGCTGAATATGTTGAGCGCCCTTGATAGGCCAACTATTGGCAAAATCAGCATTAACGGCCAAGACATTACCTCGGCCAGCCGCACCGATCATTTTAAATTCCGACGCGAGACGATAGGTTTCATCTTCCAGTCATTTAACTTGTTTCCGAGCCTGACCGCCCTCGAAAATGTGCAATTTGCAGTAGATATGCGCGGCAATGGCAATCACCGCAATGGTAGTCGTGCCGCAATAGCGCAAGAGGTCTTGACACAGGTGGGTCTAGGTGAACGGGTGCGGCATTTCCCGCATGAGCTTTCGGGTGGGGAACAGCAGCGGGTAGCGATTGCACGGGCATTGGCGATGGGTAATCCGATTTTGCTGGCAGATGAACCAACCGGGGAACTCGATTTTCGGACAGGCATCCAGATTTTGCAGTTATTACAGGAGCAAGCATTGAATGGGAAGACAGTGTTGGTTGTGACCCATAACCGCGAAATTTCACGGGTGGCGGATCGCGTTGTTGAACTCAGCAGTGGACAAATTGTGCGCGACGGCCCGCCGCAGGGTGGCAAAGCTGCCATTAGCGACCTGCACTGGTAAAGGGGGTATCAACATGCGACAAGTTCAATTTTGGCTGCGGTGGTCATGGCGTGACCTCAAAGCACGCTGGCTGCAAGTGCTGGCGATTGGCATTATTATCGCACTGGGGACAGGGGTTTTTAGTGGATTTGGGGGACAGAAAAAATGGCGGATTCATTCACTCGATGAAAGCTATGAGCGTCTAAATACCTATGATCTGCGGATGACCCTGACGGATGGCAGCTATCTTGAAAAAGAGGCATTGCTAGATACTCTGCGCGATGTAAACGGGGTAACGGGAGTTGAATCACGCTTGATTATTGCGACACAGGTAGATGCCTCCCAAGACGACGAAACCATATTGGTACAAGGGGAAATCGTTGGAGTAGATGTGGCAGCAGGTGGGCCACACATCAACCAACTCTACCGCAATCAAGGCCGCGATTTTACTGAGGATGACAGTGGTCAGAATGTGGCGATAGTCGAATACAAATTCGCCAAACATTATGACCTAAAACCGGGAGATGCTCTGCATATCAGCGGCGATATTCCATTGGATTTTGTGGGGACGGGACAATCTTCTGAATATTTTTATATCATCCCGGCGGAAGGGGTGTTTTTGGGGGAGGCCAGTTACGCCGTACTCTTTATGCCGCTAGAAACGGTGCAAAACATCGCCAGACGCGAAGGCTTGGTCAACAGCGTGGTGATGACGTTGGAGGATGGGGTTGATCGCAAAGCGGTGGAGGCTGAAATTGAAACACGTATGGCCCAAGCATTCCCTGATACTGGCTTCGAGATGAATACGCGCCAAGAGGATAACATTTATAAACTAGCCTATTCTGACGCTGAGAACGATCAGGTAACGTGGGACATCATCGCCTATCTGTTTTTGATTGGGGCGGCGATGGGGGCGTTTAATCTGGCAGGGCGCATGGTTGAGGCGCAGCGGCGGCAGATTGGCATCGGCATGGCGCTGGGGGTGCCACGTTTTTGGATCGCGTTCCGGCCCCTGTTGGTGGGGCTGCAAATTGCGATTTCTGGCATGGTGTTTGGGTTAATTTTTGGGGCCATTCTCAGCACTGTTTTCGGCAATATTGTCAAAGATTTTGCCCCCTTGCCCTATTGGATTATCGAACTGGATATGGCGACGTTTCTCCGAGCGGCGGTGGTCGGTTTTTTGCTGCCGTTTGTGGCGACCTTGATTCCAACCATACGAGCGGTACGAGTGAATCCCATTGATGCTATTCAATCCGGGACACTGGTGGCGAAGGGCGGTGGATGGACAAAACTGCTGAATTATTTGCCTATCCCCGGTAGGAGTTTTGCACGGATGCCCTTCCGCAATATCCTTCGCGCACCGTGGCGAACGACTTTGACAATTTTGGGGGTAGCGGTTGCCATTACCCTCATGGTGATGTTTGTTGGTTTCTTAGATACCTTTGTCGCCACAATGGATGAAGCGGACGAAGCACTGTTGGGGCGAGGTGGGAATCGGGTGCAGGTCAATCTCAACTTCTTCTATCCAGTGGACACCCCGAATATCCAAGCGTTGGATGACCTAAAAACGGCGGAGGGAGAACCTCTGCTGGCGGAGACGGAACCGCGCTTGATGTTGGGGGGCACACTAAAACGGGGTGATACCGAAATCCCGACTATGTTAGAGTTAGTCAAAATGGACAGCCCCATTTGGCGACCCACCTTTGTGGAGGGCAGTCTCAAAGCAGGGGAGGATGGGATTGTGCTTTCGGAAAAAGCCGCCAAAGACCTTGAAGTGGAGGTTGGAGACACCATTACCCTTGAACACCCCCTACGCGAAGGCACGTTCTCATTCCGCATGATGTCCAGCGAAGTTCGAGTGACCGCGATTCATAACAACCCGATGCGCTCCCTGAATTATATGGATATGAGCAGTGCGGGCATGATGGGCTTGGAGGGACAAACGAACCTGTTGGTGGTGACGCCAAGTCAGTATGCTAATGTCAATGACATCAAACGCGCTCTATTTTCACAGCCGGGCGTGTCATCGGTGGTCGGTGTCCAAGAATATTTGGATGCCTTTGACGAGGTCTTGCGACTTTTTACCTTGTTCCTGCGGGTGGTACAGATTGTCGTCTTGTTTATGGCGTTTCTCATCGCATTTAACTCAACCAGTATCAATGTGGATGAACGGGTCCGGGAAATCGCCACGATGTTTGCTTTTGGGCTGCCCGTGCGAACGGTGACGCGGATGCAAATTGTCGAAAACATCCTGATCGGTATCTTCGGTACGCTGGTTGGTTTGTTGGCGGGGTGGCTACTGCTACAACGATTCTTGGCAGCGCGGGTGGAAGATCAACTTGAGGACATTAATCTGGTTATCGTGCTGGCACCAACCACGATCTTGATCTCGTTACTATTGGGGGTGTTGGTGGTAGCGCTGACGCCCATTTTGAGTATTCGCCGAATGTTGCGCATGGATATTCCCTCGACCATCCGTTATGTGGAATAACACGTGGGGCGGCCTAAAAAACCGCCCTCTCAGTTGCATTCTCCGCGCAAATCCCTAATATTGAGGCATGATTCCGCCCAAAATATTTATGGACAAAAATTATAATGACGGATAAGCAGTTTCCGGTTGAACCCGAATATCTCCAACTCCTCTATGAAGTCACACGTTACCTCAATTCTAGCCTTGAGTTCGGGTCAGTTTTGGATTATGTCATAGACCGGGCCATTGAAGTTACACGGGCCGAACGCGGTTTTTTGATGCTGATAGATGAACAAACTGGCAAGCTGCATTTTGAAGTAGCACGTGGCATGAATCGGCAAGATTTGGAGACCCCCGCCTTTGAAATCAGTACCACCGTCGTCAATGAGTTGATGATGACCAAAGAACCCATCCTGACCAGCAATGCGCTTTATGACAAGCGGTTTAAAGCTGGTGAAAGCGTCATCACCAAAGGGTTGCGCTCGATTTTGTGTGTGCCGATCATGATGCGGGACAAAATGACAGGCCTGATTTATGTGGATAACCGTATCATCGCAGGCATGTTTAACGAAGGGCATCGGGATTTATTGGCAGCCTTTGCCAGCCAAGCCGGAATCGCCATTGAGAACGCCCGTTTATATCAGGTCGCTGTTGAAAAAGGTCGGATGCAGCGTGAACTGGAAATGGCCCGCAATATTCAACAGGGGCTTTTGCCGCGTTGGGTTAAAACACTGCCCGGATACGATGTCGCTTTTGATTGGTATGCGGCGCGTGAGGTGGCAGGCGATTTTTATGATTGCTTTTTGCTGGATGAACACCGCATGGGGATTGTCGTGGCAGATGTGGCCGATAAGGGTGCTCCGGCGGCGATTTTTATGGCAGTGGCACGGAGTTTGTTACGTGGGAATGCTTTTTCCCACCAATCCCCCGATGAAACACTCGCCTCGACTAATCGGCTGCTGTTGCAAGACGCGACGGGGGGGATTTTTGTCACGGTCTATTATGCCATCTTGGAGCTAGGGGGCCGAATGTATGGGGTCAACGCAGGTCATAATTTACCATTGCTATATCGCGCCAGAACCCGGCAAATTGAGTGGCTGCCACGCGGGGGGCGTCCACTGGGATGGTTTGATGATTTGCCGACACGCATTGATGAATATCAACTAGAGGTCGGGGACGTGGTGGTGTTTTATACCGATGGCTTAACGGAGGCGGAGAATATTTATCAGGAGCCGCTTGGGGATGCTCAACTGGCGGAGGTGGTGATGCACTATGCTGATGGAACAGCAGCCCAGATCAAAAATGCGATTTTGGCAGCAGTAACGACCTTTGTAGGGAATGCCCCGGTACTAGACGATTTAACGCTGGTGGTGGTGCGCTATATTGGGGAAGAGTAGCACAAGATTGGGCAATGTGGCAGCAGAGGAGCAGAAATTCATGCTCTGCCCCTCTTTGTTCATGTGCGAAGCGGCGTATAAAGTCGGCTAATTGCAGCTGCTCGAATCTACTTGGAAGCCGAGTGCATCAACGACGTCCGATAACACAGGAATATCGTCCCATGCACAGGTGGCATCCACCACGATAAGACCGACAACGCTTGAGATAATGCACAAAACCAAGAAACAGCCGCAGGCCAAAAACAGCCAACGTCCAGCACCACCCCCCTGCATAGGTTCATCTTGATAGCTGTAGGCAGGTGGGGGAGCAGGCGGCGCGGCGGCATAACCGGGCGCTTGGGCCGCATAGGGATCATAATAACCGCCCGCTTGGGCAGGCGCGGCACTGGGGCCAACCATCGTCGCTTGGGCAGGCGGCTCGGCATATCCGCCAGCCGGGGCCATTGAGGTGGCTTCATAGGCGAGAATCACGGTTTCGCCAAGCCCCACAATATCCCCACTGGACAGAGGTCGTGCTCCCGTCAAACGCTGACCATTGACGAACGTGCCGTTGGTCGAACCGAGATCTTCAATCGTATAGCCGCCGCCGCCGCGTGTGAATCGGCAATGGTGACGACTAACTTCCGGGTCGTTAATGGTAATATCGTTGGTAATGTCACGACCCAACGTGCTGATGTCTTTAACCAGTTCATAAACCTGATTCGGTTGTGGCCCCCGGCGAACAATCAGGCGAAAGCTGCCGCCGCTTTGCATATAAGTGCCTCCTCCGCAGAAGTACGAGGGTGGATGATAACGCAGTAACTATAGTAGGAAAGGAATAACAGGTCAACCCTGCTACAAATTTTATGACAACCCAAAAATCGCGCAACTTGCCTTTTCGAGTGTTGAGTATCGGTGGGTCAGATTCTGGTGGGAGCGCCGGAATTCAAGCTGACCTCAAAACCTATGAGGCGCATGGTGTGTTTGGAACCACTGCTTTGACCGTTGTCACAGCCCAAAATACCATTGGTGTTCAACAGACATTTCCACTTCCCCTTGACTTGCTTGAGGCCCAAATCGAATCCGTACTGACCGATATTCGACCCCATGCCGTCAAAACAGGGTTGCTTGACCGTGCGGAAGTCGTGGGGTTGGTGGCGAAAAAAATTAAAACCTATGGTCCCGTGCCGCTGGTGGTAGACCCCGTGCTGGTCAATGGTAGGGGAGATTTGATAGTCTCGCCGGAAACGTTGGGTGCCTATCGAGAGCAACTCTTTCCATTGGCGACGGTCATCACGCCCAATTTGGATGAGGCGGCGCGATTGGTAGGGGAGCCCGTGAAATCAGGCCGTTCTTTACATGACCTAGCCCTTAAACTGAAAGCATTTGGCCCAAAGGCTGTCGTAGTCAAAGGTGGACATCTGCCGGGGAACGAAATCACCGATCTGTTTTTTGATGGCAGGCAGTTTGTGGAATTAAGTGCCTCTCGGTTGCCGATTGAAAATCCGCACGGGGTCGGCTGCACGTTCGCCTCGGCAGTTGCGGCGAATTTGGCGCAGGGCGCTATTCCCCAGATGGCAGTGATGGCGGCCCATGCCTATTTACAATCAGCGTTGAAGGCAGCCCTTAAATGGAAAGTCGGGGAAGGACGCACGCCAGTGAATCATCATGCTGGCAGAGTTTAGGCGGATATTGTAGGCTTAGTTCAGTCCCTATCTCGCCCAGTGGAGTACAACCATGAGCCAATCTGCTTCAACCACCACTCCTAACCCATCTGTCCAACAGCGCAAAGTGCAAAGCAACTGGCAGCGCTTTGTCTCGCGGCGGATATTGACGACTCAACACCCAGCAAGACGCTTGGTACGGGGGATTTTGATAGGACTGGTAGTTGTATTAATGGTGAGTCTTGCGGTTTATAGGCATTGGTTCCCAGATATCCGAGCGCGGCTAAAGGATGACCTTTATTCGCCCGCTGCCACGAGCGGCAATGTAGTGATTATCGCCATTGATAACAAATCGTTAGAGGCATTGGGGCGCTCACCAGCGGACTGGGATCGGGCCAAACACGCGGAATTGGTGAATTTCTTGGCTCAGGCCGATGCACGGGTGGCTACATTTGACCTCTTTTTTGATGTTGCAGCGCCGCCGGGGGATGAGGAATTCAAAACAGCGATGGATGAGGCTTGCCGACCAACACCGCTCGGAACATGTACCGGCATGGAAGTGATTCTGGCGGCGGTGGGGGGACAGCCTGTCAATGAGATGCAGACCTCAGGAATTAGCACGTTTATCAATATCGCACAGCCCGAAGAATCCTTGCGTAATGCAGCCGGGCGTTTGGGTCATGTGAGTGTGCGGCCCGATACCGATGGCTATTTGCGAGAAGTGCCCTTGATTATTCAAGAAGTCGGGCAACCACCGATTCCCATTCTTGGGCTGGCGAGTTTTCTTAGCTATCAACGTCTGGATGAAGCCTCGGTGCGCTATGAGGATGAAGAGCTTCGTTACTATATTGATCCAAACGGCACGCAATATACTGTCATTCGCAAATTGCCCACCGATGACTTTCCTCGGATGTTAGTCTATTTTTTCGGCCTCCCCTCCCATCCCGATGATGCAAATTCCACTTTTGCTACCTATTCCTATATTGATGTATTGGAAGGCAAAGTTCCCGCGGAAGCATTTGCCGACAAAATTGTGTTGATTGGGGTTTTGGATGCAGATACACAACCTGACGAATTTCCTGTGCCGATCACCTCAGCGGATAACCAGATGTACGGGGTGGAAATTCACGCCAATGTCATCGAGACTATCTATCAAGCTGAACGCTCTGAAACCCGCAGCAAGAATTTGAAACTACCCCTCGTGCAGCAATCGGAACGTGAGCAGTATCTGTTTGTGATTGCCTTTGCCATGTTAGGCGGGATAGTGTTGTCCTTTGTGCGCTGGTATATTGGCTTGATTGCCGCCCTTTTCGCCTATGGGGTGTTCTATTTTGTTTATGCTTATGTTGCTCTAATCCAACGGGGCGTGTTGACGGAGCTTTTCTTTCCGGGCATGGCACTTGTCTTGGTGTTTATCGGGACGATCATTTCCAATTATGTGTTTGAAGAACGCCGCCGTGCCGAGATTAACGACCTGTTCAGCCGCTATGTTTCCACCGACATCGCCCAAAAAATCTTGGAAAGTTATGACCGGGGTGAATTGGAACTTGGGGGGGAGGAACGCGAAGTCACCGTCATGTTTGCCGATGTGCGTGGCTTTACGACCCTTTCGGAAGGACTGCCCCCGCAAGAAGTCGTCCGTATGCTGAATTTGTTCTTGGAGCGCATGAACGAGATTGTGCTGAAACACGGCGGGGCGATCAACAAATATATTGGTGATAACTTGATGGCCTTTTGGAACGCTCCCTATTTCCAAGAGGATCACGCATGGAAGGCGATCCAAGCGGCATTGGAGATGTTGGAGGTTATTAAAGACATCAATGCTGAACAGCAGTTTAAATCCCCAGTGCAATTCGGCATTGGCATCAACACTGGGATTGTGGTGGTAGGCAATATCGGATCACAGCAGCGGCTGGAATATACCCCGATTGGCGATACAGTGAATGTGGCGTCACGATTAAGTGGGGTCGCTGAGGGAGGAGCATGTTTGGTGGGGCCGGGGACGTATATTTATCTGGCAGAGCGGTTGCAACCTTCACGGCAACTTCAGGTGCGGCTCAAGGGCAAGGCTCAAGAATTGGGGGTCTACGAATTTCGACCTCAAACATAAATAACCCTCTAACCCATGAGGGTCATTGCACGGAAGTCCTAACCTTAAAGGTCGTCGAGTTCGCCTTTATCCAATGACATTTGGAAGGCCCGCCCAATGGTCAGGATTTCTTGAATCCAATAGATAATTTCCATCTGTTCATCATCAGCGGACATCACGGCCTCAAATAAGTTGTCGGGCATGTCTAGGAAGACTTCCGTGCTGAGACAGGCGATGGCTTGTAAAACGGAATCCCGCGATTCGGGAGGCTCCCCGTCCATCAAACGCTCATACCAGCGTTCCATGAGGGGGTGGATTTGTTTGCAGGCGGCACCGTCTTCGATTTCCCCTAATTGGTCATTGGCAAAGGTTTCAATGTCATCCAGCCATTCGGGTCGTTGATCTTTGTCACTCATCTTATCCACTCCCAAAAATGAATTATGGGTAGTATACGTAGAACAAAACTGGAACGCAACTTGGCTCAAACGTTCTATTAACATTTTAAATACCTAAAGACCGACTAGCAGGTTCAAATTGAGCAAACTTCACAGGCGTTCAGCGATACGGAGTTTGGCACTGCGGGCGCGGGGGTTGAGGTCAATTTCGGCGTCGCTGGCTTCAATCGGTTTGCGATTCACGAGGCGGATAGTGGCTTGATGGTGGCAAGTGCAAATTGGTTGATGGGGCGGGCAGAGGCAGTCGGTAGATGCTTGTTTAAAGTATTGTTTGACGATGCGATCTTCCAAACTATGGAAGGTCAGAATCGCCAAACGTCCGCCCGGTTTTAAGAGCTTGAGCGCGATTGGTAAAACAGCCTCTACCGCGCCGAGTTCATCATTAACGGCGATGCGTAGCGCTTGAAAAACGCGGGTGGCCGGGTGGATTTTGGGGCGCGGGCCATGTGAGCGGTACAAATTAGCGATCAAGTCAGCAAGTTCGGTGGTGGTGTGGATGGGACGAGATGCCACAATTTGACGGGCAATACGGCGACTGTCGTTTTCCTCACCATATTGAAAGAACAAATCGGCCAATTCTTTTTCAGGCAGCGAATTGACCAATTCGGCGGCGGTCATTATGCCAGAGGAGGGGTCGAAGCGCATATCCAACGGCCCCTCCAAGCGAAAGGCAAAACCGCGTTTGGCCTGATCAAACTGCATGGAGGATACGCCCAAATCCAGCAAAATGCCGTCTATTTGGGGTTCATCTGTATTTAACCATGCCACCGCTGCCTGCCCCATCTCAACATAACTGGCGTGTACTAAGTTGGCCCGATTCCCAAATTTGGCAAGGCGTTCGCCTGCAATTTTGAGCGCGTCGGGGTCGCGGTCAAGGCCGAGCACATGGTTGTCGGGACGGGTAGATAGAATGGCGTGGGTATGACCCCCCGCGCCAAGTGTCCCGTCCACAAAATAGGCATTTTCGCGCTCGCCTACTTGCAGACCCGCCAAGATGGAGTCAACCATAATCGGGTGATGGGGCGGCGACATAGACTTTTAGCTCTTCGCTTCCAATTTGAATACCCGTCCGAGATGGTCGGTCACATAAATTTCACCATTGGCGTCTTCGCCAAACGAGCTAATCGGGGAATCGGTGTTCATAAAAACGTCGCCTTCCCACTCACCGTCCGTGTTTTTCAACCAAAAGATCGTTCCGGCGCAGTAATCTGCATACAAATAGACACCATCCAGTTCCGGTAATTCTGAACCGCGATAGACATAGCCGCCTGTTACCGAACAGCCCAGATCATGACTGTATTCGGCAATGGGTTTGACAGTCCCATCGAGTTCTTGGCCCTCGTAGGAATGACGGCCTTCATAGATATTCCAGCCATAATTTTCACCACCCGTGCTGTCGGCGGGCTGAAAATTGACCTCCTCATATTGATTTTGGCCGACATCGGCAATATAGAGATCACCTGTTTTGCGGTCAAAACTGAAACGCCAAGGATTACGAAGTCCGATCGCCCAAATTTCAGGACGACCCTCTGTGCCGTCAGCAAATGGGTTATCCGGCGGAATGGCATAGGGTTCAGTATTGATGTCGAGGCGGAGCATTGCCCCCAACAACGTAAAGGGGTCTTGCCCATTGTTACGCGGATCACCGGCACTTCCGCCATCCCCCATGCCGATATAGAGATAACCATCTGGCCCAAACGCCAGCATCCCACCATTATGGTTGGCAAAAGGCTGTTCGATCCAGATGACCACTTTTTCACTGTCGGGGTCAGCAAGATTGGGGTCGTCGGCACTGACGCTGTAACGGGCGACGACGGTGCTGCCATCTTGGGCGGTATAGTTGACAAAGAAATAACCATTTTCCGCATAGTCAGGATGGAAAGCCAAGCCCAACAACCCTTGTTCGTTTTCGCGGTCATTGACGATGCCGCTGATGTCCAAAAAGGGCGTTTCCAGCATTGCTCCATCTTGGTAAACATAAATCTCCCCGGGTTGGTCAACCACAAATAAGCGGTCGGTGTCGCCGGGTGGGGTGGTGACAAACAGGGGGCGGGTCAGGCCTTCAGTGATAATTGATGTCAAGACATACTCACGGTCAGAAGGTGGATCGGCTTTGGCCTCCGATTTGCAGGCTAACAAGATAAACACCAAGACAAAAACTACGTTGAGCTTGCGCATGTTCAATTTTTACTCTCTCCCTTGATAGACGAAATAATTGTAACGGATATTTGGTTGGATGTTTATAACCTCCCACTTGCCGCTTTGCTGACAACGACTACACTTGAGAGACAAATGCTGAGGAGTGTGGAATGCTGATTAAACGTGCTTTTTTGCTGATAATACTAGGGTTGAGTCTGGTTACATTACATCCGGCCCACGGCCAAAGTTCGGATAGTGCCCCATTGATTGTTCTAATGGGGGGCGATTTTTGGAAATATGCCGACAGCACATGGACTCAGATGACCCAGAGTGGCTATCACCAAACGCCTCTGCTTGCGCCAGACGGCACCCAAATTGCCTATCGAACAGTTGCTCCTGATGCCATTGCTGCCATTGAATCTGGACAAGGGACAAGCGGCTTGCCCGCCACCAACATCAATCTCCTAAATCTTGCAACGGGTGAGGAACAGTCCATTGCCACCCAACCCGATAATATTTCGTTGGCGGAGGGGCGCTATATCTTACGTTCTGAACCGTCATGGTCACCAGATAGCACACAGATCGCATGGACGGATTTGGCCTATCCAAGCGGTACTGATTCTTTGGTGGTGTACGATGTGGCAACTGTTACGCCGATTTCATTCCCCCTGACTCTGCCCCAGCGTTATGGGATTCAGGGAGCGGCTGAAATCCGGTGGGGGGCGGCTGGCATTGCGATCTGGGTGACAGGACTGGATGTTGCTACAGGTGGGATCAATGAAATATTCTCGATTTATGCTCCCGATGGACAATTGCTCTCGACATCACAACTGCCTTTTAGCGAAACCAGCGGTTACATCCTCGACTTTTTTTGGATTGAACATCAAGGTAATCAAGATTTAGGGGTCTTGTATAGTAACGGCGATTTTTATCTGATTGACCCGCGCTTGAATACGTTTATGCAGTATCTGAATCCGCCAACATTTTTTGCCAGCGGGACAGCAGGAGCGCCTTCGATCAGCCTTGTGCGTGCGCCGGAAAATCAAATCGGCCTGCCGTTTAGTTTTAGCTACCAACCTGATGCCAGTGGTACGGCCGTCAGTATCCCTGAAACACTTTCACCCTTAACCATCACCATCGCACCCGATGGGACGGCGCTTGCGTATATCACTTCAGAGGGACAGGTGGTCGTGGTGCAAAACGGAAGCCCTCAAACCATTACCTCGGCTGACCAATTCGCAACGGCGCTGGTTTGGGCGAATAAAAGCTGGATGACTGCCGAAAGTGGTGGAGCAGGCGGTGGGGCTGGTTAATGGTGGTGAGGTAGTGGTTCTTTTTACGCGCTTAAAATGGAGATGACATGAATAATACAGAATTGGATTTTGATGCCCTGATCGAAGCGATGCGTGAACATTATGACGCAGAGGGGCTGCATTGGATGGAGAAACTGCTGCATACGCATGTGGGAGGGCCGGTGACGGCTTTGTTTACACAGGTCGAAATTATTCAGCGTGCGCTTGACCGAAAACCCGAGATGGTGCCGGGGGAAGTGGCTTCATTAAAGGATAATGTGCGGTTGGCCTCGGACAATATCCGCAAGATTGTGAAAGCGTTGGCGGCGGCCAATCGCCCACCGGATGAACCCGCTAATGGGGACTAAAAACCCCTAGTTTTGGGGACTGATGGTCTGTTTGCGAAGGCTCTACAATTGTACGACTTTTAGAAGCTAGGAAAGGGATTCATCATGAATCAACCCAATCGCACCAAGACCTATATCGCACGCAAAAAAGCTGTGCGGATGATTTCGGAAAAGGTGCAGCAGGAAAGAATGGTCAATACATTGGAGGGCCCACGTACTGCACATGTGGGAGATTATCTGATGACCGGAACACGCGGCGAACAGTGGGCGATTGAGCCAGATAAATTCGAAGCGACCTATGATGTGCTGGGTCAGACCCCTGACGGCAAATTGCAGGTACAATCAAAGCCAGCCGAACGGGCCATCTTTCAAACCCTTGTCCCGATGGATTTCATCATTCGGGGTGAAAATTTTCACGCCGAGGCTGGCGATGTGATTGTACGTTATGGCCCAGATGACATGGCCCCGGTCAAGCAAGACGTCTTTTATGAAACCTACGAAGTGCTACGGCCTGCCACATCAGAGGAAGATTTTGGTGTAGCGGCTGTGTGATTTGATAGTGGCCCTAAGCCCGATAACCCCAACCTAAGCCGCTAACCCAAACGCGGTAGTATTTCCTTTTGCCCAAATAACCTTCTCTCCAGTTCACTTGCACGCTACAATTCCCCGTCACCAATAACGGAATGGACTTGTGTTCTGTAGAGAAGGTGAAGGAATTCGCATGGCTAAATTGACGGCCCGCACTCCCAAAGGAATGCGTGATTTTTTGCCCGCTGACATGATCAAGCGGCAGTATGTGTTTGGGGTCATCCGCGAGGTATTTGAAAGTTTTGGCTTTGAGCCGATTGATACGCCCGTTTTGGAACTGCGTGAAAATCTGATGAGTGGGAATTATGGTGAGGACGCTGAAAAGCTGATTTACTATGCCCAACATCCCGGTGCTAAAGAAGAACTCGCCCTACGTTATGACCTGACCGTACCTTTGAGCCGCTTTTTTGCCGCGCACGAGAATGATCTAAGCCTGCCCTTCCGTCGTTATCATATCGCTCCGGTCTGGCGAGGGGATCGTCCACAGAAAGGGCGATTCCGTGAATTTTATCAATGTGACGCCGATATTGTCGGGGTGCGTCACATGGGGGCCGACGCCGAAGTGATGAATGTGGTCTATACGGTACTCAAACGCCTCGGCTTTGCGGATTTCACCATTAAATACAACAACCGCAAACTGCTGTTGGGGATTGGAGCCTATTCAGGTGTTCCGGAAGATCGGCTGCCCTTCCTCTACCGCACGATTGATAAGACCGACAAAATTGGCTTGGAGGGCGTGGCTGAGGAATTACGCAAAGAGGGGTTGCCGGAAGAAACCGTTCAACGGTTGGTCAATTTACTGGTGGTTGAAGACGGGGATGCCTCTAAGCGGCTAGCGTTATTGGGACAGTTACGCGAAGAAATGGATGGCATAGACATTGCTCAACAGGGCTTGGAAGAATTGGAGCAGTTGACCCATTCCGCCGACGCGCTTGGATTGCTGGGTAACACGGCAATGGATTTTACGATGGTACGCGGTCTAGGCTATTATACCGGCCCGATTTTTGAAACCTTTATCACCAAACCGGAAAATCTGGGGGCGGTGCAGGGGGGTGGCCGCTATGATGAACTGATCGGCATGTTCCGGGGGCAAAGTTTACCGACGACAGGTATCAGCTTTGGCATTGAGCGTATCCTCGAATTAATGGATAGCCTAAACCTGTACCCAGCTTCCATTGGCTCAACCGTCGTGCAAGCGCTCGTTACGTTGTTTAGCGACGATTTACAAACCGATGCTCTCAAGTTGGCGATGGAACTACGTGAGGCGGGAATTCGCACCGAGACCCATATGGATGCTCGCAAAGGCATTGGTAAGCAAATTGGTTATGCCGACTCGAAGGGTATCCCGATTGTGGTCATTGCTGGACAAGATGAATTAAGCGCAGGGCAGGTGCGGCTTAAACGTTTGGCGGATGGATACGAAGAAACCGTTGGGCGCCAAGAATTGGGGAATGCAGCACGCCGTCTGCTCAATTTGGCCTAAAATTGACGTAAAATGAGAGACGATGGGGAAAATCATTGGAGGCCGACCATGAATGAAGAAATCCTGTCTCTCGACCAATATCTCAACATGTTTCCATGGACAGAAAGTCAAAAAGCCGCTGGGGACATCCTAGAATGGCTATGGCATTATGAGGTCAAAGCCCCCGTAGACCAGCTTTGGCCTCATTTGTGTGATACCAATCGTTTTAACCGCGACCTCGGTTATGATGGTTTAGAATTTGTTGAGAAGGCGGGGATTTTATATGGGGCATCCGGCACAGATCGCCTCCGCTGGGAATGGATTGAGTATCCTTGGGACTGGGTCTATGGCCGTTATTCGATTCATCTCCGCACCTATACACGTGGCCTGCTGCTCCATAATCGCTCCGGTTACTATCTACAACCACTGAATGAAGGTCAATCTACACGGGTCTATGGCTATATCGGATCGGTATTTGATAATCCATTGGGGCGGCGTTATCTCAAAAATTATGAAAGCCGCTTTGAAGCCCGTTTTCAGTCGGTATTTCGCAAAATTGAGCAGCGCTTATTAGGACAGCCCGAAACCCCGAATGTATATGACATCCGCCTGCTCGAAATGGGTGAAAAGACGCAGCAACAGTTAGAGGTCATGCGCGAAAAATTGGTGCGGCTTGGGTTTGCCCCAACCTTGATTGACCGCCTAATGCAGTATCTTTTTGAGGCCGATCAGATTGAATTGCAGAGGATTCGCATTAAGCCACTGGCAAAGGCATGGGATGTACCCCTAGAAGATTTGCTCAAGCTATGTCTCGGAGCAGTACGGGTGGGCTTGTTCACGATTTCATGGGATGTGATTTGTCCCCATTGTCGCGGTGTGCGCCTTGAAGTCCCGACGATGGCAGCGATTCCAAATTCGGTGCGCTGCGATGCTTGTGAATTGGATTTTGTGACGACTGGTGACCATGCCGTAGAAGTGACCTTTCGGATTCGCCCCGAAATCAAAGAAGTGCCTCAAGCGGCGTTTTGTAGTGCCGAACCGAACAAAAAGCGTCATATCAAAATCCAGAAAAATCTGCCCCCCTCGGCCCAAAATGAAGCGATTGAAGTGTTTCTGCCCGCCGGGAATTATCGGATGCGTGTGAATGGCTTTAATGACCTAAGCAGTTTTGAAGTACGCGCCGAGGGGGTCATCAAGGGGGTGGGTGGATCAGAACTCCATTTGGCGACCCGTCAGTCGGGCAAGATTATTTTGAATAACCCCCATGCCCGCCCGGTGATTTTTGTGTTGGAAGAAGTGCGTTGGCCCGATGATGCCCTGCAACCCACTGAGGTATTAAAACAAACGGGTTTTGAGGATGTTTTGAAAGGCCAACTCGAACCCACAATACCCGTCACATAAAAAGGGCCATTTTGCCGCATGGTTGGCGTTGACGTGGCGTGGAGTCAATGCTATACTGTCGCCACCATCAATTATTTTTAACGTCATTATGTTTCAGTTTGAAAGGGTCAGCTTATCAGCGACGATTTTCGTATCAATGAACAAATTCGCGCCCGCGAAGTTCGATTGATTACAGACACGAATGAAAATATCGGGGTTGTGTCTCTGCATACGGCGCTGCAAATGGCGCAAGAGCGTGAACTGGATTTGGTAGAAGTTGCCCCCAATGCCACTCCGCCAGTGGTGAGAATTATGGATTTTGGCAAGTTTCTCTATCAAAAACAGAAGCGTGAGCGAGCCGCAAAAACACAGCAGAAGACGATTGAAGTCAAAGAAATTCGGCTGCGCCCCAAGACGGACGAACACCATTTGGGGTTCAAAATCCGTGATGCCCGTCGCTGGTTGCAAGACGGCATGAAGGTTAAAGTGCGTGTGCGGTTTAAGGGACGTGAAATTGAATATCCCAAAATCGCCCGCGATATGCTTGAAATAATTGTCAATGATTTGCAAGATATTGCGATTATTGAACAAGCGCCGATGATGGAAGGCCATACAATGTTGATGCTATTGGCCCCCAATCCGGAGAAGATTAAGAAATAAGCGCTGTTTGAGTTTTTGATTGAGGTCAAACCGAGAAAGTCCAGATGCCGCATACACCCATGCGGCGTTCATTTGTCATAAGGAGTTTTTGAAGTGCCGCGTAAATCTACTAAAACTGGCAAGCAGAAGCTAAAGACGCACAAGTCTACTGCCAAGCGCTTTAAGGTGACTGGTACAGGCAAAATTATGCGTACAAAGGGTGGCAAGAGCCATTTGCGCCGCCGCAAGTCTGCCCGCGTAAAGGATGACTTCGACAATATGATTGAAGTCACCCATAACAGCGACATCAAGAAGGTGCGTCGTCTGGCTCCCTATCTGCGTAAATATAAAGCCAACCCCCCGGCCTAAGGCTGTAGGCAAGAAAATCTGAGGAGTAATTAGAGAATGGCTCGTGTAAAAGGTGGTTACGTCACTCGCCGTCGCCACAAGAAAATTTTGAAACTGACCAAAGGCCAGTGGGACACCAAACACAAACTGTTCCGCCGTGCCAATGAAGCGATGATGAAAAGCCTGTGGTATTCCTATCGGGATCGTCGTCAACGCCGCCGTGATCTGCGCCGCCTGTGGATTGCCCGTATCAACGCGGCTGCCCGCATCAATGGCGTAAAATACAGTGTGTTTATTGACGCCCTCAAGAAGAATAATATCGAACTAGATCGTAAGATTCTGGCGGATATTGCAGTGCGCGACCCCGAGACGTTCAGCAAGCTGGTCAAGTCGGTTAAAGCCTAAAACGCTTTTAGCCCATATCGCATAAAATAGACCTAACAATAGGTGGAAACTGCTCCACCTTTTTGTGCTTCTATAGCTAGAACGAAAAGACGGATATTTTTGCCCATGATTACCTCATCCGACAATGCCCGTATTAAGCAGGTGCGCGGCCTGCTGACCCAAGCCAAACAGCGTCGGCAGGAACAAAAATGTGTGCTAGAAGGCGTGCGGCTGATTGAGGATGCCCTTCTAGCGGGGGTGCAACTGGATTTTGTGCTCTATCGCCCCGATGCAGCATTAAAAATAGCCCCATCAGCAGACCTGCTCAATCGTCTGCAATCTCAAAATATCCCCTGCTTGGAAACCGACCCAAGCCTATTCAATAAATTGAGTGATACCCAAAATCCACAGGGGGTATTGGCGGTTTGCTCATTTCCCGAACTCACTCCGCGTCAACCCTTGAGCCTCGTCCTCATTTTGGATGGTATCGGCGACCCCGGTAATCTTGGCAGTGCCTTCCGCACGGCGGGGGCAGTGGGGGTGGATTTGGTGGTGTTATCGCCGGATACGGTTGATCCGTTTAACCCCAAAGTGCTGCGTGGCGGAATGGGGGCGCATTTCCGACTGCCGATTCAGCAGCAGACGTGGGCCGAAATCGGACAGCTTGGTTTGCCGATTATGATCGCTGACGCCGATGGCGAACGGCATATTTTTGAAGTGGATTGGACAAGCCCTGTTGCAGTAGTGGTCGGGAACGAAGCGCACGGCCCCAGTCAACAGGCCCGTGCATTGGCTTCCCAAACAGTGCGAATTCCAATGGTGTCGGCGGAATCACTCAACGCGGCGATGGCGGCCAGTGTGATTTTGTATGAGATCTTCCGCCAGCGGCATTACGCTTGATTTTCCCGCTCCAATAATAACTCCGCGATTAACTCCGCCCCGCGATTTTGCCAGTTATACAGGGTGCGCGGCGGCACATTGATCTGAAACCACTTCAACATGCTGGCAATTGAACCATCCACATCCTCGCCGGGTGGGTGATTTTTATAAGGGCTGATGCCGACCACATAGGGATAGTAGAGCGCATTAAAAAACCGCCATTCATCTGTTGTGCCGAATTTTTCAGTGGATTGGGGACGCAGGGCTTCAATACATTCGGTCAAGACTTGGCGCAATTCGTGGGCACGGTGGATGGAATTGGCCTCGTGATTGAGGCGCTTGGTGACAATCTGCATATCGGTGAGGGGGCTGGCGGCAAGACGTGGTAGATTTTGCATATGGCTAAGGGCGCGGCGGGTCAGTCGCACAAAATCGGCGTGGTCAAGGCTGGCAATCGCAGGAGCGAATTCGGGTCGGCGTACTTCGTTTAGCATCAAGGTACGGAGCGCTTCCCGCGCTTCGGCATCCTTTGAATCCGATTTAAATAATAGCCAATCCAAAAACCGCTCGATTTGACCTCCCAGCGGAATGCCCAAGCTAATCACGGTGAGTGTGCCCAATAGGGCCAATGCAAGGGCGGGTGTCCATGTATCGGCACTCAGTAGGGCGACGCCCCAAGGGGTCACGATAATAATCAGGGCCAGCAGCACTTTTAGCAGGGTGAAACTGAGATCACGGCGCACCGATTGACCTTCGGAAACGGCATCGTAGACAATCGCGGCGATGCCAAACATGATGACATCCGCCACCACAAAGGCAAACACAAACGCAGGCGAAAACCACCCCGGCAGCAGGCAAATCATCCCACCAAGATAGGCCAAACCCGCCAAGCGC
Organism: Chloroflexota bacterium; assembly: GCA_013112715.1. Lineage (GTDB taxonomy): Bacteria > Chloroflexota > Anaerolineae > Aggregatilineales > J027 > CFX10. The sequence continues at coordinate 38,952 of JABFGB010000011.1, forward strand.
AGCGCATTAAAAGGACGGTGGGCACGGTCTGGTTTGGTAGTCGCTTTGAAATTTTGATGCAGCAACCATGCCGCCACCGCTGTGACGCCGACATTGTAAACGGCATACGTCCAAAAAAGCGGGCCGGGGTCATGGGTCTGGAAATCCATCAATTCATTGCCAACCCATCCGCCCAGTACCAGCACCATCGCAATTGGCATGAGCAGCGTCCACCACGCCCGATCAAGCGCCAATTGGTCACCGGGTCGCAGCAAAATAGCGATGCGTGTCCACAACGCGACAGGCAGTGGATAGGCGACCCATAATAGGCGAGATAGCCATTCGACCTGTGCTCCAAATTCATGCCCCAAATATAAATCGGCTTGGATCAGGGCATAACTGATAAGCAGCCCTGCCGCCGCCACCGAAATCGGATGGAAGCGCCCTCGACTCAGCAAATAACCCGCCAGCGTGAGGGTAATGAAATAAGCGGAGAGTTGGAGTATGGAAAGTAGAGTCTGCATCGTTTCGTCTATCCGAAAAAAGGGCGATTATTGAAAACCGCCCTCGTCATCGCCATCCCACGTATTATCGCATATTAGCGATTTTCGCGGAGGGCCAGATGCCAGATGAATGCCAATACCCAGCCGCCAATGCCCATTGCAATTGACGTTGCGACGCCGAATGTATTGAATTCCACCGCTAACGGGGCGATCATGAAATCAACTCCCATGAGCAGCATCACAAAGCGGGCAATCTTGAAATTGCGTGGGGCGATATACCCTTCCCGCGCCACCCACAATTGCCACAGGGCATAGAGACTGAAGATACCCCCTTCGACGCGCAGCATGACATCGGCACTGCTGGACATTCCCAGTGCATCCCTCACGTTGCTGGTGGCGAAGATGATGAAGGCCCCCGAAATTAGGGTGAGTGCAGCATCGGCCCGCCACAGCAGTTTGAATAGATTGAGCGTTCCGGTTTGACGAGTTAAAGTTGCCTGTTGAGCCATCTAAAATTCTCCTGATCCGGCAGATCAAATTGAATTGAACAGATGCCGTCATCATGACCCAAAACATGCTGCCAAAACGAGACAAGGCACTGCCATTTACTGCCAAATTTCAAGGTTGGGAGATGCAGGGGAGGGGCGATAGGTAGGAAGGTCGCCCTATCTGGTTGCTAATTTACAGGGGCGTCGAACCGATATTCGTCTACATCACATATCGGCTCATAGCCAATTTCTTGATAGATATGATTGGAAGTCGGATTGCTGAGGTCGGTGTAGAGGAAACAGAATTTACGTCCGGTATCCAATTGCAATTGACTGAGAGCGGCGACACAGGCACTAGCATAACCTTTTTTGCGAAATTCGGGTGGGGTATAGACTGGCCCAATACGAATGCCGTTGGGGGTGGGGCCACCGCGCCCTGCCATCGAAACCACCTCGCCATCATGTTCCCATAAATATATTTTGCGAGTCTCGGAGACGAAATAACGATCCACCAGTTGGGGCACATCTGAATTGTCCACGACACCCATTGCTTCTTGGCGGAAGGCGGCGAACCATTGAATCAACAGCAGGCGGTCATCGGGGGTGGCAACTCGAAATGTGCCGGGGATACCGATCACCGGGTTGACATGCGAAAGCTGATAGATACGCTCGCGCATGTTGAGCCGATAAGGTTGGCGGGTCATACCTTGCCATAAATCCGCAAAGGTTTTGCCAATCGGGACCGTCGCAATTACGCCTGTCAGGATACCATAAGCACTTTGCACATCATTTGCTAAGACGGTGAGAGCATCGAGGTGGGCGACATGCGAAATAATCAGATTGTGCGGCGGGGTACGGATCGCTGCTAGGGTGATGTTCTCTGCGTCCTCTATCACTGCCAGATAAAATTGAGGGTAAACCTCCGGGTCGTGGATCAAGGTATTGGTAAGACCGAGAATTAAATTGTGCTCGGCTTCCCGTTCCATCAAAAACGCCTCGGCATACTGCAAAAATTCACGTGGGTCGCTAAAACGCCTCAATTGCATCGTCTTCTCTCCCATTTACTGGGGTATGGTGGGTGGCTGCGGTGGTGCGGCGGAGGGGATGGCCTGCCCAAAAGTCGGTTGTGATGAAATCGCAATCAGGCTTGGTTCGGTTGATCCCGGCGCAAGAAAGTACAGCTTCGTTTCTGGCATGGCAAAACGCAATTGGGTAGCATCCACATTTTGCGCGAACCCCAAAATCATGTCGCGGTCACTGGGGATAAGGCTAAAGACAATTCCGGCCTGATTAGGGGCGACCGCCAGTTTCCCGATGGCATAACCTTGACCCTGCCATAAGGGGGTGGCAGTGCCGCTGGAGAGGTCATATTCGACGATAGACACGGTGTTCAATACCGACAGATAGGGGAAGATGCCTAATTGTTCTTCGGCGCGTTCTTGGAGGATGGGGTCGCTGACTTCAAATGGTTCACCGGAAGGGGCATAGGTGGTGTAATAAAATTTGCTGTTGGTGGCCCATGCCAATTGATCTGGGGTATCCAACATGGCAATTTCGGTGCGCTCCCCATTCATCATATTGATGAGTACCGTTTGATTGCCAGCCAGCGCCAACAACTGCTGACGATCAGGCGCTAGAACCGCATGGCGTAAATCTGACCCCAAATTGAGCGAGGTGTTGTCGGTGGGATTCCAAATCGCCAAGCCTTCCCCCGCACAGGAGGTCGTATACAGAAAACGATTATCAGGCAGCCAGTCAAAACTAAACGGGTTGCCATATGGCCCGGTTTCGCGCTGATACAGACGTTCTGCCACATAAGGACTGGTTTCAACTTCACAGCCCTCGGTGAATGGCACAGTCCCCAGTATCTGCTTATCATCTCCATTAGGCAGAGCAGTATTGACGGTGAGTGTACCTGCTTGGTCAGTGGGCGTTAAATAGGCAATCCGTTCGCCAGTGATTGACCAGCTTGCCGGAAAATCGGCGGCGACGGGATTGGCAAAGATGACGCTGCGTTTGCCCGTATCCGACACCTCTAAGCGTTGATTGCCGTTTTCCAGCAATTCAAAATAGGCCAGATATTGAGCATTGGGTGAAAAATTCAATCCCCGGCGATCCCGGCGAGCATTGTTGGTGACACCATACCCCGGTAAGTAGACATACGATCCTAGATAGACATCATTGGCAAATACATGGGCGAACGGATACCCTGCCAATAATTGGGCCGTATTTCCAGTTGGAACAGGTGTTACCACCGCGCCATCAGGGGCGACTTGGCCTGTCGAAAATTCGAAGGAATCCAGAATCGCCAAAAAGTTGCCAGCCCACCCCTCATATTGTTCTAGTGGAGCGGATTGCAGGATCACGTAGCCGTCACCTTCCACACCCACCGGAATGGCGGTAGTGCGAAAATGATGGACGACCTCACCACAAATCGCTTTATATTGGGCGGTCAGGGCGGTGCTGGCCCCAATCGCGTTGGGGGCTTGCAAATCTTCGACAAAGCCCGCTTCTCGAATGGCTTCATTGAGCAGCAAATCGGCATTACCAACGCCGACTTTATGCTGAATTTCAATAAGGGGGTTGGCGCAATTTTTCGTGCCATCGGGTGAGATAATGACCAGCGATAGGTCTTCACTCGCTGCGACCAACCATGTTTCTGGGTAATCCACAATGAAAGCCGTGTTTTGATAACTGCGATAACCAATTGGCACCGTTCGGTTGATCGGTGTGCATAACACAACGGTGCCGCCATTCACATCGCTGTGTAGTTCATACGTGGTGGGGTCTTGGTCAATCGTAAACTGCCAGATATAACCCTGCACCTCGCCTTGAATATAACTTACCCCGGGTTGGGGACATCCGAGGCTGGAATCCTGCCAAGTCGTCAACTGATAGGTGTAGTTGACCAGCGTAAAATTGCGTCCCAACTGCTGGGCAAAATAGTCTTTGACGCGCTGAAGGACTGTGTCTAAGGGAGTTTGCGCATGGACAGTAGGGGGCAGAAAAGTCCCCACGATGAGCAGGCAAACAAGAATGGGGAGGAGTTTGAGATTTGGTTGCTTCATGAAATTTCTGATAAAGCGTTAGGGAATAAAAATCGAGCCTTCAGGATACACGATAGGCTTCTGAGGCGACAAGGGCACGGCGGCAATACGTCAGGCAATAATATGCCAACCTAGCCCAACACCAACTGATAAAGTTCTTCATAGGAATGAATGATGCTCGATCCGCCGATGTTTTCGGGGTTATCGGGTTGAAACGCGACTGGCATGATGCCCTGTTCGCCCACAAGGGATAATTCATAGAAATCACGGCCTACATAGAGCATCTCATCCGTCGAGATGTCAGCGGCTTGGAGGGCCACCTTAAAAAAGGCAGGATCGGGTTTGGTAAGACCAATTTCGCACGAAGTCAAGACCATCCACCATAAATCACGCGGAAAGCCAGCATCCTCCAACCAAGTGACTAAATCGTCAGTTGGGTGTTCGGTGTTGGCAGCGATGGCAATGGCTATCCCGCTGTCCCGTAATTCCAATAAGGTCTCCACCGCGCCCGCAATAGGTTGGATGGCGGCGGCATCCGCCAATAAGACGGATCGCCCATAAGGTAGGGCCTGTTGGGGAAGACCATGAAACGTCAAAATGGCGTCATAATAATCCTGTCGGCTAATTCGCCCATGTAATACGTCAAAATGGGCTGCTTTTAGGGCTTTTTGAACAACCTTCGGATGACGGGGTTGTAAATCATAGGCCGCCAAGTAATCTTGTAAATGTCGGTCAGGTTTAGGATGGATATAGAGTACGTCATCGGTATCAAGCAGTACAGTACGGAATGGCATCCTCAAATCCTTGAACAGGAGAATAGTAGGAAAATTGTATCAGTAGTAGCCTACTATCGCCAGAAACTTGTGATTTTTTCGAAAGGATCATCTCATGCGAAAATGGATTGTGCTTATTTGTATCCTTTTGGTGGGGTTGATTTCACGTGCCCCCACTGCCCACGCCCTCCCAGAAGCCCAACGGGTTGAATTGGAAGCCAGTGACGGCTTGGTCTTGGTGGGTGATTTTTATAGGCCAGAAAGTGAAGAACCGGTCCCCGCCGTCATTTTGATGCACATGCTAAGTCATGAGCGGGGTGATTGGGAAACGCTACTGCCCGTGCTGGTAGATGATTACGGCATGGCGGTGCTGAATGTGGATTTACGCGGTCATGGTGAAACCGGCGGCTCAACCGATTGGGCACTGGCCGAAGAGGATGTCCAAGCATGGATTGATTGGCTGCGTGAACAGGAAGGCATTAATCCTGATGCGATTTCGCTGATTGGGGCCAGCATTGGCAGCAATTTGGCAATACGCGGTTGGGCTAATGACGAAAAAATCCGCACGGCAGTGGCGCTTTCCCCCGGCCTTAATTTTCGCGGTGTGACCACCGAAGATGCTGTAGAAGCCAATGCAGATCGGCCCTTGATGCTGGTCTCGGCTCGTAGCGATAGAGAGAGCGCTATCGCAGTTACGACCCTGTTCGACTTAACCAACGGCAATGCGCTGGTGCGACTTTTCAGCGGTTCTCGGCATGGCACCGACCTTTTCGATACTGAGGATGCCGACTGGTTGATAAGCGCTATTGCCGAATGGGTTGATTCACAATCCCAGTAGAAGCTGTTTTTCTAGGGGGCGGTTGATTCAAGACCGCCTCATAGTTGCGTATCCCTATTCGTTTTGGCTACGCCCCCATAAACTAAATCCGTCTACATACACCTCGCCTGTCTGTCCATTGACCAATGCACGGCGGATGTCATCGTCGGCTTCGCGCAGTAGGATGACCCAAATCGGCAGCAGCATAAATTCGTAGGCTACGCGGGGTACATAGGTTTCGATATTGAGATAGGCTCGCAAGGGGAATTCAGCAGCGCTGTTGCTGTAGGCCGAGATGCTGCGGGGGCGTTTGCTTTTGACCTCTTTTTTGGCCTGCTCCACCGCTTTTTTCACAATCGGGGTGGCGGCCTGCACCATGTCAATCTGACATAGCTGTGCTCGGATTCCGGCGAGATAACCGGGTTCATAGTCACGCAGTTCCGACAAATCATACGGCAGTAGATGGGGCACAATATCCTGATTGGCAATGGCTGCATACACCGGGTCAGATGAATGAACAAAACTTTCCATGCCCGAAGCCGCAATTCCCTGTGGATAGCGCCAGCGAACTTCGGTGGTGACTTCAAAAACCCAAAAGGGCAAAAACACCGGACTGCCCGTGACCCGCGCAATTTTGTCATGCAAAAAGCGGCTTAGACTGCTATTGATCTTTTCATCTACCAAAGACCGCGCTTTAGGGGCAGTAATTTTGAAGGGGATAATTTTGGTAGGGGCATCCAATTTTCCTTCATCGTCGTGGACAATCACAAATTGGGAGTCACAAAATGGGCAGCGTTCATTTAAATCTTCGGGTGGAACGATAGATTGTGCGCCACAACTGGTGCAGTCCATGACCCGTCCCGTGACATCCCATTGAACGGCTTTGCCATAACGCTCCATCAACACTGCCCGCAATGATTTTTCGGTATGAGGTATTTTGCTGCTTGACTTGGATTTGTAGGTCTTAATGGGATATTTTGTGTTACAAGTGGGGCAGTGGATCATGGCCTGACCGGGAACGGGTTCAAGATCATCCCCGCCGCAGTTGGGGCATTCAATCATTTCCCCTTTGGCCTTTGTTTGGCCTTTGAGGGTCAGGGGATGAAGTTGGATACGGGCTTCGGCAGGGGGTAAATTTTGCCATTCCCGTATGGGTTGATAACCACATTCTTTGCAATAGACCAGTCCACTTTGGAGGTCAATGGTCAGTTGGCTACGGCAGACTGGACAGCCAATTCGCAATCCCATCGTGCAAGCCCCTTATTTATAGAAGAATAAAGAATGCTGGCATAAAAAAACGCCTTTGCCGTATTATAGTCATTCTATACCTATGTGGGATAAATTTAGATAGGGCTGGATAGCAAAAAATTAGATCAGACAAACCATCTTAGAAGAGATGAGGCAAATAGGGTCCCTATGGAAACAATGTCAATGGTGCAAGTGCTGGTGGTTGAAGATTCGATGACCACGCGGCGCTTCCTCGTAGATTTGATCAATAACATTCCGGGCTTGATGGTGATAGGTGAGGCCGAAGACGGAGTGCAAGCCCTACGCTTGGTGGAAGAACTCAGACCGGATGTCATCAGCATGGACATCCAGATGCCCAATATGGATGGCTTACAGGCCACCCAACATATTATGGCGAATACCCCGACGCCGATTGTGGTCGTTTCAGCTGGGTTAGGGCAGCGTGAAGTAGATTACGCGATGTTAGCGATTGAGGCGGGAGCCTTAGCTGCGATTGATAAACCGACGGCTTCTCCGCAAGACGAGGCCAAACGCACGGAATATTTACGGTTGCTGCGACTGATGGCGAGTGTCTCCGTCGTGCGGCGGCGTTCATTAGATCAGCTAGAACAGCGGTTGGATTCGCTACCCAATATCCAAGCCGATACCTATCATTTGCCTGAGATTGTGGTGATTGGGGCGAGTGCAGGTGGGCCGGGAGCCTTGACCCAAGTCTTGAGCTATCTGCCCGAAGATTTTCCGCTGCCCATCCTCGTCACCCAACATTTATCCGCCGATTTTGTGCCCGGCCTTGCTAATTGGCTGGGACGGCGCTGTGTCTTACCCGTGCGGTTGGCACTTGAGGGTGAATATCCAGAGCCGGGTGAGGTCTGGCTTGCCCCCGGTGGCTATCACATGCAGCTTTCTCCGGAGGGGCGGGTGGAGCTTATTCCCGAAAAAGGCCATTATCGCCATCAGCCGTCGGTAGAAGCCTTGTTTGACAGTGCGGCTAGGGTCTATGGCCGTAAAGTTATTGCGGTATTGCTGACAGGTATGGGGGATGATGGGGCGGACGCGATGGCGCGGCTTTTTGCCTATGGCGCTCGCACGATTGTGCAAAATGAAGAAACCTGCGTGGTTTATGGAATGCCGGGCGCAGCGGTAGAGCGTGGTGCCGCCGAATATATTTTGCCCGTCGGAGAAATTGGTCGGGCGATTACCCGCTTGGCACAGGCTGGCAATCATTATCGTTAGATGGGTTCAAAAAGGTTGAAATACTGAAACCGTCACGTTAGAAGACTATAACCTAAAAGCATAAATGGCATTGGGCAGACGGGTGTACAATTCAGGCAGAATTGAGGTGATACATGGCTCACGATGTATTGCTAGTGGAAGACAGCCCAACACAGGCTGAACAGATCAAACACACACTAGAGAATACAGGATTAACAGTACAGGTAGTCGGAGATGGGCCGGAGGCGATTCGTGAAGCGATGATTAATCCCCCCCGCCTAATTGTTTTGGACATCAACTTGCCTTCAATGGACGGTTATCAAGTGTGTCGGCGGCTGAAGCGTAACCCGGATACCAAAGATATTCCGGTGATTATGTTAACCGAACAAAGTAGCGCCAAAGATACGATGACTGGGTTGCAGGCGGGCGCAGACGATTATATCCCCAAAGATATTTTTGCTGGGGAGCATCTGCTGGATACCTTACGTGAGCTAGGGCTGATTGAATAGTGTTTTTTCAAACGAAGGATATGCTCTAGCAATTTATGTCTGAAGGACAGCGCGTCAAAATTCCCCCGGTGATGGTGATTCAAGTAGAAGACAGCATGGATGTGATGCTGGCCCGTAACATTGCACGTCGGGCGGCTTCACTCTTGGGCTTTAACACGGCCAGCCGCGCACAAGTGGCAAGTGCGGTGGCCTCGCTGGTGGGGGTTATTTTAAACGCGGGTGAACGACAGGTCATTAATCTACATGGCTTGCGACAGGGTGTTGATGTCGGGATTCAGGTGGTGTGTGATGCCCCGTGGTTAGCGGATGCCAGCCCTGAAAATGCGACGGTTGCGCTACGGGCCAAGATGGGCAAGATTATGGACGAAATCAGCCTTGTGCCAACCGCTGTCCCACATATCGAAATGGTGTTATGGCTGACCGCCGAACGTAGTAAACAATCGAGTCCACCCCATTCGTGAGGGCGATATGCAGCGATCACTGGTGGTCTTCGAGGTGGGGGAACAGCAGTTCGGCCTACCGATTGAGGTGGTGAGTGAAATTATTCCCCTGATTGCTGTCAGCCCTATCCCCAATATGCCGAGTGATTGGCTGGGGGTGGCAAATGTACGGGGGCAGGTCACCCCGGTGATAGATTATCGGGTGCGGGTAGGCCGAGCCAAAGATGTGCCGCCCTTGTCAGCACCATTGATTGTTATTCGGCAGGGTCGCCAACAAGTGGCGCTGCTGGTGGAACAAATTAAACAGATATTGACTCTTTATGTTGAGCAGTTGGACACTACGGGGATTATTCACGAAGGCCGACTGCTGATGTTGGTAGACCCGAAAACCATACTGGGGCGCGAGACCCCATCATTGTAAGCTCTGCATGAGGAACTGAGATATGACCACAACCGCCAAATCATTGAAGGGCCGCGTTTTACTGGTGGGGCAAGACAAAAAGCTGTTGAGTGACCTCTCGGATATGCTGGAATCTACCGAGGATTATTTAACCGTCAAATCGGGGACATTTGAAGACGCTCTCAGCGAGATTCTGCTTGGGGAGTTTCAGATGGTTGTTACTGAGACCCGCCTGCCCGATTTAAGCGGCATGGACTTGTTGGCAGTAGTGGGGGGCTTGCGACCCGGTACGCCAGTCATTATGATTGATGATGAACTCTCGGCAAAATCCGCCGTCGCCGCGATGCGCTTGGGGGCGTGTGATTATCTGCATAAGCCTATCAATATGCAGTTTGTGATGATGCAAATTGAACGTCAGATAGATTTATATAAACGCACCCAAAAAGAGGACAAACCAGAATCTGGCGACCAGCCTAAAATTCCTGTCCGTGACCGTCAGCGCCAAATCAATCCGGCTACTCGTCCGGCGACCTTGCTCCTCAATCGTCAGCAGTTTGAACGTATCAACAATGAATTGGCGACGCTGTTTGGGCATATCCGTGCCCATTTTGTCGGCCTGATTGACGGCGATGGCAATTTGGCAGGGGCGTCGGGGGCACTCGAAGATTATGACTTGGTGCTGCTGACCCGTGCCCTATCGGTTGAACACCCCGCCACCGATACCTTGGCGCGGATTCTGGACGAAAATCAATTTAATGCGGTCTATCTGGAAGGCAATCGCAGCGGGGTTTATGTGGTCGAGATTCAAGACCCCTATCTGATGTCGCTGGCGGTCATTTGCAGCACGGATGTCAAACCGGGCATGGTCTGGCTCTATACCAAGCGTACCGCCGACACCATCGCTTTGTTTTTGAAGGAATCCGCCAACGCTACCGCAGTCCCGGCGGCCTCATAAATCGGCTTCGCAAAATGAGAACAAAGGGGTGATTTGCTGTAAATCGCCCCTTTTTGATTTTAGGCCAATGGGTCTAATCTGCTGTGTTCTTTAAGGCAGCGTTCCAAGACCCGCCGCGCCTCACGCACGTTGATTTTGGGCGAGGCCTCGGTATAAAACTTTTGCACCACCGCTTCGACAGCATTGATATTCGATGGCGTATACTGGGAGAGGTCAAGTGCATAATTGGCCTCATCCAAGTCGTCAATGGGTTCCAGCGTAATCTCGGTCACATTTTCGCGCCGGGATTGTTCAATTTTTTGGCTGCGGCTCTTGCTGGCTTTGGCGCGGCTGTGGAGTTCGGCGGCGAGGTTGGGGGTGGCAGCGGCGGCCTGCTCATAAAATTCGGCTAATTGGGCTTCTAGCTCGATTGCGAAGGTCATGACAGCGCCATATTGATTTAAGGCCATAAAAATCCCTCTTTAAAAGCAAAAAGGCGGTTCATTCACCAAACCGCCTTCATTTCGGAATCGTGTGAATGATGATGAATTAGTCTACCAGAACACGGGCGTTTTCATCCACCCAGTAGACAAAGACATTCTCACCATTTTGGAACTGTTCGTCTTCGCTGCGACGAAAATTCTGAGTACGCACCACGACCTGCGAACTGCTGCCGTTATAACCAAAGCTGACGACATGACGGGTGTCTGTTCCGATATAGACCGATTGTTGCAGCCGACCCGGAATCAGCGTCGTGCCGGAATCGTGATGCGGTTCTGTGCCATTGCCATGTTTGAGCGTCAATTTTTCAGGCCGAATCGCTACCGTGACTTCGCTACCAACGGTCATGGCGGGGTCATCCAACACTGCGCCGACCTTATAGCCGCTGGGGAGTTCGACCTGACCACGCGCCCCAGCCCGGTCACACAGTCGGCCTTTGATGAAATTGGTTTCGCCAATAAAGTCGGCGACAAAGCGGGTATGGGGACGCTCATAAATATCCTCAGGTGTGCCCACTTGCAGCACCTTGCCGTAATTCATGACCGCGATGCGATCCGCCATTGTCAGGGCTTCTTCTTGGTCATGGGTAACGTAGATGAAGGTGATGCCGAGCTTTAGTTGCATTTCCTTCAGTTCAAATTGCATGGCCTTGCGTAGCTTTAAGTCTAGCGCCCCCAATGGCTCGTCGAGGAGCAGCACAGTCGGGCGTTTGACAAGGGCACGCGCAAGGGCGATACGCTGTTGTTGCCCGCCAGACAGTTCACGCGGCTTGCGCTCGGCGGTGTGGGGCAGTTGCACCAATTCAAGGGCTTCAATTGCTCGCTGTTTGGCTTCGGCGCGTGAGACGCCTTCCATCTGTAACCCAAACATCACGTTTTGGAGAACGTTCATGTGGGGGAACAGGGCATAATCTTGAAACACCGTGTTGACGGGACGGTGAAACGGCGGAACCCCTTGAACCTGTTTACCACGAATCAGGATTTCCCCACGCGAGACATCTTCGAACCCGGCAATCATGCGTAGGGTCGTCGTTTTACCACACCCACTGGGGCCAAGCAGGGCAAAAAACTCGCCCTTATGAATTTGTAGTGAGACGTCATCCACTGCCTTGACCGACGCATTTTCCTTGCGCCGACCTGCAAACTCTTTGACGACGTGCTTCAGTTCAACATCAATTGCAGTCATCAGTTCCTCCGACTACCTATACTAGAGGCGAGCAGAAGACCATAGAGTGAAAACCACTAATTTCTGGAGTCGCCCTTAAACAAGAAGTAAAACAACAAGTACGGTTCTAAAAAGGGGCGAATAAGCCGCCCCCAAAGTTCTCGCTGGTTAAGCCGTTTCTATCACTCAACCCCAACAAAAATGGTGATTTGATCCCAAGCGTCAATATAGACTTCTTCTATGTCGGTGTTGGCATCAACTGTCCACAGGCGTGCCATCGTCTCTTCATCCGGGTAGGTAATGCCATTCGTCAAATATTCTTCGAAAATCAAGCCCGCATCGAGAGCCGCTTGGTTCGGCGTACCATAGCCGATTTCGTTACTGATGTCCGCGCCCACCTGTGGGTCAAGGATGTAATCAATAAACACGTGGGCAAGCTCAGGGTTGGGTGCGTCGGTTGGAATTGCCAGATTATCAATAAAGATATTCGCCCCTTCTTCGGGCAGGGCATACCCAAAATCATCACATTCGCATTCTTGAATAATCTGGAGGATATCGCCGCTGTATTCCAATGCAATATCTACATTGCCACCCGCCAGCAATACCTGTCCGTCATCGGGGGTGATGGCGACGACATTGCTACCTTTTTCGACTAGATAGTCAGTGGCTTCCAAGATTTCGTCTTCGTCTTTGGTGTTGGGGTCATAACCAAGCATTTGTAGACCAATGCCAATCATATAGCGAGGGTCTTCGGGCCATGACACCGGGCCGTCGTGTTCCCAGACCTGTTCCCAACTGGTGATTTCGCCACCCACCGCTTCAACGTTATATCCGACGCCTGTCGTACCCCATTGATAGGGGACAGTATAGGTGTTTTCAGGGTCATAGCTACGCCCTTTGAAGGTGTCCCCAATGTTGGCCCAATTGGGGATGAGATCATAATTAATGGGTACGAGCAACTCTTGCTCAACCATCGTCTGGACAATGTAATCGGTGATGATGATGATATCCCAGCCGGGGTTGCCTTCGCGCAGACGGGTGAGGGTGCTTTCATTACCATCGGTCACGTCGTATAACACATCTACATCGCAGAGTATCTCAAAATCGGGGATAGTGTTTTCGCCAATGTAGGTTGTCCAGCCATAAACACTTAGGGTCTGCCCGGCATAACCTTCGGGGCATGTCCAAGTGGTCGCCCCTTCTTGGGCCATTGTAGGGCGTGCAGCGGCAGGGGTTAGAATTGCCACCACTAGGAAAAGCGAAAAAACTAAGACAGCTATTTTGTACATGACGATCCCTCTCTGTCTATCGAGAAAAACAAATATTTGGTTGTTGACGTACTAGGCTTTACCCGCGCTGCGTCCTTGCAACACAAGCGAGAGTCCAACTAACAAGGTGGAAACGATAATCATCATGGTGGAAATGGCATTGATTTCCGGCGTCACCGAACGCCGCGCCATACTGTACACCACAACGGTTAGGGTCGAGGTATTGAGACCCTTCGTAAATTCGCTGATGATAAAATCATCAAGCGATAAGGTGAATGCTAATAATGCACCTGCGACGACCCCCGGCAGCATCAATGGGAAAGTGACCCGCCAGAAGGTTCGCCATTCATTTGCACCCAGATCACGGGCCGCCTCTTCAAAATGAGGGTTCATGTTTGCCAAGCGTGCCCGCACCACAATCGCCACAAAGGGGATACAAAAGGCGACATGCGACAAGATCAGGGTCAGATAGCCAGAACGCAACGTAATATCAAGGTGTTTGGCGGCATAATCGAAGACGATATTAAAGAAAACCAGCAGCGAAATACCCTGTGTAATTTCAGGAATACCCACTGGTAAATAGAGCAAACCTTCCAGTGGACGCTTGCCTATAAAACGACTTCGTGCCATACTAAGAGAAACCATCACAGCAACGATGGTGGATATGAGAGTTGCGGCGACACCGACGATGAGGCTGACTTTTACCGATTGAAGTAGCAGGTCAGTCGTTAAATCCGCGTCAACGTCAATGCCGCCGCTGAGAAGTTTGCTATACCATTTGGTGCTAAAGCCACGCCAGACGGCTGTGGAGTTGGAATCATTGAACGAAAACACCAATAATACGATGATGGGCACCCACAAAAAGATGTAACAAAAAAGTGCGTTGGCCCACATCAAGACAGGTGCAGTTCGACGAATGATTAAATCCCGCTTCATACGAAGTGCTGGACTCAACCCAAACTTTTGGCGGCGGCGCTGGTTTAGTTCATCGGAAAGGAGGAGAAATTGGCGTGAGATAGAGCCAGTAATTGGCGCTATCATCGCGGCCAACAGCCCAAAGGCCCGTGATAAGACGTCTGCCGAACGATGGGCAGATGCTTTGCTGGGGGTATTTTCAGTACGCTGGGCGACAAGGGCATAGACGACGAGCGCAACTGCGACCACTGCCATGAGCACCATCGAAGTTGCTGCCCCGCGTGTCCAGTCACCCGTACCTCTGAAATTGCGGTAGATCAACGACCCGATCATCATGCCTTTTGTCCCGCCCAACATTTCAGCGGTGATATAAGTGCCGATGGCCGGGATAAAAACTAAGATGCTACCTGCAATTACACCCGGTAAGGTCAAAGGAAAGATGACACGCCAAAAAGCTGTCCAGTCGTTCCCACCCAGATCATGAGCCGCTTCGACTAGCTTAAAATCGAAACGTTCAACTGCCGCATAGATAGGCAGCACCATGAAGGGAAGGTAGCCATACACCATCCCAATCGTGACGGCCTTGCTGGTGAACATCAATTTTAAGGGTTCTTCAATCAATCCTAGTTGAAGTAGGGTGTGGTTCAAAAGGCCATCGTCGTTATTGCCCAACAATACGCGCCACGCATAGGTGCGGATGACGAAGTTTGTCCAAAAGGGCAAGATGACGAGAAATAAGCTGAATTTTTGAACCCACTCTTTACGACGGGTACTGATAAAAAAGGCCAGCGGATAGCCCAATACAAGGCACCAAAATGTCGTCGTAAAGGCAATATTCAGTGAGCGCTTGAATATGAGCCAGTAGCCTTCGGTGGTGACGTAGAGATAGTTATCGTGGAAGTTGCGACGCAGACTTTCAAGTGACCAGTCATAAATGACCGTGCCACCGCGACCACGTTCCATGAAGCTAATGGCGAATACAATCAGGAGAGGTAAGAGGAAAAGAAGGAAAAGCCACAGCGTTGCCGGGAGAGCGAGTAGCCCTCCGTGCGCCTTGAGCTTTAACCGCCCGAGTTGAAAGCGCGGACGATGATCTGAAGATGCGACGCTAGTATCCATCTACAAGTTCTTTAGACATCCAGATCAAATAGTACGCGATGGTCTTCATACAGGGAAACTGTCCTCAATCTCAATCTTCGAGTGGCTCTCTTGATTTAAATGAAAAAAATCTTTCTGTTGCTGTCATAAAACGCAACCAAAGATTTTTGGATCAAAGCCAAAAGACGATTGAATGATATAGCGAATTGAATCGAAATGCAAGTAGTTTTTTTGTGAAAATTCTCGCTCGGTGGCAGGGGTTTAAGAGAATCCCCGTTATCAGGTGAAACCAGAGGAAAAAGAAAAAGCGGAAGTGAACATCCCCTATGACTATCAAAACCAATCCATCACTCATCTCTGTGAGGAATACCCGCCTTGAAGATTCGGAGGCCATTCATGAAATCGTAGCACTTGCTTTTGGTGGCGAAGTGGGCGAGCCGCTGGCAATGTCGCGCCCGCACATCCAACAACAATTGCGCCGATTTCGTGAAGGTCAATTTGTTGCAGTCACCCCGCAAGGCCGTGTAGTCGGTACTGCCACGACCATGCGAACGAATAAACCCCCCACCGCCACCCCTCTGCCATGGTTGAAAATGATTGGTGGCCTTGAACTCAACAACCATGACCCCAATGGTCAATGGCTCTATGGCGCGGAATTTGCTGTCCATCCTTCTTTTCAGGGGATGGGTATAGGCCGTATGCTCTATGATGCCCGTTTCCAATTTGTCAAACGACTCAATTTACGTGGATTTTATGCGGTTGGCATGTTGATGGGTTATCACCGCTATCAACATCTCATGAGTGTTGCCGAATATGCCGATAAAGTCGTCAAGCATGAAATCGAAGACCCAACGGTTTCAATGCAGATGCGACGCGGCTTCAAGGTACTGCGGTTGGTGGATTATTACAACGACGAACCACTGGCCGGCAACGCGGGCATGTTGATTGTGTGGCATAACCCGGATTATCGCCCAATGTATTGATTTCGATGGGGCAGGCTGCCAAAAGGTGGTCTGCCCAATTATTCATTTGATAAAGGAGTTAAAGGGAAAAAGGAATTGGGGCATTATGTATCAGCAAACACTCAAAAGCGGCATCGTGATTACGTCAACACAGCCTGAACATGCGCGACAGTTGGAACGCCTACAAGATATCGTTTTTCCAACGCTCGCACCAGAGCAGCGTTTTAAAGCCGAGCATTATCTGAAACACTTAGAAATTTTCCCCGATGGGCAGTTTGTGGCCCTACATGGTGAACAAGTCGTGGGCGCGACCAGCACCGTGCGCCTGCATTACACGCATGGGCATGGCAAACACCCCCGTTTCGATGACATCATTCAGGGTGGCTGGCTAACCTCTCATCAACCCAACGGCGACTGGCTGTATGGGGCGGATGTGAGCGTACATCCTCATTCACGGCGGATGGGCATTGCACGCGGCTTGTATAAAGCACGCCAAGATTTGGTGCATCGTTTGGGCCTCAAGGGGCAAATCGCGGGTGGCATGTTAAGCGGCTATGGCGCTGTCAAAGATAAAATGACCGCCATGCAATATTTTGAGGCTTTATTGATGGATAAAATTGTTGACCCCACGCTTTCGGCGCAGCGGCGGGTAGGTTTTGAACTCAAGGAACTGCTGCCGAATTATTTAGATGACCCTCTATGTGACAATTACGGCGTGCTGATTATGCTGGACGCCGGACGCCAAGTCGCACTTGAATAAAAACACGCTTTTAAAAAGAAAATACACAATGGGAGCAGTCCAAATAGGATTGCTCTTTTTGTTTTTGAGCGAAAGTTTACACAACCTCCAACAATCGTTATCATAAATCCCCATGAAAACCGCTTTTATTTCGAGAAGCTACGAACATCGTGAACATTATGACGCCGCCATTGCTCATGTAGTTGCGGGTTTGCGCTGCATGAACATGGAGGGTGTGGATTTTGTGCGTTGGTATTCATTTGCGGAGGGGCAGGCCCGCGAAATGATGGCTACCACGCTAGAATCCATCCAGCAAGCCGATGCGTTGATTGCGGAAGTTTCCGAAAAGGTGATTGGGGTGGGCATTGAAATTGGCTATGCCGCCGCATTGGGCAAACCTATTATCTATCTCCGAAAATCGGATGCCCCTTTTTCAACCACAGTTGGCGGACTGGCGACTATTGCGATTGTTTATGATAATCCTCAAGATTTGGAAGACAAACTCATTGATGCTTTGCACAGCTTAGACAAGGAGACAAAATGAAAATACCCTTTGGTGGTCGTGTGTTGGTATTGGGCTGTGGGTCGGTATCCCGCTGTCTACAACCCCTGTTACTGCGGCATTTTGAGATGGATTTTTCCAAGCTGACCATCATGGATTTTGAGGATTTGCGACATGCTATTCCCAATACACTGGCAGCAGGCGCGAATTATATCCAAAAGCAAATTACTCAAGATAATCTAGCACAGGTACTCGGTGAACATCTCAGCGCAGGCGACCTATTGATTGACCTCGCGTGGAATATCGCCGCGCCGGATATTATTGGTTGGTGTCACGACCATCATGTTTTGTATATCAATACTTCCGTCGAATTGTGGGATCCGTATGCCGATGACATTCCCCCCGCAGACCGCACCTTGTACGTCCGCCACATGGCCCTGCGAAAAATGGCCTCGGCGTGGAGTGAACCCGGCGCGACGGCAGTGGTTGAACATGGCGCGAACCCCGGCTTGGTGAGTCACTGGACAAAAATCGCGCTGGAGGACATCGCCAAAGCCATTCTACGAGGGGGCTACGCAAAGGGTATCCGTAGAAATAATCTGGAAGCCGCACTCGCCAATGAGGATTTTGCCCTCCTTGCCATGCTGACGGGCACAAAGGTGATTCATATCTCCGAACGCGATACCCAAGTCAGCAATATCCCCAAAGCGGTCAATGAATTTGTCAACACATGGTCAATTGAAGGTTTCCGCGAAGAAGGCATTGCCCCGGCGGAAATGGGTTGGGGCACTCACGAACGTCGTTTGCCCGTCGGCGCTCAGAAACACTTGTATGGGCCGGGAAATCAGATTTGCCTCAGTCAAATGGGCATCAATACGTGGGTACGCTCGTGGGTTCCCGGCGGTGAAATTTTGGGTATGGTCGTCCGACATGGGGAGGCGTTCACCATCAGCGACCATTTGACCGTCTGGGAAGACGACATTCCCATCTATCGCCCCACTGTGCATTATGCCTATCTACCAACCGATGCCGCGATTGCTTCCCTGCACGAGTTAAAGATGCGGAATTACGAACTTCAACCCAATCTGCGGATTCTCTATGATGAAATTACCGAGGGCAAAGATGAACTGGGGGTTCTGCTGCTCGGTCACGATTTAAATGGCTGGTGGGTCGGGTCGCAGTTGGATATTCACGAGACTCGCCAATTGGTTGGGGCGGGGCAAAATGCAACCACGCTGCAAGTAGCGGCTTCGGTTCTCGGCGCGGTATTCTGGATGATTAAAAATCCGCGCGAGGGCTTAAATGTGCCAGATGATTTGCCCCATCAAGAAATCTTGAAAGTGGCGAACGCCTATCTTGGCCCATGCCCCTCCCTCCAAACGGATTGGACACCGCTCAAAAATCGCTACGACCCCTTCGAGTTATATGGCAAGCCGCGCCCCAATGATGACGAGGTGTGGCAGTTTGATACCTTCCGCGCCCTGTGATGGGGCGTTTATGAATGTAAATTTGGGCGGCTGATAGGTCGCCCTCATAAAATAAAATTCTTTAAGGAGGCTGTTTATGAGTCTGCAAAATCTATCACCCGCGTGGTCACATCTGACCGAAATTGTGGTGGATCACGCTGAGGGGATTTATTTATATGATGTGCAGGGCAACCGTTATATTGATTTCACCAGCGGGATTGGTGTCACCAGCACAGGCCACTGTCATCCCAATGTGGTGAAGGCCATTCAGGAACAGGCATCCAAGCTGATTTTCGCTCAGGTCAACTGCGCTATTCCGCCGCAAACGCTCGAATTGGCTGATACCCTTTTGCCATTGATGCCTAAAGGGATTGACTGCTTTTTCTTCTCCAACAGTGGGGCGGAAGCAATCGAGGGCGCTGTCAAACTGGCGAAAACGGCGACGGGCCGCCCCAATGTCATCGCATTTCAGGGTAGTTTTCACGGACGTACCGCGTTGGCGATGGCGCTGACGGGCAGCAAAACGACCTATCGCGCGGGGTATCAGCCCTTGCCAGCCGGGGTGTTCTTCGCGCCGTTCCCCTATGCCTATCGGTATGGATGGAGCGAAGATGAGGCGGTTGATTTTTGTCTGCGCGAACTCGACTTGTTACTGCATACCCAGACCGCCCCGCATGAAACCGCTGCGATTTTGATCGAACCCGTGTTGGGGGAGGGTGGTTATGTGCCCGCGCCGCCACGATTTTTGCAGGCGCTCCGTCACATTTGCGATGAGCATGGCATGTTGCTCATTTTGGATGAAATTCAGAGTGGCTTTGGGCGCACGGGTGAATTTTGGGCGCATACCCGCAGCGGTATTACGCCCGATGTGTTGATTATGGCGAAAGGCATTGCGTCGGGGATGCCCATGTCGGCGATTGCGGCCCCACGTAAATTGATGGAAAAATGGCAGGTCGGGGCGCACGGCGGCACGTATGGTGGCGGGAATGCGGTGGTCATGGCGGCAGCAATTGCGACGGTCAAGACCATCCAGCAGGAAAATTTAGTCGCCAATGCCCGCGAGATGGGTGAATATCTCAAAGATGGGTTGACGGAATTACAGGGGCGCTTCCCGGTGATTGGTGATGTGCGTGGTTGGGGCTTGATGGTCGCCACCGAATTTGTCCAAGATGGGCAGCCCTCCGCCGATTTAGCAAAGGCCATCAGCAAAGCCAGCCTAGAGCGCAATTTGATGCTGTTGACCTGTGGCAGCTACGCCAATGTCATTCGCTGGATTCCGCCATTGGTGGTTAATCGAGGGCAGATTGATGACGCGCTGCACATTTTTAATGATGCGCTGGAAAGTGTTCTCTCCTAGAGTGATTTTAAATATAGGGTGAGCCGATGACTCACCCTACAAAATGGATTTATCTCACCGGATTCACTGTAAATTCCTGTACCACTTGCGGCACACGGCTCAAAATAGCTTGCGGGTCGGCTTCCAATTCGGCACGGGTATACGAGTCTATCCCAAAGGTCGTCACATGCAGTTGTTGGGTATCCGACGCGATTTCAAATAATGTCCACCCAAAAGTTGAAGTCGCTGTCCATGCCCCTTGCAACAGTTCCGCATCAATGCCGTCAGCTTCCTCTAGGCCAATTAATGGATACCCCAGTGGCTCAATTTGGGCGTTAATCGCGCGGGCCATAAACGCCTCTTTTTCGACCAATGTTCCTTCACGATAGGGTGCGACATCTTCTTCCGTCAAAAAGCCAAGTTGAATAGCCAGTTCAATGACCGTCGGGCCAAACGGCGCGTCAAACGCAACGGAACCCGTGCTGATTTCCCATGCTCCTGTCGGCAGTTGTTCAGCTTTCGGAGCGGGGGTTAATTGATAGGTGATGTTATTGACCAGTGTGCCGTGAATATCCGCTGCGACAAACACCACATTGGTGATGCCGTTATCGGCGATAAATTTCATCAACGCCGCTCGTTCTGCTGCGTAGCCCTCAAAGCGATCTTGGGCAATGGCGAGACCGAGATTTTGACAGGGTTCGGGCATCATCACGAATTTCCATAAAATGCCGTCCGCTTGGGCTTGCAGCAAATCACGGGTGAGAGCTTCCAATTGGGGCAACCCCAACATCGAACGTTGATTATCAAACGAATTGCGGTAAAACGTCAGCACCTGTCCCAAATTTTCAAAATCGGTGACGGGTTCAAGCGGGGCACTGCGGAACGAACGCGCATCCAACACAAACACTGCTGCATCACTGCCATAGGTGAAATAGCGGTACAAATTGGGCTTATTGGCGGTCAGTGGATCGCCTGTATCGCCCCATATTTCATTGCGGATAGGGTTGTATTCCAAAAATGCCTGCAAACCATTTCGATAAAGCTCGGTGTCGTTGATAAATTGACCCGCATCATTGGCAAAACGCGCATCAGTGCTGGGGGCTGCCCCGCCTGCAAAATCATTGGCAACTTCATGGTCATCAATCGTGGGGATAAACGACGTTTGGGAACGCAGCGCGGCCCATGTGTTTAAATCATAGCGTGTGCCATAGCCCTCATTATGCTTGGCGCGAAAATCCGCCAGCGTCAAACATTGCGGCAAATTCACATCGGGTGACGGGAAATCGGCATAAATCGTATCGCCCATGCCCACCATAAATTCCAAATCCATGTCGGTAGCATTAGCAATCGAAGGATAGGGCGCGAGTTCTTGTCGCCAATCACCTGTCACCCCAAAACGTAGCCCTGTAAACGTACCCAAAACAGCAGCCGTGCGGAACGAGCCGATCAGGGTATTGCCAACCGCATCGGTCACACGATAAAAATAATCGGTGGCGGGTGTCAAATCAGTGACTTCGACTTTGACAGGCAAGGTAGCATCGGTGACTTCGGTGGTTAACGTACCTAAAATGGTTTCAAAGTTTTCAGCACTGGCATATTCAAAAGTGACCGGGCCAAGCGCGGTGCTGTGTGCCCAAAGCACAGTTGAGGTCTGCGTAGTATCCCCAGCGGCTACCCCATTCGGCATGGTCGGGGCAGTCGAAAAAGCGGCAGCAGCTTTATGCAAGGGCATATCCAAGCCGAATTTTGCCATTGTCGCGGCGGCAAATCCTAACAAGCTGAGTTTCAAAAAGTCGCGCCGAGAAACGGCCTGTTGCCGCAAGGTAGCAAGCACCGGTTTTAGGTCACGCAAGGTTGAGTTTTCAGGCAAGGGGTAGTCAAAATCGAATTTTGGCATCAATGAGTCCTTTCATTTATTATCGGGGGACTTTTTTTCTACAACATCCTATCGAATGGAAACAACCTATTGGATTTTAAACCATGCGGCGGGCCAATAGGTTAACCTCCAATCAAATTTTGTTTACTATACAAGGATTTTTGCAATGGGTCATATTCAATTAAAAACGGAAATCCCCGGCCCCAAAAGCCGTGAACTATTGGCGCGGCGGGCAGCGGCGGTGTCAGCAGGTCTGGCGAAATCAACTGAGGTGGTCATTGACCATGCACACGGCGCATTGGTACATGACGTAGATGGCAACACCCTCATTGATCTGGCGGGTGGCATCGGCATGTTGGCGGTGGGGCATACCCCGGCCTCGGTTGTCCAAGCGATGCAAGCCCAAGCCGAAAAATACATCCATATTTGCTCCCTCGTGGCGACCTATGAACCCTATGTGCGCCTATGTGAACTGCTCAATGAAATCACCCCCGGCGATTTTCCTAAAAAGACGCTTTTGGCAAACAGCGGGTCGGAAGCCGTTGAAAATGCCATCAAAATCGCTCGGTATTATACGGGGCGGCCTGCGATTATCACCTTTGAAGGGGCATATCATGGACGTACCCTATTGACGTTGAGCCTAACCAGTAAATATGGCCTGTTTAAGAAGGGCTTTGGCCCCTTTGCGCCGGAAATCTATCGTCTGCCTGCGCCGAATCTCTATCGGCGTCCGGCCCAGATGAGCGAAAGTGAATATTTGGATTGGTGCATCGCCAATTTAGAAAATGCCCTCATTGCACAGGTTGACCCCTCGGCAGTGGCTGCCATTATCATTGAACCTGTGCAGGGCGAAGCTGGATTTATCCCCATACCGCAGCGATTCCTCGCCAAAATCCGCGAAATCTGTGACAAACACGGCATTGTCATGATTGCCGACGAAATTCAATGTGGGTTTGGGCGTACAGGCAAATTATTCGCCATCGAATACAGCGGGATTGTCCCCGACCTCATCACTACAGCGAAATCGTTGGGGGCGGGGATGCCGATTAGCGCCGTGACGGGCCGCGTCGAAATCATGGATGCCCCACATCTGGGTGGGGTGGGTGGCACGTATGGTGGTAATCCACTGGCCTGTGTCGCCGCGATAGAAGCCGTCGAAATCATCCGCCAGCCCGAATTTTTGATACGGGTCAATCAAATTGGCAATATTATGCACGAGGTGATGTGCGGCTGGATGGACAAAGTGGAGGTGATTGGCGATGTGCGTGGCCTCGGCTCGATGATGCTGGTCGAATTTGTCAAAGATCGCCTGACCAAAGAACCTGCCGCCGCCGAAACCCTGCAAATCATCAAACTGGCGACCTCACGGGGGGTGGTCTTGATTCGGGCGGGGTTGTTTAGCAATGGGATTCGCTTATTGCCGCCACTGGTGATTAGCGACGAACAGCTATATGAAGGGTTGAATGTGTTGGGTGATGCGATTCAAGAGGTCGCGGCGGCAGGATGATTTTTTATAACGGCACATTGCTGACCCAAGACCCATCTCAACCCGTCGCTGAGGCACTCGCCGTCGAAAATGGCCGGATTGTTGCAGTGGGATCACGGGCCGAGATTGAAAATATAGCCAAGTCGGACACCCGTCGGATTGATTTGGGGGGACGCACGCTTATTCCGGGATTCAACGATGCCCATGTCCATGTTTGGAAGGTGGGTCATCTGTTGACGACCCTATTGGATGTACGCGATGTGCGGAGCATCCCTTCACTTCAATCGTCCATTCAAGGTTTTAGTGACCGTTTGCCCGATGGGGCATGGTTGATGGGACGGGGCTATAACGAGGCGGTTATGTCCGAGGGCCGCCACCCCACACGCTATGATTTGGACGCCGTGCTGCCAGATCGTCCCGCCTATCTCATCCGTACCTGTGCCCATATTGCCGTTGTCAACAGCAGGGCACTCGAAATAGCAGGCATCACCGCTGATACCGAACCGCCGCCGGGTGGGGTGATTGACCGTGATGAACACGGCGAACCGAACGGCATTTTGCGTGAAACAGCGATGGGCCTTGTATTTAATCGTATTCCTGCTCCTACCTCCGCCGAATATGAGGCCATGCTGCTGGCGGCGACTCGGCATCATCTTGAATTGGGCATTACCAGCGCGACTGACCCCGGTGTCATGCCCGAACTGCTCTCGGTCTATCACCAGATGGATGCGGAACAAAAATTCACCCATCGGCTCAATGTGATGGCGATTCGGCGGCCTGATGGGGGCACAGAAACCCTGCCTTTGCCGGAGCGGTATCTGTCGAATCATCTGCGTGTGGATTCGGTGAAATTTTTTGCGGATGGGGCGTTGAGTGGGGCGGCGGCGGCTTTGAGCATCCCCTATCGTAATCTGATAACAAAGGGTGTTTTGCGTTTTGAGGCGGATGAATTTTTTGAATTGGCACGCGAGGCGCATATCACAGGCTTGCGGATTGGCACACATGCCATTGGGGATCGGGCGCTGGAAATGGTCTTAAGTACCTATGAGCGCCTGAATGCGCTGGGGCCGCGTATCCGCCATCGCATCGAACATTTTGGCTTGGCCTCTCCCGAACATATGCGGCGGGCCAAAGCACTTGGGGTGATGGTCGCCCCGCAGACCATTTTTCTGTATGCACTGGGGGCAAATTTTCGGCGCTATCTGCCGGACGAATTGATGCCGCGTTGTTATCCGGTGCGGGAGATGCTCGAAGCTGGCTTGACAGTGGCGCTTTCATCGGATGCCCCTGTCGTGAAAGATGATAACCCCTTGCGTGGGATGCAAGCGGCGATTTTGCGGGCCGACCCCACTGGCGCGACGATTGCCCCCGAACAGGCCATCAGTGCGGAACAAGCGTTGTATTGTTATACAATGGGGGGAGCAACTGCCAGCGGCGATGAGGAGAATCGTGGCAGTCTATCAGTGGGTAAATGGGCCGACTTTGCGGTGTTGAGTGATAACCCGTTGAAGGTTGACCCGGCAGCCTTAACCGATCTTCAAGTAGACATGACTTTTGTGGGCGGCAAGCTCGTATTTGAGAGGTAGAAACACAACATGGACGTGCAGTATCAAGGTCATTATAAGCAGTACATCGGCGGCAATTGGGTGGAAGCCAGCAACGGCGGTCTTTGGGAATTGGTCAATCCCGCCACCGAAGAAATTATTCAGGTCATCCCCTTTGGCAATGGCGATGATGCCGAAGCCGCCATCGAAGCCGCCGAAAAAGCCTTTTTGTCATGGTCACACCAAACACCCTATAAACGTGCCGACGTGCTGAAAAAAGCCGCCGATCTAATGCGAAGCCGTGCGGGTGATCTCGCCAAAATTACGACACAGGAATCGGGTAAGCCCTATGCTCAGGCCAAAGGCGAATGGATTGTGGCGGGGGATTTGTTTGAATGGTTCGCTGAGGAAGGCAAGCGCTCCTATGGTCGCGTCATTCCTCCCCGACGTGGCAATACGCGCCTGACCGTCATTAAACAGCCGATTGGCGTAGTGGGTGTAATTACGGCGTGGAATTTCCCAGCCTATAATCCAGCACGGGCGTGGGCAGCGGCATTGGCGGCGGGCTGCACCGTCGTCGCTCGCCCCTCCGAATTTACCCCTCTGACCGCGATGGAAATGACCAACATTTTAGTTGAGGCAGGTATCCCGGCAGGCGTCTTTAACTTAATTAACGGTGACGCCGAATCAATGGGGCAGGCCTTTTTGAATCATCCCGCCTGTCGCAAAATCAGCTTTACAGGTAGCACACGGGTAGGTCGAATTTTGATGGATGGCGCATCGCGCACCCATACCCGCCTGTCATTGGAATTGGGTGGTAATGCCCCGGTGCTGGTTTTCCCGGATGTCAATGTCGAGGCGGTAGCCCTCGCCGCCGTTCAAGCTAAATATCGTAACAATGGACAGGTGTGTACCGCACCACAGCGATTTTTAGTCCACAGCCACGTCATGGAAGAATTTGTGGATAAGGTCGTCCCTGCTGTTGAAAAACTCAAGGTTGGTAATGGCTTGGAAAAGGATATTGATGTCGGGCCGCTGATTAACGCCAAGCAGCGCGAACGGGTGGAACGCATGGTCAGCGAAGGTGTGATTGATGGCGCACAGGTGCTGGTGGGTGGGCAGCGTCCCCTGCATCTGGAAAAAGGCTATTTTTACCAACCAACGGTGTTGCTAAATGTGAAGCCGCATGACCGGGTGTATCACGAGGAAATTTTTGGTCCCGTCATGCCGATTGTGCCGTTTAATGATATTGAAGAGGGTCTAGCCTTAGCCAACAGCACCCCCTATGGTTTGTCGGCCTACGTGTTTACCAATGATCTGAACACCGCGATTCGTGCCTATGAAGGACTGGAGGCAGGTTTGATCGGGGTCAATGAATGGTATCCACAGGCTACTGAAGCCCCATTCCCCGGTTGGAAACAAAGCGGACTTGGCATGGAGGCAGGCGAAGAGGGGTTGTCGGAATATCTGGAAACCAAATTGGTGGCGATTGGTGGTTTGAAATAGGAGGGAGCGATGGCTGAGAAGTTGCTGCCAATGGAAAATGTAGTCGCGGTTGGGGTGTCCTATGAGGATTACCTTGAACACTACGCATCGGACTTTTATGAATGGATAGATGGAGTAGTTATCAAAATGACACCGATTCACGAGCGACACGATTTATTGACAGCTTATCTTAGGGCCATATTTGATATCTATTTTGCGCTAAAACCGTTTGGAATCGTCCGGTCTGCCCCTTTCAGCATGAAATTGGAGGCTGTGCCGTCTACTCGTGAACCCGACCTGCAAGTCATCCTGAACGAAAACCCGTTTTATACGCCAACAGGAATGCAAGGACCTGCGGATTTATGTATCAAGGTCGTCTCGTTGGAAAGTATTGAACGCGATCATGGCACGAAACTGGGCGAATATGAAAAGGGTGGGGTGGGTGAATATTGGATTATTGACCCGCTCCGCCGCGAGGCTCGATTTATGCGCCTAGATAAACTAGAAGGACGTTATCTGGCCTATCGTGAAGATGAAAACGGCGATTATCAAAGCCCAAACTTACCGGGACTGCTGCTGCATGTACCAACACTTTGGCTTGATCCTTTGCCGAATCCGCTGCAAATCGCCGATGCGATAAAGGCAATGGTGGCTGAATAAATGAATTGACACCACCCAGTTCAAGCTAAGGACTGGGTGGTTTTTCTTTTGATTGGCAGTACCACATATTTCCCCCGATAACGGCCATTTTATGCCATTCCAATATGACCATCACGTATAGATTCGTAACCGTGGTTACGAATTCAAATTATACTTATATAACCCGCAGTAATAGAACGTGTATTCTATGAAATTTTGGACTGTATGGCGATATATTTTACATTGGATTCAGTTCTAATGTTTCTATCAACTTTATCGCCCTGCCAGCCAATGAATCATCTGACGCCAAAAGGTCGAATAGTGCGGCCAGTGGACAAAATCACCTGCCCAGTGCGGCGCAAAATCCGAGGCAAAAATGGCGGTACGACCCTTTTGATAATCCCAACACGCGATAAACGGGTCGCCTTGATAACTGGCAACCTGTGTCGCGCCGTCCTTGAGGGTCAATCGGTTATAGCCGCACAACGTCCAAGCCGCCTCATCCCACGCCAGATTTTGGACGATGGGGTGGTCAGGCAGGTCAATTTGAAAACGAAATCCCTGTACCACTTCCACCCGATCATCGTGGCGGGCGATATTCACGGGTAGCAAAGTTTCGATAGGGGTGTCATACCAACGGGCAATCCCATTCAGGCCCGCGAACGAGAGATACCCCCCGACCATGAGGAACCCACCGCCCTGTTCCACAAAATCGCGCACCATACCGATGCGATCAGGCCCAAGAGGATAAGTGTAAGGTGGGGTCAGGCCGGGGTAAAAAATCATTGAATTAAAGCCGACATCGCTGAAAATTACGACATCATATTGGCCCAATTCGGCTGGGGTGGTAGGGAATTCAGCCGCGACACCGTGCGGGGTGATGTGCCGAACTTCGATAGATGGCTCATTTGCCATTGCCTCTCGAAACCAGCGTCCATTGTCATTGAAATACGACTGCTCAATGACATCCGCCCCGACCAGATAGCGAATGAGTACGACTTCTGAATCCCCAACATACAACACTCGTATCATATGCCACCCCCATGCCTAACTGGATTTAGTTAATCGGCTCCATAAAATAGCCTTCGAGATCACCTTCTGCTGACCAGCCAATCGTCCCGTTTGTCAGTTGGATTTGATACCATGTATAACGTCCACCTGTGCAATCCGGGCCACCAATTACAATAAACTGTGTGCCTTCTGGCATTTCCAACAGGAACGCCCCATTGGGAGTGTCACGTACCCGCAATGGCTGCCCGTCGGTAAAGGCGACCTGCCCGCGTCCACCAACGGCCATACGGGTAGGTGGGGTATCGGGACAAACCACCGCGCCGCCAACATTACCGGGGAGCGTGATTTCGGTTAAGGCAAAGAGGCTACCGGGTGGAGTTACCCACGCCAGTTGCACTTCTTGGGGTTGAACGGGTTGCCATAGGATTGTGCCAGCGGCTGGATTGGCGGTTAGATGCGATGAGACGACCCCATCGGCGTTGACGCTCAAAAAGCCCGTTGGCGTGCCTAATACGTCCAGAATGGTGTTAGGTAGTGGTGTAATGGTGCGGTTGGACATGGCGAGGGCGTTCCATGTGGTGGCGAAATCTTCCCCAGACGAGGCAAACATCGCCAATGCGCCATTGGAGGCCCATTTGGTATCAAAGTGATATTTGGTAGCATCCGTCAACAAAATCTCCGTTCCGGCGGATGTCGTTTGCGCTACCGAGTTAAAGGACGTGAACGGGCCATTGGCAGGCAAAACAGGTGCGGCGGCATTCTCATGAGGGAACAGAACTGCTTCATTGGTGGGCAAAACATCTTGGGTGGTGTGGTTATAGGCGCTGACTTCAACTGCATTGGCGTTCGGGTGCCAGTTCAGCGTATCGAGCGTAGGGCCGCCCTCGGTACCCGCCGGAGTCAATTGGAAATGTATGGAGTCGTTGCCGAAATAGACCGTCATCGGGAAAAAGGTCCCGGCAGGTGCGGCAATGGATGGAAGTTGACCTGCCAGTGTGGTTACGGCGGGGGGGCTGTACAGTAATTGATAGAGGGCATTGCCTGTTGCGGTATCAAAGACCACCATCTTCCATCCGGCATTTGCCAGCCCAAAGCCCGTATAAAAACCGACGACGTATTGGGAGGAAGCTGGGTTAAAGACATAGGGGGATTTGACGACTGCCCCATAACGTGCCCCAAGATGGATTTCTTCACCCGGCCCCGCTTGGTAGACGCTGATGAATGTGGCGGTTGCCAATGAATAGAGGCCAATGGCTTCGACCCCACCTTGCACCCTAGCGGCTATCAGCATATAGCGACCATCGCGTGAAAAGGTCACTTGTGGAGAATAGCCTTCCTCTGCGATTTCATTCGGCAGCTTGGGGCGGGCAATGCGGGCCTGTTCGCCGTTGGGGTTGAGCAGGATCAACTGTTCGGTCTCGCCATATTGATAAACCCACGCATACCATTGGGCTTGGGACAATTCTTTGACAGTAGTAGGAGCGTTCACGGTTCCAACGGCGGGTGTGCTGACCCCCGGTGGCACAGTGATGCCAACGCTGCGTGGATCAGGCCGACCATTGACGCACAAAATCACGATTAGACCGTCAGCGCTGACCCGATAATTATATTCAGGGCCGTCCAGCGGAAATTGGATGTCAACGTCATAGCCACGAATGGTTTGTTGAGTATAGGCTTGTCCTTCGGCGGGGCAGTCTAGGCTGGCGTCGTTATAAATTCTTTCGACCCAATCATAAAAGGAGTTTTGGGGCGTGACTTCTTGACCCAACACCACACTCAAGTTTGCCATCGCTTTAAGGACATAATCCGGGGGTGGGTCGGATTGAGCGTGCGTGCGGGTAAGGGGGAGTACGGTTAGGCTAAGGGCCAGTAAAAGCGTTATCCGCAGTAGAGTGGGGAGTAATTTGCGCTGCATAGGCTGTACCTCCTCGGGGTTGCCACAAATTGGGAAATATCAGGGGTCATGTTTATGTCGAGAACCAAAACCATTTCGGTTCGTAGATCAAGCAAAGACCATTATAGCGAACAAAAGATAGCGATTCTAACGAGAATTGATTGCAGTCGTCGCTAAATGTCGTACAATCAAAATACCAAACAAAAATTTTGTGGAATATTTACCCAGTTTGACGACACAGCACCCGTAGGATTGCGGACACGAAAAGTATATTTTGGTGGGAGCAACTTCATGAACACTGGATTAGATTCGACCAACAGCGAGCCGAGGGAAATTGCCCCCGGACTAACTCAAGAATGGCTGCATGGGGGGCAGGTTGAGTTTTTTAAATTGACCGACGCCACCCGTGAAAGCGTTGACGCATGGATTGATGCCGCCCTTGAAACATTGGCACAGTGGCCCGCCAATCGTCCCTATTATGGCCTTATACAAATGACGCTCTCAGCAGCCCATGTGATTATTGCCAATGGGTTTGCCCGCCAACGCATTGAAGAATTGGCAAAAGCCTTTCCGGCTATCGGGGGGTATCAGGCGATTTTGCTGCCACGCATGGTTATGAAGAATGTTTCAGGGTTTGTAGAGCGCCTATTTGAAGGATCGAATCGTCCGCCCCAAGTATTCTACGATATGGATTATCTGTTTGCGTGGCTCGATGAGCAGCTTTAGCCGCCCCAAATCGCCAGCGTGCAAAAATATCGGTTAGAGGGTATAGTAAAAAGCACTGACTACTGGTTCAGTGCTTAATTGTTTTTGGCCTAAGCGCACCCGTCGCCTTCGCGTACTATTTTCGCGCCGTATCTATTTTGATTACAATGGTAAGGAACTCTGGCACCTCACTGGCAATTTTCGAGTAAACAGACCACTATGGCTGACCAACCAAACGTTCAAGCAACATATGAAGAGGCAATGAACACGGGCCATGCGGCTGCGTGGGATCAGAACTGGGAGAAGGCAATCGGGGCCTATATGATGGCTGTTCGGGCCAAACCCAACGATCCGGCTGCCCATAACAGCTTGGGGCTGGCGCTGTTACAGGCCCGTCGCTTACAAGATGCGCTCAAAATTTATGAGCGTGCCCACGCCCTTGACCCCGATGACCCCGTGCCATTGGAAAAAAGTGCCGATGTGTTGGAACGCCTCGGACGCCTGCAAGATGCCGCCCAACAGTATATGACGGTGGCCGAACTCTATCTGGCCCAGCACGACCTAGAGAAAGCCATCAGCAACTGGGAACGGGCTACCCGTGTGACCCCCGGCCTGATTAAAGTACATCAGAAATTAGCACTGGCCTATGAACGCACGGGGGATAAAAAACAAGCCGTGCGTGAATACCTCACACTGGCAGGTAATTTCCAGCGTATTGGCAAGGCCGACACCGCAATCCAAGCGGTGGAGCGGGCACTGCGACTTGAACCCAAGAACCCACAGGCGCTCAATGCGTTGCAGGCCCTTCGTGCTGGGGCGGAGTTGACCCGTGAGGCCACTGATGACCGCCTGAGAATGAAAGACGTCGAAGCGGTGGATGCTTTTGAAGCCGACCCCTTTGCAGCGATGACATTGGAGGCGACACAGGCCGACCCGCGTGGCCCAATTGGTGAGGCAGTGGAACTGGCGTTGGAGCAGTTGGCAACTGATATTTTCAGCAATGAAATGATGATGATGCAGCAAGGTGGCATGAACGTCATTCAAGCAATTGAATATCACCGTCAAGGTGCGATTGAGGAAGCGATTGGGGCCTATCAGCGGGCGGAATCAGCGGGTGTGAACTTCCCGGCGCTGTTTATGAATATTGGGGATTTGATGATACAGCGCGAACGATGGAAGGAAGCCATTAGCTATCTGGAACGGGTACAAAATGCGCCGCAGTTGATGGCGGGGGCAAATCATGGGCTTGGAATCGCCTATAAAGAATTGGGCAAGACCCGACAGGCGACAACCTGTTTGATTAAGACCATGCAGTTGGTGGATATGAAGATGGCAATTAGCCAAGATGAAGCGGGACAATTGGGAGCGGTCTATGACCAACTGCTGAATCGCTGTCGCAATGCCGATGAAAAGACCCTCTCCGCTATGAATCAGCGCTTTTTTGGCCTATTGACAGGCCGTGATTGGAAGCAGCGGGTTGAACTTACCCGCCACCAATTGGAAGACGCCATTACCGACGACCCTGAACGCTTGTTAGATGTGGCGTCGGTTAGCCCAGAAATCATCCAAGCCATGAATCGCATTGACAGCTATATGAACAACCGCCGTTATATTTTGGCGTTAGATGAGGCTTTTAATGTCGTCTCGAAGGAACCCGATTATCTGGCGGCCCATCTGAAAATCGGACAGGTACTTGTCCAGATGAACCGTGTCCATCAGGCCATCGAAAAATATAACCTCATCGCCGAAACCTATATCGCACGTGGCAACAAAGCACGGGCGGGCGAAATCTTAAATGAAGTGATCAAGATTGCACCGATGGACATTCGCCTGCGCCAGACCTTCATCGAATTTTTGGAAGAAGATGAAAAATGGCCCGAAATCTTGGAGCAGTATATCAGCCTTGCTGACGCCTATTTTGAATTGGGCGACCATAGCAATTCCCGCACGACCTATAACCAAGCGATTCAATTAGCACAACGAATTGGGGCAGATAAATCGGTAGTGATTAAGATTTTGCACCGACTGGCTGATCTCGATATGACTCGCTTGGAAATGCGTGGGGCGTTCCGCAATTATGAAAATATCAAGAATCTCAACCCTGCCGACGAAAAAGCCCGCAAGATGTTGATTGAACTTAATTTCCGTCTGAGCGATCCTGCGGGGGCTATTCGTGAGTTAGACGCCCTGCTGCAACATTACGCCAAAGAACGGAATGGACGGGCGATTTTGGAACTGTTGGAAGGGTGGGTGGACAAACGACCCAACGATGAGGGTATCCGGTCACGCTTGGCGGCAGTCTATCAACAAATCAAACGCAACAAAGAAGCCTTGGAGCAACTAAATGCGCTGTTAGAATTGCAGTTGAATAATGGTCGCCACGCCGATGCCTGCCAGACCATTAAACGAATTTTGCCTTTACAACCCCCTCAGCAGCAGCATTATTTGAATTTGATGCAGCAGCTTGGGTGTGGTTGATGGGTTGCTAACCGGCTTAAACATTCAAATTTATGAGTACACAGAGGCCAATCCCTGAGCTACCACCCTTTACGCCCCGCCTAGAGGGATTTCGCATCGAAGAATTTCATCACCAATCGCTGGCGCTACTAAGTTTTCCAATCGAACATGACCAAGCAGCGCTCGATGTCGCCGCTTTTCGCGTAGACCCGCCTGCGCCACCCCCCGACCCCCCAATTCCCTATTTGCAGTCGGTGTGGTATCCCAAGCCGATTCGTGGGGTACGCGATTGGGCGCTGGGTCAATTAATCCCACCGCGTTCACCCCAAATTATTGGCAAGGCTCGCACCGCCGATGTTCAGAGGGCCATTCGTCCGCTGGTTGGCAACAAAGGCCCGGTCATCATTCAAGGTGAGCCGGGTATGGGCAAAACGACCCTGTTGGCTCATATCGCTGGACATGAACGCACCCGCCAGCGCTATCGCCGTATCTGGTGGTTTGATGATCCGCAGCGGGTAACACAGGGCCTTGCCTTGGCGCTGAACCTGCCGACTGTCCTGACCGAAAGGGATGTCACCACCAAATGTACCATGTTAAACGCGGCGCTTGATGAAAATACGCTGGTGGTGGTGGATAATGTCCATCCTGATGATTTGGAATGGCTGACCACGCTCTCCATTCAGCTACTGGTCGGCGTCGAGATGACCCCGAATGAACCCACTGACAGCGAAGATGCTCCGCCTGAACCCGAAAATGTGATTACTCTGCGTGCCCTGCCGCAACCCGATGCGCTGGAATTGTTGGCGGAGGTGTGTGGGATAGATAAAGACGGGATGCGGGGGCAGATGCGGGCATGGATGACTCATATCACCCGCTTGTTGGGAGGGCATCCACTGGCGTTGATGATGGCTGGGGCGCTGTTCCGCGAAGACGGCCTGCCGATGGAACGTTTGGTGGCCTTGTTTAGTGACCGGATTGTACCGGAAACCCCTAACCCCCAAGTGGCCTTAGATCTGACGATCGACGCTCTACCCAGTGAATACAATGATTTGCTGATGGCAATGGGCACGCTCCCGCCGTCTGGGGCATCATTTGAGGCGATTCTAGCCACCGCGAAGATTGAAGGCGTAATCGCAGGGTATCGGGGGTTGGCTTTTCTTGCCAAACGCGGGTTGATCCATCATGACACCCGCATCGGTGAAAAATATGTAGCGCATCCGATGGTGTGGGAACGCATGGCAAACGCCACCCCCCATAAAGCGGGTAATCCTTTTGGGGATCGGTTGCGAAATTGGGTCACGTCACTGGCCCGCCGCCACAGCCAAGATGCTGTGCAGTTGTATCGGGCACAAAGCGAAATCCTATACACACTCGATATGGCAAAGACGTATCGGTTGGATGAAGTGGCGAATAAGCTGAATACCTCGCTTGCTGCGTATTTCCGCGAATACGCCCCTGAATATTTTGCTGACGACCTCGCCACACCTGCGTTGATTGGGGATCGGGCCAAAGCCGCGGCTGTGCTGACACGTGGGATTGCCCTGCTCAACGACAATAAATTGGACGAGGCCGCCGAGACGCTCAAAGAAGCCTATAAACTTGCTGAAAATCATGGCTCAGACCATGAACTGGCCGAAGTGCTGGTTGCCCTCGCGCATTATGCCGATGCCCTGAACGACATCCCCGCTGCTATCCAATGGCTGGAAAAAGCGGGTAAGCTGACCTATGAACTAAAAGCCGAAAATTCGCTCGATATTATTCGGATGGGGCTGGCGATTGTTTATCGTAAGGCGGGTCGGCTAAAAGAGGCGCTTGCGGTTTTGGATGGTGTGGAGGGAAGCGCTGCCGAACGTGCCAGAATTCACCGCACTGCTAAACAATGGGATTTGATGATTCAGGCGATGGAAGAGGCCGGGGACTTGTCGCCCTATTCGCGGGCGGATGGCTATTTGCAGGCCGGACGCTATGCTGAGGCGTTGGGAGCGATTGCTGATGAGCATGACAGCCGCAGCGCCTATCTACGCGCCGTGATTTATCATCTCAATGGGGATTTGGAAACTGCTATTCGGGGGTATGAAACCGCACTTGAGATGTTCCCCTCGCGTGATCAATATCGGGTCGAAGCCCTGATTGGCATGGGGATTGCCTATGTCCAGCAAAATAATCGAGCGCAGGGCGAAAAGACGTTTATCCAAGCGCTTGATAACATCCCAACCCTGCGTAAACCCAACCCACTGTTACATGGCAAAACGCTGATGTTGTTGGGGGCGCTGCGATTGCTGGATGAGGATTTCAACAAAGCGATTGAATATAGCAATCAGGCCCTCGAAATTTTGGCGAAAGCCTCGGCAGACAGCGTGCATCGGGAATCGGCAGACGCCTATCGCACCTTGGGGCGGGCTTATTGGCGGAAAAATAATAAGGCCCAAGCCCTGACCGCGTTCCAAAGCGAGGTGGAACACGCTCAGAGTATGGTGGTGCGCGATGATAAGCGTATTGGGATTGCACTACATCATCTGGCTGAGGCTTATTATGCTAATGGTGAAGTCGAACGGGCGATTGGCAATTATCGGCGGGCGCTGACTCATTTGGATGCCCAAGCCGAGCCGCTGAGTTATTTTATTACCCAAGTCGCGCTGCATAAGGTGTTATTTGAGGAAGACCGTTTTGTGCCTGCGTTGGAGGTCAGCCAAGCTGCCATTGACCACCTCAACAAGCGCCCGCCAGCCGATGTGCAGCACATGGGGTATATGCTGTGTATGCACTCGCGCACCGAGCAGAAATTGGGGCGGGCCGTGCAAGCCGAAACGACCTTTGGCAAATGGCAGAGTGTATTGGCAGGCCGCAGCGACGCCATCCGTGACCCCAAACGTCCCCAGTTGACCCTCTTGGCTCTGGCGCTGGCTGCCCGCAGTTTGATTGCCAGCCGCCGACCTGACGAAGCCGTGCCATTGGCGGAAGGGGCGGTCATGCTGGGTGAGAAATATTACCCCAGTACCCCGATTGCGTGGAGTGTACGCCGCGATTTAGGACAGGCCTATTTAGACTTGGGGCAGTGGGACAATACGATTAAGACCCTTGCGCCGCTGCTCTATGAGGATGTCGAGGCCGAATCGTTTACCTATGCACTGTCCCATGAATACACGGCAATTGCACAGGCAAATTTAAAAAACCAAGAAGTGGCTTTGACGCATCTGCAAAAAGCCTATGAACATCAGCCGATTCCCCATGAGCAAGGCCTCTTGTTGGAGCGCATGTGTGATTTGTATTTGGAGATGGGCAATACTGATGCGGCGATTGATCATTGCCGTCGTGCCATTCCCTTGATGGATCGGCAGAGTTTTCCGGGGGATGCGGCGCGGGTCTTGACCAAATTGGCCCGAACTTTGAGCGGTACAAATCATTATGCTGATTCAATCGGGGTCTATGAAGATGCCCTGCAAATGCTGCGTGCCCTGCCTGATGCCGATTTAGTCCACACAGCACGGGTGTATATCAGCCTAGCGACCAGCCATGAAGCACAGGGGCAGTATCCACAGGCCGCCATTGCCTATCGAAACGCGATTGATACACTGGATTCGTCACGCACCCCATCACATGATGACCATCGGCAGGCTGTGACACGATTGGCGGCGGTATATGCCTTGATGCAGGATTATGACCACGCCATTGAACTTTATCAGCAGGCACGCGAAGAAACGGAAAAATTCGGCACGCCACAGGAATTGGGCACGATCATTGCTGCCCAAGCCGATACCTTGCGGCGGGCCAATCGTCTGGAAGAAGCACTCGAAGCCTATGAAGCGGCGTTGGAATTACAACCAGCCTCGAACTTTCCCCGCGAACGGGCTGCCACCTTACGTGGGTATGGGCAGGCACTGTCACTATCGGATTTATTGGATGATGCCCGTCGTGCATGGACACAGGCGCTTGAGATTACCACCGACGCCCCCGCCATTGAAATCGCGCTGACCTATCACGCCATTGGAGAAGCCTCGCGGCGTTTGCAGCAGTATGAGGAGGCAGAGAAAAATCTGCGGGATGCCTTAAGTTATCATCAAGCAGGCAACGAAGCGACCGCCGATACGCTGCGCATGTTGGGGGGCACGCTGTTGGATGCCAACCGCCCCGGCGATGCCATTATACCCTTGCAGCAGGCGCTCGATATTGAAAAAGGTCTGCCCCAGCAAGTCAATGCACGCATTGTGACCACCCTTGATTTGTTAGCACAGGCTCAAGAAAACAATGGCGATTTGACCGGAACGATCACTAGTCATCATCAAGCATTGGTGTATACAGATCGAACCCTCCAGCCCGTCCAAACCGCTAATCGCCTGCGCACATTGGGCCGACTCTATACCGTCTTGCAGCGTTGGCGCGATGCCCATATGGCATTGGAAGAGGCACTCGATGTCGAATTTAAGCACAAGCCCCGTTCAGATTCACGCATTGCCCAAACATTGGAAATGATCGCACAGGCGTATCGGCGGGAAGGGCATCTTGAAAAAGCGGCAGACGCCTATAAACGCATGGCTTCCTATGCTAATCTGACCAAGACGGCCTCGGCGGAGTTAAAGGTTACGCTGGATGAAATCCAAAAACATCGGGCGACGCTTGACGCGGCACGCGAATCGTTGACGGTTATGGAGCGTACCAAAGGCGGCGATTATCGGGATTTGGTCTATATCTACGCCCTGATTGCGCAAACCCACGCTGCCCTTTCGCAACCAGAATCCGCCAATGATGCCATTGACAAATTATTGACGGTACTCGAACAACAGGCGGGGGAACTTAATACTGCCGACGAACGTCCGCATTACCGAGGGTTGGCACATGTTTTTGAAGGTAGTCAGGCCGCCAGTGAGGGTAATTTAATTGAGGCGCGAGCACACTTCCAGCGTGCTCTACACGACACAACGGATAAGGCCATGCGTTGGGTTATTGAGCGCGGATTAGAGAGTGTGCAGGAATAAAGCAAAATTTGGTGTAGAATAGCTTTATTAACCCAAAATCATTTTCCGTATCCATTGGCTTGTTGTGTAGTATTCAATAGCTCCCAGCACGCCGTCACCGCATAGCATTATAGAACTTGGGTGGAGCATAGATTTTCATGAACTCAAACACTCAGCGTATCATTGGTGGGCGCTTCGAGGTTCTTGACGTTATTGGACAAGGGGGAATGGGAACCGTTTATCGCGGACGGGATACCCAGACTGGCGAGACCGTCGCCATTAAATCCCTGCGGCCTGATATTGTCAAAGATGACCCAAAATTACTCGAACGCTTCACCCGCGAAGGCGAGGCCCTACGCCAACTGAATCACCCCAGCATTGTCAAAATGTTGGCCTCCATTGAAGAAGACAATCACCATTACATCGTGATGGAATATGTCGGCGGCAAGTCGCTCAAAGACCTACTGGCAGAATCCGGCCCGATGCCGATTGATCGTGTGCTGCATATCACACTGGACTTGGCCGATGCCCTAACCCGCGCCCATCGCCTCAAGATTATTCACCGTGATCTTAAACCCGCCAACGTGCTGCTGGCAGATGACGGCACCCCACGTTTGGCGGATTTTGGTGTGGCACGTCTGGCAGATAAACAGGGGCACACCCAAACAGGTGAGGTTCTGGGGACGTATGCCTATCTCAGCCCTGAAGCATGTCACGGCGAAAAATTGGATGCCCGCACCGACATTTGGTCGTTGGGGGTAATGCTGTTTGAGATGCTGACGGGAAGGCGCCCCTTTGAAGAAGACCAACTGGGCGCAACGTTGGTGGCGATCATGACCAAGCCGGCGCCTGATTTAGCTAAATTGCGGCCAGACGCGCCCGCCGGGTTAGTTCATCTTATCAATCAGATGTTGGTCAAAGACCCGACCCAACGAATTGGGAGTGTGCGGCTAGTTGGGGCGGAGCTTGAATCCATCATAGACAATATTGATACGGGGGTTCGGCATAACATCGCGGCGCTGCGTGCCTCGGATGGGTTGACCTCGCGCTTTGAGACGCCCACCCCCGGCTCCACCATGACCCCGATAGATGACAGCGAATTTCCGCCCATCAAAATCATTATGCCGCAGAGCCAGTTGCCCACAGCGGCGTCTGCACCCTCGAAAGTCGCCTCACAACAAACTGTTGTGGTTGCCCCACCTCGCCAGCGCAAAAAGTGGCCGTTGGCAGTGGGGGGTGTTGTATTATTGGCGGCGATTGCAGCGGTGGCGGCCTTCATTTTGTTTGGTGGGCAAGATCAAAAAGACACCGAAGCGAGTGACGGCTCTGGTGGCGGGGATACGTCCAGTGAAATTGTGGTGCTAGACCCCGTGCCAGCTGGTGATGTGATGGTGATTGTGGGACAGATTGAACAGGTCGAGGGTGATGAACGTCCTGTTTTGCGTTTCGTTTTGGATGATCTGATTCAGACGTTGGAGACGGGCCAGCCGATTGCAAAAGTGCATATTCGGGAATACCCCAAGGTGATCCATTCTAATGCGGAGGCCCGCGCCATCGCTGAAGCGAACCATGCCCGCGTGATTATTTGGGGTAATTACGATGCCGATGTGGTGGAGTTAGAAGTACAAATTGGGGCGGTAGATACGACCCTATTCCCCCGCGAAACGTTTGAAGAAATGTCGAATGTGCGGGTACACTTGACCAATCCGCGCCAAGAATCGGTTGCGCCACAGATAATGGGCATTCTGGCGACCTATAACAATCTGAGCGGCGAGAGCTTTAACTATGTCGTGCCGATGGTGATTTTAGATGATTTGAATGTCACCCCAGCGCAGGTGGTGGGGTCAACCGTCGGAGCTTATGTTCATCAGTATTACAGCACCTATTTCAGTGACCCAGCCCAATCCGTTGGAGCGATTAATAAGGCGATTGCACTGAATACGCGGAATGGGGTGTTGTATCAACTGCGGGCGTTGGCCTATCAGCGGTTGGGGGATTCGGAAAATGTGATTAACGATGCGGAAACTGCCCAACGGCTTGGCCCTGCCGAGTGGACTGGGCCGAATTTCTTGCTGGCAATGCAGGCGTTTATTCGAGATGACTTCCGCAAGACGATTGATTACCAAAATAAGGTGCTAGAGGTAAACCCGAAGGACTGGTTAGCCCTTACCTTCCGGGGATTGTCGTATTACATGCAGGGGCGGTATGACAAGGCCAGCGCAGATTATGAGTTGGCGTTGGCAGAACAGCCCGAGACCAATTTCCCCTATGTGGTCAGTGCGTTGATTGCCCTGCGGACAGGTGATATATCTACTGCATCGGAGCAGATTGAAACCGTCACCCAATTATTCCCCGACCCGCAGTTCTGGAATCGGGCCTCATTTGGCATCATGGGCGAAGCTTCTGGTACGGTTACGTCGTTTTACAGCCTGACCCTCTCGGCGTTTAGCGAAATGACGGTGGGGCAGTATGACGCAGCGATTCGGGATATTGAGCAGGCCTTAGCCATTCGTGATGATGTGGCGGATACCTATCTGTTTTTGGGAATTGCCTATTGCAGCAAGGGCGAATATGACAACGCGCGTGATGCCTATAGCAAGGGCTTGGCGCTTGACCCCGATTACACCATCCTCTATTTGCTGCGGGCCGAAGCCTATACCCGTGATGGCAATGTAGGGTTTGCGGTGCAAGATTATTCGACGGCACGCGGTACATCGGCATGGCCTCAATTTGAAGCCTATCTTGCCGAGCATCCCGAAATGACAACCGTCGGCTGTGAGGCGTTTTTCAATTAACTGCGAATGACAACAACTGAATGAATTATCGGGCGAGAGGGTTCTACTCTCGCCTTTTTGTTTATTTGATGCCGAAATATTGGGTGGCCTGTTTGCGAATCATGCCATAATAGGCCGCGCCCCAAATGGGGGTGGATTTGCGGAAGTGCAGCTTTTGGGTAGAGAGTTCCATCACCATCGGAAATTCATAGCTGCCCCAATGCGAGGGTTTGTACTTCTTGGTGATGAACTTGAGGGCATCCGGTGGAATGGTCTCGGTAATAATTAGCGGATAAGCAATAATAGCAGTGGCGCGGGTGGAGATACGCGAAGTTTTTTTGTGCTGCTTGGCGAACTCGAAGGCCTGTTGGCTGTACTGCTCGATGGCTTCGGGGGTAAGATCGCCACGCAGCGCCGTGATAAAACAAAAGACCTCGTTTTGCATTTTGCGATTGGGACGCACAACTTGATGATACAACATGGTGCGTAGGAGGCTGGTTTCGATTTGATGAAAGCCGACTTTGGACAGCTTGCCCCGCACAAAATCCACATATTCATTGAGCAACATGTTATTGACTCCTGTGTGAAAGTTAGGGCAATTTAAATTTTAGCGTATTCACCGAATTCAAAGGGGTGATAGATTGTGTTAAAATCACTCCCCTATGGTACTTTTTTGCCCCTTGTGGGAGGTTAATTTCGATGCGCCATTTTTTGGATTTGGCTGATTGGTCATCAGAAGAATTGATGCGGCTAATTGATGAGGCCGTCTTTTTGAAAAAAGAATTTCGGACGGGCGGCAACCGTCCAATTTTGCAGGGCAAGTCGCTGGCAATGGTGTTCCAAAAGCCCTCGCTGCGTACTCGCGTCAGTTTTGAAATGGGGATGCAGCAGTTGGGGGGCTATGCGCTATACATCAGCCCGAACGAAATCGGCTTGGGCAAACGTGAATCCATTGCGGATGTGGCCCGTGTGTTGGGGGGCTATGTCAATGGGGTCATGGCGCGTGTATTTGCCCATGAACATGTCACCGAACTCGCCAAATGGTCGCCCGTGCCGATTATCAATGGCCTGAGCGATTACAATCATCCCTGCCAAGCGATGGCCGATGTGCTGACGATTTATGAAGAATTCGGTCAACTCAAGGGGCTGACGTTGGCCTATTTGGGGGACAGCAATAACGTGACCCGCTCACTTTTGTTTGCGGCGGCTAAATTTGGCTTCAAGATGGTGGTTAGCAGTCCAGCGGGTTATGCACTGGACGAAGAAACGCTCGATAAAGCCGCTGGCATCGGCGGGTATCAAGTCGTCCAATTGGTCTCCGACCCCCAAGAAGCGGTAAGGAATGCGGATGTAATCTATACTGATACTTGGACAAGCATGGGGCAGGAAGAAGAAGCCGAACAACGCCGCAAGGTTTTCCCACCCTATCAGGTCAATTACCCACTGCTGCAAATGGCCTCAGCGCATACTATTGTCATGCACTGTCTACCCGCCCATCGGGGTGAGGAAATTACCGATTCAGTGGCGGATGGCCCACAATCGCGCTTGTTCCCACAGGCCGAAAATCGCCTGCACGCCCAAAAAGCGATCTTGGTTCAACTTTTGCGCTAAACAACTTTACGTCTCGAAATAGTTGGGCGGTTATGCAAGCCGCCCTTTTAAGAAAGCATAATTCAATATGAGCAGCATCGTTGTTCGTAAAGTCGAAGACAAATCAGAATACAAAGATTTTTTTGAATTTCCGTGGGCGCTGTATAAAGACAATCCCTATTGGGTGCCGCCGCTGAAATCGGTGCGGAAACATCTGCTTGACCGCGAACATGATGCGTCGTGGGAATATATGGAAGGTGATTTTTTTGTCGCTTATAAAGATGGTACACCCGCCGGAACGATTGCCGCGTTTATCAATCACCGCCACAACGAAACGTGGCAAGAACATATCGGCTGGTTTGGGGCGTTTGAGTTTATAGACGACCCCACAGTTTCAAGGGCACTTTTAACAGCGGCAGAGGACTATATCAAAGGTAAAGGCTATGACGCGATTCGTGGCCCGGTCAACTTCAACCTTAATGGCGAGATTGGCGTGCTGTTGGATTCGTATGACCGGATGCCGATGATCTTGATGCCGTATAACATGGCCTACTATCCGCAGCATTATGAACAGGCGGGATATGTCAAAGCCAAAGATGTCATCACATGGGCGGGTAACAAAGCCACATTAGGATTGGAAGGCGGTATCATCCCCGAACGCTTGGTGCGCGTAGTAGAAAAGAACAACCAGCGACGTGGCATTACGGTGCGGGCCGGAAATCGGAAAACGATCAAAGAAGATTTCCAGATTATCTATGAGTTATACAACACAGCATGGAAAGATAATTGGGGGTTTGTGCCGCTGACCAAACGTGAACTGGATGCACTGATTCGGGATTTGAAACAGTTCTATGTCCCGGAGATCACATTTTTTGCATTTGTGAAGGGCAATCCCGCCGGGTTTGTCCTCGCTGTGCCGAATATGAACCAGCCAATTCACAAAGCCTATCCGCGTCCGGGTGTGCCGGAAATTGTGAGCTTGCTGAAAATCCTGTGGCATTGGAAAATTCGCCCAGTGATTACCGAGGCGCGTACCCCGTTAATGGGCGTGAAAGAAGAGTATCGCGGAATTGGGGTAGACGGCGCGATTTTGTTGCACCTCTTTAGTATGGTGCATAAAACCAAATACTCCTTTTATGAGGGCGGGTGGGTCTTGGAAGATAACGAAGATGTCAACATCATGACCCGCAATTATCAAGCCTATGTG
The DNA here is from genome assembly GCA_013112715.1 of Chloroflexota bacterium. Lineage (GTDB taxonomy): Bacteria > Chloroflexota > Anaerolineae > Aggregatilineales > J027 > CFX10. The sequence continues at coordinate 82,873 of JABFGB010000011.1, forward strand.
GATCGCCGCTATCGCATTTACGAGAAAGTCTTGAAATAAGCATCGTAGAGAACTGAACTTATGAGCAGCTATACCCCACCCGAAAATATCCAAGAGATTCTGAATAACCTGCCAACCAGCCCCGGCGTTTATCAAATGTTTGATCGCAAGGGCACGATTATTTACATCGGCAAGGCCAAAAATCTGCGGAATCGAGTACGCTCCTATTTTCAACCCGGCAATGTGCAGACCAAAGTACAGCGCATTCGTGAACGGGTGGTGGACATCAAAATCATTGTGTTGGAAGATGAGGTCGCGGCGCTGACCGCCGAGGCGCAGTTAATTCGCCACCACAAGCCCCGCTATAACGTCATCTGGAAAGATGATAAACGCTATCCGTATATCATGATTCGCACCCGCGACCCCTTCCCGAAGGTATTGGTTACGCGGCAGGTCAATCGAAAAGATGGCAATCGCTATTTTGGGCCATATTCGAGCAGCTATGCCATTCGCCTGATGTTGGATGCGCTGCGAAAGGCTTTCCCCTATCTGACGTGTGACCGTGACATTACAGGGAATGACGCGCGGGCCTGCTTGTATTACGACATCAAAATGTGCGGCGGGCCGTGCATTGGGGCACAAAATCAAGCCGAATACCGCGAATCCATCAATGGCTTGATCCGGGTGTTGGAAGGCAAGGCGCAGGACGTTTTGAAAGAACTCCAAACGCAAATGGAGGGGGCAGCGGAAAATCTGAATTTTGAACGGGCGGCGGTGCTGCGTGACCGGATTCAGGCGATTGAACGAGTGACGAATTTTCAATATCGTATCGCCGATTATGGGGCCGATCAGGATGTCATTGGCATTGCCCAAGATGACATGGGCGTGGCGATGATGGCGCTCTTTGCCATCCGCTCTGGCAATATGGTCGGCAGCGAGACTTTTCCGCTGGTGAATATTGAAGATGAAGAGACACCCGAAATCATCGCTAGTTTTCTCATCCAATATTATGAAGAGGCCTATGAGATTCCGCCGGAGATTTTCCTGCCTGTTGAAGTGCCAGACACCCCGACGCTGGAAAAATGGCTGAGTGAAAAGCGCAACGGGCGGGGGAAGGTTTCGTTAAAAGTGCCGCAGCGGGGTGAGAAAAAGGCGCTGGTCAAACAGGCGTCCGAAACGGCTGCCGAACAACTCAATATTTTCCAAATCCGCCAAGCTAAAGATACCGTCAAACAAGAGGCCGGACTGCGCGAACTGCAAGAGGCGCTGAAATTGGAGAATCCGCCGACCCGCATGGAGTGTTATGACATCAGTACGCTGCAAGGCACCAATACCGTAGCGAGCAGGGTGGTATTTGTACAGGGCACGCCGCAAAAAAGTGAGTATCGCAAGTTTAATATCCGCACGATTGCCCATGAAGGGCCGGACGATTATCAATCTATGCGGGAGACACTGACCCGCCGCTTTAAGCGCTATATCGAGTCGGTGGAAAATCCCGAAGCCCTCGCTCCCGGTAAAGTGGATAAGGACGAGACGTGGCGCTTGCTGCCCGATTTGCTGATTATTGATGGCGGCAAGGGGCAGTTGGGGGTAGCAGTGGAGGTACTCAAGGAATTTGAGTTAATTGAGCATATTCCGGTGATTGGGCTTGCCAAGCGGTTTGAGGAAGTTTATCTACCTGACCAAGCCGAGCCAATTATTTTGCCGCGTAAGAGTGAGGGGCTGTATTTGTTGCAGCGGATTCGGGATGAGGCCCATCGCTTTGCCATTACCGCCCATCGCACACAACGCCAGCGTAAGGGCGTGATGAGCCGCTTGGAAGCTGTGCCGGGAATTGGGCCATCGAAACGTAAGGCCTTGCTCAAAGCCTTTAACAATGATATTGAAGCCATACGCGGGGCGAGTATCGAAGAACTCATAGCGGTGGCAGGCATTACCGCTAAATTGGCAGAACAAATCAAGGCGACACTGGATTAGGACTATGCCCATTACCAATCGCTTGCTTGAACGACCTCTCAATCGCTTCGTTGTCATTCCCGGATGGGCTACGCTCAATGATTGGTTTGAACTGCTGACGTGTGACCCACGAGCCACCCCGCTGGTAGATTTCGGGCGAGAAGCACCTTTGATGCGCGTTGGGGTGACGGCTTTGAATTGGTTTTTGATGGATATGCTGGGCTTGCGAGCACAGTGGTATGATGGCGGATGGGAACGCCGTGAAGAAGTGTGGTTGCTGATTAACCCATTACGCTATCGGATTTTGGGACACCAACCGCGCCGACCCTATGCGCTGGATGTGCGCGATTATCTACGCAAAATCGCCCCGCATGTATTAAACGAAAGCCTCTCCGAACATGCCTATTTCGCCTGTGCCCCGGTGGTCTTTCGGGATGAGGTAGATGATGTGCAGGCCGAAATATTGGCGGGTCGTGCTCCTTGGGGTCGAATTGCGGTGCTGGATAAAACAGATCATGTGGTTGGGATGGTATGTGGGATCGGGCCAACCACGATGTCCCTCCCACCGATTTTGAAGCCAACTTGCTCGTGTGGTGGTGTAACCTATTCAACATGATAACCCCGACATGGATTACGAACGCGCAGGAGTGGAATACCCGCCTGCAAACTCTACCCAAAGCCCATGTTTTGCAGTCATGGGAGTGGGGGGAGTTTAAACGTCGCACCACTGGCTGGACGCCCGAACGCATTTTCTATCACAACGAAGCAGGCGAATTGGTGGCGGGGGCAAGTTTGCTCACCCGTCGCATCGGGCCGCTGCAAGTGCTCTATGTTCCCAAAGGCCCAATCTTCCGCGATTTTGAATTGACGACCATTGTGCCCGTGTTGGAACACTTGCAGGCGTTAGCCCGCAAACGCTTGGTGGTCTGGCTGAAAATTGACCCGGATGTAGTTGCCGCAACAGGTCTCCCCGACAATACCACCCCGGAACATCCTGATGCCCCCAATGCACAGGGGCAGGCCATCCAGAATTATCTCCAAAAAAAGAGGTGGCGGTTTAGCCCAAGCCAAGTGCAGTTTCGCAATACCATGCTGCTCGATTTGACACGTACAGAAGATGAGTTGTTGGCGGGGATGAATCAATCCACCCGTCGCAAAATTCGCCTTGCCGAAAAAGGCGGGGTGACAGTGCGAACGACCAGCGATGAGGCCGATTTAGGCTCATTGTATGAGATTTATACCCTTACAGGTCAGCGGCAGGGTTTTACCACACGTCCCTATGACTATTATCTCGATTTGTGGAAAACCATGCTGGCTAGTGGCTTTGCACAGGTTTTTATAGCTGAGGCGGAACGAAAAGCGCTGGCTGGGGTTATTGTGTTCAGATTTTCACAAACGGCATGGTATTTCTATGGCATGTCGTCCAATGAAAGCCGCGATTTGCAGCCAACCTATGCTCTACAATGGGCCGCGATTCGCTGGGCCAAAACACAAGGCTGCACGGTTTATGATTGGTGGGGAGCGCCGAATGAATTTATCGAGGCCGACCCGATGTGGGGGGTCTATCGGTTTAAAGAGGGATTCGGGGGAACGATTACACGGCATATTGGGGCATGGGACACCATCCCTTATCCTCCCCTGTATTGGGCCTATGAACAAGCCATTCCGCGTATTATTGGATTTTTGCGGCGGCGGTCAGCCCCAAATCGCAGTCAACCAATGGAATGAGGTGGGCATTTGACCGAATCAACACACATGAGACTTGCGTCACAGACACAATGGCCGCTTTGGATTAAGATTTACGCCGTTCTTTTGGGCGGGCCTATGGTTGGGGTTTGTGCAGGATTGGCGATATGGATATTTTCCAGTCAATTTGGTGGCCTGCTCGACGATACTGATCAGACAGCGACCCTCTTATTGATGATTGCCTCGGCGATGCTGTTGGGCTTGGGGGCCTATCTGTTTTTTAGCGGCGTGTGGAGTGTGGTCAATAATCGGCGCGATGCCGTACTGATGGCAGCCACCGGGCATTTGATTGTGGCTGGGCCAGCGATTACCTTGCTGGCAGTAGATTTTTTCCGCAACCAGGAACGCTTTGTCAACGATTTAGTTAGCGCAACCGCAAATGGGTTTACGGGAATCGAATTTCGGCTGCTGGCATGGGTCATTTTTAACATCTATTTTGCGCTCATTCTGTCACTGGCAGATCAGTGACTAATGTGATTTTCGTTTTTAGTACCGAGGGAGGAAATCTCAATGGCAGAACAACAATCGAAGCCATCATCGTTTAAATTATCTGAAGATTGGTTAGCCACTATTGTTGGACTAATCATTGTATTGATCGTTGGGGTTGGTGTGCTTGGCCCCGGCCCACAAACCGCCAAACTCACCACTGCCGCTGGTGAAAGCACGGGTGTGGAAGTTTTGGCACGGGATGATTGGAAGATAACGGCGACGGTTGGGGGGGAGAAGTTTAAGATTGCTTCTCCATATACCAACCTTGAGTCGGGCAAGACCTACGCCTATGAATGCCGGGATGGGCAGATTCTCCCACTGACCGAAGCCGTAGATACAGCCACGCGCGAAGATGAGGATAAAGCCTATGTCAGCTTGCTCAATAACTGCGATGCAAAGGTTGTATTGACCTATCAAACCGATTTGGCAATTCGATGGCCCATTTTTGGCTTATTCACGGAATCGAAATAGGGGGAAATTAAAATGGCGGTTAATCAAGCAGCGGTGAAAAGTAGTCCGGCGCAAAAAGAATCAAGTGCAGTTGCCGTCAAATGGGGCGGTTTATTCGCTGGTGCGGTTTTGCTTCTCCTATTGACTGTACTGGTGGCGGAACTCGATGACTGGATTGGCTTTACCTTTAAAGAACGGGATGTGGCACAAAACCCCCTTGAATATCCCCTGACGGCGGTGGTGATTGGCTTAATTGCGAATGGCCTATTGCGGGTAACAAATCTCTATCACCATATCAAACCCGCTATCCGCACCGAGCTATTTTTGAAAGTCGGGTTGGTCATTTTGGGGGCACGTATCAGCCTAGATGACTTGGTAACGACGGGTACAGGCGGCTTGATTCAGGCCCTGATTATGGTCGCCTCAGTGTTCCTGTTTAGCTGGTGGCTCGGCGGCAAATTAAAGCTGAATCCTACCTTGCGGGCGGTGATGGCCTCGGCGGTCTCGATTTGCGGGGTGTCGGCGGCGATTGCGGCGGCGGGTTCGGTTTTAGCCCGCAAAGAAGAAGTGACCTATGTCACGGCGTTGGTGATTATTGTGGCCCTACCCATGATGGTGTTGATGCCGCCTATTGCTCATGCGATTGGTCTGCCGGATGACGTAGCAGGTGCGTGGTTTGGTGGCAATATTGACACGACCGCGGCTGTGGTGGGGGCGGGGACGATTTTCAGCGATGAAGCACAGGAAGTTGCTGCGATTGTCAAACTGGGGCAAAACGTCATGATCGGGTTTGTGGCATTCGCGCTGGCCCTCTATTTTGCGACGGTGGTGGAAAAGAATAAAGAGGGCGCTCAAAAACCCAGTGTCAGCATGATTTGGCAACGTTTCCCCAAATTTGTGATTGGCTTTGTGCTGGTCTCCATCTTGGTTTCAGCCAATGCGTTTTCACCGGAGATTGTGAAAGAACTTAACAGTGCCAATAAGTGGGTTTTTGCGCTGGCGTTTGTAGCAATAGGTCTCGATTTCCATGTATCCAGTATTAAAGAAATGGGCTGGCGTCCGGTCGGCGTTTTTGCGGGGGCAACCGTGTTTAATACGGCCCTTGCGCTGCTGGTGGCATGGCTCATTTTCGGCGTTTTGGGTTTCTAGTCAGTAAAAACAGGCGAGCCAACCACTCGCCTGTCTTTTTAATTGAGCAGTTCACCAAACTCCGCCCGAATAAAGGCCTTGACGCCTTCCGTACCCGTCAATTGAAGCGAGAGAGTGTCGGAATTCGCGTCTACCTGAATGGCGAAATCGAAGAATGGGCAGCACAGGCGCTCCAATGAGACAAACTGTGCCAGCATGACAAGCCACTCGGCTGAAAATTCAAAACGATAGCCATTAGACATTTCATGGACAGCCTGCTTGGAAGTAAACAACTGCTCGGCAAGCTGCTGATGCGCCGGACGTTGTTCAGGGCTAATGGCGTTCATGTTGCAGGCGAATACAGTTTCTTGCATGGTCATCTCCTTAAACTGATGTTATAACCATAGCCTAAGCCTTCAAGCGCACTTGAAGTCAAGGGTTGATAAAAAAATCATTTTCCCAAAAGGAAACTATTTTTATGGTAGGTCGAATTACCCAAATGCGACAGAAAATCACCGGAGCAATGCTGCTGGGTTCGGCGGCGGTGACCTCGACCACATGGCCCATCGCGGCGAAGATTTTCCCCGAAAAATTGGAAATAGATGACAATATTTCGTATTGGGCGACCCAAACGCCGGATTATGTTGCAGGTGAACCTCTGCGGAAATCTATCACGGCGGACTTGGCGATTATCGGCGGTGGGTTTACGGGGGTTTCGACGGCCTACCATTTCAGCCGACGTTATCCCGAAAAACGGGTGGTATTGCTTGAGGCGAAGGCACTGGCAAATGGGGCGAGTGGGCGCAACGGTGGCATGATGCTGAATTGGATCAATGGCGTGGAGACGGATGACCCGGAAATGCTGCGTCGGGTGTATGAGGCGACCAGCGGGGGGATTGACCTGATTGAAGAGATTATCCGGCGTCACAATCTGCATGTGGACTATCGGCGGGATGGCACGGTCACGGTGTATACCAGCGCGGAACGGGCCGAGAAAAAACACGCCGAAATTGAATGGCTGAACTCGATAGGCATCCCCGGTGAATTTTATGACCGCCAAACACTGACCGCCAAACTGAATATGCAAGGGGTCTATGGCGCGTGGTTTGACCCCGGCACGGGACAACTCAATGGCGCACAGTTGATTCGGAGCCTGCGTCCGATTTTGGTGGAGCAGGGGGTCGAAATTTATGAACATACGCCTGTGTTGAAAATTCGTGAGGGATCAACCATCACGCTTGTGACACCCGAAGCGGAAGTGCAGGCGGAGGCGATTGTCCTTGCGACGAATGGCTATACAGGCAAATTGGGTTATTTCCGCGAGGCCATCTTTCCGCTGCATTCGCATGTGTTCGCTACTGAACCCCTTACACCGGAACAGCGCGAGGCATTGGGATGGCGCGAAATGGCAGGTTATTCGGATGACCTTGACCGGATTTCATATTCCACCATGACCCGCGATGGACATGTGATTTTTGGGGGAGGCAGCAACCAGTCCTACAGCTATCTATTTAAGAATCGGACGGCCTACCCCGGCACACCCGATTCGGCTTTCGCCAAGATGCAGGAAACCTTACGCGAATACTTTCCCAACAGCGCCAATCTAAAAATTGCCTATCGTTGGACGGGCACACTGGCGATTACCCTGCGGCGCAACTGTTCAATGGGGGTGCGCGGTGAACATCGCAACGTGTTTTATGCGTTGGGCTATTCGGGGCATGGGGTGACGTTGGCAAATTTGGCGGGGCAGGTCTTGACCGACATTTATTCTGGCGACGATCAGCAGTGGCGCAATCAGCCGTTTTATCAAGCCAAGTTCTCGCCGATCCCACCAGAACCTTTTCGTTGGATGGGGTATCAGGCATTCACACGATTGACCGGGCGTTCGCCGCGTATCTAGCTCGGCTAATCTACGATAAACAATTTAGCGCCAATCTCAGTCGAAGAACGGTGCGGTTCGGCGTGATCGGCGACTTGATAGCTAATACCGGGGACGAGGATAAATAGACGCCCGTCCGCCAGTTCCGTTTCCAAGCGCCCCTCAAGACACAACAGAATATGCCCTTTTTCGCACCAGTGATCAGCCGCGTAGCCGGGGGTATATTCCACCATCCGCACACGAATGTCCCCAAAATATTGGGTGCGCCACAACGCCTTGCCGGTGACGCCGAGATGTTCGGTGGGTTCGATGTTGTTCCAATCTGTAATGCCAAATGGAATATCAGTGATTTTCACTAGCGGAGGCTTTCCCCTGTATTCCTTACGGCTTCCAAGAAAGGCAGCCAATTAGTGTCGGCAATTGTACCCCCCACTTCGGCGGGGATATACTGCACTTCAATGACCATTTGGTCGTTTTGGAAAATGGCAATGCGTCCGTTGGGCAAATTGGATACTTGGGCAGCAGGGTATTCTTTAAAACGCGGTTGGCGATCTGTTTCAAAAACCGCTCCCATCAAACGTACATCACGTTGACGCCGATTCACGGCCACATCCGCCGCCGATGCCGTTCCGTACACGTCAATTACGATATAGACCTCGGCTAGATTGCGGGCTTCATAGGTCAAGGTGACGTGTCCGGTGCTGCCGACAGATTCCGCTGAAAGTTCAATGGTCTTGTCTTCGTTGAGGGTAAATAACCCCACTCGTGCGGGCATTCGTTTTGCGAATTCTTTCGCCTGCGATTTTGGGCCACCACAGGCTGAGACGAATAGGGTAATGCCAATTAGCAAAAGCAGAATGAATGGGGTGCGGCGCATTTAAGTATCCTAATATTTTTTAGGTCAAACATGAAGGGCGGGGCGATGACCACCGCCCGATAGCAATTAGTCAGGCAGAATCTTTGTTCCCAACAGCCAATCCAGCGGAATTAAGATCAAGAAACCCAGCGGGATGACGGTCAGAAGGAAATATTTGACGCTGTAGGTCGCAATATCAGTTCCTAGCCAGACGTAAACAATGCCAAGCGAAATAATCAGGGCTAGTGTAAAGGACACAGCCCACAAACCATAGCCGAGAACGGCGCGGGGGGATGGTTGTTTCATGGTTGCTAAAACGACTCCTCATCAACCAGCAAATTGCAAATGGGTACTTCCAATGAGATCAGGCACAAATTGTAGCGAAAGGGTGAACGGCTGGCAAGGATAGGCCCGTGAATTGTTGCACAAATAGCATAAACACCTTGAAAAGGGCGAGTTTGATCCCCCGCCCCGGTTTCAAAAGGCCCAGTTATTGCAATTCGCGGGAACTGTAATCAAGAATACGACGGGCCACGATCAATAGGTTAATTTGACCCGTGCCCTCATAAATATCATTGATTTTGCCGTCGCGCATCCATTTTTCGACCAACCACTCGCGGCTATATCCCATTTGGCCTAGAATTTCGACGGCTTTTTGGGTGAGCCATGTTACGGCCTTGCCCGCTTTGACTTTGCACATGCTGGCCTGCAAGCTGTTGTACTGTCCGTGATCAAGCATGGCGATGGCGCGGAGGGTCAAGAGCTTGGCGGCCTTAAGTTGAGCTTCCATTTCTAAGACATCGCGCTGCACGGCGGTCAGTTTGTGATAGGGGAGGTTATAAGGGATTTCGATACCCGCTTCGGCTAATTTCTCTTTGACGAATTCAAGGGCGGCCCGACCAACCCCTAATGCACTGGCGGCGACCAATGGACGTGAGCCATCAAAGGTTGCCATCGCGCCCTTGAAACCCTCTTTGCTGTCTTTTTGCTGGACTTCGGCGCTACCTAAGAGATTGTTATAGGGGATGCGGGCATCGTTAAACACGATAGAAACCGTGTTGCTGGCACGGATGCCATGTTTGATTTCTTCTTTGGTGACACTGACGCCGGGGGTGCCTGCCTCAACAACAAACGGCTTCATCCCCGCCCGGCCTGCGCTGCGGTCAACGGTTGCCCATACGATGACGAGGCCATTGGATTCTTCGAGAGCCAAGCCGCCGCTGGTGCAGAAAATTTTCTCGCCGTTCAAAATCCACTCGTTGGTATCGGGGTCAAGAGTGGCAACGGTTTGAATCGCGCTGGTATCGGAACCTGCGCCGGGTTCGGTCATTGCCATCGCGCCCCACACAGGTTGATCGCCTTCGGCAAAACGACGTAGCAACCGTTCTTTTTGCTCAATTGTACCGACAGCCTCAATCGCGCTGCCTGCCAGTTGGGGACTGGGGAGGCAGAGATAGACGCCGACATCGCCCCATGACAATTCTTCCACTAGCGACATCAGCCGCAGATATTCATAACGTGGGCCGCGTTTTTCCTTTTTTTCGCTGCTCTCAGAGCCGCCATTTTGGGCCTTTGCCAGCATTTTTTGCAGCGAATGGGCTTGTTGGTCACGCAGGACGGGCCAAATCATGCTGACAAATTCGGTGGGGCGGGCATGTTCGTTTTCATCCAGTTCTCGTGAGTGGGGGCGCATGACCGTCTCAGCCACAAAATGGGTCATCTGCTGCTGCTGGGTGATATTTTCGGGAATTTCAAAACTAATGGGCATGGGATTTCTCCTCCTAGATTCTCGCTTGCATCGTATTGATAAATTAGTTATAATTTAGTACAAATGTTCTATGTATCTATTGATGATATAGGATTAGGGGCATGGCAACTTCGCAGCGTAAACTTCAAACACTTTTTGGCTTTACCGAAACGGATTTGAATGCCAACCGCAAAGGCCGACTTTCTGCCGCGCAGATCAAAGAATTGCAGCAGCAATCGGTCTATGAACTGAAAACGCTGCTTGGTATTCCGGTGATTTTGGCAAGTGGGGCCTTGTTGATGCTGGATTTGAGGATTGCCTTGCCCGTGCTCTTGGTCATGTTGGCGATTGTGGGTGGGTTGGTCGCCCTGCACCGCGAACATCTGAAAACCATCCGTGACAAACAGGTTCATAAATTGGCTGGGCCATTGATTAAACATCCTCTGACGAACGGCAGCATTCAATACATCATCAGTGTGGCAGGGCGACATTTGCCTGTCGAAAGAGGGATGTACGAAGAATTGTCGGACGGGTATTTCGCTGTGTATCTGCTTGAAGATTCCCATCAGATTCTTTCCATTGAACCCATTACCAAAACAACCGTTAAAGTACCTGCCAAGACGCCAACTAAATCGCCAACCGCCAAAGTAACCACTAAAACGCCAGCCAAGACCACTTCCACCAATAAGGTTGTGACCCGTACTACGCCAGTGGTTGCCAAAACGAGTGTTACCAAAACCACCAAGACGGTTAAGGCTACATCACCGAAACCTGCTGCCAAAGCGCCTGTTAAGGCCGCGACATCTAAACCGATAAAGGCAACCGCGCTGCAATCTCACGTAATGCCTGCTGCGAAACCTGCCAAGCCGAAAGGGGTGGTCAAACCCCAGCCCCCAGCGGCGATTGGCCGGTCACGGACAACCTAATTTACGCAATCGCCAATCCGGTGAACATTGGGATACCCCGTGCATTACGCAGATAGCGCTCGACGGGATGTTCGCGGATAAAACCATGCCCACCCAAGACCTGTACGCCGCTGTCGGTAACAAATAGGGAGGCTTTGTTGGCATATTCACGGGCAAGATAGGCGGCTTGGGTAACTTCATTAAGGGGTTTACCACTGTCGGCCTGCCATGCCGCTTCCCAGGCCATTAGGCGGGTGCTGTCCACTTCAATCGCGCATTCCGCCAACATAAACGCGACGGCCTGTTTGGTCGCAATCGGCTTGCCGAACTGAACACGCTCTTTGGCATAATTCTTGGCATATTCATAGCTGGCCCGCATGACCCCCGTCGCCATTGCTGCGAGGCCGATATTCATATGATTGAGCAGATTTTCAAACTGTGTGCCATTCTGTCCACCCAATTCCAATTCGGCAGGCACACGCACATTATTGAACTGTACAGCATAGGTCGGCAGGCCGCGAATGCCCATTAATTTTTCGCGTTCGCCAATGACCAAGCCCTCTGCATTGGCTTTCTCAACAATAAAGCCATTGGTTTGGGCTGTTTCGCTGTCTTTGGCATACACCAAGATCCATTCGGCGTCGGCAGCGTTGGGGACGTAGGCTTTTGCACCATTGAGCACAATGTGGTCGCCATTACGAGTGGCAGTGGTGCGGAGCGCGTAAGGATCGAACCCAATTCCCGGCTCAATCAACGCGGCGGTGGCGGGATAGGGTGAGGGTTCACCAAAGAGGGGCAGGAAACGGGCTTTCTGGTCATCCGTGCCACTAAACAAGACTGGATAGGCCAGCAGCGCGGGCGTCATCAATTTTAAAGCCGCAGCAAGGTCGCCATAGGCCAATTCTTCAAGGGCGAGGGCGTTGGTTACGGCGCTATAATCGCCAAAGCCACCCAATGATTCGGGGATACTGGCGGGGAGCAGACCGATTTCCCAGCCTTTTTGTAAGACGGCATCGGGAATATCGCTGTGTTCATCCATTTCATGGGCGTTCGTGTGCAGATCGTTTTCGGCATAACGATTGATGGCGTCCACCAGCATTTGTTGTTCTTCAGTAGGGGTAAAATCCAGCATCATTTCTTCTAAACTCCGATTCAATAGGTGATTCAAAAAATCGAAAAACGGACTAGCCAAGGGCTTATCCCACTAATTTTTGGCTGCGGGTACTCCTATAGGGCTAAGTGCAGCTAGGAAGGTATTCGACATTTCATCGGCGATCTGTTCCCCGGTTAAACGCCCCCCTTCTCGATACCACACGCCGACCCAGTTGTGTGCGCCGAGAATGGTCTTGGTAAATATCGGCACATCTACTTGGCGAAATATCCCGGCGTCTATGCCTTCTTGAATGACTTGCGTATAAAGCTGCTCGAAGCTATCGCGGCGTTTGAGATAGGCTTTGCGGGCCTCTGGGTTTTCCAAGATGGTGCGGGTTTCAAACACTAATGCCGCCGCGACGGAGGTGTTGTGGGTTAGGCCCAAGATATTGGTGTAGATGATCTTACGCAGTTTTTCATCGGGCATTAGGGTGTTGTCATCCACGACGGCTTGTACTTCGGCGGTGATTTGGTCAAGACCTTCGTTCAATACCTCGATCAAAATCTGCTGTTTGCCGTCTGGAAAGTGATGATAGAGGCTGCCTGCCGTTAAATCTACTTCGGCGGCGATGTCGGACATCTTGGCGCCGTGATAGCCTTTACGCCGGAAGACATTGGCGGCTGCCAATAGAATATCCAGCCGATTGACGGACTGTTCCGCAGGTTTACGTGCCACGAAAATTTCTTTCTCTATAAAAAATAATCAAATCGTGATTTAATTATACAGGGCCTTGTCCAGTTTTCAAACAAAAAAGGCGACCCATTTTTGATAGACCGCCTTTTCAGTGTCGTAAATATGATTTATTCAGGGCATCCATCGGTGCTGGTGCCAAACTCTGAGGGGCAGGTATCCGCATCATCGGTCAAACCATCACCATCGCTGTCAAACCCATCCCCATCATCGCCAGTTTCGTCACCCGTGGCGTCGTCGCTTGTGTCGTCAGCCCCCGTATCGTCCACATCGGTGTCATCAGTGCCGTTATCGTTGCTGTCTGTGTCCTCAATGCCTGTGCCGCCCTCATTATCAGGAATTTCATCGCTACCAAATTCCTCTCCTGTTGGACAGCCATCCTCCCCAAAGCCAAATTCGTCCGGACAGGTGTCCATATCGTCGGGCAGACCGTCAAAATCACTATCCCCCCTATAGGTTGCTTCCCAATCCAAGCAAAAGTCGGAGTCGTCGCCTGTGCAGAAATCGCTGATTTCACCATAGTAGTCGCCACACGACTCATCCCATTCATTTTCACAGGTATAGAGGGCGGCATCTATACACTCATCATCAAATTCCTCGGTACAGTCGAGCAGGTCAAAGAAATCCCACTCGCTGGTATCCATGAGACCATCAAAATAAAACAAATCCTCGTCCAGCGATTCATCTTTGGATTCATAGGGGTCTTCGGGTTCGGTGGGTTCGCCATCCTCAAAGGGGACGTTGGTTTCTTCACCATCCTCGACCTCAACCGTCTTGCCGCCCGATGTCACCACGACATTGCCCTGAATATTGCGGATGACCAGATTGCCATTCGGCCCATTGGTGCGGATTTGGGCAGTGCTGCCGATTTGAAGCTGGACGTTATTGACCATGACCGTCGCGGTTTGGCCCGATTCGGTTTGTACCATCATGCCCGTTGGGATGGCTTGACAGGCAGCCTCTTCATCCATGCGCAGGGTAAACGATTGCATGGGGGCGTTCATCGGGCCGGAATTGCTTACAAGGGCTAACTGACTGGTATCACAGGTAGTGGTCACAAGGCTGGCACTAATCCAGCCGTTGGGGATATGCAGCCAGTCACCGGCTTCGTTCCGACCATCTACTGGCAGGGTCGCGCCGGAGTCAAAAATATCCACGCCGGGGAAGTTGGTGCCGGGGCCAGACCGGATATTTAGACTTTCGCTAGTGTTGTTGGTGGCTTGGCAGGCGGCATTATTGGAGGCCAACTGCACTTGATTGTTGATTTCCGTCCCACCAAAAACCAAGACCGTCACATAGCCGTCGCTGTCATTGGGCAGATTGGCTTGGAGGCGCATCATGGCAATGCCCCATTCGCCTGTGTTGGGGTCAATCGGGCGGGTAATGAGCGTTTCGACTTGATCCACGCCGACAATATCTCCCTCCGACTCAAAGGTGAGGGAGGGGTCACGCAAAATGGCGCTGATATTCTGATAGCCGTAGCAGATTTCATTACGCCCCAAATTAAGGCAGGTGTTGGCAACTTTTTGCAGCGCTTCTTGAACCAGCGGATCACAGGCCGCATTTTGAGCATAGGTGGTCGGTGGGGCGGGAGCGATAGTGGGGATGGTGGCATAAAGTAAGGCTGCCACAAGGATGAGCACCCCGGTCAGACTGGCTAGGCGTTTCGTCATGAATCAATCCTCGCTTTCAGGAATTTTTAAAGCAGGGTCGCGCTGACGTTAATATATCAATGATTTAGTCATTATCGCATGGAATTTCGGGGCGGGGCAATTTGGGAAAAAATAGAGGGAACATGATTGCTCCCTCTATTGAGCAGCTTTTCAAATTTAGCACTCGCTGTAGCCGCAGGTGTAGCAGTGCAAGCAGCCTTCTTCGCGCATCAGGGTGGATGTGCCACATTCAGGGCAGATGTCACCGATGGGCATATACTCCATATGCGACTTTTCTTCCGCCGTGCCGTTGCCATTTTCCGCTGGCAGGAGGGCCATTTGTTGAGTGGCCTTGCGCGGAATTTGGGGCAGATTGTCGGCCTCGGCGGTGTCATCGAGATACTGCTGCAAAACCTGCGATACGGCATCGGGCAGGCTGATGACTTTGTTGGGGCCTATGCCTAACTGCCGTCCCCCGCCGATGCCCCCTAGTTGGCGCACAATTTGTTTGACACGGTTACGTGGGCTAACAGGCGAGGCCAGTCGCAGAACCAGCGAAATGAGGCGTCCTATCGCTTCTGAGACGGCAGCGATTTCCGATCCGGCTTTGGAGGTATGGATAAACACCTCGAATGGCTGACCATGCCCCTCGCCGTTTTCGTTAATGGTGATATAGCTGGTGCCAGCCGGGGTTGGCATCCGATAGGTTTTGCCTTCCAAGTTGCTTGGGCGGGGCTTTTTATCCTCATTAAACAATGGGAGGGGCTGCGGCGCGACTGGGGTTGCGGGTGCGGCTACAGGTGTTTCGCTTTGACCGCCTTCCTTCTTTTTCTTGGTTTCGGCAGTTTCCAAAACAACCACCTCACGGCTGCCTGTGACATAGACGGTCAAACCCTTGCAGCCGAGTTTCCATGCCAGCATATAGGCTTCAGCTACATCATCTTCCGTCGCGCCAGCAGGGAAATTGCAAGTATTATGATTGCCAATGCCGTTCGCAATGAACGAGTGTGAACCCGGCACACTGAGGTCGAATACTTCTGCAAACCCGTCGGTGATAGCTTCCACCTTCACATAGATACAATTGGGTTGGTCATTGGCAAAAAATTCGTGAGCATAGCCATCAGTTGAGTCATCAAAATGCTCGTACACGGCTGTGGCGGTTTCTCGATCCATCCGATGTCCGTTAAGCAAGTTTACTCTCGCTCTTTGATATGCTTTGTTCTCAACCCCATAAAGCCCACGAAGCGATTTATCTGAACTGGTTTGCATTCTTCGCAAAGACTCAGTGACGGTTTCTGGCAATAGGGTAGCAAAATTGAACTGATGCTGTTTCCGACTTTCTTCTCGACGAGCTATACGCTCATTCTTCCAACTTTCATCAAATGAAATGAATGTGGAAAGCGCTTCCAGCGCCTTTCCAGCAACCGTCAATGCCCATGCATCATTACTTGATTTGTGTATCCGCGAGAAGATGCCGAAATTGAGTAAGAGGGTTTGAAGCTGCTTGATTAATTTCTGGCTTGCCAAGCCAATGCCAAACATCCTCCCATTTTGTATCATGTAGGCGTCCAAGAAGAGACCTCGTAGGAACGCAGCAATTTCTTCACGACTGGACTGCAAAATGCAAGTTGGAATGATCTTATTACGTGCCCCAGCTTTCATGCCAAGCGAGTTGGTGAGCCAAGCAATTAGCGGTCTTGAGTTGATTTGTAGTGAGTAGACACTTTCACGGCGATTGTCGCGGGTGATATGGCTATTTAGGCCAAAAAGGTTCTGGAAGTGAATACCAAGCCGTTGAAGCAAAGCATAATCACCATTGCAGATTTGGACACTATTTTCGCCAATTGATCCTTCAGAGGTGATGCAACCGAGGACATATGCTAATTCGGGGGACATATGCTGCGGGAAAGTCACGGTCTTAGAATTGGTATTAAACTCTCCGGTGTAGCGTGGAAGTTCGTGTGCTGATACGCCGAAAGCTTGTTGGCCCGAATATAGGACAACCGTATCTCCGATTTTAATTTCGTCGAGTCGAGCGAATTCAATACAACCTTCGCTTGTTAAAACTTGAATACGATGATTGGGTGTACCCTCGACCTCATATCCATAAGCAAGTATAACTTTGCGTGTTTCGCGCATCCCGCCATAGTAGAAGGCATCTGTATATTCGATCCCACGCGGAGTATTGACTGCAACCTGCATCGGCTCAAATTCATCTGGCTGGCGTAGTTGTGAAAGTTCTTCGATTGGGATAAGCCCACTGGTGGTAAGAACCAGAGTATCGCCTGTCACGCACTTACTGATCGCATTATCTACTTGGGCCTGCATTGCTGCCTGCATCCTGACATGTTCCTCGGCGGTGATGTCACCAGCGGTCACAAACACGCGACGGATGTTTTCGGGCACTTCGGGGATATTTTGGCATGAGCCTGTTTCGTTGACCTGTGCCACGATTTTATCAATGGTAGCCTGATCGAGTCCGGCTTTACGCAGGGCTTTTTCAAACAGGGGGCTGGTGTATTGCAGGGTGATTTTGGCGTCTGTGTTACCCGCGTTTTCATTGACATAACGCAGGTAGGCGAGGGCGAAAACGGGTTCGCAGCCATAGGCCTCACAGCCCGCGACGGTGGCGATAGTTCCGGTTGGGGCGACGGTCAATTGTGCGCCATTGCGGATGCCATATTTCTTGAGGCCCTTTTCGATTTTCTTCCAATCTACAACAGGCCGTCCCCAATCGGATTTGTGTTCGACGATGGGCTTGGGGGCTGTCCATTTGAGGTTGTTGGGGTCATAGCGGCTGCCCTCAATGGCGAGGAATGGACCGCGTTCTTTGGCGAGTTCGATGCTGGTCTGCATGGAGTGATAGCGTACAAATTCCATGACCTGACTGGCGAATTCTTGGCCTTCAATCGAGCCATAGCGGATGCCGAGATGGTACATCATATCGCCCAAGCCCATGATGCCCAATCCGATACGGCGCACATTTTCGGCGGCTTCGCGCAGTTGAGGGATAGCAGGCACATAGGCATTGGCGGTTACTACGTCGTCCAAGAAACGGGTCGAGGTCGCTACTGATTCGGCGAGTTTTTCCCAGTCCACTTGATCGTCGTTTGTAATGTGTTGACTTAGATTCACCGAACCCAGACAGCAGTTCTCAAATGGCCCCAAAAATTGCTCACCACAGTTATGAACAACTATGCCATTGCTGATAAAAGAATGTGTTACATATTCGGTCAGGTCGAATACATCTTCAATGCCATCTTCGGTAATTGACTCCACACTCACTACAAAATATTCCCGTTTGAGTGCAAGTCTTTTAGTATCTACATGGTCACGAAGTTTTTGCTGCTTGGCGGTAAGCAGAAAGCCAATATCGTCGGAAAAGCCAATTAGATTACGCTTAGAAATCACCAATTCATGTTGAGCCTCACACCAATAGCTTTTTAAACCTCCATTGCCATCGGGCATACGCCGATAACCTGCCTCACGGCGGTTGCGATAGATGCGACTCACGATCCCAAAGTTCAGTAATAATTGCTGTACTCCCTCAAGCAATTCGGGAGAATTGGCAGCAAGACGGACTGTTGAGCCATGTACTCCTCTACCGTCTTGATAACTTCCATCTGCCGTAAATAGGGCTTGCAAGAAACCACGTTGCATATCCTCTGAGCCTTTAAAGACCGATTCTGGAACGCGGTGTTTACTTTCGACCAGCCCGTATTCAGCAGCAATCATCCGTAATCGCTCGGACTGCACACGGCCTTCATCGCGCTCGTCAATTTCGGTAACGCCGACAGTGTAGGTACGGGGCCTAATGGTGAAGGGTGTAACCATTGCGTCAACATAGCTAGCAAACATTGGGGCAAGTTCGCGTTTTTCTTCGCCAAAGAACGACAAAACTGCCCTAACCTTGTTAATCGTTCCATCCCCGACAAGCCAACCCAAGACACGCCCAAGTTCCAATGAACCAATCGTTCCAAATTTGCCTTTTCGATTGAGAATATGAATCTTGTCACCCGGATTTAAATTCTGAAGCTCTACCCAACCTTGAGGGGTCATAACCCGATGATCGGCAGTCGCACGCAGGTAGTAGCCTTCTTTAGTTTGCAACCGATAAACTTGCTTGGTCCCCGTCATGAAAACGCGGGTAGCAGGCATGGTCACGTTTTCGCTGCCAAAACGACCATCTACAACCACATCAACGTTTCGTTCATCGTCGAAAAGTTCTTCAGCACGATAGATGCCGTCTGATGTATAAATTAATGTATCTCCCGTCACGCAAGGATTGGTGCTTTCCAATTCGTACAGATGGGGGACGGGATTTTCGCGGTTGGCGGCGTCCAAAAATAGCACACCCGGTTCGCCGTTATGATGGGCATATTCCACAATCATCTTGAACAGTTCGCGGGCATCTACCGTTTCCCACACCTTGCCATCTACGGGATTGACCAGATCGAAGGTACTACCTGATTCTACCGAACGCATGAATTCATCGGTGATGCCAACGCTAATATTAAAGTTGGCGATGTTGCCTTCAGTGGATTTGCATTTGATGAAATCTCGAATATCGGGGTGGTTGACTTTCAACACTGCCATATTCGCCCCACGCCTAGAATTGTGAGAAATGAGACCATTGGCAAGGTAGGTATGATTTTCTTCAACCTCAATATCGAGTGTTAAGGCCTCACCCGCATCCTCAATTTCGCTGACTGTGACAAACCATAAATCGTTAACTGGGCGGGCACTCTCACGGAATTCGGCATACATTTCGCTGAGACGCGCATAACCAGAAAGGGTCAGTTGGCGATCCCCGCGTGTGTATCGCAGGAGTTGTTTACGCAGGGTGGGCGAAGTAGCCCGGAAATTCTTGCCCATGCCGCGCCCACGTCCATCAAGCTGTGGCTTGCGGGTGGCTTCAAGGACAGGCTCAATCCAATAATTGGCTTGAGGCAGTACATAGCTGACTTCACGGCTGAGGTCGGGTTGAAGATCGTAGCATACCGCAAATCGGGAACGCTCATCGCAGCCAATCATGGCCTGCCAATTTTGTAGGCCAATAAATGAGTGAATCCGCAAATTCCACATTGGGGCTTTGCCATAACGATTTTCGCTGATGGTATGCTGGCTGATGCGGACGGGGCAGCCTAAACCAATAAGTAACGTGCCGACCTCATCAACAAGTTTCTTGGATGTACTTAGTAAATGGGGATAGCCACGCGAAATTGCGCCATCAGCTTCAAATAATCCACGTAAAAATGCCCCGACAATTTCCGGTGGGCTTTGGCGGATGAGACGCGGTACTGAGACTTGGGTGCTGCGAGCCTTACCAAATCCGTTCATCAGCATGAAATCTTTGATGGCTCGATTATCAATCACCAAAGTAACAGAGGCGTCATTTGCTTTTTGCTGTAGATGGACATGAATATCGTCCCCAAACAACCGGTGCATTAAGGCTGGCATCTCGGTCATGAGATAATTGGTATGGGCTACCGTCACCCCAATACGATGATCTTGTTCACCCGCTGCCACAAAGCCATCCCCCACCAGATAGCCCAAGAAAAAGGCTAGTTCTTCATCCAAAATGGCAGGAAATTGGGGCATGACTTGGTTGCCACGCGAACGTGTGGGATGAAGTAGAGATTGGATTTGACCCTGATGCTGTCCCAATTTAACAAGAATGGCATCACCGGGCTGGATTTCATCAAATTGTTTCCACACGGGGCCATCGGCGGTCATGACCTTAAGTTTATGATTGTATGTCCCAGTGAGGCTCAATCCCTCTTCGGTTTTGATACGGAGGACGGGTGCGACGCCGTTATTGTAACCTTGATAGGACATACGCGGGCTTTCATCGGTACTCACGCGGAGTTCATGGGGTAGCCAGCCTTTTTCATTATGGCGCACAATTTCGTCCAGCCGCAGCAGACCCTTCTCAGTAAATACAAGGGTGTCAGGCGTCAAACATCCGCCCTGCGCTATCTCCCCGAAGGCTTGGTCATAGACGCGCAAGAAACCTATTGGGCCAGTTGCTGTGCCATTCGAGGTTTTGACAATCGAGCCTTTTGGACGGAGGCGGCTGAAGGAAAAGCCATTGCCCCCGCCTGTCTGTTGAATCAAAGCGGCGTGACGTAGGGTTTCAAAAATACCCGACCCCGTGCGCCCCATATCATCATCAATTTTAAGGACGAAACACGCGGCCAGTTGGCCCAATGGGGTACCGGCCCCGGTAAAAGTGGGGCTGTTGGGGAAAAATAGTAATCCAGTCAATAAGTCATAAAATTTGCGTGCCCATTGTTCCACTTGGGCCTCATCTCCACCGAGCGTTTTTTCCGCAAGGGCGACATTATAGGCTACACGCCAGAACATCTCTTCGACAGTTTCGACTGGTTTTCCATCTGGGCCGCGCCGTAGATACCGTTTTTTGAGAACAGTCCGGGCATTTTCAGTTAAGCCGATGTCACGTTTGGCTAAATCTTCAGGCAGCGGGGTTTTGACAAATTCATGTGGGTCAGTTTTGGTGAGGCTCGTTGAACCCATAACGTTTCATCTCCTTCGTTTTGCATGACTACTATGATTAATAGGGGTAGTCAATTAAGTGATCCATTAAGATGCTTATAGACAAAAACACGGGGTCATGTCGGTTTTTTCGCACCACCCCGTGTTCATAAAGGACTTCGGTTGGTGCGCTTAGGAGGTTTTGTTGCCCTTCTTGGAAGGCTGACCCCCGGCCAGCATGTGGTCAATCTCCCGCTGCACACTTTCGAGGTTGTCTAAACCGAGATAGACAATGGCATAACGTAGGTAGGCAATCAGATCGAGGGCTTTTAAGCCTTCAATAACCATATCTCCAACCACACGGCTGGAGACTTCGGCCCGGCCCATCTGCTGAAGATTTTGCTCAATGTGATCTACCATTTTGTCAATCTCAGTGGCGGAGATGGGGCGCTTGGCAGTGGCGATACGAATCCCGCGCAGCAGTTTTTCGCGGTCAAATTCTTCACGATCCCCGTTGCCTTTGATGAGTAGGGGGGTCTGGATGATGGCGCGTTCGAGTGTGCTAAACCGTTTGCCACAGACCTCACATTCACGGCGGCGGCGAATTCCTCCCCGTTGGTCTGGGCCAGTATCCAGCACTCGACTTTGATTGATAACCCCACAATATGGACAGCGCATATTTCCTACTCGGTTAAATGATTCTGAAATTTTTCTAACGACATTTGACCTAAAAAATGGAAAAAAATATCACACTCCGCCATGTCTCTAGGGTTACATACCCCCATATATGGTGGTTGCCACTTTTATAAACACTGTATATGGTGTTTTGACTGACCACTACTCTATCACATGCACACCTGTTCCAGAAACAGGACTTGGGTACTAGTGAGAGGTAAAATTTGGTTTGTAAACTTGAGAAAGGTTATGGTTAAGGCGCTTTAACGTCAACCTTAAAATTTTCAGATAAGGGCCAGTTATATGGAAAAGACCAACTTCATTGGACTTGCCAGATAAACAATCGCCCTGCGTTGAACGTTAGAATTTAGTTTGTTAAAGGATGGATAGATTTTATAACTCAGTAGGCAGATCGCTTTTACTTGTTTTGGAGAAAAAACTTGGGTATCATTGAATTATGCAAATAAAGATTAGAAAAATTCCAAATTTGTAAGTCACCTGTAATTTTTGATTGATAATGTAGTCCAATAGATAGCCTTTTTTCCTGCGGATGGAATAAGAACATGCCCCTAGATCGCTTTGGACGCAATATCCAATACCTACGTGTCTCGCTCACCGACAAATGCAATCTGCGCTGTGTATATTGTATGCCGGAGGACATCGTTTTCCGGCCCAGTGCCGAATTGATGCAGGATGACGAGGTGATTTTGCTACTGCGTTTGTTTGCTGATTTGGGCTTCAGCAAATATCGCTTGACCGGGGGCGAACCAACGATCCGTGCCAACATCGTGGATATTGTGCGCGAACTGCGTCAGATGGAAGGCGTCCGTCAAATTGGGATGACGACCAATGGAGTGCTGCTTTCGCGCTTGGCCCAACCCCTCAAAGAAGCAGGTTTGGATCGCGTCAATATCAGTGTGGATACCCTTGATCCTGACAAATTTCAGCGCATCACCCGCTGGGGGAAATTGGAAGATGTGTGGAATGGGATTTTGGCCTCAGAGGAAGCTGGCCTAACCCCACTTAAGCTGAATGCAGTGGTGGTACGCGGTTTTAATGATGATGATATTCCTTCACTGGCTGAACTTACGATTGACCATGATTGGCAGTTTCGTTTTATCGAGATGATGCCGTTTGCCGATGTTGCTGAGTTCGCCCAACGGCAAATTGTAACGGATGTCGAAATCCGCCAGCGGATTGAGGATGCGCTCGGCCCGTTGGAAGTGGTGGATAATGGTAAATTGGATGGCGAAGCGCGGCTTTATAGATTACCGGGGGCACGCGGCACGATTGGGCTGATTAGCAGTGTCACCGAACCCTTCTGTGCCAGTTGTAACCGTGCCCGGTTGACGGCGGATGGGGTGCTGCGTTTATGCCTTCTGAGAGATAAAGAGGTAGATTTGCTGACCCCCTTGCGTCAGGGAGCTACACTGGAAGACCTTAAGCAGCTGATTTTGGATGGCATCTGGCATAAGCCATGGGGTCACGACCTCGACAATAATGTCATTCCCCTGACCCGTGTGATGAGCCAAATTGGGGGATAATCCCATCAGTCAGTTCGTATTTATCAAGGATTCCAGCTTTTCAATAGCTGTTTTAAGGAAACTCTGCTCAACCCTATTGTTGGGCCTTAAGCTGAGTTTCGTTTGTAGCGGTTCAATAGCACGAGTATCCCCTAATTCGCCAAGCATTGAAGCGGCACGCCAGCGATACATTGGGTCTTCAAGCATATCAATCAACACATCAAATAGACGCTGATCTTGCAATCGGAATAAACCACTTACAGCGATCACCTTGATAGCGGAAGGCGTGTAAGGAGAGGTTTCGGCTTCGCTATACGGTGTCAAAGCTGCTTTGTATAAAATATCGGCTGTGCGGGGGTCGGCAATATCACTTATGGCATCTAAGGCTCGCCAGCGCACCCGTTGATTGTTATCTTCTAACAACTCCACGAGTTTCTTAACTGCGCGGGTTTCTTTCATTCGGCCTAACAGACTAACAGCAGCGCAACGCAAATCAGGATTTGGATCATCGAGTGTTTCCAGCAACACCAAGATTGTATCCTCACCAAATTTGGGTAGCTGCTCGGCGATTGGTCGGTGAACATGACATGCTTTGTCGGCCAGAAGAGGGACTAGCGGTCTAATTACGCGAGGATCATTTTGGCGTAGTAACCACACTACGGCTCTTGTTCTGACTGTAATGGTTTTGTCGTTCAGCATAGGGAGTAGTAAATCTACGGCCCTTTCATCGCGTGATTTCCCAATAGCATTAACCGCATCTCGCCGGACTTTGTAATCCGGCGATTTGAGCTCGTCAATGAATTTAGGGTTAAGTGGCTTCCGTTTTGCCATTCAAGATATCCTAGCCACGTATCCCTTCGTAGCGCGAAATCCATTTCCAGTTGGAGGTATCACGCGCATTGCGTTTGACGATCTGGGCCGCCTGCTGCCGATTGGCATGTTCAACGAGGGCAGCCAAAATCGCTGCGACGTCGGGACGGAGGGTAGTAGATTCTTCCTGCATGACAAACTGATCCTCGACAAATTTGGTGTCGAAGCGGCCCGCCAAAAAGCGCTGACTATCGAGCAGGGTTTGATGGAAGGGGATATTGGTTTTTAGTCCCATAATTTTGTATTCGTCCAATGCACGACGCATTCGTAGCAAAGCCGCACCACGCGATTCACCCCAACAAATCAATTTTGCCAGCATCGAATCATAGTACGGCGTGACTTCATAACCCTCATAGATGCCACTGTCCACCCGCACACCGGGGCCGCTGGGGGCCATATAGGTTGAGATACGGCCAGCGGAAGGCATAAAGTTGTTATAGGGGTCTTCGGCGTTGATACGACACTCGATGGCATGACCATTGATTTTGACTTCCTCTTGCGTCAGACCGAGTTTGCGTCCGCGTGCAATACGGATTTGTTCTTTAATCAAGTCCACCCCTGTAACGAGTTCAGTAACGGGGTGCTCCACTTGAATACGGGTGTTCATTTCCATGAAATAATAATTGCGGTCTTTATCCACAAGGCATTCAATCGTGCCGGCGCCAACATAGCTGACTGCTTGGGCGGCCTGTACCCCCATATGGCCCATCGCAGCACGTAATTCATCATCCACGAAGACACTAGGGGCTTCTTCCACCAATTTCTGGTGACGGCGCTGGATGCTGCATTCACGTTCACACAAGTGGATCACATTGCCAAAATGATCGGCCAATACCTGAATTTCAATATGGCGGGCATTTTCGACAAGACGTTCGACGTATACCCGGCCATCACCAAAGGCATTGAGGGCTTCGCGGCGGGCTGATTCCAGTGCGGCGGGGAGTTCCTCTTGGCTGCGAACAACCCGCATCCCTTTGCCACCCCCACCCGCTGCCGCTTTGAGCAGCAGGGGATAACCGATGATATGGTGGGCGGCGCTCATCAATTCTTCGTCAGAGAGGCCGGGTTCGGTGCCGGGAATGACCGGGACACCAGCGGCTTTCATACGTTCGCGGGCTGCTTCTTTGTCCCCCATCGCATTAATCGCCGAAGGAGGTGGGCCAATCCAGACTAATCCTTCATCCATAACAGCCTGTGCAAAAGGGGCGCGTTCGCTCAAAAAACCATAACCGGGGTGAACGGCGTCTACTCCGGCGCGTTTGGCAACATCAATGAGTTTTTCAATATTTAAGTAACTTTCACGCGGGGCAGGTGGCCCAATATGATAGGCTTCATCAGCATGGCGTACATGCAGCGATTCACGATCCACATCTGAATAAACCGCGACGGTTTGAATCCCCAGTTCGCGGCAGGCGCGAATAATGCGAATGGCAATCTCCCCTCGATTGGCAATCAGAATTTTCTTAATATTAATCACTGGCATCTGGTCGGTCATAAAAATTTCCTTTGCGTAGGCCAGAATTAAGCCTTTTTAGTAGGTACGGTCTCCGTAATAGTGATTTGTTTGGGCGAAGTCAGGCTGTGGCGCTGCAAGATTTCCCCCGATTTGGAGTTGACCCGCAAAATAAGCAAGCCTTCGTCTTTAATCGCATTGAGTTCATTAATCAGGGTAGCCCATTCACCATCAGCCTGCGAGGGTTCAATAGGACGTTCGACACGCATCTGAAAGTAACTCAACATACGATAGAAATCCCACACCCACATCATTTGGGTATGGAGGGCACGATCATTACTCGCCCAAACCGTTTTTTCCTCAGGGGCATGGTGGGTACGCCAAAAGGTGATTTGATGTGTCACTGCTGTCGTATTTTCCCATGCCGATTTGATTTCAAAGCTAGCATGGAGATTTTGAGGACTATTGTGACCTTCGGGGATTCCTTTGACATAGCGCAACGGGCCCGTCGGGCCATACCGCAGGAAGTTTTCCGTACCGACCACATCAAGGGAGGCAAATGTAATGATTTCGAGCATGTGCGCCGAAGCATTGGGGTTTGGCGGGGCAGCAGGATTCTCACTTTTAGTCTCGTGTTTCTCAGCTTTTGAGGTTACTTTATCCGCCATATCTTATCCTTAAATCCGTTTCCTCGAACAACAAGTTATTATAACAAGGCAAGCATAAAATGCAGTGATACAGAAAATTTCTATATACTGCACATCCTTTCCAAGTATTCGATTGGTCGGGTTGGTCACAAGCAGAGTCTCACATACAATACAGGTGATACGACACGGATGAGACTTTGTGAGACAACGCGAGGTGATTAGAAGGCGGCTTCGTCCGAGAATGAGTCGTTGTTGTCGCGCAGGCGATAAGTGATGCGGCCACGATTCAGATCATATTCGCTGAGTTCGAGTCGGACGCGATCTCCCAGCAAAATACGAATATAGTGTTTGCGCATCCGGCCAGCAAGATAGGCCAATACTTTGTGACCGTTTTCGAGTTCGACCATAAATTGGGTGTTGGGCAGCGCTTCAACGACTGTGCCTTCCACGAGAATTTTAGATCCTTCTTTAGTAGCTTTTTCTT
This sequence comes from Chloroflexota bacterium, assembly GCA_013112715.1. GTDB lineage: Bacteria > Chloroflexota > Anaerolineae > Aggregatilineales > J027 > CFX10. Next base: position 109,650 of record JABFGB010000011.1, read on the forward strand.
TTTTCGCCATAACCTCTCCATGAAGCGGATAAATATGCGTACATTGCTATCATACATCTAGTTAATCGGTTGGGTCAATGGGTTTAGCGCACAAAATAGCCTAAAAAGCGCAGCCCTAAAAAATATTTTTAAGACTGCGCTGTTGATGTCCCGTTTAGGAAGCGGTCAATCAGATGCCATTAATCTTGCGTTGTTTGCGGCGGGCACGACGGACGGCCTTCTTCTTTTGGATGCGACGGAGTTCGCTCTTGGACACGTACCAGCGCTTGCGGCGGACGGTGCTCAAGACCCCATCTTTGGCGATTTGTTTGCGGAATCGCTTCAGCAGTGCTTCCTGCGATTCTCCCGGACGGAGGTCAACTTGCGACATACTGCTTCACCCCCCTTCATCAAGGGCTATTCAGGCAAACAGCAGGCAAAAGAGTCTATGCTCTTCTGACCTGCTGAAATTTACATTATGGGGATTACGCACCAACAGGGGCGGCATCTTCCAGATCTTCGGTTTCGGATTCTAGCGCATCGTAGGTGGATTCGCCAGATTCAGTTTCGGCATATTGGGCATTTGCCAGTGCCCCGGGCCGCAGGCCGATGCTGTCTGGATCCATATCATGTTCATTGGCCCAATTGATGCGTTCACTCTCGGTAACTTCCTTGAAGCTCAGGCCGAGGCGTTGGCGGTCAGATTCCATGCTGATGATACGCAGAAGGAGTTTTTGACCGCTAGAAATGAGATGTTCGACATTGGTGGGGGGTGGGCTGGCAATCTGGCTGCTGTGGAGTAGGGCTTCGATGCCGGGTTCAAGGCGGATGAATGCGCCGAATTGCGCGACACGGCTAACTTCACCCAAAACCAACTGCCCGATATGATACAGTTCTTCAATTTGCGCCCAAGGATTGGGTTGCAGGCGCTTGAGCGAGAGGCCGATACGCTTGCCCTCTTGGTCGAGATTTAGGACATACACGCGCACCTTGTCGCCAACCTGCACCACTTCACGGGGGTGACGAACACGATGCCACGCCAGTTCGCTAATGTGAATCAGGCCATCAGCCCCGCCAAGATCAACGAACGCGCCGAAATCGCGCAGACCGGAGACGACGCCTTCACAAATCGCGCCTTCTTTGAGTTCGGTGAGCAGTTTGTCTTTGTGGGCAGTGCGTTGTTCACGCATGGCTTCGCGTTGGCTAAAGACCAAACGACGGCGCTTGCGATTGACTTCGATAATTTTGACCATGATCGGCTGACTGACCAGTTTTTGCATATAGTCTTTGCGGTCATCTTCCGAAAGGCCACGCGGCAAATCCATGACATGGCTGGCGGGCACAAAACCACGCAGATTCCCAAAGGGAACAATAATGCCACCCCGGTTGGCCTCAGCGACATAGCCCTTCCAGACATCGCCGCTGTCCATAATCTTTTGGGCGTTCGTCCAGTCTTCGGCTTGCATCGCCTGTGAGACGGAGACCAGCAGATTCCCGTCTTGGTCTTCCATACGGGTAATCATGACCATGACTTCTTGGCCGACATTGAAATCCGATTCGCGCTGAAGGCGATCAATATCCTGTCGGGAGACAAATCCATCATTTTTCATACCGATGTCAACCAACATGCCATGCTGGTCAACCGACAACACTGTGCCAGAAACAATATCACCCCGTTCTGGCAAGCCCTTTTTAAAGGACTCTTCAAGCAGTGCCGCAAAATCCATTATCTCATTGTCGAACTTATTTCCCATTGTGGGAGATTTCTCCATACACGTCCCTACTTATACGAACGTTATCAAAAACTTGCTCTGGGTATGAACAAGCCTAAAAAACGGCATCTTGTCGGTGGGGACTAACCAACTAGAGCCGTTCTTTTGTCAGAATTACGATTCAAGAAACCGCGATGAAACGGTGTTGAACAGAAAAGAATTAAAAACAACAGAACTTAACTCGCGCCGAAACGCGCCCCTTTCAAATTTGACTGGCAGGATTTTAATCCGCGATTTCCTACCTGTCAAACCTGATTTTAACCAATTGAGGCGAAATTTTCTGTCGGCACTCGCAAAAAATCTAATATTTTAAGTGCGGCTCGCTTATTCCGCTGCTGGTTCATCGTTTTCTTCAGCGCTTTCGGCAGTTTCGAGTGGCTCGCTAGGTTCGCTAGGTTGTTCGAGCGCAGCTTCCTCACCGGCTGGATTTTGTTCTGTACCCCAACGCTGCGTAAATCCAACTCGGCGGCGTTCTGGTTCTAGGCGGCTGATGCGTAACTGTAAACGATCACCCTTTTTGACATAACTGTAGGGTTCTTTGAGTGTGCCATCACCCATTTCGCTGAGATGCAGGAGGCCTTCAAGACCGTCATCTAGGGCAATGAACGCGCCGAAGTCTACAACATTGGTAACAGTGCCTTCGACCAACTGGCCTTCGTGATAGGTTTCGATAGCATTGGCCCAAGGGTCTTTGAGCAGGCGCTTGCGACTGAGAGCAATACGGTTGGTGTCGCGGTCAAGGCTGAGAATATAGACCTTGATGACATCGCCGACATTGAGCACATCACGCGGATGATCTACCCGATGCCATGCCAGTTCGGATACGTGGATAAGGCCATCTGCACCACCCAAATTGACAAACGCACCAAAATCGCGCAGACCCGTTACGGTGCCGTCCACTTCGTCGCCCTCTTTGAGTTCGGACAGCAGTTTGGCTTTTTGTTGGGCACGGGCTTCGCGTTGGGCTTCTCGTTCAGAAAAAATTAAACGGCGGCGGTCTGGATTAACTTCAATAACTTTGACAGTCAGGGTCTGGCGCGTATCTTTTAGTCCGTCTAGAGCATCGCGGCGGTCAGTGGATTGTAACCCGGGCGATACAGTGACCATATGGGAAGAGGGAATGAAACCTTCCAGCCGATTCCAACGCACCAAAACGCCTCCGCGATTGTGACCGACGACTTCAACATTGACTACTTCCTCCGTCTTCATCAATTCGGCGGCTTTTTCCCAATCGTATTGTTGGAGGCCCATATTGATGCTTACAATGAGGTTGCCGTCACTGTCACGAGTTTGCAGAACATATACTGGAACTTCTTGCCCGACTTTCAACGAACTGCGGAAAGATGGATCAAGCCGCTCCATATCTTGGGAGGTGACGATACCATCTTGTTTCGCCCCTAAATCCACGATAATTTCATTGCGGTCAATCTGCATGATGATGGCATTGCGGATTTCCCCACGACGCGGAGGCTTATAGTCATAGGAAGACTCCTCCAGCAGTTCCAAGAAACTATTGTGCGCCTCGTCGTTCTCGGAATGGTTGGGAGTCGGAGGAACTTCTTGTGACGGCTGGTTGTTTTTATCAATACCCATTGATTTTGCTATACCACCTTGTTTATACGAATATTTTCCGGCCCTTACCGGAAAAGGCTACCACCAAGCAATAAGCTAATGGAAAGCACCCAAAATAAGTTTACCTTGCCATCCTATTTTCGTCAAAGAAAGTAAAGAGCGCAAACTTCGCTAATAGACGGGCATTTTGGTACAATCTCTCCCTTGAAATTTCATGCGGGGGCATGGAGGTATTGTAAAGATTTGATTTCGGCTGTAGCCTCTCCCAAACGAATGCGAATCCATAGGACGCTGCTGCTTATTACATCGCTCATCTTGGCATTTTTATACTCCCCAGCTGCTGCGCAAGGCTCAGACCCTCAGTGGTTATTCGGTCAAGTTAATAACCTACGAGGCGGATTAGGGTTACATGCCTACGTCTGGAATGATCAATTAGCCGCTGCTGCTCAACAACAAAGTGAATATATGGCGGCGACTGGACATATCAGCCATACCCAGTCCAATGGATCAACCCCGACCAGCCGAGCCGCAGCAAATGGTTACGGCGGAACGATGATTGCTGAAAACATCTATGGCGGTCTGATAGCCCAAGCGACAGATGCGTGGGCCTTTTGGGTAAATTCCGGTGTGCATTATGCGACGTTGACCAACTCGCGGAATAATGAAATTGGGATTGGTGCCTCAAAAGGGGAAAATGGAACCTTTTATGCCCTAGTGATCGGCTATCGGCGAGATGTGACCGCCCCGCCCGCCCCTGTACCCGTCAATAACAGTGGCGGAGAACAACCCGCCGCGCCTGCTGCTCCGGCTGCACCTCCCCCAACGGCACGGCCACCGACCCGAACCTTTACCCCATCACCCACGATACCCACAGCCACCCCGACCATTACATGGACGCCAACCTTCACATGGACTCCCTCCCCAACGGATACCGTGCCGCCGCCAACCGCAACTGGGATTCATTTACCAACGGCCCAAGTGGTGGCGATGCTGCCCTCGGCGACACAGGTTATTGTCAGCGTACCACCCAACGAAAATCCTCCCCCACTCACTCCCAAACTGGCTCGAAGGCAGGATAAGTCCGGGTTGGAGGTACAAAAACTACTGCCTGTGTTTTTGGTGGGGCAGGTTTTGCTGATTGGTATTGGGGTCTATTCTTTATTTTTCCGCAAATCGCGCCTGCGCTGAAAAAGCGCACCTTTTAGGGTAGATAGATCATGATTGAACCACTGCATGTATTGATTACTCACAAGGTATCGGACGCATTGCTCGAACCTTTGCAAAATATATCGCCGCAAATTCGGCTGCATGTCCATCCGGCGAAACAGGGGTCAGAAGTGCCCGCCAAACTTTGGAAAGACGCTGATATTTTGTACACCACTGGGGCACTGCCTACCCCAAAAACCGAAACCCGCCTAAAGTGGATTCAGAGCCATTCAGCAGGGGTGGATGCGTTGCTGCTTCAACCGTTTTTTGAGGCCAATCCCGATGTTGTGTTGACGACCACCAGCGGTATCCATGCAACAAATATGGGGGAGTATGTTCTGGGGATGATTTTGGCGTTGGGGCATCGTATTCCGACGATGTTGAAGTATCAAGCCAAAGCCGAATGGTCAGAGAAGCGCTACAGCATATTTTTGCCACAGGAATTGCGAAATTCGACAGTGGGAATTTTGGGGTATGGCAGTTTGGGCCGTGAGGTAGCGCGTCTATGTAAGGCGTTTGGGGCTGAGGTGTTGGCGACCAAATTTAATGTCCGCCAAACAGCCGATGAGGGCTATACCTTAGAGGGAACGGGTGATCCGCAGGGCGAATTGTTTGATCGCCTTTATCCACCACAGGCTGCTGCTTTTATGGTCAAAGACTGTGATTTTGTCGTGATTACGTTACCATTGACTGAGGGGACACGTGGTAGTGTAGATGAGCACGTCATCAACGCTATGAAACCGACGGCCTTCTTGATTAACGTGGGACGCGGCGGGGTCGTGGATGAAGCAGCGCTATTGGCAGCTTTGCAAGAGGGACGCATTGCAGGGGCGGCCTTTGATGTTTTTGCCGAAGAACCCTTATCGGCTGAAAGCCCCCTTTGGAAAGCACCGAATTTTATCATCAGTCCACATATTTCCGGCAACACCGCGACCTATGATGAAAAAGCCGTGCGTGTCTTTGAGGAAAATTTGCGGCGGTATATTGAAAAACGGCCTTTGTTAAATGTGGTGGATCGCACCAAAGGATATTGATACCCGCAACTTTCTGAACAGAGTCTACGTATTGAGGTATAGAAGCGCAGCAATGCGCCCATGAGGTTTATGTATCGTCAATATGATTTAGCTTCGTGTGAGGAGTGAGGGAAGATGACCGATCAGACCCAACAAGAAGATGTGCGCCAAAATCAGGAAAGCCCTGAAGACCCTATGAAGGCGTTTTTGCATCACCAACGCTTGGCTTTTGAGGAATTTGGCAAGGCGATTGAATCGCTCCTGCCGCCTGATTTTCGTGAACATACCCGCAAGGCCAGTCAGTCGTTTATGGAATCCTTCAAATCGCTGTTTGATGCCGCCAAAGCTGATATTGACCAGATGATGCAGCGCCAGCGCAATCAAAAATCGGCGGAAGGCGAAACCGAAGGCCCCGGCGAAACGAAGGTCAAAGTAGACATCCAGTAAACGGCCCGACCTCGCAAGGGCAGGTGAAGTGTTGCCTGCCCTATCAAAATCCCCTACATTTCCTCTTCGGCGGAATTTGGCTCACCCAAATCATCTGCTGTTTCACTTGTTGTCTCAGTATTTTCTGATATTTCATCGGGACGTTTAACCCGACGCGACTTAAATGGGTTATGGTCGACCTGCTGCGGGCTATAACGCGGGATGGGGGTGACACTGAGCACTTCCTGATCAACGAGCGTGTTGCTCGATTTGCCCGGAATCCCTAATGGGCGGACACGCGGCGCATCTGGCCCCAACAAAGTTCCCATGACCAGTCGGTAGCGCCATGCTGACCACCAATGACGGTTAATGGTGAGCACGGTCACGTTGCGGCCTGTTTGATGACGGGCGGTTGCCAGTAATTCAACCAATAAGGCAAAGGGGGGACGGCTTATGACGGTTTGCTGAACACTGCTGCCAGAGGGCTGCTGGCGGGTCACATGCTGCTCCATCGTTTTGCAATGTTTACAGTAGTGATAGAGGGTGGTTGTGGACTGCGCCTCACCCCATTCGTCAAATACGCTGGCGACATGAAACAGCTTGCGTCCGCATTTTTGGCAAGTGCGATAGGGGTCAGGCTGACGCTGACGGTAGACCACCAGTTCAAAGCCATTTTCCTGATAGCGTTCTTCGAGAATTTCTGGCACGCGACCCTTCCCCTAAAATATTGTTTAATCAAAAATTGGGATGAGCCGGGTAGACCCATCCCAATCGCCCATTTTTACGGGATATAAATACGGTAGGTAAAGTTAATTTGAGTGCCGCTGCGTCCGTCAATGCGAATGACGCCATAACGTCCATCGTCAGAACGGAAAGCAATGGTCGCCCCAGCGGGTGGGTTGGCGAAGACCGTGCTGGTGGCGGTGGCTACTGCCCCATCATAATGAGCCGTCGCATAATTATCTGATGAAAACAGTCCGATCAAAGCCCCGTTGATGGCGGTGAGGTTTGTGCCGTCCCAACTGATGTCTTGTGTCCCATTGCCAGAAAGGTCATCGTTGGCAGCGGCGGCATAATTGCGTACCTGCTCGGTTTGTACGGCCCGATCTACTTTATAGGAGATATTGAAGATATTGTTCGTTTCGCCGACTGACCCTTCGGCTACTTCGTTATTTAAATCAGCGACGATAGCCAAATTATTCACGTTGCCTGTCGCACCAAAGGTGGTAGACAGCACGACTGTGGTGATTTGTCCCGCCCCAAGTCCGGCGGGCAGATTTTGTGCCGAATAAATATTGCCCGGTAGGAACGTGGTTGCGACTGCGAAAGTACCCGCCGCCGATCCACCCTGATTCTTGATGGTGATGGTAGCTGAGAATAGCACATTGGTCGGAATCGGTGAACTGGGGGCCAGCGTTACGTTAGTGATGATAAGATCGGGTTCGGCCTGAACAGTCGTCGCGGACGGGGTGGGGGTGGCAGGCGCGGCGACAATCGGTAGGGCCAATTGTAGGTTGCCGGGGTCAAAAATGCTGACAAATTGGGCCGTTACCCATGCCACCTGCCCACGAAATTGAATGACCAGCCATGTGAAATCGTTGTTTCGACCAATGACAGGGACTTGATCGCCTTCATTCAATTTTCCGACAATACTGTAATTTGTTCCCGGCCCACTACGAACATTTAGGGTTGGTTCGGTAACGGTGGCAGTCACGAAACTGGGGGTCGGTGTTCCTGCCAAAGAGGTTGCTGTTGGCAGCAGTGTGGCAGTAGCTTCGGGGGGATTTTCTTCATCAGGTACTGCCCCCACGATTGCCTCACCAAAACCAGAGTCCTCACGCAGTTCCCCATTGTCGTAGGCGGCAACCGCTTGAACACCCCCACTGCCGGTGAGTTCGTAAATGATGGCGGTTTGCGAAAGGTCACGCGAATCGGTCACCACTGGGTCGGCAGGGCCGCGTACCAAGCGCTCAATGTCGAGTTGAGATAATCCGGCCCGCACAGCCGCCGCGTCGGTTCCAAACACCCGTATCACCGAATCCAGTGCAAAAAGGCTGTCATAGGCGGCGACGGACAGCGGCCCCGGTATGGTGCCGTATTGGGTGATGTATTGGATGGTGAAGGTGCTGCCAAGTGCATCATTCGCCCCGAACGACCAGCTATCCACCCCAATAATTCCGGCGGCACGCTCATCGTCAAAAAGGTTGCCTTCCAAGACGGCTTGTTGGCCTGTGCGATAGACAAAACGCCCCTGCCAATTGTTGGACTGCAATTGGGTGAAAACGGTGTAAGCATCCTGTGGCGGGCCATACATAATGACCGCATCAGCATTCAGTTCGGGCAAGGTACGAATTTGATTGGGCAGGTCGGTGTTGTCGGTCATTTGAATAGTCGCTACGATCTCGGCACCCTCTTGACCGAGAGCATTGCCTAGACTGACCGTCGCTTCTGTCCACACAATATCGGTTTGCACCAATACCACATCTTGGACTTCCAAAACTCCTACTAGATATGAAGCAAGGGCGTCACTGTAGGTGCTTTCGGGGGCGACAATACGGAAAATGTTACTGGAGGTATCAGCATTATAGAGGGTTTCGCTGGTCGCACCAGTCAACACCGGAACACTGACGGCGGAAAGCGCCTCGACATTCGGCAGGGCAAGATCGTTGCTGTCTGGGCCAAAAATGGCGACCACCCCGGCGTTGGTAAGCGCCTGCAAGACTTCAGGAATAGCTTCAGTTTCTTCGGGCAGAACTTCGGCGACTACCAATTGATAGAAGTAACTGGTATCGTCTGGGCCTGTGGTGCCGCCGCTCTCGTTAATTTGACGAATGGCAAGATCAAGCCCCCGTGCTAAATCACTGTCGGGTTGGCCGATATAGCCAATCCTTAGAATATTGTCGGTCTGGCGCTGGCTTGGCCCTGCGAGGGCACTGCTGCCTGCCATAAGGGCAACGATTAAAGCTATCAGCACGATGGCCGACCCCAGCCAGACGCCACGTCGGTCGGCATAATTCAGAGAAAACGCATATTGTGGTTTTTCCATCTGGCTCCTCCAAGCTAGTCTACTCATCTCAATTTATCCAAGCATAGCATATTCTGAAATTCTATTCTGTCCGTTTGCCAATTGGTTTCGATTTATCAAAACTCACGTTACACTGGAAAGGCTTCAACAATTTCGGGAGGATTTGTGGATGCAATTGAACAAAAAACGATGGTTTTTATTGATTTTAGGCCTCTTATTTCATTTAAGCATGGGCCAGATGACCTATGCTCAAGACACATTTGGTACTAAAACTTTTGCGTGGCGTGGGGCCGGGTTAATTATGCAGTACCCAGCGGACTGGCTGCAAGGCGAGTATGAAGGTCATCCATTGTTGGTGAGTACCGCCGACGCATTGGAGAAAGCGAGTGATGGGGAAGCCCCCGGCGCACCTGCCCTTACCTTTTTGCACTATCCGCAAACGAGCGCTATTGCTCCGGTGGACTTGCTGCGTCTCATTTTCCCCGATCAAACCACCGCCGCAGTAGTTATCGGCGGGTTAGATGCGGTGAGTACCGAATTTGAGGACGCGGAGACAGGCCAAACCGTTTGGGCAGGAGCGTTTAAGTCCCCCCTTATCAATCAAACCCATGTGATAGTGGCCGTTGCGCCTACTGAGGCATGGGGCGAATTTGAAGCCCAATTGCAAACGATGATTGCTTCTATCCAGTTTTTAGCGGAGACGATGACCCTAGAATTTGCAGGCGGTATTATCACCTTTAACTATCCCAAAAATTGGCACGCGGCTGACAACGGGCAGGTGGTGGTAGTGAGTGAGGATGAAGCTAAATCCGAAGCGATTTTGGAAGGCGATTTAGCCGATGCCCCACCATTTATCCGTGCTCAACTCCTTGTACCGAGTGGCATTGGGATTGACCCCACTGCGGACACCGCCCCCCGCCAAATTTTGGAAGTTTTCACCGGACAGCCCCTTCCAATAGTGACCGAATTTGAATGGGGCGATGGCCTGCCAGCAGTCCTGACACTTGTTGAAATTGAGGGTGTCCAGTGGCTGTTGGTCGTGGTGGTGGACGGGGATAACGCCCTGCTGATGGGGGGGGGCGCAGCGGTTGAGGTATGGCCTACTGCTAGAGTATGGATTGATGGGGCGTTGCATTTGACCGTGTATAATGAACAGGTTGCCCCTTTGATCCTAGAGAATATCATCGCGGGTAATGATGGCCCGTTTGGGATGGCTCAATAGTTAGTTTTCAAGGTGGAGGTTGGAGTGAACGGTTTGCGACTACGTAGATTCATGAAATTGGGGTGTATTGGAGTGTTAATGCTGCTGACGATGGTGCTTGCGGCGTGCAGCAATTCGGATAAGGATGATACAGAGGATACGGCGAATAACGCAGAGACAGCGACCGCTGAAGTGTTAGAAGAAGCCACGCCCGAAGCAACAACCCCTGTTGAAACGCCAAGTGATGTGACCGAGCCAGTGGTTAACGATGCTGGTGATACGGCTGGCGACCCCACCCAAACCTCCGAAGGGGGAGTGTGGAAGTGGCATGAATGGGGCCTTGAAATGACCTATCCGGCGGGCTGGCAGGGGATTTTGACCGATGCGCCCTTTGTATTTGTGATTGCTGGCCCAACCGATGAATCAGGGCAGGGGCCATACATTGCGGTACAGTCGGGGGCGTATGATACATCGAAAACCTTCCGTGAATTTATGGAAGAACTAACGGCGGCGGACAACACCACCCTCACCGATATTACCTTTGGTGGGATCGAGGGGGTAGGCTTTGAAAGCATCAATGAGTCCAGCACCAGTCGGTTTGTGGCAATTCCGTACCCTGAAGGTCAGATTATCTTGGTGGGTGAAATTGCCTCGACTGAGGAATGGGATACATGGAGTCCGATCATGGACGAAATTATCGCCAGCGCGGTCATTACTCCGTTAGAATTGGACGAAGCGGCCCTCAATGAGCAGATGCAGGCTAATCTGGAAACCACTGGCCTCATGACCGTTGGTGATCCTGAAGCTCCCCTGTGGATTGCCGAATTTATGGATTTCTCGTGCCCCCACTGCTATGACTATTCGGCAGTGATGGATCGCCTAGTGCAAGATTATGTTGTTTCGGGTAAAGCCCAATTTACACTGGCCGTATTAGATTTTGTCGGTGGCGAGGCTTCTACCCTAGCAGCGAAGTATCAAATCTGTGGAACAAAGTTGGGTGTAGGTTGGACAATGCACCACCTCATCTTTGCTGAATATGCTGAAGATCAAGCCGGGCGGGCGGCCTATACGGAAGAAAACCTTGCGGCCATGCTTCAAGACGCCGAACTGGATATTGACCATGAAGCGTTTGAGGCTTGCCTTGCTGATGAAGCGACTGCCGCCATCATTGCTGACCATCTAGCATGGTCGGATACTGTCGGAGTTCATTCGACACCGAATGTTTTGGTGGGGACAAACCGCGACGATGTGAAATTTATGAAGCTGGGCGACCAAGAATTGCAAGGCGGCTACCCGCTGTATTATGTCTATCCGATTCTGGACACTATGCTCACAGAGGCAGATTCGGCGGCTGTGCCTGCAACAGATTTCGGTAAAGTATTCGGCGGCTAAATAAGCCTCAAATCGCTTGACTTTTAAGAAGGTGGCCCTCGACAAGCCACCTTTTTTATTGCGCGGGGTGGGCCAAGTTAAATTGTTAGAGAATTGTTCGGAGAATGGCTCTCACTTATGGAAAATTAGATGAAAAATTTTCACCAAAGTTCCGGATTGCCTTTCATTAAGAAAGTACATAAAAAGTACACGTTATCTAAATCCATAAAAAGTACCCTTCTGATTCAAAATTTAAGTAAAGAACTGCAAATTGGGGTTTGTGCAAAATCACCTGACCCCTATTGACGAAAGAAAAGATTAAGAATATCTTTATGGCACGCTAGATCACGCAACAATCTATACATAAAAACACAGAACAAATCATGGCACTTTTTGCTCTGCCTATCCTTAGCCTTATCCTCATTACCGGCCTCCTCGTAGTCGTAAGCCTTACGAGCGAGGAGAAATGTGCTTCAGACAGTCCGGTAGTGACGCAGCGCCGACTCAAGCCAGAGCAAAGCTAAAGTCACCTAACCTAGTAAACCGAGACGCCGTTTGGAGCCACCCCTCCAAGCGGCGTTTTTGTCACCCAGTATTCAGCGAAACGAACTCAGGAGTAATGCAAAATGTCACCCAAGCAAACGACCACCAGTCAGAGCTTTCCACAAAGCCAAACTTACAGTCCATGGACGGATGCCTATCAAACCAACCCCATGCACCTGAACGGCACGTATTCCAATCAGAATGGCAGCAAGGTCACTCCCCGCGAAGATGAAAGCCAATCCCCCACCCACGAAGCTTTATCCCGTATTTATGATCTTGAAGAGCGAGTATAGATACTTGCTATTGACCTGTCGGCTCAGTAACCCAATTTGTCGAGGTGAGCAAGTTGGGTGCTGGGGCGGCAAAAATATGCAATCCAATCGTTGAGTTGTTTTTGCTAAAGAGGAACGAAATGCCCCTAAAAAATACTTCTGAATGGATATGGTTTTCTGGAAACTGGGTTCCTTGGCATGAGGCCACTGTTCATGTCAGTACCCATGCCCTGCACTATGGCAGCAGTGTATTTGAAGGTATCCGCACTTATGCCACCGACGATGGCCCGGCGGTCTTTCGTCTCACCGACCATATGGCTCGTTTTATGTACAGCGCCAAAATCATGCGGATGGGCGATCAACTCGAATTTAGCCAAGCGGAACTAGAGGCGGCTTGTGTCGAATTGGTAGCCCGTAACAAACAAAAATCCTGCTATATCCGCCCGTTGGCTTTCCGTGACAGCGACTCATTTGGTCTGAATGCAGCGGGGCAAAGGGTCGAAGTGGTGATTATCTCGATTGAATGGGGGCGCTATTTAGGGGCAGATGGCATCGAAAATGGTATTGATGCGGCTGTAACCAGTTGGCGGCGTGTGGCCTCTAGCCCGATGGCAAAGGTCGGCGGTCAATATGTCAATAACCAACAGGTTTCGATGGAAGCCAAACGGCATGGCTATACGGAAGGTATCACCCTTGATGTAAATGGCAATCTTAGCGAAGGGGCCGGCGAGAATTTGTTCCTGATGATGAATGGCACGATTTATACGCCATCCGTCGCTTCCAGCATTTTATCTGGGATTACCCGTGACACGGTGTTGACGCTTGCGGCTGATCTCGGCATTCCAGTGCGCGAGGAAACATTGGTGCGTGAGATGCTCTATATCGCTGATGAAATTTTTATGACCGGGACGGCTGCTGAAATCACACCCATCCGCAGTGTAGATGGGTTGCAGGTAGGCAGCGGCAAGCGTGGCCCGATCACCAAAGCCCTACAAGAGTCCTTTTTTGCTACTGTTGAGGGGCGTTCACCGGATGTACATGGTTGGTTGACTTATGTTCAACAACCCGTTGCAGAAGCAGGTGACGATTAGATTTGTGGGATAACAAGTTTCTTGAGGAGGCAGCGAAAATGAAATTAACTGGTGCTGAAATTGTTTGGGAATGTTTATTACGTGAAGGGGTTGATCTCGTATTTGGTTATCCCGGCGGCGCGATTTTACCGATCTATGACGCGCTGACCAAGTATCCACAAATTCGCCATGTTTTGCCGCGTCATGAACAGGGCGGAACGCATATGGCGGAAGGGTATGCGCGTGCGACGGGTAAGGTTGGGGTAATGCTGGCGACCAGCGGACCCGGCGCGACCAATTTGGTGACGGGCCTTGCCAACGCCATGATGGATTCGTCACCCTTGGTGGCGATTACCGGACAGGTTCCGTTGGGGGCGATTGGGTCGGATGCCTTCCAAGAAACCGACGTAACAGGCTGTACGTTGCCCGTGACCAAGCACAATTATCTGGTAACACGGACGGAAGATATTGCCTATACCATCCGCGAAGCCTTCCATATTGCGCGGACGGGTCGCCCCGGCCCGGTGTTGGTAGACATCCCCAAAGATGTTCAAAATAAAGTGATTGAGTTCCATTATCCCGAAGGTGAACTGCGCCTGCCCGGATATAACGTACCGGGGAAAGCCCACCCCAAAGAGATTGAAGCTGCGTTAGATTTAATTCATAGTGCTAAACGTCCGCTGATTTTAGCAGGACATGGGGTGTTGATGTCGGGGGCAATGGACGAGATCCGCAGTTTTGCTGAAATTACGCAAACACCTGTCGCGCTGACCCTGTTGGGCAAGGGTGGTTTTCCAGAAAACCATCCGCTGTGCGTTGGCATGATGGGGATGCACGGCACTGCGGCGGCGAATCAGGCCATCCAACAGGCCGACCTATTGCTGGCGTTTGGGATGCGATTTGATGACCGCGTGACGGGCAATCTCAAAACTTACTCGCCCAATTCCAAGAAAATTCATGTCGAAATTGATCCCAGTGAAATCAATAAAAATGTCAAAGTAGATGTCGGCATCATTGGTGATTTGAAAATGGTGCTACGCCAACTGCTACCCAAATTGCAGACCGGGCAACATCAAGAGTGGATTGGTCAAATCCGCGATTGGGAAGAAGACACCAGTGAACGCGACATTTTGCTTCGGCTGGCGGCTCATCCCGATGGCAAATTGTGGGCTGCCCAAGTGATTGCTGAACTGTTCCGCTGCACCGAAGGCAAGGCACTTACCGTCAGCGATGTGGGTCAGCATCAAATGTTGGAAGCTCAATATTATCCGCACACCCGCCCGCACAGCCTTTTGACGAGTGGTGGTTTGGGCACAATGGGCTTTGGGATGCCCGCCGCGATTGGTGCAAAATTGGGTCGCCCTGACGAGGAAGTTTGGGCAATTGTTGGCGATGGCGGATTCCAAATGACGCTGACCGAACTCGGCACGGCGATGCAGGAGCATGTCAACATCAACATTGCTATCATCAATAATTCGTTTTTGGGTATGGTGCGTCAATGGCAGGAATTCTTCTATGAAGAACGCTATCAATCTACCCCGTTGAAAAATCCCGACTTTGTGAAGCTGGCCGCCGCCTATGATATTCCGGCGCGACGGGTCAGCACCAAAGAGGAAATCGAAGAGGCTGTGCAGTGGGCACGCAGCATTGATGGGCCAACGCTGATTGAGTTTGTGGTTGTTCAAAATGACATCGTGTACCCGATGGTACCCGCCGGGGCAGACCTGCACGCCATGATCCGACGCCCCAAACCCAGTGAATCACCCGACTTTGAAAATAATCCGACAGCTATCTGAAGTGCTCCTCCTAACCAACCCACACCTCCGGCGAATGATGGTAGAGCTAGAACCGAGCCGGGGGTGATGGGGAGGGGGAAAGGGAGGAAATGGGATAGCTGAGACCTCAGGAGAAAGAAAAGATGAAACATACCCTAATCTGTTTGGTCGAAAATAAACCCGGTGTGCTAAACCGCGTGGTCAGCCTGTTTCGCCGCCGCAACTTCAATATGGACAGTCTGACGGTAGGCCGCACCCACAACCCCGATATTTCGCGTATCACGGTGGTGATGGAAGCCGAGCCGGGGGATGGCAAAAAGGTCGTCATGATGTTGTACAAGCTGATTGATGTGATCGAAGTACAGGATGTCACCAATATCCCCACCATTAACCGTGACTTGGCGCTGGTCAAGGTCAGAACGCCGGACGCCTATTCCCGCAATGCTGTCACTGATCTCTGTTATGAACGCGGGGCACGGTTGGTAGATATTGGGCCAGAGGTGACGATTGTTGAGTTGGCCGGAGCGGAGGAAAGTGTTGAAAGTTTTGTGGAAGCCCTCCACCAATTTGAAATTGTCGAGATGGTGCGAACCGGACGGGTCAGCATGGGGCGCGGTATCCGTACAATGGAACAACGCGACTATAAATCCACCCGTTTTGCGGCCTATGCCCCGTCGGTCAATGGTGGCGGGTCGGCGGAACATGACGACGAATAGCTAGATAACGCATTTATTTTTCTCAATCACATAAGGAACACAAGCAAGATGGCAACTATTTATTATGATAAGGACGCCGACCTGAAACGGTTGGAAGGCAAAACCGTCGCAATTATCGGTTATGGCAGTCAGGGTCATGCCCACGCCCTCAATTTGCGGGACAGTGGGGTCAAGGTGGTGGTAGGTCTGCACGAGGGCAGCAAAAGCCGCGCCAAAGCCCAAGCGGACGGTTTGACTGTGCTCACTGTCGCCGAGGCCGCTAAACAGGGTGATGTGGTAATGATCCTCATCCCGGACACCATTCAGGCCGATATTTATAACAAGGAAATCGCGCCAAACTTGAAGGCAGGCAAGACGCTGATGTTCGCGCATGGCTTCAATATCCGCTATGGGCAAATCAAACCCCCAGCAGGTGTGGATGTCAGCATGGTCGCACCCAAAGCCCCCGGTCATCGCGTGCGGGAAGTCTACACCGAAGGCGGTGGTACGCCCGGACTGGTGGCGGTTGAACAAGATGCCAGCGGGGAAGCCCTCGCCAATGCGCTGGCCTATGCCAGAGGGATTGGTTGCACACGCGCCGGGGTTATCCAGACCACCTTTACTGAAGAAACCGAAACCGACCTCTTTGGGGAACAGGTGGTGTTGTGCGGCGGGGTCGCGGGTCTCATCCGCGCCAGCTTTGAAACACTGGTCAAGGCAGGTTATCAACCCGAAATCGCCTATTTTGAATGCCTGCATGAACTGAAATTGATCGTAGACCTCATTTATCAAGGCGGCTTGTCGTATATGTGGTACAGCGTCAGTGACACCGCCGAATATGGTGGTTATGTCTCTGGCGAACGTATTGTACCGGATGCCATCCGCGAAGAAATGTCTGGCATTCTGCATGAAATCCAAGATGGCACGTTTGCCCAACGCTGGATAAAAGAGAACAAAGATGGTCGTCCATGGTTTAATGGTCGCCGCAAGGAAGAACATAACCATATGATTGAGCAGGTGGGCCAAGAACTACGTGGCATGATGCCGTTTATCAATCCAAAATCCATCAAACAAGAATAATCGGTTCATTACGAGAGGATGAAAGGGGGTGGTTCTGGATGGCAGATGATGGCCTTTATGAGCTTAGTGGCTTTGCATGTATTCGCTTAATCAAGAGTCAAAAAGGATCACCCGACTATGAGCGCGAAAGTTATTGATGACAGTGTAGTACGCATTTTTGATACCACCCTGCGTGATGGTGAGCAATCGCCGGGGGCCAGCCTGACCAGTGCTGAAAAATTGGAAATCGCCCGTCAACTCTCCCGTATGGGGGTAGACATCATCGAGGCGGGTTTTCCAGCCGCCAGCCCCGATGATTTTGAGGCGGTACGTCGTATTGCCCAAGAGGTTGGTACGGAGGATGGCCCAGTGATTTGTGGCTTGGCCCGTGCCGTCGAAAAAGACATCCGCACCTGTTATGAGGCTGTGCGTGATGCGGCCCATCCCCGTATCCATACCTTTTTGGGGGTCAGCGATATTCACCTAAAATATCAAACCCGCATGACCCGCGAACAAGCTCTCGATACTGTGCGCGAAATGGTGACGTTGGCCCGTTCGCTGTGTGATGATGTCGAATTTAGCCCAATGGATGCAGGTCGCACCGACCCCGCTTTCTTGGTACAGATTTTGGCTATCGCAGTGGAATATGGCGCTACTACACTCAATATCCCCGACACGGTGGGTTATGTCACACCGGATGAATACGGCGAATTGATTTCCAATCTGATTGCCGAAACACCGGGAGCAGGGCCGGGGAGTGGGGTGATCTGGTCAGTCCACTGCCACAACGACTTGGGCCTAGCGACGGCCAATTCGCTGGCGGGGGTACGCGGCGGGGCACGTCAAGTCGAAGTGACTGTCAATGGCATCGGTGAACGTGCAGGCAATACCTCGCTGGAAGAAGTGGTCATGGCGCTGGCGACTCGTCCGCAATTTTATGGCCTGCGTACCAACATTGACACCACACAAATTACCCGCGCCAGCCGCCTCGTCAGCAATTATACGGGGATGCCTGTCCAACCGAATAAGGCCATTGTCGGTGCGAATGCCTTTGCCCATGAAGCCGGGATTCACCAAGACGGGGTGCTGAAAGAAAAAAGCACCTACGAAATCATGACCCCCCAATCGGTTGGCCTCCATGCCAGTTCGTTGGTCTTGGGCAAACACAGCGGACGCCATGCTCTCAAGGTGCGCCTCAAAGAATTGGGTTATGAGGTCGAAGGCGACGCCCTCAATCAAATTTTTGCCCGATTCAAAGCTGTTGCCGACGCCAAGAAAAATGTGACCGATGCCGATCTCGAAGCCCTGATGATAGATGAATTTCAAGGGCCAAAGGAATTTTTTAGACTGCTGGACATGCAGGTTTCCTGCGGCACGATGGGGATGCCTACCGCCACAGTCAAGATTCAAACCCCTGCTGGCGAAGAAAAGGTTGAGGCACGGGTTGGCACAGGGCCAGTAGATGCCTGCTATCGGGCGATTGATACCGTAGTCCAACTGAAAAATGTGTTGATTGAATATAGTGTCCACAGCGTCACGGAAGGGATTGATGCCCTCGGTGAAGTAACCGTCCGTATTTCACCTGCCCAGAATGGCGACCATGAGACCCGCACCTTTGGTGGCTATGGGGCGGATTCGGACATTATTGTGGCGAGTGCCAAAGCGTATATGGCGGCGCTCAACCGCATGATTGCTGTCCTCGGCACAGGCGATATTCCCGCCGAAGGAGTTGTGGCAGCGGTCAGCGTTTCGGGTGATTAACAGTGTGATTGAATGATGGGGCGGGGGAAGTCAGCCTGCCCCTTGATGATGAGCCATTATTGATTGTAGTCTCAACAAGGAATTGCATGATGCCTAAGACCCTCTTTGAAAAAATCTGGGATGCCCATGTTGTTAGCCACCCGCCCAATTCACCAGCGGTGCTGTACATTGACCTGCATCTCATCCATGAAGTGACCTCTCCTCAGGCGTTTACTGAGCTACGTCAGCGTGGTATCAAGGCCCGTCGCCCCCTGCAGACCATCGCTACGATGGATCACAGCACCCCGACGACCCCACGCGGCGCGGATGGCCTGATTCCTGTCACCGATGCAATGGCCGTCACTCAACTCAAGACGTTGGTAGACAATTGCCATGAACACGGGATTCCGGTGTTTGAACTCGGCACGGAAAAACAGGGCATTGTGCATGTCATCGGGCCAGAACTCGGTCTAACCCAGCCGGGCATGACGATTGTTTGCGGGGACAGCCACACCAGCACGCACGGCGCTTTTGGGGCATTGGCCTTTGGTATTGGCACTAGTGAAGTCGCACACGTCTTGGCGACCCAGACTCTGCTGCAAAACAAACCCAAGACCTATGAAATTCGCGTAGATGGTCAGTTGCAGGAGGGGGTCACGGCGAAAGATATTATTTTGGCGGTGATTGCTAACATCGGCATCGGCGGCGGTACAGGTCACGTTTTTGAATATACGGGCAGAGCCATTCGCAGCCTTTCGATGGAAGCACGCATGACCATCTGCAATATGAGTATTGAGGGTGGGGCGCGGGCTGGTTTAATCGCCCCCGACGAAACGACCTTTAATTATATTCAGGGTCGGCCTCATGCCCCACAAGGCGCGGATTGGGATAAAGCGGTGGCCTATTGGCGTACCTTGCCCTCCGATGAAGGCGCGACCTATGACAAGCAGTTGATTTTGGACGCCAACACCCTCGCCCCGATGATTACCTATGGCACGAATCCGGGCATGGGCATGTCCATCACGGAGCGTGTGCCTGACCCCAAACATGTCAGCGACAACAGCCAGAAGATGGCCCTCGACAAAGCATTGGCCTATATGGATTTGCAGCCGGGGCAGCCACTCTTGGGGCATAAGGTAGACGTGGTGTTTATCGGCTCCTGCACCAATTCCCGTATAAGCGATTTGCGTTTGGCGGCCCAGATGATTAAGGGGCATCGCGTGGCGGAGGGGGTGCGGATGTTGGTTGTGCCGGGGTCGCAGACCGTTAAGCGCCAAGCCGAGGCCGAAGGATTACATAAGGTCTTTATGGAAGCCGGGGCGGAATGGCGTGAGGCCGGATGTAGCATGTGTATCGCAATGAACGGCGACCAATTGCAACCGGGGCAGTATGCGGTCAGCACCAGCAATCGCAATTTCGAAGGGCGTCAGGGGCGGGGTGGTCGAACCTTCCTTGCCAGCCCATTGACCGCCGTCGCGTCGGCTATCAACGGGGTTGTCACCGACCCACGCACGATGGTCGCTGAACGCGCTTTTGAAGTTGCACCAGTGTAGGGATGTCACGAGTGGAAACAAGAATCTCATTGGTGCGGCATGGGCTTGTCCACAATCCGCAACAAATCTTCTATCAGCGGATGCCCCGTTTTCGATTGGCTGATGAGGGCAAGGATCAAGCACGCGCCGCCGCCGAATTACTCAAGGGTGAAAAAATCGCCAAGATATTTTCCAGCCCTCTGCTGCGTGCCCAACAAACCGCCAAAATCATCGCAGGGCCACACAAGATGAAGGTCACAACGACGGTACTGTTGAACGAAGTCCATACGCCGTATGAAGGGCGTACCTATGCTGATTTGGATGCACGGAAGTGGGATTTGTACAGTGAATCCCGCCCGCCCTATGAACAGCCACTGCAAGTGTGGTCACGGGTGCAAAAATTCATCCGTCGGACGCGCCGCGCCTATCCCGGTCAGCATGTGGTCGCGGTTTCGCATGGGGACGTGATCGCGTTTACGGTGTTGTGGGCAATGGGGCTGGCGGTGGATGTCAAGGTAGCACGCACCGAACTACCGAAACTTGACCCCATAGCCAATTACATTGCCCATTGTTCCATTTCGACGATGACCTTTTTGACCGACGACATGGGCGAGATGCCCCAATTTGAATATCGCAGACCATATTAGAGGTGAATCATGGAACCATTGAAACCATTTAGCGCCAGTTTAGTGCCGCTGCCCATTGAAAACATTGATACTGACCAGATTATCCCGGCGCGTTATCTTAAGGTGACAGATAAAAATTCGCTGGCGGAAGGCTGTTTTACCGATTGGCGGCAAGACCCCGAATTTGTACTCAATAACCCGCGTTATCAAAATGGGCATATTTTGGTAGCAGGGCATAACTTTGGCTGTGGCTCCTCTCGTGAACATGCACCTTGGGCATTGAAGGCCTATGGCTTTCAGGCCGTCATCAGTACGTACTTTGCCGACATTTTCCGTAATAACTCGCTGAAAAATGGCCTGCTGCCGATTATCGTAGATGCGGAGACCCACCAAGCCCTGCTAGATTTGGCGGAGGAAGCACCGGAAGCCGAAGTGCATATTGACCTTGCCAGCCAGACTGTGACATTGCCAAATGGACAAAAGGCCTCCTTCCCAATTGACCCGTTTTCCAAAACGTGCCTCTTGGAAGGGATTGATGAACTTGGCTATCTGATGAAGCAGACGCCTGAAATCGAGGCATTTGAAGCCAGCCACCCGCCGCGAGTCCAGACAGTTTTGGCAGGCCGATAATCATGCGAGAAAAGTTGCGGGAACTTATCCATATAGGCGGGCTTTCGCATTTATCAGAGCAATTAGAAAGCCTTATGCTCGATTCGATACGAGCTATAACACAGCGCGTGGATAACGAGAGTGAAATTTCGATAGGAGCATCAAAACTTGGTGGCTTGCCTGATCTGCCATCAGAAATTGACTGGCCTATTTGGAATAACATCCCGCTTGCTTTTATCGCACAAATCAATCTTGCTGAGGTCAAAGCCTACGATGTAGATAATGTATTGCCATCCGCTGGAATGCTTTATTTTTTCAATGATGCCGAACAGCCTTGGGGTGGTAGTTTGGAAGATCGCGGGCGCTGGAAAGTGATTTTTTATGATGGGGGTGCTGGCCTCGAACGCAAATCTGCTCCGACTGTCTTGCCCAGTGACGGATACTTTAATCCTTGTAGTATAGAGTTTTCCAATGAAGCGACCTTACCTCCTACAGATAGCAACTATAAATCCACTTATAAAATTGGCCTGCTAGAAATTACTGAGCAGGACTACGAGGCATTATGGGCGCTGAAACCTAAGCTGTATGGTCATGGCCCGAATCACAGTTTGTTAGGCCATGCCGACGTAATCCAAACTCCCGATATGGAACTAGCATGTCAGTTACTATCGAACGGTATTCAGTTCGGCATAGGTTACAAAGACCCCCGTTTTGCCGAGTTACGTGAAGGCGCAAAGGATTGGCGTTTACTATTTCAAGTAGATACAGATGACGGTGCGAATATGATGTGGGGGGATGTAGGCAGGATTTACTATTGGATTCGGCGTCAAGACCTACAAGCAAGGAATTTCGACAAAGTTTGGTTGATTCTCCAATGCTACTAGGGATTTTTAAAATGAGGGGCATATTATGACGCGCATTGATATTTATGATACGACGCTGCGGGATGGCACACAGGGCGAGGGGATTTCGCTCTCGGTGGATGACAAGCTGAAGATTACCGAAATTTTGGATGATCTTGGGGTGGCCTATATCGAAGGCGGCTGGCCCGGTAGTAATCCCAAAGACGCGGCCTATTTTGAAGCGGTGCGCGATGTGAAATTGAATCACGCCAAGGTCGCCGCTTTTGGCATGACCTGTCGGGTGGGGGGTGATCCGGCTGATGATGCCAATATCCGCGCCCTGCTTGATGCCCAAACGCCTGTGGTTACAGTGGTGGGCAAAACCTCCATGCTGCATGTCACCGAAGTCATCTGTACCACCCCTGAAGAAAACCTGCGGATTATCCGCGAAAGTTTGGCCTACCTTAAAACACAGGGCAAAGAGGTCATCTACGACGCCGAGCATTTTTTTGATGGCTTCAAACTGGATAATGAATACTCGCTGGATACTCTGCAAGCGGCGGTAGATGGCGGCGCGGATTTGGTCGTGCTGTGTGATACCAACGGCGGCACGATGTATTGGGAATTGGAAGAAATCGTCGGATTTGTGCGTCAAGCCCTGCCGAATGTCCCACTAGGCATTCACACCCATAATGATGGGGAACTGGGGGTTGCGAATTCGCTGGCGGCGGTGCGGGCCGGGGCGGTGCATGTGCAGGGCACAATCAACGGTTATGGCGAACGTTGCGGCAATGCCAATTTGTGCAGCATCATCCCCGACCTTGAGATCAAAATGGGCCTTGAGGCGCTCCCTGATGGCAAAATTCGCCGTCTAACCCATGTGGCCCGCACGGTAGCCGAAATCGCCAATCAGACCCCTTATGGTAATCGTCCCTATGTCGGCAAAAGTGCCTTCGCGCATAAGGGTGGGATTCATGTGGCGGCGATGCGGCGGCATGTGGACAGCTATCAGCATATTGACCCGACGCTGGTCGGTAATGAAATGCGCTTCCTCGTCTCGGATTTATCGGGGCGGGGTAACATTCTGGCATTGGCGGAGGCGTTTAAGCTGGACGCGGAAGACCATATCGCCCGTAAGGTGCTGGATGAAATCAAACATCTGGAACATCAAGGGTATGCCTTTGAAGGGGCGGATGCGTCGGTGGCGATGATGCTGCGGCGTGCCCAACCCGATTACAAAGCGCCCTTTGACCTGATTGACTATATGGTCTTGGTTGAGCAGCGGCGGGGGCGTGGCATGGTCACGGAGGCCACCATTAAATTATCGGTGGAGGGTGAAGAATTGTATACCGTCGCCGATGGCAATGGCCCGGTCAACGCGCTGGATCGTGCTTTGCGAAAAGCGCTCTTACCTGTCTATCCTCGCCTAGCCGAATTCCATTTGGTAGATTATAAAGTGCGTATCGTGGACAGCGGCTCGGCGACAGGCGCGACGACCCGCGTGCTGATTGATACCCGCAATGGGCATCAGCGTTGGAGTACCGTCGGGGCCAGCACCAATATTATTGCGGCAAGCTGGCGGGCATTGGCGGACTCGGTTGAATATGGCCTGTGTTCTGTACAACATGATGGATAATTTATGACCGACTGTATCTTTTGTAAAATTATCGCTAAAGAAGCCGCTGGCAGTTTTGTCTATGAAGATGAGCAGGTCGTAGCCTTTATGGACATCAACCAGCCCAATCCCTATAAAGTCTTGGTGGTGCCGCGTGTCCATGCCCCGATGATTTATGATTTGACCGATGAGCAGGCTGCCGCGATTATGCAGGTCGCTGTGAAATTGTCACGGGTGATTCGGGAAGTGTCGAAATGCGAGGGCATGTCAGTGTTTCAATCGAATGGACGGGTCGCCAATCAGGAGGTGTTTCATTTTCATCTTCATTTGCTACCGCGCCACGAAAATGATAATCACGCCAGCCGCCGTAATACCATTACGGATCGTGCGACGTTGGATAGATTAGCAGCCGATCTACGTGCTGCCCTACCTTAATTTTTGGAGAGAATTCATGCAAGCTAAAATCGCTTTACTCCCCGGTGATGGCATCGGGCCGGAGGTGGTGCAGGCCGCTGTCCGTGTGTTGGATGCCGTCGCCGCCAAATATGGTCATTCCTTTACCTATCATGAAGCTCTGTTGGGGATTGCCGCCATCAACAAAATGGGCAGTCCTTTACCTGCCGATACGCTCAAAACCGCCGAACAATGCGACGCGATTTTGATGGGGGCGGTGGGTGGCCCAGCGGGAAGCACCCCTCCCGGCGCACCCCGTCCCGAAGAAGGCATTTTGGGTCTACGGAAACATTTCGGTCTGTTTGCCAATCTGCGTCCGGTCAAGGCATGGCCCGCGCTGCTGCAATATACACCCTTTAAGCCTGAACTGCTTAAAGACGTGGATATTTTGTTCATCCGCGAACTGACGGGCGGCCTCTATTTTGGCCCGCGCAAGGAATGGCAAGGCGAAATTGTGCTGGATTCCGCCGATACCGCCTATGACACGATGGTCTACGCGCCATTTGAAGTGGCCCGTGCTGCCAAAGTCGCGTTTGATGCGGCCCGTCTGCGGAAAAAGAAGGTCTGCTCAGTAGATAAAGCGAACGTACTGGCGTCCTCGCGTTTGTGGCGGCGCACTGTCGAAGTCGTGGCGGAAGATTACCCCGAAATCAGCCTGTCTCATCAATTGGTAGATTCATTTGCTATGCTGTTGATGACCCGCCCCAGCGAATGGGATGTGGTCGTGACCGAAAATATGTTTGGTGATATTTTGACCGACCAAGCCAGCGTGTTGGCAGGGTCGTTGGGAATGCTGCCCTCGGCCTCGCTCAATGAAAGCTCATATGGCCTGTATGAACCGATTCATGGGTCAGCGCCAGATATTGCGGGTAAGGGTATCGCCAACCCCACTGGCACGATCATGAGCGCCGCCCTACTGCTGCGATATAGTCTGCGGCTGGAAAAAGAAGCGCAGGCGATTGAAAAAGCGGTAGCCGCCACGCTAGATACAGGTGCGCGGACTGCCGATATTGCCGGAGGCGGTTCACATCTCAGTACGACTGAATTTACCGATACGGTCATTCAACAACTGGCCTGATTACTGTTGTTTTACCCCGAAATTTGACGCCTTGTCTGAATCGCCTATACTGGCTTTATTTGCCAGAAGGTTGTTCAGGAGGGCGTTTTCTGCAATGCGAAAACAAGCGATTTTTTTGATCTCGGCGGCTCTCGTGCTGATTTTTATGCTCAGTTTGATCGGCACGGCACAGTGGCAAGCAACGGCGCAAGATGCCGCAACCGCGACTCCCACCCCAGAAGAAACCCCCAAATATGACGAACCAGCCTATGTCGAGGGTGGTGAGGCAGAATGGACTCTGACCGACTCCACCTTTATCAGCCATTATCCCGATGGTTTTCAATTTGAGGCATTTGCGAAAAGCAGTGGAGGGGAAATTGTCTCGGCGAGCATCTATTATTCGCATACTCCGACGTACCCTGAAGATGTGCGGCGACGCGGGGAAGTGGATGCCGAAACGGGCAGGCTGACAGTTATTGTGGAAGGCCGTGAGGCTGATGAGATTCCACCTTGGGTCGCCATCAATTATCGCTGGCGATTGCTGGATAGCGCTGGAACGATCTATTGGAGCGATTGGTTTGTGGGGAACGAGTACAGCGACGATACCCACGAATGGGAACGCGAGGAATCTGAAGACCTGATTATTTTTGTTCAAGAGGGTTTTCCCCAAAGCGCGGTGGCTTTGGCATTTGAGGCGATGGCAGAGGCTCGTTCCCTTTATCTTGAGGCATTTGGACGGTTGCTCTCGTATAAACCCCGTATGATGCTGTTTGCGGATGAGGTCACTTTTGAGGAATGGCGCTCCCCGGAGTATGAACTGCGTGGGATAGATTTTATTGGGCAGGCCAGTGGTTATTGGGGGGCGTTTATCCAACTCATTTATGGCAATGATATTCAAGATTTTGCTTATGGCACAGTCATTCACGAAATTGGGCATCTATATCAATATGACCTTTATGAATCGCGTGCCCCGGCGTGGTTTACCGAGGGCAATTCGACCTATCTGGAATTAAGTCGGCAATATGATTATGAAGGGCGGGTACGTGATGCCCTGCAATATGCCACGCTTGACAGTTTGTTTGTGGGCGAAGGCCCGGATACCTTTGACGAAGGGCCAGATGGTCGCGGACGCTGGGGCTACGATTTGGGCTATACCTTCAACAAGTGGTTGGTCGAAAACTATGGCTGGGAGGCCCACCGTGAGTTGATTACGTTGTTGGCCGCACCCGAAAATTTGCCGGGATATGAGATCACCGACTATTTTAAGGAATCGCTAGAGCAGGTGCTTGGGTTATCCATCAGCGAAATTGAATCTCAGTGGCGTGAATGGCTCGGTATTTCGGGTACGGTACCCACACAATTACCATCTCCGACCATCGAATTTCGTTTCCCACCAACTGTCACCCCGTTTGGGCAGTAATGGTGAATTGGCAAACAAAAAGGGGCGATAAGAAGTCGCCCCAATTTGCTGATCGGTTGCTCGTTATTGCAGCGGTACGCCGACGATTTCGGTAGCAAAGATTTGAATGTCTAGGCCGTTGGTGACATCGAACTGGTAGGCTTCGAGGGTATTATTGAGACAGTCAAACACTTTGACGTCATAGCTCCCCGGTGGCACGTTCCATTCGATATAGGTCTGGTGAGCAAAGACCTCATTCGCTTCCAACTGGTTATCACCCCAATTGGTTTCCGTGCTTGGACTCACATAGACTTGGCACAGGTCGGTTCCGGCAAGGTTGCTAATCCGCAGCGTCACGGTCTGGTCATTGGGGGTCTGATTGGTGGGTGTATCTTGCGGTGGTGTCCCTAATGGTACGCTGGTGATGCGATCAAGGTAGATTTGCACCTCAAGGTCACGACTGACTTCGATCTTGTAGGCTTCGAGTGTGTTGTTATTGCAGTCCGCTACCTGAACGTCATAGGTGCCGGGTTGGATGTCCCATTCAAAGTAGGTCATTGGAGCAAGGCGTTCACCTTCGATTTGGTTTGGCCCCCAATCCGAGGCATCGGATGAGCTAAAGAACACCCCACACAATTCAATCTCGGTGTAATTGCTGATGCGCCATTTGAAGGTCGTTGGGCCGGGCGGGATATTCGGATTCGTGCCGCCTGTCGTATCGCCGGATTCAAATTGTGCGGTGACTTTGAACGTCCCGGTGGTCGTGCCATCTTGGAATCCAAAGCGTGTTGCAACTACAATATAATTGCCAGCTTCGGCAAAATAGGCGGAAACCTGCGCGTTGGTGGTCGTGGCATCGAGGTTGTCATTCTCGACAACAACCGTGGTACGGTCAGCCGTCATAATGCCGACATAGGGATCAAGATTGCCGCTGGTGGTTTCCATTGTCACGGTAACAGTGGTGTTGGCTTCAACGGCCAGATCAAAAACTGACGCGGATTCTTTGTTGGTAATTTCGCCTTCAACTTCCGCCACATCACCGGGGACATTATTGCTTGGAATCCCGTTTGTGCCGTTGGGTGGGGTGGTGTTGGTGGGCGTGCTAGTTGTGCTGCCGGGAGGGCCATAGAGGGATTGAATGGCACTGATGTCGTCATCACCCAGTTTGTTGGCATAGCCCGCATAGGGATACATAATCGCGGTGGTGAATTCGCTGTGGCCCAAGCCAATGCCATGACCGATTTCATGTACCGCTGTCGAAATAATATCAGTCGGGGCACCGTCCCCAATTGACCATGGTTCAGCATCGTCAATCCACATATCACCGCCGTAACGGGGGAAGAAGCAATAGGCCAGAACGCCACCTACTACGCCCAACGTGCCTTCAGGATCGCCACTAGAGGCCCAAGTGACTTCCATATCGGCTTGTGAGACATCGGTGACTTCGGCAAAGGTCAAGGAGGATACATTGGCCCATGTTTGGAAGCTATCCCGAATGGCTTGGCGTGCCTGTTCACAGTCGAGGTTGGTGGGGCAGTTGTGGAAGAAATAAGTCAGGCTTGTTTTGTCCCAAGGGTCACGTAGCGAGTAGGCCAGTGCTCCATTCTCACCGGGGACCGGATAATGGTCAATGGGTTCAACTTTATCAGTGGCTTCACTGCCCCCTTGTGCATAGGCGGTTTTTGCCATCATAGGGGCTGAACCGTCCGATGCAATCATGGATGCAAAAATCGCTACGTTGACGAACGCAAGGACCAAGAGAATAGCAGGCAACCGCCACTTAAGGCGAGGGCTTATTTTGCGCTGCGGCAATGCGCTCTTTTTCATGGTTTGATCTCCTGTATACATAACAACACACGGCGGATTCGGAAAGGTGATTGATAATTGCGGCTTACTTCAATAATCCCGACACCCCCTCACAGCCTCTACGCAATTGTAGAATTTGCCACCATTGTAGACAAATGCAGAATGCTGTGCCAATTGTCTACGTCTGAATAGACGCTACTGATTGGATTTTTGTTCCGCTCCATTTTTTTGAAGATAGGGAACAAAAAGGGCAAGCCTTGAATCATGCCCTTTTAGCCTATCAATTGGGATTTGGGAAATAACCCGACTAAAGTCCGATTTCCCTAGCGTAATTCTGCGATGCTCTTGGCTTGGGTGAATAGCAGCAGGTAATCCGGGCCACCCGCCTTGCTATCCGTGCCGCTCATATTAAATCCGCCAAAAGGATGGGCACCGACCATCGCGCCGGTGCATTTGCGGTTGAAATAGAGATTCCCCACGTGAAATTCATGGCGTGCCCGTTCCAAGCGTCCCCGATCATTGGAGAACAGCGCCCCCGTCAGGCCATATTCAGTGCTGTTGGCAATATCCAGCGCATCATCAAAGTTCTTGGCACGGATCATCGCCAATACTGGCCCAAAGATTTCTTCTTGCGCAATCTTGGCGTCACCGGGGACATCGCCAAACACCGTCGGTTCAATAAAATAGCCATTGGTGTTGGTTTCGATGGCATTACCACCCGCCAGCAGGGTGTGATGTTCACGTCCATATTTGATGTAATCCATGATGCTGTTAAAGGCTTTGCGATCCACAACTGGCCCCATATAAACCTTGTGCCCCTTATCCGTTTCGCCGACGGTCAATTGTTGGGTCAGTTCAGCGACGCGCCCTGCCACTTCATCATAGACACTGCCGACAACGATGGCACGGCTGCCTGCCGAACATTTTTGCCCTTGAAAACCAAACGCGCTGGCGACAATGGCAACTGAGGCCTTTTCCAGATGGGCGGTTTCGTCCACGACCACCGCATCCTTACCCCCCATTTCGAGGACGGTACGTTTGAGCCAGAGTTGACCGGGGGATACTTTGGCGGCGCGGTCAAAAATGCGCATCCCGACTTCTTTGGAGCCAGTGAAGGCAATAAAGCGGGTGAGGGGATGATCTACGATTGTATCGCCAATTGCGCCACCGGGGCCGGGTAGGAAATTTAACACCCCAGCGGGTAGACCTTGTTCCCAGAACAGTTCGCACAGCTTATACGCAATGACTGGGCTAGTGCTGGCGGGTTTTTGGATGACTGAGTTTCCGGCGACAATGGCGGCGCTGGTCATGCCCGTCATAATGGCATTGGGGAAATTCCAAGGGGGAATGACCGCCCCGACACCTAAGCCGATATATTGTAAATCCAGTTCCTCGCCAGCCAGCGGGGTCAGTAGTTCACGTGCATGATCGAGGCGCATCATCTGGCGGGCATAATATTCTAGAAAGTCAATCGCTTCGGCGGTATCGGCATCGGCTTCGACCCAACTCTTGCCGACTTCAAAAACCATCCATGCCGAAAATTCATGCTTGCGGCGGCGCATTTCTCCGGCAGCACGTAGCAAATAGCGGGCGCGTTCGTAGGCGGGGGTGTGGCGCCATCTCAAAAAGGCTTCGTGAGCAATGGGCACAGCTTTTTCGGCGAGTTCTTTTGTCCCCTGTGCAAACGTGCCCACCACTTCGGCTGGGCGGGCGGGATTGATGGAATCAAAGGTTTGACCGGGCCAATATTCTTCCCCACCCACCACAATTGGGTAGCGGCGGCCTAGTTGTGAACGGACATATTCCACTGCCGCTGCAAAGGCTTCGACATTGGCAGGGTTGCTAAAATCAGTTTGCGGTTCGTTGCGAAATTCAGGCAGCATCGAGCGTTTTTGCCTCCAAGATTGGAATTAGAATATAGGGGTGATTGGGCTAAACTTTCGGAATCTTTTTCTATCAAGCCCCTACAGCTAAAGATGTTAAGTTTTTGAGCGATAGGGTTTCAATTATAACGTGTTTTTGGGGGTACTTGACAGGTAACTGCAAAAAGACAATAGTTAAGAGATGTCGAGTGGCACGGTGAAGCGAATTTTCTTATAATGAGCCGCTTGTACTGGGAAAGTAGTATTTTTTCAAGGAACGAACTTTATGTCGCAACGCCCTATTCGCCATGAGTTACTCACATGGGAAGATGTTGACAAATTAGTGGATATCCTTATCCCACAACTGCGGAGCGTGGGAAGTTTTGATGCGATGGTGATGATTACGCGGGGGGGGATTGTGCCGGGGGGCTTACTGGCCGAGGCACTGGATATTTCTAAGGTGCTAACGGCGGCAGTCAGTTTTGGCACAGATACCATCATGGGTGAGGGTCTCAAAGCATGGCCTAAATTCCTACAATTCCCCGATACGGATTTGCTGACCGGATTGCGGGTGCTGACGATTGACGATGTGTGGGGCAGCGGACGTACCAGCACTGCCGTTCGAAGTCGGTGTGAGGCTGCTGGCGCAAAGGCCTATACCTGTGTGTTCCATTTTAATCCCTATCGCTCATTGTTTGTGAAGACCGAACCGGATTTTTATGGGGCGATTACAGATGCACATATTGTCTATCCGTGGGAGACGGATCGTGGGCTAGAGGGCATGGGCACTTATGATCCAAAGCCGATTATTTCACCGGAATCCAATTAGGCAAATTGTTGTCATGCCCCAACAAATCATTACGACTTTTTCGAGTGGGCCTTCGGTATACTTAAAAGGCGCATTTTTCAAGTTTGGGGAGGTCACTGCATGTTGAAACGGCTTCTAAGCTATAGGATGCTCCTTGTGCTGTTGGCGATGCTGCTGGTGGCGTGCGGCGGGGGTGATGATAAAGACCATAACGGTGATGATAATGATGGGGCGCAGCAGACGCCTGCTGCCAATGGAACAGAGGCGGTCTTTTTGGGAGAAGCCGAAATTTCTGGTTTTCCCATGACGCGAATTATTCGTGCGGTAGAAGATCTAACCCTTGTCTCCTATACGGTTGTTGAAAAAGATGGTTTCCTGTATCCGATGTATTTGGTGCGGAATGATACAGGTGAGACCATTGAGAATGTTTCGGCCATTATCACCTTTTTAGACGACGAGAACTTGCGATTGACGGATGCTTCGGTGGTGAGTTCTTATGTCAATATCCCGCCGGACAAATTGGTGCCTGTGGTGGGGATTTATCCAGTACCCGTAGATTATGATGGCCTTGCGACGCTGATTGTGCGCTCTGGCGAATTAACATTTGATGGCTATGAACCTTATTTTGATGCCATCGTCACAGCTGAACTATTGCCGGATACGGGCGAAGTGCGTGGCACCGCCACCAATAACAGCGGGATTGCATTGGTTCAACCCGTTGCCACCTTTGTCTTGTCCGATGCAGAGGGAAATCTCATTTCACTGGTTCAGGTTTCCCCCACTGGCCTTGATGAACATGGCTACTGGCAGCCCGATACTGCCCTTGAACTTAGCGGCACCGTCCAAGTTTTTGCCGGGGACAGCCTCGCCAATGTTGCCAAAACAGAGCTAATCGTAGCCGGATATGAACTGAAGCCACCTTCCCGCCAACCCTAAAGAAATATCAAGAGGCGGGGTACTGATGATAGAATATCCCGCCTCAAAATTTAACTCTTCGCGTCATCTTCGTCGGCTTTGGCCGTTGCTTTTCCGCCCCCGCGCAAATTAAGCAACCGATTGAGTATATCGAACCAGAAGGGCGCTCCCATGACCCCCGCGATCACGGTTAGACCCCAACCTACAACCGCTTTAAAGAGGGTTAGTTCGGAGCGTTGAGTATCGCCTGATTGGGCCAATTCAGTAGGTAATCCAATTGATTCTAATTCTCCTTCTGTCCAACCGACGGGAATGCGCAGCGAGGCTAAGTCTTCGCGGAAGATAGTCACCGGGTTGGTTTCTTCGTTTCCTTGTGCCCCAGATGGTTCTTCCAAAACGCGCTGATCTGCTGCTGCCACCACCGAATCGCGCAAAGTGGTGTTCGTCCAAAGCGATTGAGCAATGTTGATGGTGTTGACGTTAAAAACCACCGCCAAAACGAGGGCAATTGCAAAAATCCATGCCTGACTCGTTCGTTTAAAAATTGTAGTTAGGCTGTCCATCGCGCGGTTGTACCAGTTTTCTACCCCAATCACAACCTGCTCAAATTTCTCTTTGGTCGTCTCGATTTTTTCATCCAGCCCTTGTTGGCGAATAATTAGTTCGATCTGCCGTTGGAAAAATTCTTTCGTCTGTTCGGGGAGCTTGATTTCGGTTAGGCCAAGTGTAATGAGGTCAAGCACTTCGGCCCGATAGGTGAAGGCATTACGGACTTGGAAACGGATTTCGTCGCAGACTTTGGGGTCTTTGATGCCAATTTCGATTATCAGCTTGTCCACCCCTTCAATAACCGTACTTTCGTTTTGGTCAATCAAGGTGCCGAGTTTGTAGCGCACATAGTTGATGGCCTGCTCTTTAACTTTCTTTTCTTGAAGCGTTTCACCGACATTATTAGCAAAAAGCGCCGCTAGGTCATCAATTGAGTACCGCGCATTCGGATTCTGCTTTTGGATGTCTTCACCCGTAGCGATTATCAAATCTAATAAAGCCCGTGAAAAGGTGGATGGGGCGATGTAATCCGGATTAGGGTTATAGGTCAATAAACTGCGAGATGGAAATAGATTTTTAACGATGGGGAGGCGGCGTATATACTGCATTAGTTTATTTTCAGCAGCGACGCTGCCCTGTTTTAGACGGGTGCTTTTGATAAGGGGATGATCCATTATCTGCTGCTGCACGTCGGCGTCGAGCAGGTACAACAGCCCTTGTTGAAGCAATTTACCCCGCATCTCAAGGGCGCGTGAGATCATGGAAAATCCACCGGAACACATGGTTCCAAAAACGAAAAATATGAAAATCAGGCCAATGGCGGTATCTAGCACGGCTGATCCCAACATCTCAATTCCTCCCGATGGGTAAGAAGCGGTTGAGTGGTGGTCAGTATAGTGGGGGTGGGGCGCAGATGCAAAAAAGTAGAGATGCTGCGGATAATAGAACGTGCGATCTATGTTTGAGAATTATATAATGGATATGCGTTAGCGTAACTGTAGTTACGCTTAAATGGATGTGGGTTATATAGAGTGATAAACAAATGGCCGTTCGGTGGGATAAAATGTGATAGTGACACAAAAACACATATCCGGTAGCCAGCCCCCATGCTATAGCCACCGGATATGCGTATCCCCATGTGCAGTTTCGGAGCTGAGTGCCCTATGACCGCAAAAAAATTTATTTGAGCGGATGGAGTTCCTTTAGGGTGTCGTCTTTATTTCCCTTCAGGTGATCGCTTGAAAACAATTTAACTCGAAACCGAGGTAGGCTATATTGGCTATTTGCACAAAGGGCCTAAATCCGGTTTGTATGATTGTGACAACCGGCACGAATTTGCATGACAGGTAGCGTAGATTGCCGTCCTATTTGACCATAAATTGTTGAGTCAACAGCAGACTGCTGATACTTTTGGCGTCTTCAATCTCGCCGCTACGGATTTTCTCAAGGGCTTGTTCCATTGTGACCGCGACAGGCTCGATAAATTCGTCGTGATCTAGGGTTAGCGGATCATGCACCAATTCTTCGGCTAGAAAGAGGTGGATATATTCAGTGGAATAGCCGGGGGCGACAAAAATTCCACCAAGTTTGCTCAATTTACCGGGGCGATAGCCAATTTCTTCGCGCAATTCGCGTTCGGCGGCTTTCCAAATATCCTCACCGGGGATCAAGGTTCCGGCAGGCACTTCCAACAAAATCCGTTCGGCGGCTTTACGGTATTGGCGCACCAACAAGATTTGCCCATCGGAGGTACGCGGCACCATGGCAACTGCGCCGGGGTGCAGAATAATTTCTCGTTGGGCAGTGTCCCCATTGGGCAGACGTACCTGTTTGCGCTGCAAATGGAGCAGACGCCCTTTATAAATATCTTCTGCGCCGATTTCGACTTCCATTAACGCATCATCATTAGGTGGTTGAGTCATCAGTTTAGCCCTTTTAAATGATAAAAGACCCACACATGGGATGGGTGCGGGTCTTTAAGAATTTCAAATGAATTACGCTCTGAATTAGCCTGTCGCGCCTTGTACTTGTAGGGTGGGAGTGGGAGTGGCTGTGCCGCAGGGTAGCGTCCGCGCTGGAATGGTCAGTGTATCGCCAGCGATGATAATATTGATATTGGTGATACGCGGATTGGCGACCACAATATCCCGCATGGTGACGCAGAACCGGACGGACAATTTATAGATATTGTCGCCACCGACCACCACATATTGCACCGGGCCAAGCGAGTTATCTGGCGTAGCGCCGCCCGCCACACCACCGGATGGGGCAGGTGTACCCGTTGGAGTAGGCGTCGCATTGCGTCCGCAGCCGGGAATCTTGATCGTGTCACCCGCCTTGATATAGTCCCAATTGGTGATGTTGTTGTACGAGGCCAGTGTCGCCAATGCCACGTTATAGGTTCGGGCAATCACCCCCAATTTATCACCGGGCTGGATAAGATAATCGCAGTCGGGGAATTGGGAAGAGGGTGTGGTCTGACCCGTCACTCCACCTGCGCCGGGGGTTGTACCAATCGGCACTTGTGGTGTAATGGCTAATTGAGTGCCCTGTGCGGCGGCAGCGGTGGCTGTGGCATTAAAGATAATGGCCGTCGCGGTCATTTGTTGGGGCAGGAGGGTCGCCTGCAATTCCGAACCGCCCCCTTGCCCTATCACGGTGGGGGCAATCGTGAGCGTAAGTGTTGGGAACGGCGTAAAGGTGGCAGTGATTTGTGAAGTAGGCGTATTCGTTGGGAACGGCGGAAGCGTGTTGGTTGGTGTCGTGCTGGGTGTAGAGGTCGCCGTCGGTGGGACATTTGTTGAAGTAGCAGTCGAGGTTACAGTGCTGGTGGCGGTGCTAGTAGCGGACGGCAGTGAAGTCGGTGTGGCCGAGGGCAGAACCGCAGCGACTACGGGTGTGGTTGGTGTTGCGGTTGCTGTTGGGAACTGCACGGGCTGACTAAAGGTCGCGGTAGCCGTGAAGGTGGGCAGCGCGGTTGTTTCGACACCTATACTTGTCCAAACCGTCGGTGATTCAGACGCCGTTGGAGTGCTAGAAGGCGTTTGCGCCTGAAGGGTTAAGACCGCGCTCGTTTCTGTCGCAGCAAAATCTGGAGTTTGTGGTGTCTGCAAATCCACTAACGCTATTTCACCGGGCGGGGTCGGCTGTCTATCTTCACCAGCAGACCGATAGCGGCATCCGGCGATTATAAACGTCGCAAGGAATATGCCTGCAACGCCAATCAATACTTGCCTTCGCATCTAGTAAAACCTCCCGACCCTGTGATTATTTTAAACAGGATAAGTACGGTGTCATTCTCATTTTGGGCCAGTCAAGGGTAGTGTAGCATTACAATCAAAGTGTGGCAAATTAAAAACAGGGCAGAATGTCATGATTATTTGTGTGGTGGCACAAATATCTGCGGGTCAATATTTAATCCGGTGAAATTTTGGAAGGTCAGGTCACGGAAGGCAAATTGATAGTACCCGCGGAGTAGTTCAAATAAGTCTACATATCCCATCTCAATGCGCGGCGCATCGGTCAAATTTAGTTTGGCAAGGGCCACTTCGATGCCTTCAGGTGTACCTTCAACTTCTAAAAAATTACCATAGGGCATCTCATCCATCACCAATTCTACATCGGGTATATCGGGCAGATGATAGGTCGTGCGATATTTTTCATAAACCATGCTGTGCCGATAGCCCAGATGCTTCAAGATGGTATCCATTGTCTCAAAATCACCGACAGTGGTTTCTAATTCCAAACGTGTGACCATTCCTCCTGCAACTTGGGGAGCAGGGGCTTTATAGGTTAGCCGGATGTCTTGATCGCGCCGCAGACGTAAAACAATCCCGTGTGATGTAAAATCCCCATTAGGCCCCTCATAGCGGATGTTATGTTCGTAGGTGCGGGGATTCGTCAGCCGTGCGCCTGCTTGGAAGAGATGCGCTTGAATTGTTTCTAGGGACGGGAAATACAATTTGCACTCAATTTCGAGACCCATAGCCGCTCCTTATTGGTTAGCCACATCGTACAACGAATTTCTATCAATCTCAAGCAGTTAACTTTTGGCGAATTGGGTCGCCCGTCGTATAATCATCTTAAACGTACCATCTATTATGTAAAAGAAAGGCCGGGCATGTCTGAGCAGCCCGACAACGCAAAACCTCCTCGTCCGGCAGTGTTTGATACACCCGTTGAAGTTCCGCTGCCGATGGAAACAACTGCCAAAATGGTTCCTGTCACTGAAGAGGAATCCATACCCGTTGAGCAGTTGATTAAAGCCGCCCGCGAATTGACACAACGCATTACCAATGATGATCGTCAGCGGGTTGTCAAAGAACTAAAAGACACAGGACACCAACTCAATATCCGTACCAAAGCCCCCGTCGAATTGATGGAGTTTTTCACGGGTGAAATTGATCTGGATACGGAGCTTGCCAAACGCTATGCCCATGCCCCTTTGCTCTCACAGGGCAGTTTTCGACCCTCCAAACCGGGGCCAGATATTAAACGTAAAGCCGTTGCCATTTTGACCAGTCAAGATGATTCGGCGATGGTCACAGTAGATATGTTTTTGGAGACGCAGGCGCTCGAAATTACCTTTACATTGGGCAGCATGGTTTCGATGCGTTTTATGGTTGGTGCGATTGAGACAGGCGAACGGCAGCGTTGGCTGGAATTAATGCGGCGGAGTAGTGGAATCGCCTTTTTGTGGACAAAACAACGCTGGGAAGAGGATTATCTCATTTTTGTCGTGCGTGAAAATTTTGCACGAATCTATGCGTTTTCACCCAAACGCTTTGAGGCCGCCGTTCGCTTGACGCCGGATATAGTTGCCAAATTGGTGGACTGGCTTGAAGCGTTTTGGTTCTATGAAAAGCAGCTTGCCAAACGCGCTGAGGCCCCAACCCTGCTTCGGCCTCCTTCTTCACCACCAAGCCCTAATCCCGATACGCAGCCAATACTCGCTGTGGCTGATGAGACACCCAAACCTGAACCGAATGGCCCAGCGCCTACGCCTCTGGCAGATGTGCCTGCTCCGTCTGAGAATGACACGACTGATTCCGAACCGTTCCCGTTCGAGTGGTAGCTTTGTCACCTACGCCTTTTGGCTGGCGACACCCAATTCATTTTTCTCGTCGTACAATGGGGTTCTGAGTATCTTAAATTTGCTGAGGAGGCCAAGTTGCCATCAGAACTTCGTATCTGTCCACACTGCGGTGCGGCTGTAAGTGGTGATACCCAGCGATGCCCTCGCTGCGATGGACTATTGAGCGATATTGCCGATGTCAAAACGATCATAGGCGCGGAGGAGGATTTTCAGGCTCGGACGTTGGTTGAAGAATCGCCAGCCGAACCCGTCTTGCTGCCTACGCCGAGTACGGAATCGGCTTATGAACCAATGGCGACGGTGATTGATTCACAACCAGCGTATCAGGTCGCCGATGAACTTGAGCGTGTGTTGAATGAACAGCCCATCGAATTTAAGACGGATGAGCCACTGCCTTCGATCTATCAGGCACAGACGATTGTTGGTATGGAAGATGAAGCTCGTCCTGTACCAAATGAAGGCCTCCAATCCCGCGAAGAGGCTTACCCAAAAGCGATTGAGGAAATCAGCGAAGAAGTTAGGGAAGACGACAGCGAGCCGGTTGGGATTGTAGATTCAACTCCCAACGAGTTTCAACCGCCAGTTGCGCCAAGCCCCAGTGGTATGAAAACCATTATAGATGATAGCCCACCTAGCGGTTTCTCGGAAGCGCGGACAGAGGCTTTTCAACAGCCACCTTCGCCAGCCACTACACCTGCACGCGGGTCACCAATGGTCACGATTCCTGCTGAAACGGCTTCGCATCCGATGGATCGGCAGACAGTGCCGAATGCCTATATGCCGCAGTATGCACCACCTGTTCCCCAACCAATGCCCATTCCGCGTGCGCCCTATACGCCGCCCCCTGTATCGGCTGTTACGATGGCAGCCGCGCCATCAATGGCTTATGCACAAGCTGCGCCGCCGCGCTCGATGCCTATGCAGCAAGGATGGGGCGCTCCACAGCCCGCTGGCCCGTCGGATTATTGGCTACGTCAGCGCACCCAGACGTATCTGAATGGTGGCTATAAGCTGAAGGGTGAAGGCCCCGGCAAAATCATGTTGGCCTATGGCAAGTCGTTGGGGCTTATCTGGTGGGTGGTGGCCGTAACCAGTGTCATCGGGGCGCTGTGGTACTTTCTGATTTTGCTATTTTCCGGTTTCCGCAAAGACAAGGTGACGATTTTCCTTGAACCCGATGGGTATGTTTTTGAAGATGGTTCAGGTGCGGCCCATATACGTATCCGGCGGTGGCGTTCGGCGCGGCGCTGGGGGGTCATCGGGATAATCTTGGCGGTGGTGTCACTGCTGATGTTTTTGATGCTGGTGGTAGCTGCTTATGTCATTGGCAATCAATATGAGGCCGAATTAGAAAAAGCCTATCCCGAAATCACCTTTTTCGAGAGCACGGCCAGCGAAGCCACTATTAGCCAAGCGGACGTGGAGATGGTACGATTAATTGTATTGGTACTCGGTATCCTATTTATATTGGCAGCCATCGGCACTTTAGGAGGTGCGGCTGTGGCTGTAGTAAGTTATGTGCAAGCCGCCGCTTATCATGTGGATGTTCCACCTTTGCCCGGTTTTTGGTGAGTTTATTGGAGCAGAGTGACAATGCAGACGACTTTGCAATATGTATCTTTTGATCGTGCCGCCGATTATTATGATGAGACTCGTGGATTTCCGCCGGGGGTCGAGCATGAGGCGGTTGCTTTATTTGTCGAGGCAGGTCAATTAACCCCCCGCAGCCGCATATTGGAAATAGGAGTGGGCACGGGGCGAATTGCACTCCCGCTTGCGCCGCGTGTGGGTACTTATCTTGGCCTTGATATATCGCTGGCAATGATGCAGCGCCTCCGTCAAAAAGACGGCGGTGAACGCATTATCTTGATTGAAGGGAATGCCGCGCATTTGCCTTTTGCAAACCATTCAGTGGATGCGGTTATCGCTGTGCATGTGTTCCATCTGATTCCCAATTATATGGATGTTCTTGATGAGATCAGGCGGATATTGCGTCCGGGAGGGATGCTGCTGCACGGCTGGAATGATCGTGGGACGGAAAATATGCTGGAAAGGACGTGGCGTGAAGCGACCAGCCATTTTGAGGAGACGACTCGCCCGATTTCATGGGAGAAACGTCAAACTTTTTTGTCGGAGGCGGGGTGGCGAAGCGTTGGGTCAGAACTGCGCCATTCATATGCGACCCTGCGTTCACCCGCTACCTATGTGCAGCATCTACGAGAGCGCAAATGGTCACAGACATGGCGCATGACCGACGCGCAAATGGAGGCGGGTATAGCTGCGGTGGAGGCGTATATCGCCGCTAATCACCTTGACCCGATGCTGCCCACCCAAGTTGAAGCCACGTTTAATGTACAAGCCTTTTTGCCGCCGAATTGAACCAACCTTTTTTGACCACCTTTGCGTCAAAGGCCCTTTCGATATAGGCAATAAAATGGGGTGTGCTTCTATATTCTCTCCACCAAGCACCGATTAACGCCATTAAGCTCACGAGGGCAAGGGAAAT
This sequence comes from Chloroflexota bacterium, assembly GCA_013112715.1. Lineage (GTDB taxonomy): Bacteria > Chloroflexota > Anaerolineae > Aggregatilineales > J027 > CFX10. The sequence continues at coordinate 150,043 of JABFGB010000011.1, forward strand.
TAATAGCAGACATAGAACCCCGACTATTGAACTCTCATCATTTTCGACCAGAAACCATAAATACATAGCTAATGTTAGGTTAAGGGCTGCTAGGCCAACCCGAAAGGCTCTTAACCTGTATGAAATTCCAATGTATCCATAAATCCAAGTTTCCATATTTTTGTTCAAGAATACGCCAGAGAAAAGGGGATCAAGCGGCATTGAAGGTAATTTTTCAGACTAAACCCAGAGTTAGCTTTTGGGGATATATCGAAACCTTTTCTTGAGGAGGTTCTCGTAGTGCAAAGGCTTTCAAGTCGTGCGATACATTCTTCCATACTTAAATTATGAGTTTGAAAAGCGACTTTCATGGTTACATACTCGCATTCAAAAATTGCCCCTTCCCTTTGAACGATCTTAGGTGAAGGGGTGTGAGATTGGCGCAAAAATTATCCTACCGATGACAAAGTAGGCGTGGGGGTCGTTTGAATTTGACCTGAATCGGTGGTTGGCGTAAAGGTTGGTGTCGGGCTGGCGGATGGACGGGTCGGCGTGGGGGTGGCACCGCCGGGACGTAATGGGGCAGGGGTGGCTGAACCGCCGAGGCCGCCCAAACCGCCTGTACTGCCTAGACCACTTAACCCTTCAGGGTTGTAGCGCACAGACCGGAAAATGGCCTCCAATATTGCCCCGGATTGTTCCCAATCGCTCGGCGCTGTTCGTAGGGCCATCAATGCCAGCTTATCCTCAAAAACAAATACCACCCAATAACCATGTGTTTGCGTTGGAGTTTCCTGATTAAATTCAAACCAGATGGCCTGATTACCATTGATGGTATCCGTCTGCGTGGTGGATCGCCCTGTCAATTCTGAAGGGTCGAGTAGCGCAAAAATCTCTTCGGGGGTTAGACTCTTGGTGGCGTCTATCAAAATGCGGTCAAAGAAAATGATGACCCCGCCTGCCGCTGCTGGGAGACCGGAATTTCGCAGGACATCAATTTCAGATTGGCTGCTGGCAAAATAGATGGTATCGCCTCCAGCGATGAGGGCTTCCTCGCTAGACGCTATAAACGTCTGCCAGTTTTCAGGCAGCAATATTTCAAGCGTCTCGGCTTCGTTACGTAGGGCTTGGGGCAGGGCGACGGTAGAAGTGTTGCCCGTATTGCCTAATACGCCGCCTAGACCGGTACCGCCGTCGCCTGTTCCCCCATTATTTGGCGGATTATTTCCGCCTGTTCCAGCGGTAGGTGGAGCGGCGATTTCAGCTGGAATACGCACGGATTCGAGAATCGGAAATAGGATGTCACGGGAGGCTTCAAAATTCTCTGGAGAATCTGAGATGTAGACGATTGCCAGCGTCTCACCAAAGACAATAAATGCCAAAAAGCCGCGTTGCTGGCCCCAATCCACAACGGCATAAGCGCCGGGGGCGTTGTTGACGGTAAATAACTGCCGGACTTCGATCACCGTCACCCCCAAATTCTGGATAAACGTATTGGAAGTGTTGCCAATGTTGACCGTTGCGGGGTCTAGGCCAATTTCAGAGAGGGGACGAGAGGAAATTAATCCACCCTTCCCGCCGACCACTATTTCTTCGTTGGAAATCCAAAACACTGAACGATTATCGGCTTCGGTTTCAGTCTCACCAAATACAAAAATCTGGTTATCGGTCAACTGATCTTTGAAGCTCCACCCCGTCGGAATGGCAACGGATAGGCTGCCATCGGTGGCCCGAACGACGGTTACTTCGTCTTCAGGGGGTAAATTCTCATCGGGCGGGGCGGTACTAGGGTCGGCAGGCATACGCACCGACTGAATAATCGAATATAGCAGATCACGACTGGACTCCCATGTGGTTGGCGTTCCCGTAGCAGTCATGAGCGCCATCATGTCGCCAAATCCAATCGTGGCAGCATAGCCTTGTTCGGTACCCGCCTCGATAACTGCCAAAAAAATTGTTTGACCGGGGTTGATTTCGACTTCTTGAGGCTGTTCAAGGATAGTTCCACCAACATTTTGAACACCGAGGAGACCTGAATCCATCACGGATTTTAGAACTTCGATTGAGGCTGTCGTATATCCATAATCGGCGACGTTTAAGAGGACAATCGTGCCCCCATTGCCCACGATAAAGCTGGTTTGACCACGTACATCATTGAGACGACCTGTTACGGCGTCGGCGGAATCGCCATAGGTGAGAATATTTTCGCTTGCCACCACATCAGTATACGTCCAACTATCGGGCAGACGCAGTGATACGCGCCCATCGCTACTTTGGACATATTGGGTCAGGGGTGTTTGGCGTGGGGGAGTAGCGAATACCGTCATAGGAGCAATAAGGCTGGTTAGAAGGGCCAGTATGAGTATCAATTGGGGGAAAGTATTTTTGAAGCCCATTCCTCAAATCCTTTGGTTATCTTGTAAGTGCTATCCAAGATTATGTGTCGGTTTTTCTGCATAGGCAACAAGTGACTTGCGGGTGAAGATGAATTCTTGTTTGCCGACTATTGAGCGGGGTTGACAACCTATGGTAAAATGGGAACGTTCGTAGTGGGAGATAGTTTAATCGGCAGAACAGTGGACTTTGGATCCATCAGTCCTGGTTCGAGTCCAGGTCTCCCAGCAAAAAACAGGGTATCCTTTGGGGGTACTCTGTTTTGTTTTTAAGCTAAACGAAGCGAATCTAACATCGCTTCAAAAGTCGCGCTATAGGTATCCCAGTAGCCCGGCGCGGCAAAGCCATTGATAAACAACGACTGCCCTTCACCTAAATCAAATACGGCAACCTCCCCCCGTTCTCCATAGGGAATGGTATAGCCTGTCATTGAGCCGTCCGCACTTTGACGGTTGAATTGCTTTGTGACATCCAAATCGGCAATCTGGTCGAGATAGCCTGTTAATTCTTCTGAAGTGACGCGCCGAATAATGACGGTAAATTCGCCGGGGGTGTTGGCGGGGTCGGTGGCGCTAATCAACAATCGGTTGCTTAGTTCGACGGGGGAAAATCCGTCTGGCACACCAAGTATGAGACCAAATACGTTTTGTTCGGTAAGTGGCAGGGGGGCGCTGCTGCCAGAGTTTTCGATAGAGGCTATTCCCGGCACACCACACGCGGCATCAGGATTATTGGGATCGGCTTCGCCACAAGCCTCGCCTGACCCACTGCCAGAATTGAGAATGGGGCCAGTAAAATTGGTGATGACACTCAAGGTTGGGGTGGAGGTTGGGGATTTTTTCTCCGGTGGGTCGTCCTTATCACAGGCCACCAAGACCAACATCAGCATGAGTGCAATAGCAAATTGCCGCATAACCAAATCCTCTTATCCACTGACCAGCATCTTTAATGCCCCCGGCTCAACAGAAAAGTTCAAATGGTTTCCGGCGGCGTGTTCGCCATCAATATCGAGTCCGATGGCGCTGGCCTGACATTCGACAGTCACCACTTTAGCCTGCTTATAATGCACATCCTCCCGCAGCAAATGCTTACCGCTGTATACGGAATTGAGCGCAAGAATAGCGGAGAGACGCGGCGTATCTTCAATTAAGACGACATCAAATAGGCCATCGTCAATTTCGGCGTTGGGAGCGATTTTCATACCGTGCCCAAACATGCGTCCATTGGCGACGACCACTGCCCATGCCTTGCCTTCGTACCACGCCGCTCCATCCAACATGACCTTGATCTTTTTGGGGCTGTAACTGAGCAGGGCTTGAACGGTGGCTAATTTAAATGTCCAAGGGCGGCGTTTGGTGCGAGCATTCACCCGGCGATCTACCTCGCCTCCGATGCCCGCACTGGCGATATTCAAAAAATAGCGGTTGGTATCGTCGTAGGTCAGGTGGCCTAAATCAAGCGATTTAGGATTGGCTTGGGTGATCCATTTGACGGCGGCTTCGGGGTCAATCGGAATATTCAGGGTACGGGAAAAATCGCGGCCTGTGCCAATCGGTAGCTGTCCAAAGATCATAGGTGGGGCGGAGGGGTCGGCTTTGGCAAGGCTCTGGATGGCGTTGACAAGGGCATGATTTGTCCCATCCCCCCCAATCGCAATGACCCGTGAGATGCCAGCGGCACGGGCCTTGTCGAGATGTTCCGCCACATCTTCGGGGCGTTGGGTGATGGCGACGACTAACTCCCCCAGTTCTTTCCACAACATTGGTTCAATTTGATGCCACAGCTTGCCAGCACGACCACTGCCAGCATTCGGATTGACTACAATCAGGGTGCGTTTGTCCATAAAGTTTAATTTTCCGGTGAGGGCCGTAGATTGCTCATGATCTGGCCTTGTGGATGAACGATATATAGGCTGACCTGCACGCCATCATGGGGACGGTGATAGGTGGCAACCCATTCCAAACGCCCCTGCAAAATACGTGGGTCAATTTGGAGAAAGCGGTTGTCCCTTTCCTCTTGAAATTCTTCTATCATGAGATAAACCGGGCCATGTTCGGCTAACAGGTTGTTGAGATAAGTATAACGCATGACGTTATCGGGCCAATCCCGTCCGGGCCATTCGGTATATTCAGGGCTGCACACGATTCGCAAGTGATTATATACATCCTCCGAAATATGGTTGCCGAGATAGGAGCATGTTCTGACCATGCCAAACACAATCGGGACATTGGTATCGTGGGAAATAATGGGCATTTGGGCGACATCTTGCAGAACATCACGCACTGCGTAACCCGTCTGGTTTTGGAAATATTCGTAGGTATCGCGTTCGGGCAAGGCGAGTTCGGCGGGATTTTCGACTAGCTTGTTATAGAATGGGCCGCCAAATGTGATACCCCAAATCAGCAGCACGGCTAAGGGTATCCATGCGAAGGCACGCCAGCGGCCTTGCCGTTGATTCATCTCAGATTGCAGCGCCAACACCCCGGCGGCGATTAAAATTACCCATAGGTGTCCCACCGGCATGAGGTAGCGGGTGGTGAGACGGCCCGCTGAAAAAATGACCGTTCCCCATAACAGCACTACCCCGGCTAATAAAAACGCGGTTTCACGCCATTGCTTTTTCCCTAAAATCGGCAAAGAAATCAGGGTCAGCCCCGCCAAGAGTGGCCCCCAGAGATAGAAAACCACTTCCCCGGTGCGCCGCAAATTATTGATAAGGCGTCCGCTGACAGACAACTGCTGCGCCATATGCAGATTGGAACGCACGCCTTCGTACAGATAGCGATCTACAATTGGGCTTGTGCCAGCGGGGTCGGTCAGTTGGCGATATTTGTAGAAACCTAACAGCACCCCCCAGATGATTCCGGTCAGCACAAAGGCGGCCAGCAGGGGTTTATGATAGGCACGCCACGCATCAAGGCTTTGTTGGCTCAAATTGAAGCGCGAAACGAAACGGTGATTACTCAGCAGGATAACTGCCAATATGGGCATGATTAGCAGCGGAACAGCGAGAATTTTGGCGGCCAGCATAAACGTCAGCAGTACACCCAAAATTAAGCCATTTTTGGTGGTAGGCTGGCGCAAAACCACCAAACTCCACCATGCCATGAGTACCACCAATGCTGCCGTCATGGAATCGCTTAGGGCGAGACGCTCATAAAAGGTCATAAATGGGAAAACGCCCAAGATCGCAAGTGCAAGGAGGGCGGTCTGGCGGGAAAACATCAAACGAGCCAGCGCGAATGTGCCTGCTGCACCCAACAGGGTGAATAGGGCGACGGGTGTGCGTGCCATCCACCCCGGCAGATGATCGGGCAGATCAAATAGACCGATCCAATAGTAGAGCAAGAATTTGCCCGGTGTGGTGCTGGTCTGGGTATCCGAAAATGACCAGACGATGCGCCCACGTTCGATGTGGCGGATTTCATCCACAAAATAGGGCATTGGGCCATCAATCACATGCGCCCGGACAAAAAAGAAACCCAGCAACAATGCGACGACAGGCAGTAACCCAACAAAGACTCGCAACCCAGCATAGTCGGCAGTAACGGCATGGGGTTGATGGAGGGACGAAGTAGGATGAGATGTCACCTCTCCGGTGTGGCCCAACGGCGGCGCAAGTACAATGTTGGACACCGGCGAGAGTATATTTTGATTAACCGATTGCTTCCCTGACGTGTTCATAATCGGGCTGTCTCCCATGCTGTTTGTAAGACAACCTGCCCCTTTTGAATGGTGAATAGACCTTCCACGAATTTATAGTGATTCACCGCTTTTGGATATGGTTTACTTAACCAAAGGCATCTCTCCGTCATCAGGGGTAGTACGGACACCACTAACCGGAAGTTGACCGGGGTAGACAATATATACATCTACGATAATACCACCGTGCGGACGGTGATAGGTTGCCACCCACTCGGCGCGTCCTGCTAGCCTTTCACGATGCAAAACGAGATCGGTGCGCGGGGGTGGCAGTTGTTCATTAAACATATACACCGCACCATACTGTTCTAACGCAGCATTTAATACTTCATGGCGTACTTCGCGTTCGGGTGGGCAGATAATTTTGATGGGGGCGTCCTCTGCCATATGATAATGAAGGAAAGGACACGAACGAATGATACCCACGACCACGCGCTGGTCAGTGCCTTCCGAAATGGGCGGTAAAGTTTCAACCAGTTCAAGGGCATCCCGCAGGGCAAATCCGGTGAAATTGCGGAAATAGCCATGTGTTTCGCGTTCGGGCAATTTGAGGACTGTCGGCTCGTAGATATTTTGATAGCTAAAGGGCGCGCCAAAGGTCACGATCCACACCCCCAACAAAACAACGGGAGTCCATTGAACAAATTTAAGCGGAGTCGGTTTCAAGAGATGGCTTAATTCATCTTTGAGGATGAACATCCCCCCGACTGCCAATATGACCCATAGGTGGCCGACGACGGATAGGTAACGCGAATTGGGACGCTGGGCCACAAAGATGAGTGGTAGCCACACCGCGAGGATACATCCTACCAACAGGGCCGCCTCACGCCAGCGTTTCCATACCAGCACGATAATGCCGACAAAACTTAAGGCCGTAAGCAATGGCCCCCATAAATACCGGAAGGCTTCTTCAACATGGGTCATGTTGCCATCCAGTACCGTGTCACTGTCAGGCAGGCCATAGAGGTAATCATCTACCAGCGGACGGGATTCTTCGGGGTATAACAAGCCATGTATGAAATAAAAGCCCATGATGATGCCCCAGATCACGCCGACCACCAGTGCCGCATTTAACAAGGTTGGGCCATATATCTTCCATAACTCGATGGCCTGCTGGCGCAGATTCTGGTTAAGGCGCAGCGGTTTTTTTCCAAACAAGGCCATCACTGCGACAGGCATTGCCAATAGCGGGACGGACAAAATTTTGGCGGCAATCATAAAACTGAGCATTAGACCCAAAATCAGACCACCGCGTTTGGAAGGATGCCGCGCCAACACCAGACTGTACCACAGGGACATCATGACAATTGAGGCGGTCAGCGGGTCGGTAAGGGCCATACGCTCATGGAAGATCATGAATGGGAAAACGGCCAGCACAATAACCGCAGTCAAGGCGGCGGCACGCGAGAACCACATGCGGGTGAAAGTATAGGTCGAGGCCGCGCCGACCATCGCAAACAGGGCGACGGGGGTACGGGCTAACCATCCGGGTAAATAATTCGGCAGGTCGAACAGGCCGATGTAATAGTAGAGCAGAAATTTGCTGGGGGTGGTGCTAATTTGGATGTCCGAAAACGACCAGACTACTTGGGCGCGGCTGACGTGGTTGAGTTCATCAATAAAATAGGCCATGTGGACATCAATCATATGGGCACGCAGCAAAAAGAACCCCCACAATAAGCCGATCATCGGCAAGAGGCGGGTAAATGTCTGGATACCACTATTGCTAGAAGCCAATTGCGATTTGTTTTTAGATACTGTCGTCATAAGATTAGAATGGGATGTCGGCATATGGGTCAAAATTGCTGCCCTCTGATATTGGTTTTTCTCGGTCTGCGAATATAGATACGATTTGCAGTCCGATTTGACTCTGTTCATCATAATCATGTTGGGATAAACGAACAGGGCGAATATAACCAAGTTCAGATAGGAGACTTATCACATAGGTGGCGTAACCCACTAAACCCATCGGGAAATTTTCGGCTAGGCAATATTTTGTTTGTTGAATATACAGCCAAAAATCTCGCCAACCGTTATCCTCTTTAGCAATAAAAATGGGTTTTTCCCCTTGAATAGTAAAACAAATGCCATCCTGTTTTTCGTTTAATTGAACTTCAAATCGCGTCTTTGTATCGAGGGTCTCGAATATGGTTTTTGAGTTGACAATAGATAAAAGGTCGTTCCAAAATTCGTCGAATGACAAAGTCTCAGGTTGTCTCTGTCGCCCAATATTTGGCTTATGAGATTCGGGGATAAGATCGTTTTTCGGATGACGGTGGATATAAGTGCTTATAGGAAGAAACCCTAAGTATCTCTCCATCAAAGGGCGTACTTGCGATTTCCAATCCAGTTCCCCATATCCACAGCCGAGTAGGGGGAATGAAATCGAGAGAATGCCTTTATCAGCATAGGTTTCGACAAATTTCTTGAGGCCAGCCTCAATATATTCCGGTTTAGAATTTTCTCGCCAATGTTTTTTGGTTGGGAAATTCAATATCCACTTATGCGGAGTCTTATATAGCCATAGTTGACCGACTGTGAACTGATGCCGTTCACAAAGTTGCTGGTATTGTTTAAACATAGCCGGATAGATTTTTTTGAAATCATAAGCGAGGCCCTTGCCCATCACCCCAACCGTGTTGACTGGGTTGACTAGGACTTGGGCAGGACTCTCAAAAATATCCCCTGAAACATAGGTAATCATTTCTGTGCCATTCACTCCGCAATTGGGGTGTCCCGCTCCCTAGATTGTGGCAAGTTGGGATAGACGCGCCATAATTCAACTGCCATCCCGTTAAAAGGACGTGGATAGCGGTGGATTAGTTCCCAGCCAACATGCAGCATCGAAAGATCGGTAAAGCGTAGTTCTGGCTCGACCAACAAATACACGGTGCTTTCTTCCGCCGCTCGCTCATCTATCAAGTTGGCGACATCTTGCATAAATTCGCCTTGCCACCCAAAGAACGGACATTCTAGCTTTACCGGGCCATGTTCGTCCAGATACAACCTGATTTGATGACATGATCCCACTAAACCTATCACCTGTACACGTCCACTTGGTTCAGAACGGGGTAAATTTTCCACGTCGCGGGCAGCCTCCACTAGCGCGTAGCCCGAACCAAAGTTGCCAAAATATTCCCATTGGTCGGCTTCAGGAAGATGCAGTTTGGTGGGGTCGTTCCATGTGTGGTTGATAAAGGGCAGGGGAATCCAGACCAGCCACACCAGTAGTACCGCGATGGCACCACGTTCGGGCATAGAAAAAGGCAGGCTGGGTTTTTCAATGTTGATTTTGGCAGCTTCTTGGATGGTCAAACTAACCGCGCCACCTAAGATCACCAGTGAGGGCAACACACCGAGGGTGAGATAACGAGTGGATAAATCCGCCGCGAATACCAGTGACATGCTCCACGCCAGTAGAGTGGAGAGAATGAGATAGCTGCCTTCACGGGGGCGTTTCCACAGCACATATGCTGCCCCAACTAACGTCAAAATCCACAAAATAGAGCCGTGTAGCACTTGGTTGGCTGTCCACAGGCTAGAGAGATTATCAATCAAGACTTGGGGGGGGGATTTTTCTTCGGCGGCTCCGTTAATCAGGTTATTGTTGACGACATTGACGTATTTGCCTGTGATGGTGCGGTCTGCGATATGCCAGATAAACGGCAGCATTACCAGACCAAAGGTGATATAAACGGTGGTGAGTTTGCCCTGATGGATACGCAGAGTTTGCCGGAGGCTTGCCAAATTTAATCGGATGACTCGCTGGCAGTTAAGGGTCAGGACGGCAACCAACGGCACTCCTGCCATTGGTAGACCGAGTAGTTTGGAAATGATGACCAAACCGCTCAAAGTTCCGGCCCAAATCGCCAGCGGACAACGTTTGTCACAGCTGGCACGGCGCATCATTAACAGCGAAGCCCAAATGACCAACATGCCTAATGCAGCAGTCAATCCATCGGAAAGGGCAAGGCGGTCAAAAAAAATCATGAAGGGCGAAAACGAGGCCAGCACGAGTGTTACCCATCCGCCAATCCGCCCAAATAAAAGACGGGCGGTACTGTAGGCGGCGGCAAGACCCAACAGGGCAAAGAGAGCACTAGCGGTTCGGCCTACCAAAATGGCATCTAGGCGGGCAGGGTGAAACAGGCCAATCCAATAATAACTGAGCAGCTTGCCAAGCGTCATGTTGAGATTACGATCCGTAAATTTATAAATCAGTTCAGCGCGGCGGATGTGTAGGCTTTCATCGTTAAAGGGTGGGAGGGCTTGGATGGAATGGGCACGAATGAAAAAGGCCAGCAAAATCAGCAGGGCAGTGGGGAGAATTTCTTGGGAGCGTTTCACACCAGACTCCGTTTCCACCATTGATAATGCCCGGCAAGGGTAAACTCAAGTTCTTGGGCGATTTGTAGGGCCGTTGTATCGTTGGTGGGGATCACCGCCCCGGTTAAATCCCATGCGTGCTGCGTGCAGAGAACTTGTCCCGCCAAGAAGCTGTTTTTTTGATACTCCCCCTCGACCCAAATGCCACGATAATTGATGGTCTGGACGCGGGTCAATAGGGTATTTTCGGGGGGGAGTATGAGAAGGTCTATCAATAACTCCGAGCCGACCATTAAGGCGTGTTTCTGATTTTCCAACCTATAGCCACAGCGGGCAAAGGTACGCTGACTGGCGATATTTTCAAGCTCGACCAAGCCACGGGCAAAATTCGCGCCGCGTGCCTGTCCGGTTTCGCTGCTAAGGGCAACCAACTGCGCTGCGATGCCTTTGCCCCTAAAATCGGGATGCACCGCCAACAAATCCACCTCCCAGCGCGGCAGACCTGCGGGGGTGTAGGTCATAAATCCGTCCACAAACCCTGCTGACATCCCATCTACGAAGGCAAGGTGGGTGGCGTGGTCGGGCAGGGCAATGACTTCGGCAATATAGGCCTGACCTTTGGGCGATTCTGAAGGCCAGACCGCTTGTTTAATTGCGAAAATATGGGGCGCGTCGGCGGGCACGGCCAGACGGAATTCGATATTCACTTTGGACTCCTTAAGGGCTGACGCGATATAACCGCACGGTCACGCCATCATAGGGCCGTTTATAGACAGCCAATACTTCCCACGTAAACGGCAGGCTGAATAAATCCATTGGTTGGCGATCATCGGCTAAAATATACCATGCCCCATCGGTTTTGATGCGCTGTTCCCATTCGGCAAGGGTAATGGGGGCTTGTTCGATGCTCCATTTGAAATAGGGGCAGGTCAATTCGACGTTGGAATCCGCAGGCAAGTACAGTCGCAGGGTGTGACACGCTCCTACAAATCCTGCTACATGAATCGTCGAATCTTCCGATTGCAGCGGAGGTAGATTGGGCAAATCATCAGAGGTCTCTCGCAGGCCATACCCCGTCGCGGTATTTTCAAAATATTCCCAGATGTCACGGTCAGCTAATGTCAGCTTGGTGGGGTCATTCCATCCACTAAGCAAAAATCGAATGCCCAAACCCCCCCCAACTGTGACCGATAAAACAGCCGCAAGAGTAGCAATCCGATAGATTTTTTGCGGTGATGACCGATACGTTCGCCATAAATCGTCCAATCCAACTGCGCCAATGATCAATAGAGGTGGAATGCCTAACACCAGATAACGGGTACTCGGTTGGGCGCTTGTTAAAACAATAAATCCCCAAACCGAAAAGGTGATACTAAGTAGATAAAAAATAGCTTTGGGCCGTCTGCGAATTTGCCAAAAGGTGAGGCACAAAATCAGGAACAACAGCGGCGGTGTCAGCATTGTCCAGACTGCCTCGGTATAAATGCCCAGATTGTGGGAGATTTGCTCAAGGCGGCTCTGTGATTCGGGCACAAACAGGGTGGTCGTAACGACTTCCTGCTTATTTTCGATTTGGGCGGCTTCTTGATAGACCACATAAAATGCTGAAGGGAGCAGGGGGACAGTAGCGGCAATCCCAATGATGACGGCCTTGTTCCATAGTTGACGTAAATTGGCTTGTCCCCATAAACGCAAGGCAAGAAAGGGCAGTATGATCCAAGGAAGGGCGATCAATTTTGCCAAGAGTGCCAAGCCGAACAATAAACCCGTGATGATGCTGTTTTTGCGCGTTGGCTGACGGGTCAATTTTAGGGAAACAATTGCCAGCGATAAGCCAAAAATCATCGTGAAGGTGTCGGAGAGGGCCATACGCTCAAAAAACAGCATAAAGGGAGATAGGGCATATAAAATGACCGCCAATAGGCCGATTGACCAGCGGTGAAATAATTGGCGGGCAAGGGTGTAGGTCAAGGCTGCTCCTAATGGCGTAAGTAAAGCAATCGCCTCCCGCGAAAGCCATGCCCCACCAACATCCTGTGGATTGAACAGGCCCAAATAATAATAAAGCAGCAGTTTGCCGGGGAGAATAGAAGCGGTGGCGTCGTTGAAGTCAAAGACCATCTGGGCGCGTAAAATATGGAGACTCTCATCCACAAAAACCGCAAGGGCCATGATTTGATGGGCGCGGCTGAACCATAACAGCCATAACAGGCCGACCATCAGCCATAAACGACGTTTTGAAATACTCGAATGTGTCATGCAGAAGTATGTTCTCTGGTATGGATAACGGGCTGAATTGTAACAACGATTCTGGCAAGTGGTAGGTGGCAAAAGTCGGGCAAATTCTTTAGACTAGGAAATGGTCAAAAGTGGAAAAGTTATTAGGCGAGTGGAATGAAACAAAAAATCACCCTTGTTCTGATCGGGCTGCTGACCCTTCTTTCTCTAATGGGGGGAATGCCGCGCCGTGTCTTCGCCACTGAACCACCTTATGTTCAGTCTAGCGCCGCGATGATTCCAAGACCACATCTAGGTTATGGTATCCATGTCGCTCCCCATACCAGCGTTGATCTCGGCTGGGTAGATCGCTTGGGCATGGATTGGGTCAAGGTGTATACGGATACCGAAGCGGGCTACTATCGCAACAAAAAGGTGCTGTATCGCTATGACCTCATTTGGCCCGGTGACGGCAATTGGGATGGCCTGAAATCGGGCGTCCGCGCACGGGCTTTGAAATTAGTGGATTTGGGCGTGGAAGCCGTCGAAGTTCACAATGAGCCAAACTTGCAGATGGAATGGCCGCGTGGCCCGAATGCGTGGGAATATACCCAATTGCTGCGTATTGTTTATACCGAGATTAAAGCCGTTGCCCCGCATTTGATTGTGGTTTCGGGTGGTCTTGCCCCCACGATTACCACCCCTAGCCGCGATGCCATTACTGATATTGATTTTGCCCGTGAGATGTTTGAAAACGGGGCGGGCAACTATTTTGATGCCTTTGGGTATCACCCCTACGGCTATAATGCCCCGCCGGAAGATGCCCCCAATGCACGCACCCTCAATTTTCGACGTACCGAACTGATGCGGGAGTTGATGCTGGAATATGATCTGGGCAGTAAACCGATGTGGCTCACTGAATTTGGGTGGTTGCGCGACCCGGCTGAAGAAGGACTCAATTGCTTGGCGAGCGACCTCTCGTTTGCTGGATTCAGTTGGATGAAAGTGTCGGGCCAAACGCAAGCGGATTATATTGCACGGGCGTTTGACTTTGCCGATAAAAATTGGGCGTGGGCTGGGCCAATGTTCCTATGGAATCTTAATTGGTCAATGTTAGGGCCGGGGGTGTTGTCGCAGTGCAACCACATGCGCTGGTTTTCAATTTTACGCTCAGATGGGCAACCGACATTGGCATTGTACAGTGTCGCTGCTATGCCGCGTCGTCCGGTGCGGGAAATTGCCGAAATGACGTTAGTCGCCCTTGATGATATGGCCGTAGAAATTGGCTATTCGTGCCCAGCGATTATCGAAGTGGGTCAATTTCAAGTCCGCAATACAGGTTATCCGGGTACAGGGTTTGATGCAAAGATTGAACCTGCTGTCTCGCTGAGTGGGCCAGAGGTGACTGTCTCACCAGCGCTGGCTACATCGGATGATGTTGTGACCGTCTATGCCGATACGACGGGACTGACCCCCGGTATGTATGTCATTTTCATCAATGTGGAAACGGATATTGGTGGGGCGATTGTGTCGCAAAATATTCGCGGGTATGTGGTGGTGTCGGAAACATTTGCGGCTTGCCAATGATAGAACGATAGGTCGGATAAAAAGGGACGAATTTTGTGAGGTCGTCCCTTTTGCATTGCTAATCGGTTTGATTGGGCTTGCCGTAGAGCCACCAGTAGGCTTCTTGGGGATAAGCATTGGCGAAACGTGCATCCCAAAAGAACTCACCTGCTTTGAAATAGCGGCGCAGAAAACCGTCTGCTTCGCTAACCAAGCCTTTTAGTTCGGCAGGGATGGCAATGTTTTGAGCGCTGGCTTCGTTCATGAGTTCAGCCATGATAGTGCGCTTTTCGATTTGGTTACCCCAATCACCCATCGCATCGGTGGCATCTTGGAGATAGCGCAGGGAGGTTTCGGCCCGTGATCTCAACTCTTGCAGCACCTTTTTTTCATAGTGGGTGCGCCATTCGTAGCGCATCTGCTCAAATTTTTGGCGGGTTTCGGCCAACTGAGCCTGTTGGTTTTTGTTGAGTGCCGCTTGCAGCCCTTCCAATTGATGCAGCCGAAGCAATAGTCCTCCAACGGTCATTTTGGGCATGTTATCCCCCAAATGACCAAATAGTTCCTCTTCATAGAGGTAGGGGGTCAATGCCTCGACCATTGCCCGGAGGGTGCGGAGATTTTTTTCAATGTCGTATTTCATCGTGGCCTCCTTCAGGATGGGCCAAACGACCCATCATTATGATTTACGCCGAACGTTTTTATAGGCAGGGTTGCCTTGTAGGACTTTCAGGCGTTCTTTGCCATCAGCAGCCTTTGTAAACCATTCAGTAATGCTGTTGCCATCGCCATCGGTATAGGTAACAGTGGGCTTAAAGCCAAGTACCTCAGCGCACACGGCGATTAAGCCTTCATCGGCCTTGTCGCTGCGAAGAACGAAATGTTTGCCTACTTCCCACTCCAACTCTACTTTGATGCCCTGCCACACGCCTTCGACTTTATAGGGCGATTCGGCATGGGTGCAGGTGAAATAAACATCACTTAGGCGGTTGGCCCAAAAGGTATGTGTCACACGTTCTGAAATAAAATAGGGGCGGCCTTTTTCTGGTTCTTTATAAAACCATGTTGTCGCGTTGGTTGCCATTGTTTAACTTCCCTGTGTTTTAAACCCGCAGCCGGGATGATTTCAAAATCAAACGCCATTATCTTACATCAAAATCGCCTATGACCCAATTCCTTTTTCAAAATTTTGGTCGTTTCCGGTAGTCAGGAACAAAGTTATAATCAATTTCTATGGACGAACGCCCCGGACTGCCCACTCATTATGGACTTAACCTAGCCGCTGGACTGATGATTCTCGTCGGTTGGGGTGGATTATTTGTTTTAGTCAGGACTGTTCTCCCCAACCCCGGCCCACGCTGGATGTTTTTTGTATTGCTCTATATGGCAGTTAGCGGCACTGTCATGCCCTTTGTGCGTTTTTTGAATAATCGGTTTGGTGGCGGCCCGCTGGTTGTACCGGATTGGGTGGTAGTGCGCCAAAGCCTCTGGATTGGCCTCTATGTGGCGACCTGTGCATGGTTGCAAATCCCACGTGTATTATCGCTCCCTATCGCGGTATTTTTGGCGTTGGCGGTTGTCGTGATCGAAATCTTTTTGCGCCTCCGCGAACGCGCTACCCAACTTGATGAGAACTGATACTTAATGCGCCTGAACCCCCTATTTACCCTTATAGTAAAATGGATAACCAGCACTGAAATTTTTTTAATGGAGGAGTCCCCCAATGAAATCTGATTTAGACCGCCTGATGACGGAACGCAACATTGACGCCCTAATTATTCCCGGTACTGAAGAACCCAATCCTTATCGTGATTATCTTGCCAATAGCATCCATGCCCATGCGACAGTGATTAAAAAGCGCGACTCGGAGGCGGTATTGATTGCGAATGGTATGGAATTGGATGAAGCCGCTAAAAGTGGGCTGAAAGTCTATAACATGACTGACTTCGGCTTGGCGGAGCTTATGCAAAAGTACAAAAGCGATCAACAAGCCATCAGCCGTGACTATTGGCGCAATATTTTGACCCAACTGGGCATCAAGGGCCGTGTGGCGTTTTATGGCGTGGGGGATGTCATGGGGACATGGAAAATGCTCAAACGCTTTGAACGCGATTATGCCGATCTGATTGAAATTGTGGAGGATGAGGACACCACTATCTTCGCGTTGGCCCGTCGTGGCAAAGATGCTGATGAAATCGCCAAACTGCGTGATTCTGGCGAGCGTTCCAGCAAAGTCATGACTGAGACCCGCGAATGGTTGGCAGGACATAAGGCCAAAAACAATGTGATATATAAAGCGGACGGCAAACCCCTCACCATTGGCGATGTCAAACATTTTGTGCGGCTGAAACTGATGGAATATGGCCTTGAGGATTCAGGCGGGATGATTTTTGCACAGGGGCGCGATGCGGCTTTACCTCACAGTCGGGGTGAAGAAGATCAACCGCTGGAATTGGGTAAGACACTGGTGTTCGATTTGTTTCCTCGGCCCATCGGCGGTGGTTATTATCATGACATGACCCGAACATGGTCGTTGGGATATGCCACACCAGAAGTTGAGGAGGCCCATCGCTTGGTGATGTATGCCTTTACCCAATCACTGGAGAGCCTGACAGTAGGACAGCGCACCCGCGACTTGCAGGAATTGGTGTGTGATATTTTTGAGGAACGCGGACACCCCACGCCCAAGACTAAGCCGGGTGGTAGCGAAGGGTATACCCACAGTTTGGGGCATGGCATCGGTTTGGATGTGCATGAGGCCCCGTCCATTGGTAACTATTCCCCCGATGACCACATATTTGAAAAGGGCGATGTCATCACGATTGAACCCGGCTTGTATTACCCCGATAAAGGGTGGGGCATTCGCATTGAGGATTCGGTCTATATTGATGAATCCGGCACAGCGCATAATTTAACCGACTGCACCTATGACTTGGTTATCCCAATTCAAAACCAGAACTAAGCCACCTTTTCGCCGTGACATTTGGCATTAAAGCCCCACGCATGGGGCTTTTTTGTTGGTTTTGGAGGTATCATAGGGAAGAATGAGTATGGAGTAAGAGTCTATGTCATACGATGTCGCTAACGTAAATCCCGCGAACCCTCAATCTACATCCGAAGTTCCTCTGTCTACTCAGCAGCCCTATCCACTGCCCATAGCCGAATTCTGGTATCGAATTGCTGCTGACGTGATTGATCTGATATGCCTTGCGGTTATCTTTTTCTTCTTATCCCTGTTCTTCCGTTCTTTTCTATTTAGCATCGGGCCGAGTGGTCGTGTTTTTAGCTTTCTCATCGCAGTGGGTTATTTTACAATTCCCACTCACTATAACAATGGACAGACCGTAGGCAAAGGCTTTTTGAAGCTAACTGTAACTGATGCACACGGGAAAACCCTTACCTTCAAAAAATCTCTACTGCGCTCGGTGATTCTGTGCTTAATTCTGGCCCTCAATGGTTGGAATTTGAGTGTATTTTTTACATCGGGACTAGGGACGATTTTGGTTGGATGGATTTTTATCGGAGGTACATTAGCGCTCCTCTATGGTTATCTTTTTAATCGAGTGACGCGACAAGGGCCTCACGATCTCATTGCTGGCTCATATGTGATCCATGAAATCTATATGCCAGATGCCTATTCTCAGTACCGCGCTCCGCAGCGCTTCAAATCAAATAAAGTAATTCCGGTATGCCTTGCTATTTTTGGTGCGCTGGTGGCTCTCTTTGGCAACTCCCTGAATCCGTTGTCAGATTTATATGGAACTCTCAACAAAGACTTGCCTGAGGATGTTTTTCGGGTTGAAGTCACTCGTACTAACGATACACTCACCATATTGGTATGGACGAAAGATAAATGTGAATCTGAAAGATGCAATGAAATCCTCAGCCCTATTTTGTGGAATACGCTGCAAACCTATGAGGATATAGACGAGCTTGAAATGATTGAAATTGCCATTATCAACCGAATAGATTTCGGATTTGGCTTGACGGTAGACATTCAACCCTTATTCTACAAAGAGGTACGGGGAGGTAGCGCCTCGCCGGAAGAATGGTTAGGTTCCTTCCGCGTCAATGTCAACCCACAGTGAGGGCGTCAGGCAAACAGCGGCAACACGTCTATTCAAGTCCCATAGGCGGATATATAATCGGGCCGCCTTGCACATGATGAGATGACTTGGAGCGAATTTTGATGCGTATACCACTATGGGTAATTATGGGGTGGGTGATTGTGGCGATGGTCGGCACAGTCGCGGCTGGCATAGTTACCTATTCACAGGCCCGTACCCGAACGGAAGAACTCAACGAAATCGCGCCATTGGAAGAGGGTGTAGATGTCGTCCGCGTGGCTGAGTTGTTGTTGGGAATAAAAGAACCCGAAGCCCCCGGTACCAATACGGATGTGACCCCGCCTCCCACCATCATTCAGCCTACCATGCAAGCTACACTTGATACAACCACTCCTGTCGTAGATGGTACGCCCATACCCACTGATACCCCCGACCCGGTGAGTACGGAAGTTGCAACGACAGAGGCTGGTCTCAATCCCATTGATTATCAATTAACAGACCCGCGCCGTGTCAATATTTTGCTGCTCGGCATTGACCAGCGGCAGGGCGAAACTGGCCCATTTCCGACGGACACCATTATGCTGTTGAGCCTGAATCCACTTGCCAAGACTGGGGCGATTTTGTCCATCCCACGCGATATTTATCTGACATTTCCGAGTGGTGTGGGGCAGGGCAAAATTAACACTGCCAATATTATGGGTGAGAACATCCAATTTCCCGGCGGCGGCCCAGAATTTGCCAAGCGAACGGTGGAGGGGTTAATCGGCATCAACATTGATTACTATATTATGATTAACTTTGATGCCTTTATCACCTTTGTCAACGCGATTGGGGAGGTGGAAGTCTGCCCACCCGCGCCGATTGATGATCCCAAATATCCTGATGGGAGCTATGGTATTCGTCCAGTGCATTTCGATGCGGGGTGTCAAAATCTCCCTGCCGAACGGTTGTTGGAATATGCGCGTACCCGTGCCACGCAAAATGGTGATATTGATCGGGCGGCCCGTCAGCAAGAAGTGATTTTTGCGGTGCGTGAGAAGCTAATGTCGTTGGGTGGAGCGACAGGATTATTTTCTAAGGCCCAAGAAATTTGGGAATCGGTCAGTGCTAATGTCCAGACCGATATGACGTTCCAAGAGCTATTGGAATTAGCGTTGGTAGCCGAACAAATCCCGCGTGAGAATATCAAAAATGGCTCAATCACCTATGGTGAAGCGATTCCACAGGTTGGGCCAAAAGGTGAAGATATTCTTGTACCCATCGTGAGTGATATTCTGGCGTTGGTGGCAGAATTGTTCGCACCCCCAACACCAGCCCAATAGTCTAAATAGTTGGCCTGTGGTGGGCTAAACAGGGTGAGTTCAATTTGAATTGAGGCGTATTCAGCGGGAAATTCCCATCCATCGGAAAAAGCTCGGTTGGAAAGCACAATGATGACTGTGCCTTCGTCGGGAAACCATTTGAAGTCGGCGTTAAAAATTCCGTCTCCGCCATTATGCCATACAACCTTTGGGCCGAGCGGACTGTTCCCAATTGACCAACCATAAGCATAGAAAAAGTCCCCTTCATTTTCGGCGACGTGCGGGCCGAGGAATTTTTCTTTGGCCGACGTGGAAAGAACCAATTCGCCTTGTAAAGCCTGATACCACTTGTAGAGGTCATTGACGGTGGAATAAATACCGCCCGCTCCTAGTAAACCCCATCCATGAAAATCTCGCGTAACAGCGGCGTCATCTACATACCCCTGTGCGACGGTTGTATCTCCCCAAGCCTCATCCTTAAATCCGCTGTTGGTCATTTCAGCGGGTTGGAATAGCTTGTTTTCGAGATATTGCTGGTACGTTTGGCCTGATGCGATTTCAATGATGGCAGCCAACAGCGTGTAACCTCCGTTGGAATAGAGCATTCTGTCTCCGGGTGGTGATACTAATTTGCTTGCTAAGACAGCCTTCACCACCTCATCCCGTGACAATTGACCGAAATTTCCGATCATTCCAAAACCCTTCAAACCCGACGTATGGGTCAGGAGTTGATGGATCGTAATGGCGGCCTTATCAGTGGGTACATTTTCAAAGTATTGGTCAATCGAATCCTCGGTGGATAGCAAGCCATCCATTTCGAGCCGGACAATAGCTGCTCCGGTAAACTGCTTGGAAACCGACCCGATATGGAAAACGGTGTCCGGCGTATTGGGGATTTCATCCTCGCGGTTGGCAAAGCCATAGCCCTGACTCAACAGGATGTTGCCATCATCTGCAACCAAGACCGCCCCCGAAAATCCTTCTTCGGTAAGTTCAGCCATCAAGTCATTGATTTTTTCTGCTGTGGTTTCATGGCCTTGTTGGGCATTGGCAATATTGGAGACTGAAACAGGGAGAAGAAGTACAAAGCCTATTGTGAGTAGGTATGAGATTTTTTGAAAAGGCAGCATAAATTTTTCTGATCTATCCCCCGAAAAACTAAGCCAAGCGGAGTGAGACTATCAGACATACAATAAGGACAGGAGGATAGTTTCATGGCAAGCAAAGGGACACGCTACAGGGAAGAACAGATTATTCGGATACTAAAAGAGGTGGAAAGCGGGACGAGCGTTGCCGAGGTGTGCCGGAAATACGGGGTATCGGAGCAAACGGTGTATCGGTGGCGCACCAAGTATGGTGGGCTAGAAGCGAGCGAATTACAACGGTTGCGGGAGTTAGAGGCGGAGAATGCACGCCTGAAGAAAATCGTGGCCCAGCAAGCCTTAGACATCGATGTACTCAAAGAGGTCGTGTCAAAAAAATGGTAAGCCCTCGCCACAAACGACAAGCAGTCCAACAAGTGGTGGCAGAACGAGGGCTGTC
>JABFGB010000012.1 GCA_013112715.1 Chloroflexota bacterium
TTAGTATCCGAATAATCTGTTCTTCCCTGTAGCGTGTCCCTTTGCTTGCCATGAAACTATCCTCCTGTCCTTATTGTATGTCTGATAGTCTCACTCCGCTTGGCTTAGTTTTTCGGGGGATAGATCACATGCTTAGGCAATGGTTAAAAGCCTTTTCACTCTGTACCAAGTATCTACGCGCTACTTCGTTACTTTCAGATCCAATGGCTAGGCCCGCAAGGATAATGCCTTTCGTATGATGCAGAACTCTAACCCTTGGATTTAGGTCAATGGCAGAATTTATTTGAGCTAGAGCAAGGTTTGGTCTATCATTTCGCCATAACATTCGAGCATAGTGTTGCTTTACATATGGGCTTAAGGGATCTTTGTCACTAGCTCTGTCGAAAAAGCGCGTTTTTCCTTCTAAACTCCGAATAGAATCCACAATTCGGTCTGATCTTACAAATCTATCAAACGCATCTTTGTCCGATTGATAGTTCAAGTTCAGGTTATTTAAGGCCCCTTGGAGGATTTGTTCCTTTTCCGAGGCATCACCACATCGCTCCCAAACCACTGCCGCAATCACTCTATGTCTTGCTCGCGCACCGAAAGTATCACGTGCCTTATCTATACAATCATAAATAACCACGCCTTCAGTTGCCTCATCTGTAAGATCATATAATTCGGTGTTACTTACACCTAGCAATCGACTGAGCAGACTATCTCGAATATATGCCCCATGCTGATAAAAACAACAAACAAACAAATACAATTTCCTAGACAAAGGATCCTTTATTCCACGAAACTCATTTTCTAAGATCGCATCAAAACTTTTTCCTTCAGTTGTTTCTCTCATCACAACTACGAGTTCCTTACCATGCTTCTGTTTTATTATAGAGTGCTGTAAATCTCGACTTAATGGAGTGAGGGTGTTTAACTCCCCTTGATTTGATAAATAGTCTAGCAATCTATCTATTTCTGCATCACTTAATGGATCAAGAGTAAATTCCTTACCATATATTCTGGTTCTTGCTTGTCTCCATTCATTTAGTCGTTCACCCAAAATAAATACTGCTCGTTTACCAGAGTTTTGAAGTCGTGAAACTACTAAGTTCAGAGCTTCGCCTTGTTCAGCCGCATTGTCCACGAAAAGAATAATGTTCTCGGAAAAAAGGGAATTAATGTATTCAACGTCACCCTCTAAAATACTTTGTTCTGAATTCAGGAAAAAAACTGCACCCACCCGATCTTTCACTAATCTAGACGCAACAGTCATTAATAGAGTAGTAATTCCATAACACGCAGGAGCTAATATTAAGTTTATATACACCTTGTTATCTTGATTTGTTATATTATCAATAACTTCATCGTAGATTTGACTCTCGATGTCCCGCTCAAAAATATGCCTTGCCCCAACTAAACCCCAGTTCGGTTTATCCCCTCTAATAAAATCATATATATTAGAAACCTCATTAAAAGGAGCTTGATTCACATAAGTCCAAGACGAGAATAATCTAGTAACTGATGCAGGATTTCTATCAAATTCACTGATGAAATCACTAGGAATTTTCGAGCGTTCTTGCTGTAAACGATGCACGTCAACATCTTCTGGCGAAAGTAATACCGAAGCCGAAAGGTAAAAATCGTCGTAGGTGCATTCCAGAGTTTCAATATTTCGAGCTGTGAGTATCTCCAAGTCCAGTGCATCTGTAGCAGGCGCTATGCGATATGAGCGTGGCTGCTGGCTTGAGGCAAATTCTGAATACAATTCGTTTAGCACTAGTCGCCAATTGGAATCTTGATGGGAATAACCTATATATAAAATTGTCGAAGTCGCAAATTCATATTTTAGCAATTCAAAAAGCATTTTTCTTTGTTCACGAAATATAGAATAATCGTTTTCAGTAATAACAATATGGGGCTGACTTGGTCCAAAAAGTGTTCCATGAAGATGATATATAGGCACTTGGAAGCGAGGATCATATTTGGTGATCTCAGAAGTTTGAGTAATCACAATTGGTTGTTGTTTAGGATTTGAAAGAAGATCATATGCATATCTAATGCTATAATCATAGTTGGTTGTAAAAATTGCTCTCCATCTTAAAGAGAACAACCATAGTAAATTATCATCCGGTCTAAGATTAGATAAGCGGGAACGCAGGAAACTCTCTAATTCTGGCCGTCCTATACGTATTTCGATTATACTGGAAATCTTTGCCAAATCAGCCTTATTTTGAGGGCTGGTATCAATAGAGAAATGATCGGCAATTTCATTAGCCAGTATTGCAGCAGTAGGGGCCGTTCGTCCAGATGGGTCTCGTAAATTGTGTCCGATCCCTGCTCCTAAAAATAATACACATTCACCTGTTTCCAATGCTCTTCGTAACCCTAGAGGTATCTCTATCATTTATAATCCTATCCGTAAAAATATTGCTCTTTAATATTGTATTATAAAATTAATACAAATCCAATAGTTAGAAATGAAGTAGATGCCAAGAAAAGAGAATACATGTTCTTTAAATCTAATTTCAGATCAGAAACCGATAAGGCACTGGCAAATATCTGCGAGGATTTGAAGCCCATCCTCGAAAGCGAACTTGCCGCTGGAAATCGGGTGCTGTCATGCGAGCTTTTTGATAACCTCGACAACTACACCCACAGCTATGTCCTGATTCAGCTAGGCCGCCGCATGATTCTTAATCATGAGCCGCTGCCTGACCATCTTAAGTACGTTCTGACCGCCGATGCCCATTATTGGTGGTCGGAGATTGGCTGCACAATCCATCATCACCTGATTATTGATTCATTTTCAATCTAACCGGGGTCGCTTTTCAATATGAAGTGTCTCATGTTATCCTGTTAATAACAATTGGCGGGGGCAAGTGGGATAAGGGACATCATCACATGGCGAAACGACGACGACGCACACATGACTATGCCGAAGAACCCCTTCAACAACCGTATCTCAAGCCTGTAGGAGACCCCGAAACGGATACGCAGTCCGATCATGCCAGCCCAGCAGGCAATATCCTCCAACTCCATCAATCACGTGGCAATCAATACGTCATGCGGGTACTCGGCAAAGACACTGCCACCCTGTCCTTGAAAGATGTGATGGCAACCCACCTCGCCCCGGCCCTCGGTTCCAGCGGTCTGGACATCGTGCTCAAAGACATTCGCGCCGCGACTATTAGTGAACGTGAAGAGTTTTACGCCGATGCCACCAACCGTAAAAAAATTCGTGAGGTTTTTCCGGCAGATGATGCCCGACTGATCTTTGGCGCATTATTAAAAGACCCACCTTACATCCCCGGTGAGCTTTCCGAGGAATATCACGCTTTGGATGAATCCGAAAAGGCTGTCATTGATGAGAAGGCCAACAAACAATTGGAAGCCGAGACAGGTGTTGCTGGCCCACTGGATTGGAGTAATTCCGAGGACAAACCTTTTGCGCGGCGCTGGCTGCGCATTCGGGATACACTGGTCGAAACACTGATTGCTGAGAAGGTCACGGCGGCGCTCAAAGAATGGGTACTTGAGTTGGCTGGTTCGGGTGATAAAGAAACCCTCGTGTTTACCCTCGACACGCTCGATAAATCCGAAAAACTCGCCCTTCGCTCAGATAAGGCTTTCATGGAAGGCCTGCGTGACAAATTGGCATGGGAGGATTTTGCCAATTGTGCCCAGATTTTGGGGCGACGGGCACTGACGGGCGAGGAGTTAAAAGATCACCCAGCTGTCATTCAGCAGTTGAATGACGCATGGGAAGACTCGCTGCCAATGCTCCCCCCGGCAACCAGCAAGGATGACATTGAGAATGGCAATCATGAGGAGGGTGGGTGGATTTATCTGAACTTGGTGACAGGTAAATTGGAGTTTAGAAAGGCCGACAAACTGCGGGTAATTGTACATGCAGGCACACCACCTGAGATGGCGATTGACCTCTCGTTACCGCCAGAGGTGGATGATGCGGTACTGATTGCCAATTACCACATTCACCCCAATGAAGAGGGCGTTTATGCCGAAGGGCCAAGCGGCGAAGACTACACCACCATTGACAGCTACGGCGTGCCGGGTCTACTGAAAGATTGGGTCAAGGTGTGGGTCTATGGCACTGTGCCGATGCGATTGAATTTGGCTGGCAACCGCACTTACCCAATGTTTTAGCGACCCACACTTCGTCTTTGATTTATTCCGTCGGCAGTGTCCACGTCGCCAGATAAACCCCCGTCACGTCGCTGTCCCACGCCGGGTCAAAAAATACCATCAGCGTGCCGTCCACAATCACCGATGAGCGCAGGCGGTCATAGGGGTTGGTGGTCAGCAGCGGCCCGACAAATAAGGGGTTTTCCGCGTAATCCGTCCACGTGATGCCGTCCGTGCTGGTCGCATAGCCAATCCCAAACTGATCGGCCTCCAATGGCACGCCCTGATAAATCATGGCCCAGCCTGTTATCGTTTGCACCACATTCACCGCTGCGATGTAATGATTCCATTGATTGGGTGTGCTGAAATAGACGGGATCGCTCTCGGCAAAGGCGCGTTCACTCGTGGCGGGGTCATCATATTTTGCCCAGTTGATGCCGTCGGGGGAGGTGGCGCGGCCAAAATTATGCCCCTGATTGCAGCAGCCATCGTAATACATGACAAAACCGTCGTCGGTGCTGCTGACGTTAATCGAATCCACATTGCTATCCCATTGGCGAGCGCCCCCCGGCCCAAATACAACCGGGTCGGCTTCAATTGTCCAAGGGCCATCCAATGATGGGGCAGTGGCACGGCGGATTTGCACCCCAGCCAAATTCCCCGGCGCGGCATAGGCGAAAATGTAGAGCACCCATGTGTCGCCATCTTGCACGACACTCAGCGCATTGATATTCGACGGCGGGTGACTGGCGTCAAAGGCATCTGGTGTCAAAATGGGGTTAGCGGCGTCGCGTGTCCAATTGATTCCATCCGGGCTGGTGGCATGACCAATCGAGGTAGCTAAGGGGTGGTCGGCGCTGGCCCCATTATAGAAAAGATGGAACACGCCATCATCCACCACTACTGTCCCGACTGCGACAAGCCCCGAATCCCACGCCTTGGCTTCACCCAGTCCAAACACCGGGGTATCCGACACCAATACAAGACCACCGCCATCTTGCCCCTGTGCTGAATGGGGGGCAAATCCCAAAATAACAACTAGAACCATAAGTACCCATTTGAAAAAAACAATTCTATTCACGGCTGATGCTCCTTTGAAAATTTCTTCAATCTAGCATCATTAACCACGACTGCTTTTTGAGGTTCAAGCATTTCCAATATATTTCTGATGGAGATGCTGTAAGTCGGGGTAGAGTTGGGGGCGTCTAAATAGTGTGTGCATCGAATGAAGGAGCTCTCATCATGAACCGCAACGACACCTTCGACGAAATCACCCGCCTTGCCAATGAGCGACTGGATATTTGGCGTCAGGCAGGCAAATCCGCGATGACGGACGCCATGCGTGCCCGCCTCCATCAAATTGAGGGCCAATTGCCCACCTTATGGGATTTGCTGCGCCGTGAAATTGCGGCAGGCCAACGGCGTGTCACTCGTGAGACCATATCCCTAGCAGATTTAGCCGCGTAGAAGAGATAACCCCCTTGTTCTATATTATGACAAGGGGGTGATTTTTTAGCTGAGGCGCTCGACAGATTGGATTTGTTTACTGGCGGTTTTGAGGCTCTTGGTTTGGCCTTCTGGAACGGCGTAATAAATGCGATAGCTAACCCCATCTTGCACCATCTCATATTGCACGGGGTCAACCCCAAACTCATAACCGCTGATGCTGACCACATAGCGCCGTCCATTTTCGGTACTGTCGGTACGTAAACGCGCTTCCCCTTCGATCTGTTGCAGCACATAGCGGTCATCGCGTGTGGCCCATGCAAACCATGTCCCCAAGCCGCTGAGAATGCTGAATACACCGAGCGTAATCAACCCCGGCAAAGCATCTTCCCGGAACAAAACTGCCACTCCAATCGTGAGGGCGATAAAAACAAGCGTGATGACCACCGACACTTGCAAGCAGCTTTTATTCATATTTTCGTATTTTTGTAGCTGGGTGGGTGACAAAACCCCCTGTTTGTTATATTGCAGGTCGGTTTCATCAAAATGAAAAACGTCGGCGAGACCCCTATCCAACATGGTTTTTTGACCTCGATTAGATGACATAAAATGGAATGCCATCCATAGTATCAGAATTCTGAATGCTATGGCAATGATACGGGCATGGGTAGGTGCGAGATTCCATCCCATTTTGCCGTCCACCCCGCCTTGATTTGTCCCTCTAGGATACTGATAACGTACTTCGCACCGGGATTACTCGATTTCTTAGCGGCGGCAATCGCAGCAGCACGATCATACTCCACACGGCAAAAATCGAGGGCATAGCCATGCTGGTCAGCCGTCAAAATGGCGTAACAGGCGCGTTTCTCAGCCGTAACCGGATTACTTACATTGCCCGGATTCACCACCTGCGTGCCATTCAATCGGCGATCCATCTGCGAATGGAAATGGCCCACACAAATTAAATCCGCCTCACAATCGCGCAAACAGACATCCAATTCCGCATCGGTGAGGGCAGGGTGCAGCCCATCGCCATCATCCGTCCCCGGCGCGGCATGAACCAGCAACACCCGCGTCCCATCCGGCAGAGTCAAGTATTGCTCAATGGGCAAATTTTTCAGCCAATCCACCCAACCTGTCGCCTCTAAATACCCCTGTGTCCATGCAAAACTACCCGCGACTTCCGCCAAAATCGGCACAAGGGTTGGGTCTTGTTGGGCATCTTCAATAGAAGGGTGGGGGCGGTCAGGGCTAAACACATAACGATCCGCATTACCTCGCACAAAAATTGCATTAGGGAGGGTGGCTAATCGTTCCAAGACCCCCGCTGGGTCAACCCCAATCGAGGCCAGATCACCCAAAATCCAATAGCCATCTACCCCCCCATGCCGCTGAATATCGGCAAGGACGGCGTCTAGGGCAATCGAATTACCATGAATGTCGGCAAGAATGGCGATACGCATCATGAGTCTCTCCGGCTGTGGTGATAAGTGATAAAAACATTCTAACAGTGACCGCGATCATCTACGTTTGGTCACTGCTGATATATTAACCGTTTGATTTAGCGGATGCTCACTTTTGAAAACCCCACCCTTCCCAACAGGGCAAGGGAAAACCTCTCAATAATCAATAAAAGGAAGGGCGGGGCAGGCACTGTCTCACAAAAAGTTTAAATATCAGAATCGCCGGGTTTGCGTGCGGAAATCAGGATCAATCGGCCATTGATCGGCTGGGGATCGCGCACGCCATAATCAGGATAGGTCTCGATTTGTTCAAAGCCCTGTTGTTCAATAAAATACATTAATTCAGGTAAGGTAATAATTGCCAGCGTATGCGTTTTACTGACCGTCCGATTCTCGCCTTCAACGATATATTCATCGCGGCAAATCCAGCGTGCATTATGAAAATCAATTTCCTGTTGCATTACGTGGGCTATGCGGCGATGGTCAATCTTGCCGAATTCTTCTTTTATCGGCTGGTCATAAAACAATTTGTAGAGGAAATTTTTGACCTCCAAAAACATCAATCCTCCCGGCTTCAGGGCGCGATAAACACGGCCAAGAGCCTCACGCCGCTTAGGAATATCCAGCACATAGGCAAAAGGGTCATTGATCGCCGTGATCAAATCATAAGCATGTTCTTCAATCAGGTCTTCAAAGCTGCCATGCTTGACCGTGATACTGGGGTGGTGGGCTGCGGCCTGTTTTGCACTGGCATAAAAATCAGGGTCGGGTTCCATACCGGTGACGTGCCAACCCAGTCGGGCATATTCCATTAACATGCGTCCCGGCCCACAACCCATATCCAAAACACGTAGGTTACGGCTGAGTCCAGATTTTTTGGTAAGCCACCAGATAAATGCCGTGATATTGGTTGGATCAGTATCAAACTCCGTATACAAATCGGCCTGCAGACTCATATCCTGTTCCCTATTCAATCGCTGATTCTGGCTAACATCATAGGCGCGACACGGATTGAACACATGAGACGGAGGAGGGGATTTTTTATAGGCCAAGTGGTTGAGACTGCGTTTGTATTTCTTTGTCTAGCGTGCTAGGAAATACATTTTCCGAGTTAAAATTGCTTTCCGTAGATTTGGAGCAGAATTTGAATGGCTACCTGCCACACCTGTGAATTAGTAGAACGACGCAATGCGGGCGATGCCCCTTTATGGGATAGCATATACCGTACCCCATACTGGGATGTGGTGCATTGCAATAGCACCTCGCTCTTGGGTTGGTTGATCTTGGTTCAAAGACGGCATATTGCGGCTATCGAGGAAATGTCCGAGGCCGAAGCCGTTGAATTAGGCAAATTGATTCGACACGTGTCCATCGTGTTGACGGAACTGACGGGCTGTATCAAAACATATGTTGTCCAGTTTGCGGAAGCCCCCGGCCACCATCATGTGCATTTTCATATCATCCCCCGGATGCCCAATCAGCTTGCCGAACATAACGGGCCGGGTATTTTTAAACAACTGGGTGTGCCAGAAGCGGAACGAGTGAGTGAGACCGCGATGAACGAACTTGGTGAGCAAGTACGCCTCTATTTGGAAACACAACTAGGAGATCAGGATCGTTGAGCATAGTTGACGGGGTGACGTTAGAATGAGTTTGGAAGTTCTGTGTTGCCTTCTCCCATTGATGATGGTAGTTGGCTTTGTGATGCGATTTTACCCATACAACAATGCGTGGGAGGCAAAGCAATTAAAGACATTAGGTTGTGCAATGTTTATAGTAGGTGGAGCGACCATAGTCCTCTTTACCCTCTATATACTACTCTTTTATGAGGAATAAAATCAGTCTAACCCATATACCCCCAGTCAAATCTTCGCGCAGAGCGTCAGTCATGGGTAAACTCCTTCCATCGTTTTTATAAGTATAGCATTTCTGTTTTTTCACGGGGGCATCATGAAAAAAATCGCTATTCTGCATTATGCCAGTCCGCCGGGGGTCGGTGGGGTCGAAGTCACGATGCTGCATCAAGCACGCGGCCTGACTAAACTAGGTTATGCCGTCCGCATCATCAGCGGGGCAGGGAGCGAGCTTGACCCCTCAATTGACACCATCATTAACCCCCTGTTCGGCTCCAAGCACCCCGACGTGTTGGAGGTCAAAGCCGAATTGGATGTGGGGCGGGTGCGTGGGGCATATACTGAACTGGTAAGCCAGATCGAGATTCGTTTGGCGGAGGCCCTTGAGGGTTGCGACGTACTGATCGCCCATAACATCCTCTCCCTCAACAAAAATCTGCCCCTGACAGCCGCGCTCCACAAAATTTATCGCCATCATCCATTTAAGCTGATCGCATGGTGTCACGATATCGCATGGACAAGTGAGCAATATCGTCCCGAACTGCATGAAGGCCAACCCTATGACCTGCTGCGTCATCAATGGCATAACGTCACCTATGTCACCGTCTCCAAGCCCCAGCGGGTCGAATTGTCGAATCTGTTGGACATTCCCCCAAATCAAATCGCGGTGGTGCCGCCGGGGGTGGATTACCCCACCTTTTTTAAATGGACGCCAACTACAAAATTTTTAGAAGACGAGCTGCATTTGTTGGATGCCGACGGGCTATTGCTGCTGCCTGCCCGCCTGACACGCCGGAAAAATATTCAGTTGGGGTTGCGAATCCTAAGCGAAATCCGCGCCCAATCCAGCAAAGATTATCGGCTCATTGTGACGGGTCCCCCCGGCCCTCATAACCCCACCAACAAAATCTACTTGGAGGATTTATTGGCCCTGCGCAGGCTGTTGGGGGTGGAAAAATCGGCCCATTTTCTCTATCAGATGGGCAACCCGCTTGTGCCCGACGATGACACGCAGGCGAATCTTTATCAATTAGTAGATGGTCTGCTATTTCCGAGTTTCCAAGAGGGCTTTGGCATACCAATTTTGGAGGCGGGCTTGGTTGGATTACCGATTTTCTGTGCCGACATCCCACCGTTTCGTGAAACCGCTGGGGCCGATGCGCTCTATTTTGATCCGGTCAATGGGGAACCCCGTCGCATCGCCGAGCAGATCTTGCGGGCCATTGAAGCCAGTGCGACGTCTCGCCTACGCAAAAAAGTGCGCCAAAAATATCGTTGGGAAACGCTTATCCGTGAACAAATCGTGCCGCTGATTGAGTAGAGAGTAGGGCGCGGGTGGCTAGTCCGCAGTTTTTTCATGGCGACTGACCATCCTCGGCGGTTGCTCGCATGAACGCTACAACGCCCATGACAGCCGCAACCACCACCATCCCAATCCCTACAAACACACCCCATCTTTTAACCAACCGAGGGGCTTTGTCTTCGACTGCCTCGGTAACATTGC
Source organism: Chloroflexota bacterium (assembly GCA_013112715.1). GTDB lineage: Bacteria > Chloroflexota > Anaerolineae > Aggregatilineales > J027 > CFX10. The sequence goes on from JABFGB010000012.1 coordinate 10,392, forward strand.
GACGGTTGCCTTCTGCGTCTTCGCAATCGAAATCTTCAAGGGTATCCCCGCCATTATCAGATATGGTGATTTTCAGTGTCTCTCCTGTGTGGCATAATTTCGCGGCCTCTGCCCCCTTTTTTTCGGGCCATTGCGCCACCTGTTGTACATGTTTAATCGTGCCTGCCCCAGCCAGATACACGCCGCCGCAGAGCAGTATCACTGCGATAAAACCTACCAGTAGCTTTTTCATGCCATGCCATCCTGATTTTTGGTAGGGCGGGGAACCGCAAAAAAAGCCAGCACCCCGGCCACTACCGTGACACCCGTCCCGACAAAGGTCGTTTTTAGATCACTTAAAGATGGGGCTTCGTCGCTCATTTCATCAATGAGGTTGTTGGTGTTGCCCTGCGCGTCATCACAGAAGTAGTTGAAGTAGGTACGTGGGCCACGAACCGTTTTTGTGACTCGAAAGGTCTCATCCGGTTTGCACTTCGACGCCGCAATTTCCTCATAGTTGTTGGTGTAATGGTCATTCAATTCTTGATAATCCCGCATCCCGATCAAGATTAGTCCAATCCCAACCGAGATCAGCGACATTGCCACCAGCAGCAGCCCTTTTTTGGCATCCATCATTATCCCTATCCCCCATAAACATACCGATATGGCTGATTGTATGGATTATGCACTACGGGGCAAGCCGCAGGGTGGGGTAGTGTCCTAAAAGAAAACCTATAGTGTCGTTAACCGTATGTGGCAAAAAATGTGGAGCTTTGCGGTAGTATTGAAGAAGGCTAAAAATCAAAGGAGGCACATTTTCACAAACACAGAAATTATAGATCAAATCAAGGCAGTAATCGAAAAACGTGGTCACAAAGTTATTGGATGTAGCGATGAAGAAATCCAAGCACTGACGACAGCCCAGTGTGTAGACTACCTACCAGAGTTGTACCGTCAACTCCTAAAAGAAACAGGGAAAACGATTGACTGGTTTTTCTTAGGGCATAGCGCTGCTTGTTATGAATTGCATAGCTATAGAAATGAGTTTCTGCAAGAAGAACTCTCCATCCCCGGATTGCTTGTCCCAAGTGACATCTTTGTCTTTATGTCATGTCAGGGGGTAGATTGGTGGTTTTTCCGTACCAAAACTGATGACACAGCCATCTACGGATGGAGCGAATTTGAACCGGGTTTTTGGAAGGCTGCTCCCAACCTCGCGGAATACTTGACGAAGGCCTTGAACAAAACTTTTAGGCCCAAACCAGCAGAACAATACTTCATCTATGACCCCGCTCAAGATCAATTTTTGCCACTCGGTACCGCCTATTATTAAAATGATAAAACCTCATCACCCGACGCTGAGGATAGGCTCACCACCATTCCCCAGACTCATTTGATGAGGCTTTCCCTTATCCCTAGCTGGATGGTTTGACCGTCCAGTGTAGCCCTACATCCTTACTCTACCCGCCGTGCGTGCCGACAAGCCAATCACTGCCGCGCCAATTGCCACCAGCGCCCCAATTTGCACCCATACCCCACCGAGCGATTCCCCCGTCATCATAATCGCCCGTAACGCCGTGTTCGCATGGGTGAGGGGCATCATATAGGCAATCGGCTGCAACCAACCCGGCATTTCCTCAATCGGCCATAGCACCCCGCCCAAAAACACCTGCGTCACGACCACCAGCGGGATAAATTGCAGCACCTGAAATTCATTCCGCGCAAAGGTGCTGAGGAAAATCCCCAAATTGACCGAGACCACCACCAACAGCGACTCAATCACAAACACGTTCAATAGATTGCCGTGATAGTGAATATTCAGTACAAACACCGTATAAAGCAGGGTGATGACCCCTTGCAGCAGACCGAATATCAAAAAGCCAAGCATATACCCGATGATGATTTCGAGCGGTTGGATGGGGGTCGCCTGCAATCGTTCCAACGTCCCCGCCAGCCGTTCGCGCAAAAACGAGATACTGGTCAAGATGAACACGAACAGGAACACAAACACCCCAATCAGCGCCGACGCCGTATAATCCAGCGTATCAAATTCCGGCCCGCCGTTGAGATACGTGGTGTCTAAGTTGGTCTCAATCGCCGCCGTTGATGGATTCCCGCCGCCGCTTTCATTGCCCGCCTGCAAGGTCGCCAAGCCTGCTAATGCCTGATCGCCAACGCGCTCAAACGCATTCCGCAGTCGTTCTGCCACCGTCGGGTTTGACCCTTCAAACTGCACATTGAGATTCAATTGACGGGATTGGGCCACCTCTGCTGAGAGATTCGGGGGTAGCGTGATGACGGCATCTAATTCGCCATCTTCGATTTTTTGTTTGGCCTCCTCTGCGGTCATCAATTTTGTGTCGAATAGATCAAAATTCTGCAAATTCTCCGTCAGCCGATCTCCCAAATTAACTGATTGGCTGCCCAACGCCAGACCTTCATCTTGATTAACCACCGCGATGGTCAGGCCGCTCGGTTCAACGCGAATCAGCACCCCAGCGACGGTCAACAAGATTACCGGAACGACGATAATCAAGGCCAGTGTGCGTTTATCCGCCACCAACTGCTGCGCCACGCGACGGGCTAGAATGATAATGCGGCTCAGGTTCATTGGGCCATCTCCTTTTGTTGGGCAAACCACAGGAACGCATCTTCCAGATTCGGTTTTCCGGCCTGCTGACGGAGGGCATCCGCCGACCCTTCCGCCAACAACTGCCCCCCGCGAATAAAGCCGAGTCGGTCACAGCGTTCGGCCTCATCCATCACATGGCTGGACACGATAATCGTGATGCCCTGTTCGGTTAATCGGCGGAAATGTGCCCAAAACTGCGCCCGTAGCTGCGGGTCAACCCCGACGGTTGGCTCATCCAAAAGGATAATTTCCGGTTGATGCGCCATCACCGATGCCAACGACACCCTTTGCCGCATCCCGCCGGAGAGGGTACGAATCGGGCTGTCGGCACGATGGGCCAATTCGACCAAATCCAATGCGGCCTGAATCTTGGTATCATCCTTGCAACCCATCAACCCGGCAAAAAACGCCACATTTTGCCAGACGGTCAAATCGTCATACAGCGCCGAGGCTTGGGTCATATATCCCAGCCGCGACAAAATGGGCTTATTCGGCATGGCCTCCCCCAAAACCACTACCTGTCCTTGATCGGGCTTAATCAACCCGACGATACTGCGAATTAGGGTGCTTTTGCCCGCGCCATTTGGCCCCAACACGCCAAATATCTCACCCCGGTGGATGGTGATACTGAGACCACGCAGGGCTTCCACACTCCCAAATTTTTTATACACCCCTTCGATTTTTACGGGTTCTTGTTCAGGATTAGTCATCAGATGACTCCTTATGTAGACCATACAGAATGAGAGTGACCATATACTTTTTCCATTCCTCCTCGCTGAGTGTGCCGAGCAAGAAAGGCGGCATCACATTACCTGTCATCACAAAGCCGAAAATTTGCATCGCCATAAACCGCATCATCACCGGGAAAGGTAGGTCGTGACGCAACCCCTCTAATGTCGTCAGTCGTTCAAAAATGCCCGCAATGTGGGTCTGCAATTCAGTGATAAGGGCATGAATATGCACTGCCTCGAATTCCAGATAATCAATCATGGCTAACTGTACAAAACTTAAGTGGCGGCGCATATAATCGGTCATGTTACGAAAGACCACATTCACGAAATCTGCCGCCGTTTCCCCCTGCGTGGTCTCAACCAGATGAAAAATTTCTGGATACGGGCTGCGATACTCCAACAATCCCTTAAAAATGCTCTCCTTGTCGGGAAAGTGGTTATACAACCCGGCTACCGATTTGTATCCAGCGGCGCTGGCAATATCGCGCATACTGGTCGCACTGTAGCCTTTTTCCAAGATTAGCTTTTCGGCGGCCTCTAAAATAACAATCGCACTTTGGGCAAATTCCGTCATCGTTATCTGGCGCTCCTTTATGAACGAACGTTCGTTCATAACGTAAGATAATCCTAATCCTGTGAGATGTCAAGCCGGATTGGGTACAATAGTCTTACGGAAGCGAAATTAGGGAGGAACATCATTGACCGACAACCACGCAACCTATCGCATGATATTGGCTCTAACGGAAATGGAGAATGCCGGGGCATGGGTGACATTCGCCCTCAATCTGCTGCCCCCCAATGGCGAACTCCATCTCATAGGCCTTGTCACCATTCCCGAAGGCACTTCACTCAGCGAGGGCGCGACGCCTGCTCAACAGTGGCGAGATACCTTTAGCCCATTTGCTGCCAGCCATCCTGAGATCCATGACGAAGTAAAGGTGCGGGTGGATTATCAGCCAATGGCACGGGTCATCGAAGATTGCACTTCTTACTCCGCCAATCTGTTGCTCGTGCAATGGCACGGGGGTACGACGACAGGCGGTTGGTCAACCGAACAACTCTTGCAACAAACGCCCTGCGATCTAGTGCTGGTATATGGCGTATTTTGGCAAAAAACCGGCCCAGTCCTGCTGAGTTTGCGTGGCGGCCCCAACCTGACCCTCGGTTTTGAAGTCGCCCAAACACTGGCCGAATCGGATTCGATCACCCTTTTTCATGCCGCCGACAGTCCCCGCCGCGCCCCCGATCTCGATTTGTTAACCGCCAGTGCGCCCGAAATTGGTCGGGTCGTCACCGTGACAGGCAACGTTGAACAGGGCCTCATCCGTGAGGTTGCTGGACATCGCGCCATCGTCTTAGGGGCATCATTCGCTGGCCCCAGCCCATTGATGGAACATTTAACCCAGCAGGCGGATACCACAGTGGTGGTCGTCCGCGCCAAGCAGCAAGAGCCAATATCCTTTCATGCCCCCCGTCGTGGGTTATTTGGTCGCCGTCGCCCTGCCTCACAACCGCCCGAAAAACCACCGGAAGAACTTTCCACCCGTGTAGACCGCTGGTTTGCGGAAAATACCTTTCACAGCAATGAATTTGCCGACCTCGCTACCTTGATGGCCCTCAAAGAAAAACAGGGCGTGACGATCAGCATTGGCCTGCCTGCTCTGAATGAAGAAGAAACCGTTGGCAAGGTCATCAGCACTCTCAAAAAAGCCTTTATGGATGATCTGCCGCTGGTAGACGAAATCGTGCTGATTGACAGTCTCTCCACTGATAACACCGTTGCGATTGCCGAGTCTTTGTGCGTGCCGGTGCATAAGCACCCCGAGATTTTGCCGGAGGTTGGCAGTTATCGTGGCAAAGGCGAGGCCCTCTGGAAAAGCCTCTATGCCCTTAAAGGCGACATCGTGGCATGGATAGACACCGACATCACCAACATCCACCCGCGCTTTATTTACGGGATTTTAGGGCCACTGCTCAAACGGCCCGATATACAATATGTCAAAGGTTTCTATCAGCGGCCTATCCGCGTGGGTGAGCAAATGCAGGCGTTTGGCGGCGGACGTGTCACCGAATTGGTCGCCCGTCCGTGGCTGAACCTATTCTATCCCGAACTTTCCGGCATTGTGCAGCCGCTTTCGGGTGAGTACGCTGGGCGACGCAAAGCATTGGAACAAGTTCCCTTTTTCAGTGGCTATGGGGTCGAAACGGGGCTGCTGCTGGATTTGTTGACCCTCTATGGTTTGGAGGGCATCGCCCAGACCGATTTGGAGGAACGGGTGCATCACAATCAGCCATTGGTCGGTCTAAGCAAAATGTCCTTTGCGATTTTGCAGGTGTTTATCATGCGCCTCGACAAACGTTATGGTGTCCAGTTATTAGACAAAGCCAACCGCACCATGAAAATGGTGGCCTATGGGCCGGAGCGTTTTGCATTGGATGTGGCCGAAATCGGCGATATTGAGCGCCCCCCCATGAATACCCTCTCGGCCTACCGGGAGAAATTTGGAATATAGGCGACTGTGAGGAACTTTAAAGTTTCTGAATTCGTCTGGCAAAAGAAACTTATTGGCACACATCACGGTAGACACTATACGAGGAGAAACACGAATGCGAAACGTTATTCTGCCCATCTTAATGCTTGTCTTGCTCATCAGCCCATTCCATCCCACCCCGACCCACGCCCAAGACAACGCAACCCTCTGGTTTTGGGCCACTACACCGGAGGGGTTGGTCGCCTATACGCTGGACGGGCAGATCAATGTGTTGACCGATGACGCAGTGCTGCAAGACATCCCATTTCCGGGGATACGCCTCGCCGCTGATTCCGCCCTGATTTTTGATGATGAAAATCGTGTGGTCTATCGGGTGACATCAACCACCATCACAGCTTCCGCGCCGTTGGATGAGCAGTTTGATGTCTTTCGTCCCCTGCAATATCGTCACCCCTACTTATTGTTCACCGGGGTACGTGTCTTTCCTTCTGCTGGAATTTTGAACGTCGAGACAATGGAAGTTAGCCCTTTGACTGGTTTCGTTTTTCCAAACGCACCCCACATGGTCTTTGTGGATGACACCACGCTGCGCTATTACAGCTTTTCCGACCCTAAGGGCGCTACCGAAGCCCCGAGCACCCTATGGGAGCGCAATTTGGTAACAGGTGAGGAAACTGCCCTGTTAGATTTCGATTATGCCAGCTACCGGGTCTTTTACAGCCAAGATGGTCAGCAGTGGTGGGTCGTGGGGATGTACAATCGAGAGACGCAAATGGCCGATGAAGTCACCACCTACGGCGATGTCAACCCCGATGTGGCAGCCATGCTGCAAACCCTCGACACCTATCTGACCGATGATTGGTTAGTGACGATAGATACTTTTTGTGCCGCCGATTGTCCGGTGAGTATTGTGCCGTTAGCGGGTGGTGAACCGCGTACCCTTACGATGCCAATCAATAACCCCGGGCAGTTGCTCAGAATTAACACCAGTCTGGCGGATGGGACGCTGCTGCTATATGACATTCCCTCGGAGACCTTCTATCGCCTTGACCCGTCCGGCAATCTCTTGGTCTTGGGACAAGCGGATACTCGGCATATGGCCCCCTTCTTACCCCCTCCCACCACGCAGTGGGTGGTTACGGTGAACGAGCAAGAAGACGGGAGTCTCACCTACCACCTATGGGATTTTGCTGCGGGCGAGTTGATACAGGAAGCCCCGCTAGAGAATTTTATTGGCATCACCTATACCACCAACAGCCTATTACTAGTAAATGGCCGCTATTTTAGCCTTTACACTGGGGATACGATGTACGACCTCAGCACCCATCCCGGCTATTTTTTCCAGCCCCTCGCCAATGCACAGACCTTGTATAGCGGCAGCCCAGATGAACCACAAGGCATCTATCTCTATGATGCTCCCAGCGACACCCTGACTATGCTGGTGCCGGAGGGTCAAGCGATACGTTTGGCCGAGTTATCACCAACGAATTAGGCCGATGCTGTCGGCAAGAACGATAAAAATGGGTAACATTCAGGAAGCCCTATCAATCTTACATATTTGTATAAAGGGGTCATACTGGGATTCATGAGTGACACCATCTATAACCACCTCGAATTTTTGTACGGCGCTGACCAAGCCAAATCCGTTTATGAGGCGGTTCAGCAATTGATGAAAGCCGCCCATATCACGGCCAGCAAAACGCCTGCCCACATGCCGCGTGTCTCCAATCGTGATGTCACCCTGATTACCTATGCTGACAGCTTGCAGCGCGAGGGCGAACGCCCCCTCCAAACACTGGCGGGCTTTGTCGAGCGCCGTCTCAAAGGGTGGATTTCAACCGTCCACATCCTGCCCTTCTACCCCTATTCCTCCGACGACGGCTTCTCGGTCATAGATTATTACGCGGTCAATCCGGCGGTGGGAGAGTGGGGGGATATTCAACACCTGAATAAGTCGGTCAAATTGATGTTCGACCTTGTGATTAACCACGCTTCCGCCCAGAGTGAGTGGTTCAAACGCTGGCTGGCGGATGATCCCGAATTTGCCGGATTATTCCTGACCGCCGACCCCAATACCGACACCAGCAGTGTCACCCGTCCGCGCACCTCGCCCTTGTTGACCCCCTTCCAAAAAGCCAATGGCGAAACGGTGCATGTCTGGACGACCTTTAGCGCCGATCAGGTAGATTTTGATTTCAGCAATCCTGCCACCCTGCTCAAAATGCTGGCGGTGCTGTTGTTTTATTGTGAGCAAGGGGCACAGGTCATTCGATTGGATGCCATCGGCTATCTGTGGAAACAACTCGGCACGTCCTGTATCCATCTGCCCCAAACTCATGCGGTTGTCCAATTGATGCGGGCTGTTCTGGATACCATCGCGCCAGACGTGGTGCTGATTACCGAAACGAATGTGCCCCACGCCGAAAACGTCTCCTATTTTGGCGACGGCATGAACGAGGCCCAATTGGTCTACAATTTCACCCTGCCGCCGCTGTTGCTCCACACCATGCTGACAGGCAAAACTCATAAACTGCGCGAATGGGTCAACACGCTGGATGCTCCTTCAACACGCACCACCTTTTTTAATTTTACGGCCTCGCATGATGGCATCGGGGTGCGTCCAGTCGAGGGAATCCTTAATCCCACCGAGATGGATCACCTTTTGGGGCATGTCGAGTCGCGGGGCGGACGGGTCTCGTACAAAAGCAACACTGATGGCAGCAGCAGCCCCTATGAATTAAACATCACCTATCTGGATGCCGTCATCAATCCCCAGTTAAATGACGACATGCAGGCCCGTCAATTTTTGGCATCGCAGGCCGTGATGTTGGCGATTGCGGGTGTTCCGGCGGTCTATATCCACAGTCTGCTGGGGTCGCACAACGATACGTATGCCGTCGAACGCCTCGGCTATAATCGTGCCATCAATCGCTCCAAACTCAACAGCGATGTTTTGGAGGCCGAACTCAAAAATCCCGCCACCTTCCGCGCCAAGATTTTTAATGGCTACCTCGACCTGATCCGCGCCCGTACCCCGCAGCCTGCCTTCCATCCCAACGCCTATCAAGAAGCGGTAGATTTGGGCAGTGATGGCGTATTTGCCGTGCTGCGTGATGTCGGCGGTCAGCGTATCGTTGCCATCCACAATTTAACCGCCACCCCCCAGCGTGTACGCCTGAATAATGCCGATGTCAAGTCGGGCCGCTGCCTGAATAGTGGGCGCATTGTCGAGGGTGGTCAAACCCAACTCGCCCCCTTTGAGGTCTTGTGGCTAGAAGCGGATTAGCGTAAATTTTAGCTGACACTAGCTGACATTTCACTGACAGCACTTGCACTTTTAGTGCAACGGGGTACAATCCGCTTATTATTTCCTTCGATTCAGGAGCGAAACTCCATGCGGATCAAATTTCTGCTGGGGGTCATGCTCATCGTCGTCCTCATCGCCCAGTCTCTAGCCCATATTACCCCCCCCAATTACGTGCATTCCCAAGATAGCCCGCCCTCAACAATTGAGTCCGATGACCCACGTGTGGCCCGCGCTGGCACATGGCTTACCCAAGCCGCAGACGGCGCGAGTGGCGGCACCTATCTCTATTCCACTGGCAGCGAGGCCGACGTGTTGACCCTCGTCTTCAGCGGCCCCACCATCGAAATCGTCTACCTTGCCGGGCCACATTTGGGTACACTGGCCCTCGAAGTGGATGACACGGTTTTACGCACCGTCATCACCACCAGCGACCAGACCGCCTATCACCAAACCACCACCCTCAATTATCTGACCGACGAACCCCATACCCTGCGTGTCTATGCACAGGAGGGTGGCGTCGTCGCGGTGGATGCGTTTGTTGCCACATTGCCGGATGACGAAGGTGAAGCACAAAGTCAACAGCCCTATGATACTCAGAATCAAATTGTCTATAATTGTAGCGGCGCTTATCAGGGGCGACTGTGTACCACCTACGAGGCTGTACAAGCTAACCCAATCACCTCATCGACAGTGCTAAGTTCCCCCCAATGGTCGCCAGACGGCAGTAGTGTTTTGTATACCTTTCCAAAGCCGAGTTATCCGTCTGTAGGGCCATATGGGATAGGCATACTCACTCGCAATAGTGATGGTACTTGGAGTGGAGGTAGCAGCGGCCTGTGGACTTGGGATTCGCGCCCCGAATCGCCCGCTTGGTCGCCGGATGGGACACGGATCGTCTATGAAATTGAAATAGACCCCTACGCGCCTGATGTATCTGGGCCAGCACTCTATGTTGTTGATTTGACTGATTGTGATACCAGTAGGGCGTCTTGGTGTCTCACGACTCCGCTGACGGAGGACATGAATCCGGCAACCGGGGATGGTTTGCCTGATTGGTCGCCAGACGGGATGCGCATCGTATTTAACCGAAATAATGAACTCTATACAGTACGTCCTAATGGTTCAGATTTGGCTCCTGTCACCTATAATGTGACCCCACCCGCAGGCATTAGTTTTGGTGATGCCGAATGGTCGCCCGATGGAACGAAACTCTTGGTAGTTGGCAAGAGTATGGTACTTGGCAATTCAGCCACCATTTACATTTTGACCGTCAATACTTCAGGAGCAAGTGTCGCAGTCACAAATATTCAACAAGCAGTCGTTCCGCCCAGTGGTTATACTGATTTACAACCAACATGGGCATGGGATGGGATGCACATTGCCTTTACTCGTTATACCATCGGCCCAGCGCCTTCCTATATCCCCTCCGACCCGAATATTCGCATTGCCACTTATAACACTACATCCTCTAGTTGGATAGTTGAGTCAAATATCGCTATCTCAGGGTATTCCCCCTCATGGAGACAAGGTGTTATCCAAATTGAAGTTTTGGTATATCAAGACTCATCAGGTTCTCCGGGAACAACGAGGCTTGTCCCTGATGATGGTTCGATAAGCCCTCGTCAACCATTTTGGATTGAGATACGAATCGCAAATAACCTTCCTGTACCTGTTACAGTAAACAGCATTAATTACTGGGCATGGGTCGCTGACAGTCTACAATTTTCAAGGGACGCTTATGTGTCGAATCCGATGGTCTTTCTACAGAATGAGTATCCTTCAGGGTTTACACTGAATAGTACAACACCACAATCTGTTAATTGGGGATCGAGACAAATAGCAGCTAATAGCGTTGAAAATTTCACAAGGTTTCGTGCAACGGCACAGCAGTCGGGATTTATAGAGACTTGGGGAAATGTGAATGTATCTTATCTTAATAATAACCAACAGACAACGACTGACATTCGATTCACTCAAGTATTTCAAATTTCTCTGACCCAATTGAACTTGGTTGCTGGCGGCAAACATGAATTTTTGAAAGGCTACATGTTTTGGGCACTATGGTATGAGACGTCTGGGGGAGATTTCTTTGCCGGTCCAGATTTTGAGTTGAGTTATCAAAACCATTTCCCCTCTCCCGGTCCAGATGTGGAAACGACTCTGGACTACTATGAGCAGGCTTCTGATATTGCCCTGCAAACGGTGGGTTCGTATCAGTCCAGCTGTTCTACGCGCCCGCCAGTATATCCATACCCAATTCAGTACATGCCGAATTTCACTCCAATTAATGGAAGTGATCCACCTCTAAATCCATCTATTGCCCAAGCTAATTGGAAGCGAATTGTGTATTGTGAGAACCCATATTATTTGGCTGCTCAAACTATAATAAATGGGATACTTCTCAATGAACGAATTAACATCTCGGGAGAATCCGTTGAGACGGTAGCTGTCAATTACTTTGATAATTTCAAGTTTGACACTATTGATCCAGACACAGGACAAAAAATTACAATCTCAGTATTTGAGAGTCGTGCCCAGCCATGGCCTACTACTGACATTTGTAAGATATCCAGTGGTCAAGGCGTGGAACTATATAATCTAGCCATTTGCTTGAGAAACTCGAAGGAACTTTTCGCTCCCATATATTGGCATATTATGCCAGAAATAGAACGAGCCATTAATGATTTCTATAGTCGATGTGAAACCACCTATAATCCAAATGATCCTTTATATTGTGACCCTACAGATGGTGCTGCTAATTTAAAAACACCTCCGGGAACAAGTGCTGGCGGTAGCATTGATATATTGACCAGTTCGGCAGCACAAGGGATTAGTGATCAGTGGCATAACGATCATCGAGGCAACCTCAATACTTATATTCCAACTGGACCTTCTCTCTTGCAACCGGTTCTAGTGTTGGAATTGGACGCGCCCAACTACACAGGCATCAAATGGACAAGTTGGATATATCAGCGAAATGCTCAACAAGGGCAAAGTTTGCAAGCACTAAGGTCACAAATTATGCCTAGATATTATCCAGAGACCCAACCTTATCGCTATGAGGAAGAGTAGAACCATGAAAAAAGAGAGAACCCTGTTCACTATCGTGTTAGTCGCTCTAATTTATTCTTTCATGCCTCTGAAAGGAGATTTTGCCCTTTCTCAAGGCAATAATCTGAATGTTCCTGTCCGAGGCATTTGTTGGAATGCCAACGGTACTCGACTTGTTGTTGGTCGTGAAGACGGAATAGTTTCTATCTATGATGCAAGTGGTGGGTGGATAAGGGATATAAATTTAAATCAACATGTTAGCTTACCGAGTGTAACAGAAAGTGGGCGAGTTGGACAAGTTGCCTGCCATCCTACGGATAGTGATACGGTGTATGTGAGTTTACAGTTTAGAACACCAGAAGCGCCAATCACTCAATTTGCTCTTAACATTTCAAACGGACAAGTTTCATTAGGTATCAGTGGAACAATTTTAGATAGGGCGGCATTTTTCTGGCGACCAAATAGTAACCAAATTGCCCTATTGGGCTTTGAGGTGATTTTGGTGGGTGAAACCAACGATTATCTGGAAATATGGGACAGGAATGGCAACTCTCTAATTATCAGAAGGCCGCTAGCGACTTACGTATCGAATGTAGCGTGGACCCCTTCAGGAGATCGTCTATTAATCTTTGACGAAACAGGTATCACCTTCTATGAAACCGCCAATTGGACCCAAGTATCGCATTTTTCAGTCGAAAGGGAAATCTCTACACAGGATCCCAATTATATCAATCGAGGTATGCGGCTTAGTCATGATGGAAGTAAAATTCTCATCACCGACTATAATTACGATCTGAACCAGACTCGTATTGAAATTCGACGCTTGAGCGATGGGTATATATTGTCTGAATACACCCTTGAAGGAGAAGTTTTTGGTACAGACTGGAATCAAGACAATGAGCGCATTGCTTTAATTGTGGATAGTGGAACACCTAATTCTAAATTAAAAATTTTAAATGCTACCAATGGGACTTTGACTTGCCCAAGAATTCACCCTCGCACTTTCATTTCCGCAGCATGGGATCCAAATGGTAATCGTATTGCCCGTGACATAATGCTTTGGGATGGGTCAAGAAAACTCGAAATTATGGATGCCTCACAGGTTGGCCCCTGCGAGCCTACTACAATAGCATTGTTCAATAGCACTTCTCTTAATGCAAATTTACTGGATACGCTCCAAAATCAACCACCTCCCACATCATACTATACCTATGCACTAGGCGTACCTATCAGTAGTGAAAACTCACAATGGGTCATGGGCGACTGGAATGGGGATGGCGTCGAAACACCGGGGGTCTATGGGACAAACGGCGTGTTTTACCACACCAACGTGCTTGGGCCGTCGAGCAATTGGCAAGGCACGTGGTTCGGCTTGTTAACCGGAACCGCTGGCAATCGTCCGGTGGCAGGTCGCTTTGACGCCAGCGTCAATCACGACTGCATTGGGGTGACGGATAGCAGCGATTTCCCACCTTACGGCACCGCCTTCGCGCTTTACTTCACTTGCGATTTAGCGGGGGGCAATCCACCCAAAACTTTCCAATGGCTCTCCGTCCTTCTCCCCAATAGTGAAGGGCACAGCGGGGTTTGGGAGTTTAGCGCGGGCAACTTTGACCCGACGGTGGACGCCATAGACACCATCGCCTGCCGACGGGGGAACTATATTGTGTGGACGAATACCCCACCCACCACCCCAAATGCGGCCTTCCCCAATGCCCAATATATCGGCGCACCCCACAGCGGCACGAGTCTCTTTGTGGTCGGCGATTGGAACAGCGACGGTACGGATAGTTTCGGGTTGTACTATGCGGCATTAGGGCGACTACGCGGACGGGATGATTTAGACTGGAACAGTGGCCTCTATCCCGTTGACCAGCAGCTAGATACCAACGTGGTGGGCACGACGAGCATCAGTGCGACCACTTGGCGCCTACGCTAAGGCCAATTAACGCCGGAATGGCCTATAATCGGGGTGATTATAGCCCAAACCACGCTAAATTCAGCACGGTGGATTTACCCGATTAGCCCCTTCAGCGCGGCATAATACAGCAGCATAATCGTTTTGCCGTCTACAATCTCGCCCGTCTCAATCATCGCCAATGCTTGCGCGAGGGGCAGTTCCAAAATCTCGATTTCTTCTTGGTCAGACGCCAACCCGCCCCCGTCATCCACTTTTGAATCTTCGCTGTATTCCGCCACGAAGAAAAATAGCTTTTCCGTCACCGACCCCGGACTCATATACGACTCAAAAATCTTACGGGGGGTCTCAATCCGATAGCCCGTTTCCTCCTCCGTTTCGCGCCGGATGGATTCTTCGGGGGATTCTTCATCCAGCAACCCCGCACAGGCCTCAATCATCATGCCGTGATAGCCATTCACATACGTCGGATAGCGAAATTGGCGGGTGAGAATAACCGTCCCCTTTTCCCGATTGTAGAGCAGGATGGTCGCGCCGTTACCCCGGTCATACGTCTCGCGGGAATGCCGCTGCCACGTGCCGTCCTTGCGCTGGTAATCATAGATAGTCTTCTTCAGCACAAACCAATCATCGGAAAGTGTCTGCACATCCACAATCTGAATCACCGGGGTTCTAACGAACATGGGTGTCCTCCAAATAAGTTCTCTGCGGGGGTATGCAGCCGTCTTTAGGCGGCTTCCCAATTCACCTTAGCCAGATGGTTTGACCGTCTGGCGTAAGCGACGAATTTTATTGGGGCAGGGCAATCACGGGAAGCGCGTCTCGCCTAACACGATGTACAATCTGTTGAGCAAACCCGCCGCTGGATGTTCGGTTAAATGAACACATCGATCAGGAGCAAGGATGTCAAGAATTCGGGAGTTATTTGTTCAAGGGGATAGGCTGTTCGATCACGCCGATTTTGAAGGTGCAATCAAAATATTCGAGGAGGCACTATCACTTGACGAAAAATCTGAAGAGGATACCCATGCAAAAGAGGTCATACTGGACACGCTCAATCAAGCCAGACAGTATACCCATCTTGTCATGCTTAGACAATTGCTGGCGAAATTCCCTGATTCAATCCCACTTCAAAAAGCTCTCATTAGGTGGTATTTAGACCAGTCTCAGTCGCAACAAGCCACCGAATTATGTGATAACCTATTTGCCCAACTTGACAAACAAGGTTCATCGCAGCAACCCTATTGGCTACGAGTGGATGTTGCCCTCAAAAATGCTGTGCCAACGCATTTGGCACATGATTTCTTGTTCCTATGGGAGCATGTGCGACATCCACGTGGCAAACAGCGATTCCTAGCGCGAATGTTGGCGACCACTGATGTACGCCTCCTCCCCGTCTTCATTGAACTCTCCCAGCACCACGATTTATCGCCCAATATCCAAACCCTATTTAAGCAAAAAGCCGAATCGCTCCAATTATTGCAGGAAATTTTCGATACCGAACTAGGGGATGAATAACCTATGCCCCTCGAAAAAAATCCCTTTGGAGATCGCCTAGCCCAACTGCTCACCCAACACGGCATCAGCCAAAACCGCCTTGCCCAGCAGCTTGGCATCTCGCGCAGCACCGTCACGGGTTGGATTAAACATGGAACACTCCCCGATGCTGGCCTACTCAAAATGCTGTGTGAAGCGTTGGACTGCTCCGCCGATTGGCTGATTGGGGTGGGGCAGCAGCGCGAAAAACAGGACGCCGCCGGGGTAATCCACTGGGCCGAAGAAATCCCGCCCTTTATCCCGGATGTACAGCGCGAACCGATTGAACATGGCCTGCGCCTGTTTCACGGATTGGTCAATGAAACTCACACCGCGCCGGAAATTCGCAGCCGGTATCCGCCGCAGTTCATACGAAGCGCCCTGCAAGCCGCCTTTCGCAGCGGGGCCATTCGCCTAACCGCCGTTACCCGTGCTACCAATTTGGAACACCGCCTGCGCGAAAAATATCCCTTTTTGAAAGATGCCGTTGTTGCTGAAATCCCCGGTCAATGTGAGGATACCCTCATCCGCACTGAACTGGTCACATTTTTGGCCGCCACCCAAGTTCTGACACGGGTCATTCGGGAGGGCGCCATCGGCTTGGGGTCGGGTTATACCATGCTGCGCTTTGTTGAACACAGCATCCCCAGCGCCGACCAATTTAGCGGGACGGCATGGGTTCCCTTATTGGCTTTTGCACCGCACAATATGAGCGATTACAGCGCCAATCTACTGGCCCGCCTCATGAGTATCCGTCACCCCGGTTCGCGTGCCCTCTACCTACCGCACCCCGCCGAATGTGCCACGCCTGAGATGCAGGCCGTCGCCGCCGAAACCCAACGCTATCAGCATAATCTCCAAACGATTTTCGCCTCGGTCAGCGGAGTAGATCGGCGGGACGGCACAGGCGAATCGCACCTATTGACCGAATTTCGCAGTGCCGATTATGCTGCCGAAGCGCCCTTTCTGCGCGATGCCTATGCCCGACTGCCTGATAAATCCCGTTTTGGCGGGGAGCTATTGCGTTATTTATTGGATACCGAGGGCCAAATTTTGAGCCATGATGAGGCGGTGGGGTCGCAGGTCAATCTCGACATTTTGCGTTATAACAGTGATATGATTGGCCGGGTGTGCCTGATTGCGGCGCGGCGCTACAAGGCCCTGCCCATTTTGACCTGCCTCAAGCATCGCCTAGCCAATGCTGTCGTGATTGATCGTGAAATCGCTGAGACACTACTGGATGAATCAAGTATAGGAAATTCCACATGAGCATCTTCGCCAATTTGCAGAATCGCATAGACCTGACCCATATCCCGTATACTGACCGGGGATCCCGCCTCATGTTGTTTCGCCGTGACCATCAGTTTTATATCCGCATGTCGGAGCGATGGGTGAAATATGAAGCCGAGATGGGCCACTATCGCCAGCGCCCCCCCATGATAGACCAACTAATGATTTTGGACGAAAACCACTCCCCGGTGAATTTTACCGTCGAAAGCACCCCCTATCGCGTAGACTGCCACTCTCCCATTGGCGACTTTACATGGTGCATGATTGACCCCGAAACCTATCTCTTGGCCCTACCAGCGGGGCGCTTTGGTATGTCGTTTGAGGCGCAGGTGCTGTCGGGGGTGGCAGATCGGCGCGGGGGCACCATGCAGGGCAAAAGCCGCCGCAATATCGCCTATACGACCAATGCCCAGCTGCTGCGTAATGAAATTCATCCCGCCCCTAACGGCTATTTACGGATTGACCTTGAAATCAAGGCCGAAAGTGGGCAGGCGATGTTGTTTAATGTCACCCCCCGGCTTGGCTATAATCGCACTATCCCTGACCCGACGACGGCGATTGACCGCGTACAAAACCGCTGGCGCAATTGGCTGAATGCCGTGCCGCCTGTGCTAGATGAATACCGTGCCCAATACGATTATGCGTGGTGGGTGATGGCGGCGGGCCTGATGAACACGCGCTTTTATTTCACCCGCGAGGCCATGAGTCCGTCCAAAATTCATTATGTCGGGGCATGGCATTGGGATCAATTTTTCCATGCGCTGGCCTATCGCCATGTGGATGCCCAACTTGCCGAAGACCAACTCCGCATCTTTTTAGACCATCAACGTGCTGATGGCATGATTCCCGACGCCGTACACGATGAAGGCGTGGTGGACAGCCTCACTTTTCCAATTGCCGCCGATGTGACCAAGCCGCCGTTGATCGCATGGACGGCCCTGAAGCTCTATGAACACTCCGGCCACCGCGATTTTATTGAGGAGGTCTATGAGCCGATTCAGCGTTGGCACAATTGGTGGGTCAACTATAACCGCGACAAATCCGGCCTATATGAATATCGCCACCCCTTTTCATCCGGCTTGGATGACTGCCCGCTGTGGGACGAGGGCCTGCCCGTCATCGCGCCCGACCTCAACACCTATTTGATTTTGCAGCAGGAGAGCTTGGGGCGTATGGCTGAGATTTTGGGGGATACCTCCACCGCCCAGCGCTATCGGCAGGGGGCTGAGAACTTGACCAAGCTGATGATGGAAATGTTGTGGGACGAAGAAAAGGGCTTCTTCCGTTCCCTGTATCAAAATAAGCCCGTCGCCGCCTTTACCCTGTTCAACTTAATGCCGCTGTTTACTGGACGCTTCCCCGAATCTGTCAATCGGCGCTTGATTGCTCACCTCACCGACCCGACCAAATTCTGGACACAGTGGCCGCTGGCAACTGTCGCCATTGATGACCCCAGTTTCGACGCGATGCAGATGTGGCGTGGGCCGACGTGGGCCAACATCAATTACCTGTTTGTAGATGCCCTGCGTCGCGTGGGTCAACCACAACTCGCCGATGAATTGGCACACAAAACGCTGATGATGATTATGCAGCACCCCGACATCTACGAATATTACAATCCGATCACCGGCGAGCGCCCGCCCAAATCCGCCCCGATCTTTGGCTGGACATCGGCAGTGTTTATTGACCTAGCAATTCAAATGACCCGACTGAATGGGGAGTAGGGGGATATTGCCCTTGCCCAAAAGAACCAATCAAACCTAGCTTGACTTTGCGGATCAAAATGCTTCAGCAGACTAGCTTCCGGGAAATCGCTCATTTCGCCCCACCTATACGGCTTCCAGACTTGCAGTCAAATCGGCCAAGGACCCCTCGGCGAGGGCCACACATTCATCGGCTGCCCCGTAATACATGCGCAGCAAATCGCCCTGTGCCACCGCGCCGCAGGTAAAAACCACGTTCCCAAAAAATCCCTCAGTTTCATACGGGGCTTGGGGTGAAAAGATCGGTTCCCGGCTGATACGGATAATTGTCTCAGGGTGGTCATGCGGGGTCAGAAAAGCGCCCAAACAATAATGGTCGTGACGGTCAGCCGCGTGATAAATCGAAAGCCACCCCGCCTCGGTATAAATAGGCGGTGCGCCTCCCCCTACCCGTCCCGACTCCCATCCGTCGGGTTTGGCTTCCAAAACCACCCGATGTTCCCCCCAATGTTTGAGGTCGGTTGAGGTTGCCATCCAGATATGATAGCCGCCAAACATCCCCGGCATGGGGCGGTGGTAACACACATACATCCCATTCATTTTCTGTGGAAAAATTACCACATCGCGGTTGGAGGGCGGAAAAATAATGCCCTCGCGCTGGATGCTTTCGAAATCGGTGGTGCAGGCCAAACCCGTCGCAATCCCATAGCGACTGACAGCGGTGTAATTGACATAATACTGGCCGCCGAGATGGGTAATACGGGCATCCTCTACCCCAAAACTCTCCAAAGTCTGTTCGGCATAGAGCCATGCTTGCTCGGCTATCGTGAAATGCACCCCGTCGTGGCTGCGGGCCAACCGCAAATGGCTAATACTGGTCAGCCAAAGTTCACCCGTTTGACGATTAAGCACAAACCGGGAATCCCCAAAATCATATCGGTCATCATGGCGCGGGATTTCCAAAATGGTCAATTCCCCGTGTGGGTTGAGATGGGGACAGCGCACCACCCCCGGAATGACCTCTTTGGGCCGTTCCGCCACACGCAGCAGCAAAATAACCTCATCGTTAAACAGGGTTGCCCCACAGTTAAACGCGCCGATCACCTCAAAGTCGGGACGGGTGGGTTGGACATCCTGTGGGCGGATAATGGGATTTTGGGGATGTCGTTCCAGTACCATTATTCTTTTTCCTATTGGGTAACTTGAATCGCATAAGGAGCTAAGGTGATGATCTGGCCCGCCCACTGCACACGCCGTTCTTCGGACGAGGGGTTGTACAACAAATAGGTACGTTTATCGGCGGCAGGCAGGGGTGAAAGTTCCAGACCCGGCACATCAAGGCATAAACACAATACATCCGGCGCATCGGGGAGGGGTCTAAATAGCAACGCACTCCAAAAGACCTCGCCTGCACCATACAATTCTTTGCCCATCTCGGCGGTATGCTGAAATTCACTGGTGGCAATATCTTCATAGGGCACATAGGCGCAGGGTTCATGACGATATTGAGCGGGGAGATAAGGATCGAAAAAAGCGTAGTTGTGGCAGCGCTGCAAGTTCATAAAAGCGCTCATGAGTGGCGCAGGGCCAATTCCATATTTCAGCAGTTCAGCCCACCCCATGATGGTTTCGATATTTTCTTTATAGGCCGGGTACGATAAGGAAGCACAGGCTTGGAACATGCCACGTGGGTCATAAAACGGGACAGCGGGGTCAGGTCCCCAATAACCCATCCGCAGCGAGAGATAGACCAAATCCTTTGCAATTTCCCTAAATTTAGGGAAACCATGCCGAGCCAGATAAGCCGCTGCTGCTGCCCCGAATGTCAACTGCTGGGGTTCATGGGTCAGTTGGCTGGGGGAAAGCTGGGTCATCGTGCGCAGGGCTTGGGCGGCTTCATCTAGGTGGGCCGGATTTTGACCACTCAATTGATAAGCCAGCACTTGCCCCGCCGCATACAACCCCGCCACCCCAACATTGAGAATACTGCCGCGTACTTGCCAGCCATCGGCATCGGCGAACAGCGGAAACAGGTAATGCGTCTTATGGGCAAACCGCTCTGCCCCCTTGAGCGCAGTAAAAAACATCGCTATCAGGTCAGGGTCGTCGGTTAAATAGGCCACCCACGCCAACTTGATTAGGGCGTTTTCCAAGAAATACCATGTGTCCATAAAACTGTCGCCAGCATGGGGTGGAAAGTTATTGGTCACGTACTCCCATTGGGGGCGATGAAAATGTGGCAGTGTTTTGAGCAATCGCTGAACGATTTCATGGCCTGCATCCGTCGCGTTGGCTTGCTGCCACAGCAACAAAGGCCACAGCACATCCAACTGGGTCATGAGTTCAAAACCCTGTGCCTCGTCGCGTTTTACGGCGGAACTGCCCCGCACATAGGCCCGCAGCCCGGTCTGCCCACCTATCGTAATCCAGCACGCCTCATGATGGAGGTCTTGCAGCAGATTTTCGGCCATCGCCTGCCATGACACGGCATCGGGGATAAGCGTCGGTTGGGTATCCAACAAAGGGGTAAGCGTGTCTATCAAAATCCGCTGGGCTTCCCATTGAGTCGGGATGGTGTCGCGGGGGCGCATGATGAACCACCATGCCAACTGGTGGGTGCCGGGTTCAAAACGAAACTCGACATTTGGCGGATTCGGGACTAATCCAATGCCGTATTTGCTTGGCTTTTGATACGACAACACCTCCCGAATACTGAAATGATAAAACCGTTGGGAGGCCCATTGAAAATGGTCGGGTGGGAAATAACAAATGGTCTCGGTTTGGGTAGCGTGGTCATAGAGATACCCGGCGGGCAGATCATTGCCCCCTAAGCCCTGCTGATTGGTGGTTGGGGCACGCACAATGGTTTGCCGCCATGTATGCGCCTGCCGATCATCAAAATTATCCAACCCGCTGACCCACAAAATCATGGATGGATTCAAATTAACCGTATGCTGAACCTGTAGGGTGGTATTCAGCCAATAGCCGCCGTGTGCAGGCATGATATGGGCTTCCCAACGATACCCATCGCCCTCACCTGCCATAAAATCATCTCCGGCAAGGGTGCATGGCAAGGTATCTAAGGGACGACTGCCGATTTCGATGGAGGGATGGGCATAAAAAACAAATTGGCCTGCTTGATCTTTTTGAATTTGAAACGGCATTTTTTTAACCTGCTTGACGTCATAAAAAATTTACGTTATATTGAACGTAAACGCTTACGTTTAAGGATACGTCAAAAAATTTATGCCGTCAATTATTGAGCAGATCGCAAGTGAACTAAATATTTCAAATGCCTCCGTCTCACGTGCCCTCAATGATCGTCCGGGAGTCGGCAAAGAACTGCGTGAGCGTATTTTGCAGCGTGCCCGCGACCTGAATTACACCCCCAGCCTGACCGCACGTGGTTTGGCAACTTCTCAGACCTTTGCCATCGGCTTTTTTGTGCATGAAAAGCCTAATCTCTCGACCCAAACCGATCCGTTTTATGGGGAGATTTTGCATGGGGTCGAACAGGTCTGTGCCGAAACGGATTACCATATTTCGATTGCTACCCTAACCGATTCCGTTTTGGCGTCCCCATTGGATTTTCGTTTTGTCCGCGAGCGCCGCATTGATGGCATGATTTTGGCGGGGCCAGATATTCCCAACAGTTTTGTGATGGCGATGCTGCAAAGCGGAGTTCCGGTTGTGCTGGTAGACAATAAACTCGACCATTCACCCATCAATTGTGTCAACAGCGATGATGATCGCGGGGCATATCTAGCAGCCAAACATTTATTGGAGTTAGGGCATCATTCCATCGGGTTGATTGCTGGCCCGGAGCATTGGGCGAGTAATGCGCGGCGCGTTTGGGGCTATACATGGGCCTTGCAAGAAGTGGGCCTCACCGCCCCCATTATTCATGTTGACCGTACCACGATTGACTCTGGCAAAGCAGCCTATTATCAGCTAATCAGTGAACATCCAGAGATTACCGCGATTGGCGCCGTCAACGATTCGATGGCGATAGGTGCGATTCGAGCCGCCCAAGATGAAGGTCGCCGTATTCCAGAAGACCTCTCCATTATCGGTTTTGATGATATTGAGTGGGCTGCGCACAATTCCCCATCGCTGACCACCATAAATATTCCTAAACGGCAGATGGGTAAGGAAGCTGCCCGCCGTTTGCTATCTCTTTTGGATGATCCAGAGGCGGCACCTACTGAGATCATCGTATCTGTTCAACTAGTCAAACGAGAGTCTACACAGGAAAGGAGTTAGCCCACTTCGAGCATTACGCAATATTTTAGGCGTCTAGTCTACTTAAAGTCAAAGAGCCGTAGGAGGATCTGCCATGACTCGCAAGTTTTTGGGATTTTTGCTGGTGGTACTTCTTGTTCTTGGTGTCGCCCCCCTAACCACACGGGCGCAAGATAAAGTCACCATTACCATTTCTACATGGGCAGGCGTTGACGAAGCTGCCGAGTTGCAAGGCTTGTTGGATGAAATCAATGCCAACAACGATGAATATGAAATCGTTCATCAGCCCATCCCCGCCGACTACTATACAACCGTCAAAACTCAATTAGCCGCACCGGGCACGGGCGCTGATATGTACTGGATGGATCAGAACAATATGGCGCTGGCGTCCGAGGGTGTTTTCATGTCCCTCAATGACTGCCTCGCCGATGCCGAACCCGGTACCGCAGGCGACCTGAATGACTACTATCCCGGCATCCTTGCCGTAAACGAGTTCGATGGTGAGGTTTATGGCCTTCCATGGATTGCCCAACCCGTCATCGTTTACTACAACAAGGCCCTATTTGATGCAGCAGGTCTCGAATATCCCACCTCGGACTGGACATGGGATACCTTTACCGAACTGGCAAAGGCGCTCACATTGGATACCGATGGGGATGGCGAAGTGGATCAATGGGGATTCACCAACAACAGTTGGCCGCCCCCTTACATCTTCGTGTGGCAGGCAGGCGGGGAACTGATTAATGAAGATTTCTCGGAAGCCCCGATTGACAGCCCTGAGTTCGTTGAAGGTTTTGAGTTCTATCTCAGCACCGCCTACAACCCCGAAATGTCCCCCAGCCGCGAAGTGATTGCCGAACAAGGCTTTGGCGAAATGTTTAAGGCGGGCAAGATTGCCATGTTTATGGGTGGCGCGGCTGACGACCTTGATCGCGTTGAAGGCCTCGATGTGGGCGTGGTACGTGTCCCCGGTCATCCTGTGACGGGCAGCCACACCACGTTTGCATGGAACGCCAGCACCGTGATTAACGCTAATACCGAACATCCCGAAGAAGCCTGTAAAGCGCTGGTCGCACTGACCGATGCCATCCATCATTGGAAGATCGTTTCGCCACGTATTTCACAGGCGACGGTTGAACACCTTGTCGCTTCCGAGCCACGCAAAGAAGCGAGTGCCGAAGTCATCATCGAAGCCGCGCAGGATATGCGTGCGCTCCCCATCTTTGGCAACTATGCCGAATTTGACAGCGTTTTCTGGAGCGAGTTCTGGGGGCCACTGATCAACGATGAGACCGATCTCAGCGTTCAGGAATTGGCCGCGGAAGTTCGCTTCGATCTAGAAGATACGCTTCCATAACTTCATGACGTGCAGCGGGGAGGTTCATCGCCTCCCTGCTGTTTTATATCCCCCGGTTAAGCAAGTAGAGTTTTCGGAGGAACATGATGGAAAGCGCCCTTGATAGTTATCTGCCCACGCTCGGACGCTACGTTTTGGTTGCCATTGGCCTATTGGTGCTGATGTACGTGGTCTATCGGGTTCAGCTTTGGTTCGGTATCAAGCGTGAAGCCGCCACCGGACGGGCATTGGTCATGCCTTGGATCATTGGGTTTCTGGTATTTAATCTTTTCCCGATTGGGGCATCCCTTTATTTGAGTTTTACGGAATATAACCTTTTTAAGCCACCCGAATGGGTCGGTACTGACAACTACAAAGAAATTTTCAGTCTCAAAGCCGCAAAATTAGATGATCCAGACCAGCGTAGCCGCGAAGTATTGCCCCGCCGCTATCGTGAAGTGTGGCGTGTTGGCAGCTACGTGGTAGGGGCTAAAGAAGAAGATTTTTGGATTTCGATGAAATTCACGCTCACCTATGCCGTACTGACCATTCCGCTGGGGTTAATGGGGTCGCTGGGGGTTGCCATGCTGCTCAATCAGCGCGTCAAGGGGTTAAGCCTTTGGCGGGTGCTTTTCTATACCCCCTCGATTTTGCCCGTCGTCGCAACGGCTCTCTTATGGCGCTGGATGTTCTCACAAAACGGCATCATCAACACGATTTTTGACCCGATTTATGATTTGTTGAGTATGGAAATTCCACGCTGGTTTACCGAACCGAAGATGGCCCGCCCCGCCTTTCTAATCATCAGCATGTGGGGTGTTTTCGGCGCAAACTCCGTGATTTTGTTGGCAGGCCTCAAAGGGATTCCACAGGAGCTTTATGAAGCCGCCGCACTGGACGGGGCTGGTGAGTGGCGCAAATTCCGCCATATTACCATCCCAATGCTCAGTCCAAGTCTCTTTTACATCTTGGTCGTCTCCACCATTGCCGCACTGCAAGTCTTTGAATTGGCGGCCTTTATCCCCACATCGAAAGAGGTCGGCACGTTTATCAACTGGCTGATTTACCGCGAAGCCTTTGATACTCGGCACATGGGCATGGCCTCCGCGATGGCATGGATTTTGACCCTCGTCATTTTGGCTTTCACAGCGCTCATTTTCCGTTCCTCACAGGCATGGGTGTTTTATCAAGGTACACGGGAGGAGAAGAACTAAAATGGCCGAGTTAGTGCAAAAACGCCGTAAAGACTGGTTAATCGAAAGCCCCGGCCCCTCCCAAGTCCGGTTCTACGTCCGGCAGACCATCATCTACGGCCTGCTTATTGGGTGTGCGATCATTGTGCTGATTCCGGTCATCTGGATGATTTCAACCTCCCTCAAGACCCGCGATCAGTTGTTTACGGGCAAAGTGGAGTTTGTGCCCGACCCCGCCGCCCCAGAAAATTATGCGGATGTGTGGGAGAAGCTAAATTCGATTAGCCCCCAGATGACGTTTGCCCGCATCTTAGGCAATACGCTGTTTATCACCCTGCTGGCGATGTTTGGTGAAATTTTTAGCGCCTCGCTGGTCGCCTATGGGTTCTCGCGGTTTCGTTGGCGCGGACGTGATACGCTCTTTCTGATTATGCTTTCCACCGTAATGCTGCCCGGCATCGTCACCCGCGTCCCGGCTTTTTTGATGTGGCGCGACCTCAAACTCATCAATACCTACGACCCGCTGACATGGCCTTCATTGTTTGCATGGGGGCCGTTGTATGTATTCCTAATGCGCCAATTCTTTTTGTCTGTGCCCACTGAAATTGAAGAAGCCGCCATCATTGACGGAGCGAATACCGCACAAGTGTATTGGTATGTGATGCTGCCCCTGATTCGTCCGGTGCTGCTGGCGATAGCCGTGCTGTCATTTCAGGCCAATTGGAACAATTTCCAAAGCCCGCTGCTCTACCTCACCGCTTCGGAGCGCTTTCCGTTGGCGTTGGCGGTGCGCTTTTTCGACCAATCGCTTTCCAAAGAAGCCCCCCAATGGAACTACATGATGGCGATGTCTACTATGATGGCAGCGCCCGTTTTGGCGATTTACTTCCTTGCCCAACGCCAATTTATTGAAGGGATTAACTTCGGTGCGGTCAAAGGCTAAATCAGGATTTGTGCTGGTCTTGGCTCTGAGCCTAGCGCTGAGTGGAGTGTTGTGGGTACAGCCACATACCACCACTGCGCAGGATGCCCCGGATGATCTGGTCAATCTGGATCATCTGCGTTTCCTGACCGAGCCGATTACCGTCAATGGTCAGGAAATGGCGGTTGTCCACATCTACTCGGAATACCCTGATTACGAATGGGTAGATGCGGCGGGCGAGGGTCTCAGTGCAGTAGACGATGTGGCACGCGCGGCAGTGGTGTATCTGTGGCAGTATGAACGCACGGGTGACATAGAACTGCTCGAATTAGCGCGGCAGTGCCTCAATTTTGTACTGTACATGCAAGCGCCCGATGGCGAATTTTACAACTTCGTGACCGATAAATCCGGGGCGATTAATGAGCGCGGCGGCACGAGTTATAAAAGCCTCGGCTGGTGGGCCATGCGTGGGTTGTGGGCCATCGGCGAGGGCGTGCGCGTTTTTGACGACGTAGATACAGCTTATGCTGACCAATTGGCGGAAGCCTATCTTAAAACCGAAACGGCCCTCGGCGCGACCCTGACCAACTATGGCGAGTACACCACCCTACACGGCTTTGAGATTCCGGCATGGATACCGGGCGGCGAACCCGATGTAGCCAGCATCGGCCTCTTGGGTTTGGCGGCCTACTATCAAGCTCGCCCCAATCCGACCACCGAGCAAATCATGACCCGGATTGCCGATGGATTAGCAGAATACCGCTTGGGCGACCATCTCGAATACCCCTTTGGGATGCACCCCGCCCTCAGCAATGCCCCCGGTTTTTGGCATGATTGGGGCGCACACACCACCCACGCGCTGGCGGTAGCAGGCATAACCTTAAATCGCCAAGACTGGATTGATTCTTCAGCGGCGGCGGCAGATTCGTTTTTGCTGCGCCAATTGGTCTTGGAACGTTTCCGCCACATCGGGGTTGTGCCCTATCGCCTAGAGCAAATCGCCTATGGCACCAACATGCTGGTGTTAACCTATACCACCCTCTATCAAGCGACGGGTGAGGCGCGTTATGCGCGTTATGCCGGGGTCGCGGCCAGTTGGTATTTTGGCAACAACATGGCGGGGGTGCAGATGTATGACCCCAGCACCGGACGGGTACTGGATGGCATCAATGGGCCAGTGGCGTGGCGCGTCAATCGCAATTCCGGCGCGGAATCCACCATTGAAGGCCTCATGAGTATGATCGCCATTGCGGATATCCCGGATGCGCTTGATTTGATTTATGCCCAGACCATCGAAAGCACACCCTATTTGATTTTGGAGGCCGAATCTGCCGAACGGGTCATCGGCACACCGACTTATTTTTCGACGACATGGACGGGCGAAGGGTATGTCAGTGCGGGGCGTTATATCGGCTTGGGTGAGGGTCAGCGGATGCGCCTGCAATTTGAATTGGAACAGGCAGGCGATTATTGGCTGTATGTGGCCCATGTGCGCCACTCCGCCAGCAGTACGACCAATCAAATCCGCCGTGCCGCATCCCCGCCGACGATTGATGCCGACCCCAGCGATTGGCCCGATGATGTGCCGACGCTGGCATCCAACACCGCCCAACAATTTTTACGCGGGGCGGGCATGTGGCAAGGGCCGGAGGTAGACAGCCATGAGGTGCGTCTGACATGGGATGACCAAAATCTCTATATTTTGGCAACGGTGCGCGACCCCGAACATGAACAGCCCTTCACACTCAGTAATGCGTGGCAGGGCGACACCCTCTGGATTTATTTCACCCATCAAGCCGATGCCACCCGCCTCTCCGCCAAATTTACGCTGGCCCAAACCCCCGATGGCCCACAAATCTGGGATTGGATACATACGGAATTTTTGGAAGGGGCGCAGTTGGCATGGCAGCCCCAAGACGCAGGGTACATTTACGAGGCGGCTATCCCTTGGGCTTCACTGGATGTCGAGCAGCCTGCTGCTGGCTTATCCATTGGATTTGAAGCTGGACGGGGTATCGGCGGCAACTCGTTTATGGATTTGACCGGACGTGACCCCGATGTCGCGGCGAATTTGATGAAACTGGTGCTGGTTGAACCGGGCATGGATGCAAGTGCCCTGAGTGCCGCCCCGGTCGCCCTGTCCGTTCGGCTGGATGATGGGGATCGCGTGACCCTGCAAGAATCGGTCTCCCCCGACAGCGATTATTTTTGGCTGGATTTGCTGACTCCCATCCCGGTAACACTGGCTATTGGGGAACATACCATTCGCTTTGAATACGCAGGCGACCCGGCTGAAAACCCCGGCCTGAGCAAGATTGACGCTTTTTATTTGCAGCCCGTTGTGGCGCGGCGGGTCTTCCAAACCCCCGATGGCCGCACCTTTAGCCTAACCTACAACACCCAGACGGGTGAATCCACATGGGAGGAAAAATGAAACTTGTTCGTCATCCCCAAAGCCCCCTGCTCTATCCCAATCCGCTGCACCAATGGGAATCCGTCAATGTCTTTAACTGCGCGGTGACGGAATGGAATGGGCTATTTCATATGCACTATCGCGCTCAGGGGGTGGATTTTATTTCGCACATTGGGTATGCCGTCAGCGCCGATGGCCTCCATTGGAATCGGCTGGAAAAACCTGTCGTCGCCCCCCATCAGGGCCGCGAAGATTATCGAGGAGTGGAAGACCCGCGTGTCACCCCGTTAGAAGGCACGTTTTATATGTGCTACACGGCTTATGGCGAAAATGGCAATTTCCCGATGATCGCCCAATCCGATAACCTGATCACATGGACGGACGTCGGGCCGCTGGAAAAAACCGAAAACAAAGATCATGTCTTGTTCCCCGAAAAAATCAACGGACGTTATGCCATCCTGCACCGCCGCCGCCCCCACATTTGGATTGCCTACAGTGACGACCTCAAAACATGGACAGATCACACCATTATCATGTCCCCACGTGAGGATAATCTGTGGGATGCCAAAAGCATTGGCGCAAACGGCGTCCCGGTTAAAACTGAACACGGCTGGCTGTTGTTTTATCATGGATATGGCAAAGAACATATCTATCGTCAATCGGTGGCTTTGCTCGATTTGCAGAACCCCGCCAAGGTGATTCACCGTCCTAAATCGTTTTTCATGCAACCGGAAGAAACATGGGAAATACGCGGTGATGTACCCAACGTGATTTTTAGCTGTTCCAACAACGTCGTGAACAACCAACTCTACTTTTATTACGCCGGGGCTGACCGTTTGATCGGCTTGGCAACTGCCCCAATGAAAGATGTCATCCAGTTTGCACGGAAAGGTAAATAAGTAATGGAGGCCATCGGCATCGCATTGGTCGGGGCGGGCGCATTTGGGGAATTTTGCCTACGGGCTTTTGATGCCATGCCCGAAATCCGGATTCAAGCAGTGTGTGATGTGGACGCAGCGCGGGCCGAAGCGATGGCCCATCAGTATCACGCCCAAGCCTACACCGACTTGGCTACCTTATTGCATGACCCATCCGTTCAAATTGTGGCGCTGAATACCCCGCCCCACCTCCATGCCGAGCAGGGTCTGGCGGTTTTGAAAGCAGGCAAACATCTTGTTTGCGAAAAACCACTAGCCCTCACCTGTGCTGATGCCGAAGCCTTGATTGAGACTGCTGCCGCCAATCATGTGCTGCTAACGGTGGATTATGTCATGCGCTATAACCCGTTTTGGCAAGCCGCTGCGGATCTTTCCCATTCGGGTGTATTGGGACAACTGCGCCATATGGATTTAAGCAACCACGCCGCCGGATTGTCCCTGCCTGCCAATCATTGGTTTTGGGATAAGACCAAAAGCGGCGGGATTTGGATCGAACACGGTGTTCATTTTTTTGATGCCTTCACATGGGTAGCTGGAGAACGGGGCGAAATTCTAGCTTCGTCCAGCTATAGGCGACCTGATGGAGCAACCGATCGTGTGGAGGCCCTAGCGCAATTTGGCACAACGGCGGCCCATTTTTATCATGGATTCGACCAAAGCGGCCAAACCGAACAGACAACGGTACGCCTGACCTTTGAAAAAGGCTATGTCACGTTACGCGAATGGGTGCCAACCTCGATTGAAATTGTGACTACGCTGAGTGCTGGACACATCACACCCTATCTGCATGGGGAGATCGAAACCAGTCCTTACCATAACAACCGCACACTGATTCGAGCTTATGCCCCACAAGGCAAATCGGCGGTATATCAGCAAAGCATCCAAGCGGCAATGCTGGCCCTCGTTCGTAGCATCCAAACAGGCCAAGTGCTGCCCGTAAGTGGTCAGCAGGGCTTAGACAGCCTTGCCCTTGCTGTCGCCGCCGAAAATGAGTGATTGCAATATACCGATTCTCAAAACCCCATTGGATAATGCCAGCAGGGGTATCAATGATTTGTCATAAAATCGCATTCTCACCCTCTTCTCCTGTGACTGACCATCGGCCCAAAGGTGTTTCAGGCGCGGGCAATGCCACGTCCCCACTTGCCCGTCATGATAATACGCTTTCGTCACGAAGGCTTTGACGACATAGCCGAGGGTATCTACCGCCAAATGGCGTTGGCGCTTTGTGGACTTGCTCACGGATTTGTTGATGCAAGGCCGCATGAATTGGCTGCCAATCCACCCCTAAGTGCGCTTTATCGAGGTTGGATTTAACTCCATAGCCTATGACGCTGGGCATATACCCAGAGCATGTCTCAGCACTCGGCTATCGGCGCTAACAACTGTCATAGGCTATGATCAATCACATCAACCACCGAGTAATAACTCTCCCCAGCACAGGCACGGCATAACACCATGCCATGACAGGCAATTTCACGCTCATTGATGATTTCTTCCCCACAAACAGAGCAGTTCACACGCACCCTCGGACGGCTGATTAAGGCTTTCATCGAAAGCGCAAGGTGAACGTGTTGGGTTTCAAATAAACGCTCATCAGAGATCATTTGGTAAGCCGCAAGTTGGGCGTGCCAACGACTCCGCGCATTTGGCATCAAAGCCCCTGCTTGTTGGCGACTGTCTAAGGACGGATAAATACGAATTGCTTCTTCAGTTAGGGTATCAACAAAAGTTGCGGCGATTTTTCCAAAATCTATCAAACGCAGGGTGCGATGCCCTAACGTACAGCCTGTGGCGATTGCCACACCATCTGCAAAGCAACCATCCGTTTCCACAAAGATAAAGAGTCGTTTATTCTGCTGTGGGTAGGGAAGTCTCAATAGCGTTGCCCCGTACATCCCCATTCGCACACCTAAGACTTGGCGTGGACAGAGGTGATGATGGTGAGCAGCGCTTTGGTTGAGCAGCGCCTCTAAGGTTGCTGAAAAACCTGTGTTTTGCTTAGGTTGCATCTTGCCCTTTGATGATTCCATAGCCCTGAGCTAGGCTCCTTATAAAACCAACAAACGTAATGCCCCACGCAAAAAGGGCTACATAAATGAAATAACGTGGGATCGTCATCAGGAAATCTAGATCAAGGGCACGAGCAAGCTGATAGGTACAGGCCGTGTACATGCCCAATGGAAAGACCATTCCCCAATATTGCGGATTGTAACGTAGCGGAAAGTGCTGATAACCATGCCGCCAGAATCCGAACAAGAGCAGCAGCGGGATCCACCATGTCGCGGTTGCCCAAAAGAACAACGTAAAGCCTTTTAGAAAAGGGACAACATCTAGAATGATAGGAGAACGAAAAGCATTCAGCATCAGCACCGAGCCGGATAGGGTAGTGATGGCAACCGCGCCCATATTAATCCAATAAGGGGGTGTTAGATTTTGGCTATTGATTGGAAAAAAGCTGAATCGGTAGAAGATCAACGTAATGATTGGAATATAGATCATACCACCCAGCAGATATAGACAGAGGGTAAAAAAGAGCAGGATATCGCGGTGCTGGGTAACTTCGACTTGGCTCGAGAGGTGAGTCCCCAAAATAGAGACGCCTTGAGTTGCGACGACTGCAATCAACCAAGTGCCGTTAATGCCGATTTCAATAGGCGGTTTGTTTTGAATGATTGTAATTGCGGTAAAAAACGTATAGATGATCACGATCCATAGAAATACGGCCACCCCCCACAGGCAAGCGGCAACCGTGTAGTTTTTTTGGATGATTACAAACTGGCTTCCCAAGATACAGGTGGCCGCAACTATCGTTAGAAAACCGGGACTACGTGTATGATTGGTGAGATCCGCCCAAATATGGGAACGATACAGCACTATACGTAGTATGAGCATAACCGATAGCACTGCATACATGAGGATATTGAGTACCAAAAGTATCTGCGCCAACCACTCAATCCCAACAAAAAAACAGGCAGTCGAGGTAATCCCGGTAGCCATTACCAGTGCAAAATAGCCGGGAAACAGAGTGGCGATGCTCTGGCGGATAATCGCCCCAAAACGGTTATCGGTCGAGGCCGTAGACATAATAAAGTAACCCCAGATTCAGACCGAGACAAACAAGACTGGCAAGGGCTGCTGGGAGTAAAATCCCGGTATCCCCGCCCAAATAGGCATTCATGGTGGCGGTGAAAAGCCAAAGTTGCAAAATAATAATAATTGCAACTATAAACAGAATCCCGGTGACGATGGTGAGACGTTGGGTCCGTGAAAAATGGGAACTACGTTTGGGAGAGGTGGTTCTATTCATGAGGTGCGTTCCTCAATGTCAGTTGCATAAATCACGCCGTCACGCACTTCAATGTGAACTTGTGCAAGTGGGCGCTGGGGCGGCCCTTGAATCGGGCGACCTGTCATCATATCAAAAACCCCATGGTGACACGGGCAGAAAAGCTCACGCTCATCCACATGGGGTATAACTGGGCATGAGAGGTGCGTACACTGCTGCTCATAGGCGACAAAAACATTTTCCTCAATCCTAACGAGCAACCGGGCGGGGCTGCCGTCAGGATATTCAAAGAGCAGAGATTCACCGACTGGAAGCTCTTCAACTCGTGCAATAATCTTCTCGGCTAGCTTTTCCTCACTGCCGAAGGCAGACCGTGCCAGTAGGTAGAATTGCCCTGTTGTAAAAGCAGCGCTGGTCAACATCAGGAATTTGACGAAATCACGCCGTGAGATGTATTCATCCAACGGCCAATCAATCGGAAAGTCCTGCCGCCAGCGAGGTTGCTGCTCCATTGGACGCCCATCTGGGGGAATAGAAACCTGTTCAGAACCGTAATCATTATTTTCAGCCATCACTGTTCCTCGTATAGATTTGCCATTAGTGGGTCATCGGATAAGAGTTGGGGGACAGGAGCCTGCTCCATAGACATCGCAATGTCAATCAGGCGCACGTGGGGTTCATTGGGCACCATCATATTCACTTTGGTGGTAATCATCTGTTGCCCAAACTGGAAGGTGTTGATCGGGTGGGAGCTAGGGCGCAGTCGCTCAATTTCTTCGCGGGTGCCATAAAAAAGTGCTTGACTTGGGCAAACAGAGGCACACATCGGCTTTAGGCCAACCGAGGTGCGATCATAACACATATCGCACTTCATCATCAGATTCATTTCGTTGTGCATCTTTGGAACGCCAAACGGACAGGCCAGCACACAATTGTTACAAGCGATGCAGCGTGGCTTGCGAGCCGTCTGGACAACGCCGTCGCCAGTGCGTTTGATGGCATCTGCCGGACAAACCTCGGCACACGTGGGCGAGTCACAGTGCATACAAACGACGGGTACGGTTTGTGTTGAAACAGAACGATCTACATAATCCAACTGGATCATTGAAACGCCCTTGTGCGTATCACATTCACTACAGGCTTGAACACATGCTTGGCAGCCAATACAGCGGCTGATGTCAATAAAAAACTCATATCTCTCTGGCTTAGGCATCTAGGCTTCCTTTTCGCTAAAGTCACTACCTTTATGATTGCTGCAATATTCAGCGAACGGGTGGCGCTGGTGGTTGTTCTCCATTCTGGGCCTTGTACACACGGACGGCACAGACTTTATATTCTGGAATTTTGGAAATGGGGTCCTGAGCGGAAATGGTCAATTGATTGATGCTCTTGCGTCCGGCCCAATGATACGGCACAAAAACCGTGTCAGGTCGAATGGTTCGGACGACACTCACGGGTAGTGTGATGTTGCCTCGGCGGGACTCAGCCGTTACCATGTCTCCCGTCTGCACCCCCAGCTTTTCAGCAAGATTAGGATGCATCTCAAGGCGCGGTTCGGGATACTGATCCACGAGTGGCCCGATTCGTCGCGTCTGGGTGCCCGAAAGATAATGGCTAACCACACGGCCTGTCGTCAGGTAGAGTGGATACGCCTCATCCGGCTCTTCGGCGGGAGGGGTATAGGCGGCTATGTTAAAACGGGCTTTACCATCCGGAAAGTAAAACGGCCCACTCCCTTTTGCGACAGGATTCCACGATTCACGCTCGAAAAGACGGGGTGTCCCGGGGTGATCTTCACTAGGGCAGGGCCAAAATACACCCATCTGTGTTTCGAGCTTTTCATAGGTAATGCCTGAATAATCGGCGATACCACCCGCCGAGGCCCGCCGCAGTTCATCAAATATCGCTTCGGGATTGTGAAAGGTAAAACCTTTCTCGCGTTTCAATGCCGCCGCAATATCTTGGATAATAATCCAGTCCTGCCGCGCATCGCCCGGACATTCAATCGCCTTGTTGATTTTAATGACTCGACCCTCAACCTGCGTGACCGTGCCTTCATCTTCCTCATGTAAAGAACCCGGCAAGACAATATCAGCATGATACGCTGTTTCGTTCAGGAAGAAGTCAATCGCGGTGTAAAATTCCAGCTTTTCGAGTTGAGCGCGAATAAAACTATTATCCGGCAGGGAAACCAGCGGATTGAAGCTGATACTAAGCAATCCCTTGATTTCACCGCGATCAATCTTGCGGAAAATCTCGTAGGCGTCCACGCCGGGCATGGGCAAATCATCTGGTGACATTCCCCACACCGCAGCGATTTCGGCACGATGCTGCGGATTGCCTAAATCGCGTCCGCCGGGCAGCTGATCCGCTTTTTGTCCATGTTCACGCCCACCTTGGCCGTTACCCTGCCCGGTGATTGTGCCGTAACCGCAGTTCGGGCGACCAATGCGACCCGAAGCGAGGACAATATTAATCGCACCCAGTACGTTTTGGACCCCATGCGAGTGATGCTCAAGTCCTCTGGCATGGACAAGGAAACTGGTTTTCGCCGTACCCCACAGTTCCGCCGCCTGCCGGATGGCCCTCTCGGCAATCCCGGTGGCTTGTGCAGTGCGAGCAGGTGTCCATTCTTGAACACTTTCCGCCAGTGCCTCAAAGCCCACCGTGTAATTCTCAATAAAGTCATGATCCAGCCAGTCCCGTTCAATCATAAGATTGAGAATGCCATTGAAGAGAATCACGTCTCGTCCCGGCTTCACAGGCAGATAAACATTGGCAGTGCGAGCAATCGGGGTGATACGGGGGTCAACCACCACAATTTTTGCGCCGTGTTCACGGGCCTGCCAGATGTAATCGCTGGTGATAGGCGAACATTCCGCCACGTTTGAGCCGCTAACCCAGACAACCTCGGCACCAATGATGTCGCTCCAAGGGCTGGCAGCGCGATCAATCCCAAAAGCCTTTTTATTAGCAGCCGCAGCACTGACCATACACAGCCGCCCGTTATAATCAATATTCGAGGTACGCAAGCACATATGGGCAAATTTGCCCATCAGATAAGTTTTCTCAGTCGTCAGGCTAGCCCCACTCAAAATGGCGAAAGCATCACGGCCATAAGTCGATTGAATGCGCTCGATTTCTGAGGCTACCCGCCGAATAGCATCCGAATAGGCGATGGGGCTAAATCCGGCTTCAGCCGAGGGATTGCGCTCCAAAGCAGTCAGAAGGCGATCTGGGTGTGCCCCTTGCAGATAACGCTTGACACCTTTCGGGCATAGTTTTCCCTGATTGAAAGGAAATTCATACCAAGGTTCAAAGCCGATCACTTCATTATCAAGTACCTTAAGTTGAATGCCGCATTGTTGCCCACAAAAACAGCAATGCGTTTTGACAATTTTATCTGGCTCAACGCCTGTATCCACCCGTGCCCCTTGGGCATAGGCCAGAGTTGGGCCAAAACGCTCAATAATTTCAACCGACTCAACAGGAAGTTTGCTCATGGTAGTTCAGACCTTTAATAACAGGTTTTTGCCTAAGGATGGAAGTTTTTAGCATCTTCATGGCCCAATGGCCCTTCACCAATTCCGGGGTTCACATAGCTTGGGGTGGTGGGCGTATAAGCTATTAAGGCAGGCGTCTCCCCACCTAGCTGTCTTTGCCAAAGTTGCCCTTGCGCCAGTGCTAACATGGCGCGGCGGCAGCGTGGGCAAATCCATTGATAGTGTTCAACGGATGTTCCCGGCATTTCGTAGTTATAGCCCAGCTGTTTTTCAGTGGTAATTAAGTCATGAACGTGCATCAGAGAGGTAAAGGGTGTGTTACAGCGCCGACAGATAGCAGGTTCCTCGCGTTCACCGACATATTTGTAAAAGCGTACTCCGATCTGCGCGGGTCGTTGGAAGATGTGGAAAAATTTACCAAATGGCAGCCACAGGAACGTGATAATAACCGTGATGGCGTGAAGGATGGCAATAAAATCATAGGCATACCCCTTCAACCACGTATAACTCGCTGTCAGCATTAGACCGGTGATACTTACAGCAAACAGGAGGATCAGGGGTAGAAAATCTTCGACGAAAAGCTGAAGCGCGGCGGCCCCTTCCTCACGCATCCGGCGTCGCATTGCCAGCATGACCCCGGAGATGGTGATGAATGCCGACCAAACCAATCCATGAAAAATTAAAAATCCAAAGATTGAACCTGATGCAAAGGTAAAGGTTGGGAAACCAAAAACATAGGCTTGATACGTATCCATCTCGCCGGGAACCGATTCAAAATGGAGCCAGCCAAAGACAAGCGGAAAGGTAATGCTGATGGCGATGATACAGCCCCACATGATTAGAAAATGAGTTAGCCCACGCATCCGGCTGCGCTCAAAAATAAAACGGTTGAGGGCCATATCCTCCGTCACATGCCGCAGCCAGTTTATCGCATTTTTTCTCAAATATTTTCGATTCAGAAAGGTCTGCCAACCCCGTTTCCAATAAATTGCGGTGGGTGGGCGTTGAAGCCACATGGTATAGCGATAAGTCAACCCAAAGGTCGCAAAGAGAATCGAAGCGGTGTAGGCCACCAACGCGGCATCAAAATGGGCTAGATTACGCGAGCCTATCAGGATTAGAACGGCCAAGACTAAGGTAGCAATGAATCCACAGATTCCCGCAAAGGTAACTTCTCGTTGCATCTGTTCTCTCCCCCAGTATTTGCCACAGCGCTCTAAATTACTCCCAGACGGTTTGGGATTCGGTTCTCTCAAGAGTAATCATTTTTGAAGCATAGTTTACCGTTAGGGTGATTATGTTACAATTTCGTTTCATTAAATTTCGACGTTTCCTCTCATGGGTGAAGCGTGGATTTTTATTTCAGCCTGTGAATATAGCGGATAATGGCTAGTATCTGTTGATCGCTGAGAGCAGAATTACCACCACGTGCGGGCATTTCGATCCCCGTTGTATTGGCAACCCCAGATAGGCCGCCTTTGTACAATAAAACTCTGCAGATCCTCATCGCTTTGGCTGGCAACAAAATCGCTTTCCAACAGCTTTTTGCCAAGCCCGTTTATTCCGCCGTACCCCCTCATCCAAATCGGTGCTTGCAAAAACAATACCACTCAAAAATTCTGTCCCGATCAATACATACCCAACAATCGCAAATTTACTGCGTGGCACAAGTGGACGACCACTATCAGTGTGCAATAATCGAACCATATTTCCAATAAATAACAGGAGTACCAGTGCGTTGAGATCGCCTCCAACTCGTAAAAGCAAGGAAAGATGTAGCAGGGCCAAAGGAACATAGAACAATGGCGAATAGCGACCCGTAATTGATGATGTGCCTACTTCATACAATCGCTAAATCAGAAAGCCGAATGTAAACACGTTCATTTGATACAAAATGAAAGATGTGCTTTCGTCATCAACAAAATTCAGGTTTTGCGGGAACAGAATTTGTCTGAGGAAATCCATTGCTGGAGTCTTTTGCCTTAGCGCCGCACCAATCGATAGCCAACACCCGGTTCAGTAATAATTATCGCAGGTAGCGCCGGGTTTTCTTCGATTTTCTGGCGCAGTTGGGCAAAATAGACCCGCAAATAGTGAGTTTCATGAATATATTCAGTCCCCCATACCTCGCGCAAAATTTGCTGATGGGTCAAAACTCGCCCCGCGTGTTGTATCAACAACCGCAGCAGGGCATATTCGGTGCGGCTTAGTTTGATGGGTTCGCCCTCCACCGTGACCACCCGCCGCAATAAATCCACCTTAAGGCGACCACTGGTGAAAATTATTTCTTCCTGTTGAGGTTGGGCGTGGCGTTGAGCGGTGCGGATACGGGCCATCAGTTCATCCGTACTAAAGGGCTTGGTGAGATAATCATCCACGATCAAAATCTGCCCCCCCTCAGCCATGCTGGGCCTCCTGTACTGGCGGTGGTGAACTATTTCAGGATCAGGCTCAAAATGGCGCATGACAATGGGCTCACGCGGCAGGGAATACCACAGTTGGCCTTCTTTATAGATTTTTCCTCCCATTCCCAGTTCAGTAAGGTAGTTGTTGGTTGTCCGACATTCAATATTCAGTTCCTCAGCGATGTCCCGTTCGCTAATTCCTTCTGGGTGGCGTTGAATTAGACGATAAACCCGTTCTTTACGGTCTGATTTTTTATCCTCTGGAATTTTCGGCATATTTTTGCGCCTTTCTAGGTTCAACACTCCGCTCCGTACCAAAATCAAAATACGTGTCTAATCTTATTCTAGCGACCAGTTGGAAATTATTTTTCCAAGCCAGAAAAAAGATTTGATTTTGAGTTTTCTTTCGGCTTGTGCTATGTGTTTTGAATGCTTGAGTGTTTTATGATGGTCGCTGGAGGCTATCGGAGTAAATAAATGAGAAAGTCTTGCGGCACAGCCATTAGAACGGCATCGGTCAATCCTCACCCCCTTTGCATTGAGGCTTCTGGTGTACCAAGAGGCTGTGTGGGGCAGGTGGCACATTGTCGCCCGCCCCGATTTTCGGCTGGACATCGGCGGTGTTTATTGATTTGGCGATTCAGATGACCCGGCTCAATGGGGAGTAGAGTAGAATAGGGCATGTGATGTTTGGAGGAGGATACAATGGTCGAGATTCTCAAGCTAAACGCCTATGATGAGTTTGTGGAATTCATCACCTCGTCGCCGCCCCTTGAGGAAATTAGCGAGTTTCGTTTATCTGCCGAAACGGAGGCTCGTTTCAGTGAATTATTGGAGGCCAACCGTAACCGCAGTTTGACCGATTTAGAAGAGGCCGAATTAGATGAATTTATGCGCTTGGAGCATATCGTCAGGAAGGCCAAAATACGCGCTTTTGAGAAGTTGGCAACACCTTGACATGATTAGAGGGAAGGTCTGTGCTAGAAAAACTCGATTCGATTGATTGGGCGGATATCCATCGTGTTTATGGCGAGGGGGTTCACTTCCCGCAGTTGATCCGAGACCTCACCTCCCCTGATAAAGACGTTTGGTACAAAGCATATGAAAGTTTACGCGAGGGCACAAATCATCAGAACTCGATTTATCCTGCTACTCCTTATGTCATTCCGTTCTTAGCTGAATTAGTCCAAATCGGTGGTTTTCCATCATGCCCAGACATCATTGAGCTACTTGGTGATTATGCAACTTCGTGTGCCCATCTTGCCAAAGCCAAGACAAAACAATCGGGAGAGGCAAACCTTCCGCAGGTTCAGCATGGTGATCGGAAATATCTCGAATTTATGCAGAGACAAAAGGTGTTAGAGCACACTACTTATCAGGCATTGGAAGCCGCGCTGCCGATCTTGTTGGATGAGCTAAATCGTGGGAATCAGGAGACTCGACGACCCGCTTTTGTCGCCATCATGAACTTTCATACGTATCATGAAATTACAGTACCCGCACTGGCCCAGAATTTAGATAGGGTAACGTTACCGGATTTTCTGGAAATTATGCCCATGCGTAGTTGGTCTCCCTCCTATTA
This sequence comes from Chloroflexota bacterium, assembly GCA_013112715.1. Taxonomy (GTDB): domain Bacteria; phylum Chloroflexota; class Anaerolineae; order Aggregatilineales; family J027; genus CFX10. The sequence continues at coordinate 50,854 of JABFGB010000012.1, forward strand.
TGATTGGGTTGAATATACCAAAACAGAAAAACGGCAGTTTGTCCCTCCTCTCCTACAGCTAATGAACACGGCAACCGATACCCGAGAGAAATATGAAATCGCATTTCTGCTAACCATACTTGCAGAAGAAGAAACACCACCCGCCGCCGTTGATGTTCTATGTGAAATCCCCGGCCATACGCCACAGATAGCACTCACCACCTTAAAGACAGATGAAGCGATCAAAAGGTTGCGGTTGCTTTTGTCTCAATCAGGCGACCCAATAGATGCTCATGATATTGCATATGCGATTCTTGAAAAGATATTTATCGGGGCTTATCGTCAACTCATCCGTAGTTCAACAACCGCAGTCCTAAGAGACACTGTCTACTGCCGTTTTGAACTGATTGACCCATCGGCAGCAAATGATATGGTACGACGGTTTACCGATCCCATACGAACTATTTTTCCTAAATCCGAGACTCTCCTAGACACAACAGCTTTAACTAATGACCAACGCTATGTTTTGCAGTTGGTCGTTGATAATGATCTCGTTTGGCAACACCCCAGCAACCTCCTTGAACTCTATGGCCTGCCCGCCGAACGCAGTATGGTGAGGGCGCTTTTGGAAAGCTAATTGCTTATTTTGTGTGTTCCGTGCTTAGACTAGACGTGACTTCACGGGTCGGGTCCGGTACGGGTAAGCCATCTTCGAGCAAAAAGTAGATGTAATCAATGCGGGCTTCCAATAAATTGGACTGGGCTGCTTCGGGTGTTTCGCCCTGTGCCATACAGCCTTCTAGTTCAGGATTGCGTGCCAGAAACATCTCAGTACCGTCGCTGAGATTTTCGCTTGAGAGGATAGTGGTGTAATTACGCAAGGCTAATGCTCTAGCCTGTTCCAATAGTTGCTTATTCATCTTCATCCTCCACCCTTTCTTGAAGGGCGATTACGGCTTCGATATTTTTGAGGGCTTGGCTGGCATACGTTGGCAGCAGTTCTTTGGCATGTCGTGGCAGCGTCGCTCTCAGTTGTGGATAATCCGGATGAGTCACCACGTCATGGTTACTCCCCGCCCGGATTGTAAACCCGAAGCCTTCATATAATGCCTTCAACTCGTTAGCTCGCCATCCAGCTTTATTTTGGCGCAATTTTTCAAGTAATTTCTCAGCCTTGCGAGCCATAAACTTGTTGATACTTCTGGTACGGCGTAAATAAAGGAAAAATATAGTATCGCCGTCTACCCATATTACCATATAAACCTCTATTTAAGACCCTACCCAAAACCCCTAACTAAAGTTAGTTGCACAGCGTAGGCGACTGATGCTATGCTGTGCGTATCCTCACATATAGGCAGGAAGATATATTGGTTCAATACATTGTTTAGGTCACAAGGAGGCACTTGTGAGAATTACCCATTTCCCAAGAGTAGTGCGTAGATATGGCATTTTATTGATCGGTCTTTTCGTCCTAGCGCTTCCGGTGGCTGATTCATTGGTTCAGTCCAGTCCAGCACAGGCCCAAGCCGCGACTCGATTTGCGGGGGCGACCAAATCTGGCCCGATTGCGCTCAACGCCGATGACACGCTGTTAGCCGTCGTCAACCCAGATGTGGATACGGTTTCGTTGTTTGATGTCGCCGAAGATCGCAACCTGCCGCTCGGCGAAATCGCGGTAGGCGACGAACCCAACGGCGTGGCCGTCTCGCCAGATGGCAAAACCATCTATGTTACGAATACGATTGATGGCACGGTCTCAGTGCTGGCGGTGGATGTCACCAAACAGCCTGCCGCTGAGGTCGTCGCCACATTGGATGTCGGGACCGAACCCTATGGCATCGCGCTGACCCCCAACGGTCAAAAAGCGTATGTCACGAATGCTCGTTCCAATTCGGTTAGTGTGATTGACACGGCCACCAACACCGTCGCCAAAGAAATCATCAATGTTGGCCCACCCGTCGGCGGCGAACCACGCGGCATCACCATCACCAATGACGGGGACGGCGAGGACAATGATGAGACGGTCTATATCACGCAATTTTTCTCGTTTGCCACACAAAACAAACTCGACGGTGAGGATGACAGCAAGACGGGCCTCGTCACCAAGATTTCCACCGAAAATGACTCATTGGCAGGTCAAATTATCCTGACCAACATGGCGGACACCGGTTTTAAAGCGACAGGGGATGCCATCCGCCGCGTTGAACCCGGCCAAGAAGCCACCTTTGTGACCGGGGCCTATCCGAATCAGATGCAGTCCATCGGGGTGAAAAACGGCTTTGCCTATATCCCGAATGTCGGTGCGTCGCCCAATGGCCCGGTGCGCTTTAATGTCAACACCCAAGCGTTGGTGCATATCTTAAATACGACCACCAATCAGGACACGGGGCAGACGGTCAATCTTAATCACGCCGTCGCCCAGCAGCCCGAAGGCACGATTAAGTTGTTCCCGGCCATTCCATGGGACATCGCCTTTAAGACCCGCGAAGATGTGGGGTATGTCGTCAGCGCCGCCAGCAATGTGCTACTGCGTATTCAGGTTGACCCCACGACGGGTGCCATCACGGTCAGCATCAATCCACAAACCAGCGCCGTGCTTGAAGTTCCGGTTGGACGCAATCCACGTGGCATCGTCATCAACAACAACGACACCCGCGCCTATGTCGCCAACCACATCTCACGCGATGTAACGGTCATTGACATCACCCGCTTCCCTGAACAAACCCTCGCCACCATGCGCTCTTCTGCCCTACCAGAAGCCGGTTCACAGGAGGAATTGGTGCTGGTCGGCAAGGAACTCTACAACACATCGGTGGGTGAATTCGCCAGCGATTTCGGCAACATGTCCGACAACGGTTGGCAGGCCTGTGCATCGTGCCATCCGTTTGGTCTGTCCGACAACGTCGTGTGGATTTTTGCCGCTGGCCCCCGCCGCACCATCTCGCAGCATCAAGACTTTGCAGGTGGCACTTTCCGCGCACTCAATTGGTCGGCGATTTTTGACGAAGAGCAAGACTTCGAACTCAATATTCGCGGGGTGTCGGGTGGACGCGGTCTGCTGTTTAACCAAGATGGGACAGCCCTTGAGGAAACGGCTAATATCGGCGGCTTGCTGATTGGCGACCCGCCCACACTGGCCTTCCCGAATTCACTACGTCAGCAGTTGGGTGTGCGCACCCCATCCGGCAATGTGGTCAATGCGTGGGACGCGATCATCGCCTATATCCAGACCATCCGTGCCCCTATTTCACCATCGAGTGACAGCACCGATCCTGAAATTGAAGAAGGCCGCAACATCTTCATCGCCAATAACTGCCAACAGTGTCATGGTGGGCCAAAGTGGTCAAGCAGCAATCTGGTCGGCCCTGTCACCGACCAAGCCTTGATTCAAGGTGGGCAGATCATTGGACAACTCGCTAACGTGGGGACGTTCGACCCCAACGCCAGCAATGAAGTCCGCGCCAATGGCAAACCCCCATTGGGTGAAGCTGGATTCGTACCGCCCTCACTCATCAGCATCTTTGCCTTCCCGCCGTACTTCCACAACGGGTCGGCGGCATCGTTGGATGAGGTGATGGGGGATCGCTTTATTGCCCATCGCGCCGCTGGTCTGGGTGGTATTGATGGCCTAAGCAATCCTGAAGACCGCCGCAAATTGGTCAAGTTCCTGCTCTCGATTGACGCCAGCACGGAACCGATCAATCCGTAGTAGCATAACAAGCCAATCAATCTGAACGCTCAGAAAGAGGGGTAGAGGCAAACATCTCTATCCCTCAAGATTTCACACTATAGACTGAAACGAGGATTGGTAAAGACAATTTTGATTGTGTCATAGAAGAAGGCGATTAGGTGCGGCTCTTCAATAGGGGCATTTCCCGGATGGGCGCTTTGATTTCTATATTCAAAAAGCATCTCAAGTCTTTGCCCCTCATTGGAGTCTATAAGTCCTAAACCCCCCTCAAATATTACAATAAGGTCATTATCAAAGACTGATTGCAGCTCAGATAAAGTTGTGATTTTAAATTCCTTATTCCATCTCTTGAATTTGCCCGATGTTTGATTTTTAACCTGAACTGCTGCTTGGTTAAATTTGTCGAAGCCTAACGCATTAATTTTGCGCTGAAATCTATCAATTACTGCACACCATGCTAATACAATGGAAGCCCTGTAAAAGCCAGCTTTGGCACAATCAATTGCCTCGCTGAGATAATTTAACTCATCAATATTAGTAAGTTGTGCGATCAGATTATCCAGTTGAACCATGCCTTTGGGAGCATTGTTGCTTTGATGGATAGGTAAGATAAATCTATCCTTATAGTTCTTCAATAGAAGAGCTATGACCTCATTGTACGAAGACACACGATTGTTGGGCCTACTTAATTTGAGCAACCTTGTCGCAAAATCAAACATCTCATTAAGTACCGTTTCTGGCAACTTGAACCTGTCTCGAAGTGTCGGGTGGATGTCATTTATCCATTGAAGTGCAAGTGACTCCGCCTTTTCTTGAAGGTTTTTCCTTCCTACTCTAGGTGTCTCCAAAGTCCGGATTTCTTTGCGCAATGACTTCAGTTCATTCTCAAATTGCTCAAGAATCCTTATAGTTTCTGCTTTCATTTAGATTGCCCTACAAGTCTTAGAATGAAGTCTGCAAGAGCACTTTGCCCTTCATCACTTAAACTTTGTGGAGGGCCATTAGGCTTAGGAACCGCCTTGAAATACGTTTCATATCTTTTAAAATTTTTTGCAAAGTTCCCTGCATCATAGCAACCTTCATCCTTGCAGACTTCACGAACGCCTTCTGGGTCTACAAGAAAATCTCCACCTGACTCAATATTGGCTTTCAGTCCATATAATAATGACCAATATATTTGAGCTGTCGCATTAGGAGTAGTATGATCGGGGGTATGAATAAAATGAACTTTTATTTTACCCTCAGCATTTGTTTCGACGTAAAGCAATTCTCCAAGTTGCTCTAGAGATACTTTGCGTTTTCTCATAAACACATTTAGGGCTGCATTTAGCGGTATTTTTTCTGAACCAACTACAGATTTGTCGTTTATCGAAGTTATCCCTTTAGTGCTGGTGTCTGAAACCTTTGGTGATGAATCAGGTTCTACTTCGACTTCTGCAAGTAAACTGGCGAGAAGAACGTCGAAACACCGATCTTGGAATTTTTCTGGAACACCAGAAACCACATCAACAATTTCTTTGATGCCCTTTTTTAGGTATTCAAAATCCATGATATTGGCCCTCAAGTAAACACTATAATGCATTTGATTACTTGTTTGAATATAGACTAATTTGATTATTAAAATCAAGTCAGAAAATTATTATAAATTGCTTGTCTATAATTTTTACGAAAAAGAAAATAATTGTATATGGGCTTGGGGCCATTTTCATGGTTTGGCACAGCGACCAAAATGTGTATAATGTTACAACATATCGCTAATGCGCTCGAAATTATGAATTTAATAAATTTGTTGAAGGATGAGAGCTTCGTGTTTTGACCAAATAACATTATTTTGCCATTTCTTTCCGATCCCTTAATCGAACCCGACCCAAGCTGTATTCAAAAGATGACTACTCAGTTCCATATTCAGCCCAACGACACTAAGGGAAGTATGGCGATTAGGTTTAATGTTATTGTAAGGTAAATCTTAAATCATCAATAAGGAAAATAAGAGACTAAACAAAACTCCCAATTTTTAGGGATAAATGTCCCATATTCCCCACTGTTATTTACAGGCTTCATGAATTGTTGTATGCTTTACTCTAACCATATAATGGAATGGGCCAATTTTACGGATGGGAGTCGAGGAATGGATACTACCAAAGCTATCCAAGATGAGGCATTGTTGTATAAACACGTATTCGATATGTTATCCACCAATACACAAGAGTATGAGGATTTCATAAGTTTTATCGAGACGAGGGTGATTCCACACCTGCCCAATCACAACGATCTGTTGGACATTGGGGCCGGACGAGGGAATCTAACACGTCCACTCTCTTTCTATTTCAAACAGAGCACCATTGTCGAGCCAAACCAAGCCTTCTATGATGAGCTAATGGAGTGGGTGCGGCAGACTGGCGCTGATGTCACAGGCTACAATGGGCCATGGGAAGACCTCAATATTGACGTGATGGCGGATTTGGTCATCCTCTCACACGTCCTCTACTACGTTCCACTAGAAAATCACCTCGCGTTTGTCCGCAAAGCCTATAGTCATCTCCGCCCCGGCGGTTGCATGATTCTGGCTCTCAATGGCACCCAGAGCGATATTTGGAAGTTGTGCAAACAACTCTATTCGCCTGAAGAGTTCGCCAAACTCCCCTATGCGGAGCTGTTGTACGAAAATTTGCTGCGTTGGAATTTCCGCGTGACGTATCACCCCTTCCATTCCACCATTGCCACCAAGACCGAAGCTGATACACGCCTGATGATTGATTTCCTAACGCTGGGCAAAGTCAAGTTCGACAATGATGATCATGTCAGCATCCGCGAGGCCTATCTTAAGAGCAAGCTGCGTAAGGCCGATGGCTATAGTATTTCCAGCAGCGGGGGCATTATTGTCCTCACCAAACCTTTGGAACAATAAATAGATGACGCAGCAACCCAAGTCGGAAGATCAACGCTTTCGAGATGAATTCGAGCCTTTGTCCACTGGGTCGGATGAATATGCGTTTACCATCCCGACCATCATTGAAAAGGTCATTAAGCCGCTGTCGCATCACGATGCCTATTTGGACATTGGGGCAGGGCATGGTAATCTGACGCGCCATTTTTCCAAGTTTTTTAAGCACACGGTCGTCGTTGAACCCAACGCGGTCTTATTCAACGAATTGCTCGATTGGGCCAAAACAAATGGCGTCTCGATGTCCGGGCAAATTGCGGCATGGACACCGAATGTCAAGGTGGAGGGAACATTTGACTTCGGGGTGATGTCGCATGTGTTGTATTACATTGACGCCAACGAACGCCCAGATTTTGTGAAGCGTGCCTTTGATTTGCTGAAGCCCGGCGGACGGTTGGTTTTGGTGACGGTGGCGGATCGGGGCAGTGAAATTGCGCGGCTCTACCAGACCTTTTTTACGCCCGAATACTATCAGCAAATCCCGTTTGCTGACGAATTGTATGCGTTGGTGCAAAAATGGGGCTATAAGGCCACGCATATCCCGTTCCACTCGGATATTCGCACCACCACTAAACCCGAAATGTTTGATGTGATGAGTTTCTTGCTGCTGCAACGGGTGAACTTTACAGACCCGGCGACGGCGGCCCAACAGGATGCTTTTGTGGATCAATACCTGACACGGGAAAACGACTTTTCGATTGCCAGCCCCGGCGGAATTGTGACCCTGTATAAGGATTAATTCAGACCAACTCGTGTCTCTATCGAGAAGGCGGCTCACAAGGTCGCCTTTTTTATTTGAAAGTTAGGGTCACGTCTCAAAGGGGAATTCTATATTAGTAGTGAGTGTGAAGATTTTTTTTATTTATATCAAGAATATTATAACGTGCTTTCCTCCAAAATCCCAATTTTGAGGCTAATTTCCACGTGGCAGCCTGTCCATAATCCACACAACTTGTCTGATAATCAGGAGGATTCACATGCCACTTAGTAACGATTCATTGACGCTGACGCCGCGTACTCATTTTGATGGCCCATGCCTCACCTTTGATTTTCCGGGGATGCTGATCGGAGTTGCCGAATATGAAGAAGGCCCAACCGGATGCACCGTATTTCGCTTTCCCGGCGGAGTGCCGACTGCTATTGATGTACGGGGTGGGATGGTGGGTACAACGCAGGAAAACGATTATTGCAGCGCCCTCTGCTTTGCGGGTGGCTCATTACTAGGATTAGAAGCTGCCTCGGGGGTGGGGGTGGGCATTTTTGGGCAAGGGAAGCACTCCCTCGAACGCGGAATGGGGGTAATCAACGGAGCGATTATTTACGACTTCGGTGGACGCGACAACACCATTTACCCCGATAAGGCCTTGGGGCGGGCCGCACTTGAATCGGCCCAAGCGGGCATCTTTCCATTAGGTGCTCGTGGGGCAGGACGCTCGGCAGGTGTTGGGGGTGTTTTGGGCCGTGAACGGGCCGAAAGCAGCGGTCATGGGGGCGCGTTTCGAGAGGTCGCCGGACTCAAGGTGGGGGTGTTTACAGTGGTCAATGCTCTCGGCGCTGTCTATAACCGCGATGGACAGGTCGTTCGCGGGAATCGCCATCCGGACACAAACCAGCGCCATGATGTGGTTGCCGATCTGGAAACCGAAATTGCCAGCGGCAAGTATTCGGAGCCACGCAGCGGCAACACAACTCTTTCACTGCTGGTCACAAACCAAAAACTCCCGATGGAGGCGCTCACCCAATTAGCACGACAAGTCCACAGCAGCATGGCACGGGCGATTCGGCCCTTTCATACCATGTACGATGGAGATGTACTCTACGCCGTTACGACCAATAGCGTCGAAAGCCAATTGAGTGTGGCGGGGTTGGGCTTAATCGCCTCCGAACTTGCGTGGGATGCGATCTTGGCAGCCGTCACTCAAGATTAATCATTTTTGCATTTACCGGGGCAAGGTCGCACCCTTGCCCTTCTTACTACTAGGGCGTCGCAAAAGTCCAACCTCACCCCCCGACCCCCTCTCCATCTGGCGAGGGGGAGGCCGAGTCTGGCATATTGAAGGCCCTCTCTAATTGGAGAGGGGTTGGGGGTGAGGTAAATTTTCCCCTTTTTAGCCACCCTCTATGATTCCTGCACCTAGAAAACATGTAACCTGTCACTGTTGAGTGAAACCTCCGAATACTAGAATAGACTAATTGCTGAATAACTTCGGAGAGAATTACTATGTCTGACAAAATCCTAGTTGCTTATGCGACACGAACCCGTTCCACTGCCGAAATTGCTCAGGCGATTAGTGCAACCCTCGCCGAAAACGGCTCACAAGTTGAAGTTCGCCCCATTCAAGAAGTCACCGATTTAGAACCCTATCGTGCCATCGTATTGGGAAGTCCCATTCATGATAAAAAGTGGCTGCCAGAAGCCATCGAGTTTGTGCGACAAAATCAAGCGGCCCTCTCTGAAAAGCCGTTTGCAGCCTTTATGGTCTGTATGGCCTTGACGATGAAAAATCAGAACTATCATCAGATGGCGGTGGAATGGCTTGCACCCGTCCGCCGCCTTGTTGAGCCTGTGAGTGAAGGTTTTTTCGCGGGGGTACTGGACATTGAGAGTGTCTCATCAGCCTTGCATCAATCTATATTCCGCGTCAGTGTGTGGACAGGCGTTTGGGCGGAGGGCGATCATCGCAACTGGGAGGCGATTCGGGCGTGGGCCAGCGATTTGAGTGACAAACTCCAAGCGCCTAAGCCGTAAAAATTTTGCTGACATCAACCGATTTGCCCAATACAGCCGACTCGAAGGTGTCTTCAGGGCCATAGGCACCTTGCCGCGTATAGCGCCCATCTTGCAATTGCCACACTTCCAATACTTTATGCACGGGGTCGGCAATCCAATATTCACGGACGCCGTATTTTTGATAGAGATTGAATTTGGCGTTTTTGTCTTGGCGACCCGTGCCCGGTGACAGCACTTCCACAATTAAATCGGGAGCGCCTTGCCAATAGTGGTCTTCTACACGGATACAATGCGTATTTTGGGCACTGCACCACAACACATCTGGCTGAACAGTATTTTCGTCATCGAAATAGACATCTGTCGGAGCAAACATCACCACCCCGTCCGGTTTGAGCGTATGCAAGATCAAAAACGCATTACCTGTAACCAACTGGTGGCTGATAGACGGAGCAGGAACCATAATTATCTCTCCATTCAGGAGTTCCATCGGCAAATTGCTTTCGGGCAGTGCCAAAAATTCTGCCGAGGTCATGCGGGTGCGGGGTGCGATTTGTATGTGGTCTACCATTGCGACATCCTTTGCACTAAGCTCCTTTCAAGTATGCCACACATTGGGTCTTCATGGTGTATCCACATCCCATCTTGTTACAAGCACGATTCGATAAAAACCGAAACGTTCAGGGTGGGTTTCCTGCTAAACTCATTTCAATAGAAGGAGCAGACCCATGAACATTACCCTCAAGCCGACCCATGTGGTAGATGCTGTTACCCACCCGAACCCCTATCCGTTTTATGCCGAGTTGGTGGCACAGCGACCTTTTTATTATGACGAAGCGCTCAAGGCATGGGTTGTTTCCGGGGCGGAAGGCGTCACCGAAATTCTCTCCCATCCTGCGTGTCGCGTGCGTCCACTAGATGAACCCGTGCCACGTGGCCTTGTAGGGTCAGCGGCGGCGGGCATATTTCAACATCTGGCGCGGATGAATGATGGGTACAAGCATTTGGAATTGAAGCAGGCGATCAATGCGAGACTTGCTCGGTTAGAGGCCACCCGATTGATGAGCCTCAGTCAGAGATGGGCACAAGAATTTTGGCAGGCTGGGACATCCCTAAATGAATATAGCTTTGAACTGCCCGTGTATATCATGGCAGATTGCTTGGGTATCCCCTCCGATTGCCTATCTGAAACGGTTCGATGGGTGCGCCAATTTGCCCTCTGCCTCAATCCGCTAAGTACCCCCGATCAAGTCGGGATAGGCAAAATGGCCGCTGAACGACTATGGGAGATGCTTGAACCGGAGCAGGGCGAAGCTTGGGCCGCCAACCTAATTGGATTGATGTTTCAGGCCTATGAAGCGACGGCGGGGTTGATCGGCAATACGCTCCTTGCCATCCGGGAACTTGGCAGACAGATTCTTGAACGGCCCCACTTATTACCTGAATTCATCCAAGAGGTCATTCGCTTCAATCCCTCCGTGCAGAATACCCGACGTTATCTCAGCGAAGACGTGGTAATTGGGGGTCATGCGTTGCGAGCCGGGGATACCGTAGTGGTCGTGCTTGCTGCCGCCAATCGTGATCCACAAGCCAATCGTCAGTATTTCACCTTTGGCTTGGGGGGTCATGCCTGCCCCGGCGCAAGGGCAGCCAGCATCATCACGCAGGCCGCGATTGAGCAATGTATTCAGACGGGGGTGGCCGATAACATGCACGCGCTAGGCTACCATGCCTATCCTAATTTGCGAATTCCAATTTTGCAGGAGCGGGGGCAATGATCGCCGTAATTTTTGAAGTGTGGGTGCATGACGAACATAAACCGATTTATCTGGACATTGCGGCGGAACTACGCCCATTGCTGGAAACGATAGATGGATTTATCTCGATTGAGCGATTTGAAAGCCTCTCCACCCCCGGCAAACTGCTGTCGCTGTCGTTTTGGCGGGACGAGGATGCGATTGCGACATGGCGACGGATGGAAGCGCATCGCATGGCCCAAGCACGGGGACGAGCGGAGGTCTTTCGGGATTATCGCCTCAGAATCGCGGGCGTCATCCGAGATTATGGGATGTTTGAGCGCGACCAAGCCCCAACGGATAGTCGAGACGCTCATGGCTGAATAAAGCAAAACGCCCTTACAAGGGAGGAACAGGTAAGAGCGTTGAAAAGAATCAGGTTCTGCTAGCTATTCGTCGGCGGTCATGGCTTGATAATAGGGGCAGGCTTCGGGATTATGGAGGTGCAATTGCATATGATCCATCCAGCCCCACCAACTTCCACTCGTCTGGGTGGTGCCGTACATCGGGCAGTCTTCAGGATTCATCATGCCGTGATGTCCCATTGCATGATGGCCGCCACGATTCATCATGCCCATACCGTTACCATTCATCATCCCCATCCCATTGCCGTTCATCATGCCCATGCCGTTGCCGTTCATCATCCCAGTGCCATCACAGGGCATGGGAGTGCCATTGCCTGTGCCCGGCCCCTGTGCCGAGGCAGAAAACACACTGAGACCGATCGCCGCAACAAGGGCGATTACAATAATCATCAAGGTGGATACATAGCGTTTGTTCATCATGGTCTTTCTCCTGTTATTTAAAATCGTTCATGAGCGCGAGATATTCTTCGCGTGAGATTTCGCCTTTGGCATAGCGTTCTTGGACGATCCGGCGCGGATCAAAACTGTCCATCGAATAACGCGAAGTGCTATCTCGATGGAACAGCGAGGTGAGAACACTGATGGCTAGACTGAACAGCAAAAACCAGAACAGCAACATCACCAGCCAGCCACCCCACATTCCAAAACCCCAATCCCCGTGCATCATCATTCTGCGCTCCTTCAAAGTATGCCTATAGGATGCCAGCAACCTATAAAGTTGATGTATCGGGATTATGAAGATTTGGTAAAGTTTTTTAGAGTGAAGTAGAAAGTGCTGCCGAGATTTGGCCCCGCGCTTTCTGCCCAGATGCTGCCACCTTGACTTTCAATCAGATGGCGGGCGATGGTCAAGCCGATGCCACTGCCACCGCTGGCCCGTGAACGCGATTTATCCACGCGATAGAAGCGCTGAAAAATCTTGGTCAAATCGGTTTCGGTCAATCCCACACCGGAATCCTTTACGGCGAACCGTACCTGATGGTCAAAGGGTTGGGCTGATACCTCGACTCGCCCCTCCGCAGGGGTATATTGCAGAGCGTTGCCGAGCAGGTTCATCAACACCTGTCCGGTGCGCTCAAGGTCAGCGCAGACACAGGGTAGGGTGGGGGGCAGGTTCACGTGGAGGGCAATATTTTTATCGGCAAACTGCGGGGTAAGGCGGTCAGTAGCAAATTTGACCAGTTCAGCCGGGGCGTGCGAACGAAGATTGAGGGCGATTTGACCACCTTCGATGCGCGACAATTCCTGCAAATCTTGCACCAAGCGCCGCAGTCGGTCGGCCTCTTGATGGACAAGGTGATAGGTGGCCGGATTCGCCGCAACGACGCCATCCTCCAAACCCTCCATCATGCCCATAATGGTGGTGAGGGGGGTTTTTAATTCGTGGGTGACATCGGCGATCAACTGTTGGCGCATGGCTTCGGTTTGCTGCAACGACTCCGCCATCTGGTTAAAGCTGTGAATCAAATCGCCAATTTCGTCGCGGGCATGTTTGGGTAGGCGTTCGGTGTAATGCCCATCGGCAATGCGCTGGCTGGCGGCGACCATCGCCTTAATTGGGCGGGTGATGCGCCACGTGACAAAGGCGCTGATGAGCAGGGAAGCGGTAATCGCGGCGGCACTCGCCCACAGTAGCGATTCAGTAAGGGCATCCCGAAAACGCTGATTGATCTCCTCATCTGTCGGTGCGTTGCTGCCACCGCCGCCACCCATCATGCCACGCCCTTGTCCCTGCCCATGCTCCGTTTCATTCTCGTGCATCATCATCATTTCCATACGATGGGCGAAATTGCGCGGGGCGACAAAACTGGTCGAGGCAAAGATCACCACAAGGCTGATGATGGCTACCGCGAGATAGGACAGTAGGATTTTGGTTCGTAGACGCATGTTGGCTCATTTATCCTCAAATTTATAGCCAACACCGCGCACCGTCAGGATAAAACGCGGGTTGGTTGGGTCGGTTTCGAGCTTTTGGCGTAGATGCCCAATATGCACATCTACCACACGGTCTTCGCCAAAATAATCATAACCCCACACGTGCTCCAAAAGCTGTTGGCGGCTCATGACCATACCCGCATAGGTGGCAAGGGTATGAAGTAGCTTAAATTCAAGGGTGGTCAGTTCAATCGGGGTGTCGTCGCGGGTGACTTCATAACGGCGGGGGTCAATATGGAGGTGGGGGAAACTGAGGGCGGGGTTTTCATCGGATTCTGCGGCACGCCCTCGTCGCAAAATGGCTTTGACACGCGCGACTAACTCACGCGGGCTAAAGGGCTTGGTCAAATAATCATCCGCGCCCACAGTCAAACCGACTACCCGATCCACCTCTTCGGATTTGGCGGTTAGCATCAGGACGTAGACATCGGATTCACGGCGGATTTGCTGCAAAACATCGAGACCGTTGAGGCCGGGCAGCATCACATCCAAAATGATCAAGTCGGGCTTGTGGCGGCGGAATGCAGCTAAACCAGCGGGGCCGTCCGGGGCGGTATGGACAGTGTAGCCCTCCGCGACTAAATAGGCTTCGACAAGTTGCAAAATAGAGTCTTCGTCATCAATCGCCAGAATGGTTGTCATCGTGCCGCCTTTCATTCAATCCGATTATCAATGATGAGGCTGGGATAGGCTAGGCAGAAATTACGCGGGGCTGTACAGAAACAGCCTCAGGCAGCGTCAAGACCTTAACAAGTCCTAAGTCTCAAAGCTGATGGGCAGACGCACCGTGACCAGTGTGCCCTGCCCCGCCGTGCTTTCGATATGCAATGTGCCATGATGCAGGTCTATGATATTTTTGGCCGTCGTCAAACCCAGTCCCAAGCCGGGGCGCTCATCAAAGTTGCTCCCCCGGAAAAAAGCCTCGGTTACCCGGTCTAGTTCGTCTGGCAAAATTCCGATGCCCTCATCCTGAACCTGTAATTGGAGAAAGGTATCCTCCCGCGTCAGGTTTACAGTGACGGGCCGCTCGAGTGGAGAATAGAGGCAGGCATTCGACAGCAGGTTAATAACCAGCGTCCGTAAATGATAAGGGTCACCCATAACATTCAGCGCGGGAATAGACGGTTGAATAGATTCGAATCGGATCGGGTGCCGACTATGGTCTTGGGCCTCGACCTTTTCAATCGCGGCTTGGACTAGGGCAGGGAAATCCACGTGTTCAGACTGCATCGCATGTTTGGGAAAGTCTTCGCGGACGATCTCGGAGATAATGTGCAGCATATCGGTTAGGGTCGTGATCTGTTCTTCAATTTGGCCGCTGAGTTTGCGCCGCTGTTCAATTGATAAACGGTCTTGGTAATTGAGGAGGAGATTGGCTGCTGTTTGGATGATCGCCAGCGGGGTGCGAAATTCATGCGAGATACGCTGCATCATACGGGTCTTGAGGTCATTTAACTCGCGTTCCTTTTGAAGGGCCGTTTGGAGTTTTTCGTTTTCAAGGCGTTTCATATCGGCCAGTTTATGCGCGGTGATGTCCACCTGTAAACCCACCAGCGCCACCGTCAACCCATCCGCATTGCAGACGGGTATTTTGGAGGTAATGCACCAACCGTCCGGCAGACTTGGGTCTTCACGATGGATGAGGCGCTCTTCACGGCCCAGCAGCGGTTGACCCGACTGGATCACCTGTAAATCATCAGCGAAATACGTCTCACCCAAGTCCGGGAAGGCCTCGAGGGCTGTTTTCCCCATGAGGGCCTCAACAGGATAGCCTGCTAACTGTGCGTGCCGTTTATTCATCAATAGATAGCGACCTGCCGCATCCTTGACAAACACCCCATCGGGTAAGTGGTCTATCAGTTGACGCAGTAGGTTGCGTTCATAGATGAGTTCCAAACGGGCACTTTCGAGGGCGGCTTCGGCGATTTTCTGGCTGGTGATGTCATCAAACATGACCAATAAATGGGGTGCGCCACCAATTTCGATGATTTCAGCCGCAAATTTCACCATAGTGGTCTGACCATTTTTCACCCATGAGGCTTCAAGGCCGCGTACATGGCCGTCTTGGGTCAATTGGCGATCAAATTCAGCACGCACGGCGGGGGCCAGCATAAACCCAACCGACTCGACGGTCTGCCCTATCAATTCTTCGCGGGACAACCCACCAATACGCAGACCCGTTGGATTGGCATCAATAATGCGCTGCGAACGCAAGTCAATGATTACCATGCCAAAGGGACTGCCCCAAAAGGCCTTATAGAAGCGTTCCTCGGAGGCTCTCAATTCCGCCTCGGCTTGTTTACGTTCGGTGATGTCAATGCCAATCCCGACCAAGCCAGTAACCTCGCCAGCGCGATTACGTAAGGGGAACTTGCTGGTCAGCACCCAACGACTACGACCTTGCGCATCTCGGCCCATTTCCTCATGGTTAATCAGCGGTTGGCCCGACGAAATCACGGCCCGGTCATCGGCATAAAACTCGGCGGCTAAGTCGGGTGGATAGAAATCAAGGTCAGATTTGCCGACTGCCTCTTCAACGGATTCTAGCCCCAAAACGCGCGTATTGGCGATATTGCTGATAAGAAAACGGGCTTCGGTATCTTTGTGATAGATAAAGTGGGGCAGATGGTCAATGAGAGCACGCAGCATCTGGCGCTCGGCTGCGAGGGTTTCTTCGGCCTGCTTGCGATCCGAAATATCGTGGAACATACTCAGCAAATGCGGCTTCCCATTGACATCAATCGTTTCTGCCGAGGCCAGTACAGTGCGAATTTGGCCGTCATGCGTGCGAAAGCGCTGTTCTATCTCTGGCACTGAGCCTTGTAGTTCCGCATGACGATAGAATTCTTGATGGGTTACAGGGTCAACCACCAGACCCAATTCGAGTGTGGAAAAACCGCGCAATTTTGTACTGGGCAGGCCGATCATCCTGCAAAAAGCCGGGTTCACTTCGACCAACTCAGTAGTAGCGAGGTCGGAGAGGGTCATGGGAATCGGATTGCTCTCAAAGATGGTCGCAAATTTCTGTTCGGAAGCGACCCGTGCTGCTTCTGCCGCTTTGTGCTCGGTGATGTCATAATACATACCCAACCAGCAAGGTTGATGGTGGATTTCAAACCGCTCCGCAGACAACAAGACCGTGCGTATCTTGCCATCTGTGCCCCGAAACAAATATTCAACGTCACGCAGGCTGCCTGTTTCGCGTAGCTGGTCATACAACTGCTCACGCAAAGCGACATCCACGCTAATCCCCAATTCCACAGTGGTATGCCCAACAATGGCGTCGCGCTCAATGCCGACCATATCGGCAAAGGCCTGATTTGCCTCCAAGATACGGCCTTCATCCAGCGTACTGACAAATTGGGGCAGCGGGCTGGCGTGAAAGGCAGAAAAGAACTTCTCTTCTGAATCGCGGAGCTTCGTCTCAGTATCATGATGTGGGGTAATATCGCGCGAGATGGCGAGAATCCCCTGTAGATGCCCGATTTGTTTCTTGCTGAATGTGGTCTCGACCCAGACATAGCTGCCATTGCGATGGCGTAAGCGGTGCTTAACCTGTACCGTCTCTGGGGATAGACTATCGGTAATTTGATTTAAGACCGACACCTCATTAGGGTGGCAGAGTGTTTCCCATTGGTAGCCATGCAGTTCTTCCGTCGTATAACCTAATAGAGCTTGGCACTTGGGCGTGCTAAACGAGATTTTTTCCGCATCATCTATCCAAATCGCCACTTCGGGCAGAAAAGTTTGGAAAAAACAGGCAAACATCGCCTGTGTCGAAAGCGATCTCTGTGCTTCAAAAGCCGCCACAAGCCGCTGAAAACTCGCGTCATCTTTACTGCATTCGCGCAAGAAGTCCTGCTCAACCGATGAAGACCACATAAAAAACTCCTTAAGCCCATCGCTTTAAGTCATTCTAATGGAAGTTCCTCCCCGGCGTGTGATGTTGGTTACATTCTCAGCAAAAATGGTGATGGATGTCTTTTACTAAATTCAGAAGATGCGATAGCGCTAGGCAACCAACAGACTTCAGTAAAAGACAAACCCTTCCCCGAACACAGAGAAGGGTTTTAGAAAGACGGTTGCGAGTCGGGAATAATCTAATACCAGATTCGGATAAAGGCTAACCCCATCCCCAACCCTTCCCCGCAGGCGAGGCAGGGCGTCAAACCGCGATTGTTTCCCCCTCACCGTTGACGGGGCCGGGGGCAAGGGGGTGGGGTTCAACCGACATCATGCACCCGAATTCCGTATAACTTAAGCGATTCTACGATCCTTGCGGCCCGATAATCTGGAAATTGCCACTCAGATGCAGCAGGGCCATTAAATAGAGCAGGCCGTCATAATAGCGCCACTGTCCAACCGGGATCGGTGTGTTCCAAAATTCTTCCACAAATTCCCAGCGGAAGTCCTCCGTCGCCGCCATCGCCGCCACCGCGTTCATGGCAACCAAGCCCGTCGAACGATGTTGGGGGTTCACGGGTGTGCCATCAATCTGGAAGCGGGTGTTATATTGCCCAATCCCCAGATCATAGAAAAACTCCAGCCAGCGATTGCTTTGTTCGATCTGCCATTCATCCGCCGCGAACCACACATAATCCACCGCCACATTCATGGCGTTACGCCACGCATCGGCATAGAAGAATTCACCATAGTCACCCGACGGCTTTGGCTCGCCCGTGAACTCGGCATAATTCGGCATCAGGCCTGTTTCGGGGTGGGCAGTGGTTTTCCAAAACTCACGGCTGACCTGTGCGGCTTCCGTCCAGAACTCATTATCCGCCTCGGCCCAACGTGCCCACAGTTCATAATAATGCGGCACATGGTAGGAGGGGTCGGTGAATCGGCTGTTGCGGCCACTCGGCACAAAGACGACCTGTTTAGTTTCTGGGTCAAAGAGGTTGGTCGAAATCAAGTTTTTCTCATCTTGGTGCAGCATGGTATGGAGGATTTCATTGGCTTGGGCCGTATAATTAAAGATGCCTTCACCATCCCCCCAGCGATGCGCGGCAAAAAACAGCGCCATCACAAACCAGATTTCGCCATCCGAGGCGGGATTCTCATCAATCTTGGTGCCGTCGGTATTGCAGTGCCACGCGAAATAGCCCACGTACTGACCGCTTTCGTTATACATATAGGTTTTGGCCCATTTCCAGATGCGGTCAAATTCCTCTTTCTTATCAAGCTGGACGGCGATCATCATGCCATACGACATGCCCTCGCTGCGCACGTCCTGATTACCCACATCTAGCATATAGGCCATGTCGTCACCCACCGGATAATAGACGCGCTGGGTATCATCATTGCCATAGAACAACTGCTGCCATGTCGCATCAATGCGTTCTTGAATTTCCGCGTCAGTCAGTCCCCATTCCTTAAGCAGATTGGGATAGACCCCAGTATAAAACGCGCCATTGGGCGAATCTTGAGCTTGGGTATTCAGTGGAACCATCATCATCACAACCACCATACTAAATAAAATTAGCCGACGCATGTTAGCTCACCTCCACGTGTGATTTAAAAACGGGTTGAACCCGCGTGGTTTGGCCCGCAATCGTAAAACTGCCTGACAGCCGAATATCATCCGAGGCACTACCGACCATGACTTGTATTTCACCGGGTTCAACCACCAACTGCATGGCACGGTCATAAAAGGCCATTTGGCGAACCGGGACATGGAAGGTGATGGTTTTTTGTTCCTGTGGGGCCAATGTGAGCCGTTTAAAGCCCTTGAGTTCTTGAACCGGACGGGTGACGCTGGCAATTGGGTCGTGTAAATATAATTGGACGACCTCATCCCCGGTCATCGTGCCCACATTTTGCACACTCAGGCTAATCACCACCGTATCCTCCGCTTGCACGGGGTTGGGGCTAATGCGCAGATGACGATAGGCAAATTCGCTATAGCTTAGGCCGTGCCCAAAGGCATAGAGTGGGCTGGCGGGCAAATCAATATAGTCGCCCTGCCAATGGGTGCGACCACCCGATGGTTTGTGATTGTAGTAGACGGGAATTTGGCCGGATGAACGTGGGATAGAAATCGGTAGTCTGCCGCCGGGGTTTAGCTTGCCAAACAGGGCTTCGGCAATAGCTGTGCCGCCTTCCTGTGCAGGTAGCCACGCTTCAATCACGGCGGGAACATGCTCGTCAATCCACTCGATGGATAGTGGACGGCCATTGAGCAAAACGACCACAACCGGAGTTCCAGTGGCATAGATCGCCTCGACCAACTGCTGCTGCACCCCATAGAGATCAATATCGGCGCGATCCAATGATTCGCCGGTGGTGCTTTCTTTGGAGAGGCCAGATTTTTCACCCACGACCACCACTGCGACCTGTGCTTTTTCGGCGGCGGCAACCGCTTCAGCAAAACCAGAGGTATCGAAACTGGTGATTTCGCAGCCGGGGGCATAATAGACTTTGGTCTGGGGCGAGACCAGTTTTTGAATCCCCGCCAATACTGATACGGATGGCACAAAATGCTGCAAGAAATCAATGCCGGAGAGATCGCGCATCGGGGTCGGGGCTTCCGTGTTGATTTCGGAAATCACCACGCCTTCGGAATGGGAGGGATAATGATAATCGCCTTGCAGCAGGCGGATGCTGTCTGCGCCGGGACCAATTACCGCGATGGATTCGAGTTGGGGCGAAAGCGGCAGCAGATGATCGGCATTCTTCAGCAGCACCAGTGATTTACGGGCGAGTTCCAGCGACAAATCACTCTGTGATGGGGTATTAAAGACTGACGGGATGTGGTTGGTGTCTACATAGGGATTTTCAAATAGGCCCAATTGGAATTTCTGACGCAGCACTCGACTGACCGACAGGTCAATCAATTCCATGCGGATTCGGCCTTCTTTGAGGGCCTGCCGCAGGGGGTCACCATAACAATCGGTGGCGGGCAGTTCAATATCAATACCTGCCTCCAGACCCAACAAGGCTGCCTCGGTTTTATCCGCCGCTACACGATGGTACGCCTTTAACATATCCAGTGTGAAATAATCCGAGACCACTACACCGTCAAAGCCCATTTCATTGCGCAGGAAATCCACCATTAGTTCTTTGGATGCGCCACAGGGGATGCCATCCAGTTCATGATAGGCATTCATCATCGAGGCGATGCCTGCTTCTTGGATCGCGGCCCAGAAGGGGAAGGCAAAAATTTCGCGCAGTTCACGTTCCGGGATGTGCGCGGGTGACCAATTGAGGCCGCCTTCGGTTGTACCATAGCCCAAAAAGTGCTTGCCCGTCGCCACGACTCCTTCACGCAAATCATGGTTTTGCAGGCCGCGTACATAAGCGACCCCGATGCGCGAAATCAGATAGGGGTCTTCACCAAAGGTTTCTTCAACCCGCCCCCAACGCGGATCACGGCAGACATCCAATACCGGCGCAAGACCATGATGTGCCCCGACAGCCCGCATCTGGGTACGGATCACCCCGGCCATTTCTTCAATTAGTTCCGGTGCCCATGTTGCAGCGAGGCCGATAGCTTGGGGGAAGGTGGTGGCGTCACGGGCCATATACCCCGCACAACTTTCTTCATGCACGATGGCGGGGATGCCCAAGCGCGTGTGTTTGACTAAATAGGTCTGAATAGCATTGGCAACGGCAGCCGAGGCTTGTGGCTTAAGCAGGCTGACAGCCCCCACACGCGAGACATGACCGATACCGTTGACAATTTTTTGCTCGGCCTTAGCTTGGACAAAATGTTTCTGGTCATCTATAAGATCAGTCGCCCAAACCGCGCCCAACTGCCCTAATTTTTCTTCTAAGGTCATCTGCGACAACAGATGCTCTGTGCGCTCCTCGACGGAGTGCCCTACATTGATCGTCATGGTACTTATCTTCTTTCAGTTAGCGTGTTCAACCGACGTAATCAGCAGGGCGGGCAGTAGAAGACCATGCGCTATTTTAGTATGCTACCAACCGCCCCAGAGTTATTTTCAAGACAAAATCAGCCCTTGAGTTCACCACCCGTCAAGCCCGTCACAATATACTTTTCGGCAAACAGGTAAAAAATGACGGCTGGGATAATCAGGATAGTGACGTAGGCCATAATGCGTGCCCAGTCGGTTCCATATTGACCCTGAAATTGCATCAGCCCCAACGTCAGCGGCCATTTCTTGGAATCGGTAAAGACCAGCAGCGACAGGAAATATTCGTTCCAGCCCGCGATGACCTGTAGGGTAGCGATGGCCGTAATGGCCGGACGCGCAAGGGGCAGGAGGATGTAGACAAAAAAGCCGATGCGGGTGCAGCCATCAATATAAGAAGCGTCTTCCAATTCGGAGGGAATAGCTCGAAAAAACGTGCGTAGAATGATGGTACTGCCGGGTAGACTAAACGCCACCAGCGGCATCACGACCCCCCAGTAGCTGTCGGTCAAATTGAGCGCTCGAATCTGTAGAAAGATCGGCAGAATGGCAATCCCAAGCGGAAAGAGCAGGCCCAACGAGAGAATATTAAAAAGCACTTCCCGCCCCTTAAACTGTATTCGGCTGAACACAAAGGCCATTGTGCTGCTGAGAATCACCGTAAAGGCAGTGGATGCAAGAGTAATGTAGAGGCTGTTTCTAACCGAGCGCCAAAAGATACTATCTTCCAAGATACTGGTAAAGTTTTCCCATTGAATCCCTCTGGTTGGCAGCCCAAAAGGTCTTGCCAGAAATTCGCCCGTGGTGCGAAGCCCTCCCAAAATGGCGGTCAAGATGGGTGACACCACAATCATACAGACAATGATCAAAATGGTATATTTCAGTGCCAGTGACAAACCACGCCGAATTTTGAGAGTGGTGGGTGAAGGAATGTAAGTTGAAGATCGCATCATAAACCGCCTTTCTTAATCGGCATAATCGCGCCGCAATACAATACGCTGATAGCCCAGCGAAAAGAGCAGGCTAATCGTAAAGAGCACCACTGCGACGGAACTGCCATAACCGAGGCGGAACGTCTTGATGCCAAATTTATACAGATACGTCGAAATCAGGTGACTGGAATTTGCAGGACTACCGCCGCGTGTCAAAATCCAAGCGATGGCAAATTGCTGGAAAGAACCCAATACCGATAGGTAGATGGTCAGTCGAATGGTACTACCCAATAATGGCAAGGTGACATAACGCAAAACTTGAAGCTCATTGGCTCCGTCTACCCGAGCAGCCTCTTCTAGTTCTTTGGATACCCCCTGCAACCCTGCCATATACAGAATCATATGGAAACCAAAAAACTTCCACGTCAGTACCCCAAAGAGCGAATACATGACAAGATCACGATCCCCCAACCATGTTTGGCCTTCAAAACCGGGAATTAGAGTGCCAAACGCAACATTAGCTAGGCCTTCGCCGGGGTGATACACATACATCCAAATAATTGCGGTAATGATTTCTGAAAAAACAAAGGGGACAAACAAAATCATCCGAAATATTTTTCTACCACGCAGTTTTCCACGTCCAACCAATAAAGCCAACATCATAGCTAATGGCAATTGGACGGTGAGGGACAGAAACATGATAAAGAAACTATGGTTGATGGCACTGCGAAACGGCTTGTGGTCATACAGGCGCTGATAGTTGCCATCCTTGACATACTCGGTCAGGGGGCCGAAACCGTCCCAATCGTACAGGCTGTATTGGGCCGCTTTTGCAATTGGCACCAGCACAAACAGTGCAAACAAGAGCATTCCCGGCAGTACAAAGAGGCTAATGGTGCCCCATTTGCCAAAATGGATGCGGCGAGGGTGGGTTTTGTCCCGTTGACGGGTTATCGTTCGTACTTGAGCACCGAGGGCAGACATGAGCCTAATCCTTTGCTAAACTGATAGCAGTGATTTACAGATATACTTCACGTGTGACAGAGGGTGGGGTGTAGCTGCCCTGCAATTCCCGTCGCCGGTCAGACCACACCTCACCCCTCTGGCAGGTTCGGAACTTATTCGTCTAGCTCAAACGAGGCTTCATCTTCGATAGCGGACGCCACATCTTCTGGCGAGAGCGTACCTTCAAACAACCCCTGCACCGCGTCATTCACAGCCTGCCCAACAGCGGGTGGCAAGAATTGGTCATAGTACAGTTGCGAATAGGGGGCACTGTTGCGTGCAGCCAAGATCGTTTGCAGAATCGGATCTTCGATGGCTGATTCAGCAGCGGCAACTGTGGGGAGAATCCATATCTTCGCGCCTGCGGCCTGATTTTCGGCAGAGGTGATAAAACGGAGGAAATCAACGGCTTCATCCTCGGCATTGGAACCAACGGCATAACCATCACCACCGCCGAGTACGTCACCCGGATTACCCGCGCCACCTTCAACCACTGGGAAGGGGAACCAGCCGAGGTTACCTTGGATCGCTTCACCACCATTTTCGCTGTTGTCAATTTGGACGCTGGGTGCCCATTGGCCCATCAGTTCCATCGCGGCCTTACCATCGCCCATCAGACCGGCCTGATCGCCATAACCCAAACCAATATAGCCTTCGGGGAACGGTTCGAGGTCAATCAACTGTTGTAAATATTCACCCGCCTGTACGAATGGCTCATCGGTGAACGCGCCATCGCGGTTGTAGGCATCTAAGAACGCCTGCTCACCACCCAAGCGGATCGCCAGATAGACCCACCAGAAGTGGCCGGGCCATTTGTCGCCTTCGCCTAACGAAATTGGGGTAATGCCAGCATCCTTAAGCGCCTGCACTGCTGCTAGGAATTCTTCCCATGTCGCAGGGGGGGCTTCTGGATCAAGTCCAGCTTCAGCAAATAGGGCTTTGTTATAGAACATCCCAACAGCGCCCCATGTCCATGGCACGCCATAGTATTCACCATCTTGCCCATACAGTTCCAACGCAGCTTGGGCCGAGAATGAATCTTTCCATTCGCCTTCTAGTTCGGGGGCGATATTACGGACGAGGCCAGCTTCGGCAAATTGCCACAGCACGCCACCACCCCAGCTTTGGAAGATGTCTGGTGGATCGCCTGCCTGCATAACGGTGACAAGACGTTCCTTAAAGGCTTCATTTTCCAAAATGGTAATTTCGATGGTGACATTGGGGTTCGCTTCCATATAGGCATCAGCGAGCGACTGCCAATAGGCCCCTTGGTCCTCGACGGTGCCGATATGCCACCACGTAATGGTGACCTGATCTTGCGCGGCGGCTTTGGGTTGGGTGCTGCCGAGACCCAGCGACAGAATCGTCACAATGGCTAAAACTACTGAGAACACCGGCAAAAACTTTTTCATGGTCTAGCTCCTAATTTTCACAGAATTGAAATTCCGAAGATATGTGTGTATACAGCCTCTTGATACTTATCACCTCCTTAAATCAAGCCACGATTGCTGGGGGGATTGACATGATTCCCGAATAACGAGCGAGGTGGGCAGGGTCACATGACGAATTGGCCTATCGGGGTTTTCAATCTGCTCAATCAACAGTCGCGCCGCAATCCTGCCCATTTCATCCAACGGCTGACGGACAGTTGTCAACCGGGGATAGACCAACGACGCTTGTGGAATATCATCGAAACCGATGACGGAAATATCGTGTGGAACTTGCAATCCATAGGCGCGAACGGCTTCCATTACGCCAAATGCGGAAAGGTCATTGGAAGCAAAAATCGCGGTGGGGGGGTTGTGGAGATTTAATAATCGCTCGGCGGCCTCATAACCTTCTCTGCGCCAAAAATCACCGGTTTGAATCAGGTCTTCTTCAACCGACACTCCAGCATCGCGCAGGGCTGCCATATGCCCGGCCAGTCGCTCTTCAGCGCTGCGCAGTTTCATCAACCCGGTGATAAAGCCGATGCGCCGATGCCCTAAGCCCAAAAGATATTGCGTGGCTTCGTAGGCCCCCTGACGATTCAAGCTATCTACTACTGAGCTGCGATTATTGGGGTCTACTTGGTCAATCAGCACGTAAGGGAAGTTCTGCTCACGGAGGGTCTCGATATAACCAGTCGTGAGCAGCGGCACTACCAACAGCACACCATCTGCTAGGCCTTTGGTCATTTTTAGGGCATAGGAGGCTTCGGTACTGGTGCGGTGGGTGGTATAAAGGAGGAGGTCATAACTAGATTTGGTGAGTTCTTCGTCAATGCCGCGTGCAATTTCGCCGATATAGCCGTTGTCTAGGCCGGGGACGAGCAGACCAATCACACCAGATTTACCGCCTGCCAAGCTCCGCGCTTGTTGATTGACCACGTACCCAAGTCGTTCAACTGCTTCAAGCACCCGTTCGCGCGTTGAGTCTTTGACATAGTTATAACCACTCAGTACCCGTGAAACCGTTGAATAGGACACTCCGGCCTCACGTGCAACATCTAGGATGGTTACACTGGTGTTTATCTCGCTCATAAAGGCCTCTAGCTACCACAGCCTTTGCAAGCGTTTGCAATGCTAAACCAAACCTTCGACGTATAAATTCCAATATTTAGCAATTTTGCAAGCGTTTGCAATAAAAACCTGAAAATTTATCCGCCTGCGTCCAAAATATCTTGAATAAATCTGCAAGCGTTTGCAGAAAGCATATCCCGAATTGCAGAATTTGTCAATCAATTTGCAGAAAGATATTCAAAATTCGTTTTCATTTGTAGAAACGAAACTAGGGAAAGTCCACAAAAAAGCCTTCCCTAAGGAGAGTCGAAACGCTCTAACAAACTATCAAGTTGTGAGAAATTTCGACTTCTGGTTTAGGAGTTCAAACACCCCCACTGTGCCCCACGTTCGGTGTGTACCCACAGCGGCAGGCTGAAATAATCATGGGTTTCGCTGCGCCATACTCCACCCTTAGCAATCTCGCCTGTCAGCAGATTGCGCCATTCACCCGCTGGCAAATAGTACGTCACCTGTCCTGCCGGGTGGAAAATTGGGGCAACCAGTAGAGCCGACCCCAACATATATTGCTGATCGAGATAGCGGCAGGTCGGGTCGTTGGGGAACTCCAGCATCATCGCTCGCAGCATCGGCCAGCCATGCGCGGATGCTTCACGGCCCATATCGAGCAAATAGGGCATCAGGCGGGCTTTTAGGTGATTGAAGAACCGCAAGACTTCGATGGACTCGTCGTCAAACAACCAAGGCATCTTCGCGCTGTTGGCCCCGTGCAGGCGGCTGTGCGACGAAAACAACCCAAACGCCACCCAACGCTTATACAAATCTGGCGTGGCGGTGTCATTAAACCCGCTGATGTCGTGACTCCAATAGCCAAATCCGCTTAGGCAGAGGGATAACCCACCGCGCAGCGTCTCCGCCATTGAAGGATAATTGGAGGTATTGTCGCCGCCCCAATGCACCGGAAAACGCTGTGAACCCGCCGTGCCAGATCGGGCAAAGACTACTGCCTCACCTTCGCCTTTTTCCCTCCGCAGCAGATCAAACACCGTCTGGTTATACAGGTAGGCATAATAATTGTGCATCCGTTCGGGGTCAGAGCCATCATAATAGACCACATCGGTGGGGATGCGCTCACCGAAATCGGTCTTGAAGGCGTCTACCCCCATATCCAGCAATCGCTTGAGATGGCCTGTGTACCATTCACGCGCCGCTGGATTGGTGAAATCCACCAGCCCAATGCCCGGTTGCCAGAAATCTGCTTGGAAGGTGTCGCCCTCTTTGGTTTTCAGCAAATAACCCTGTCGGGCGGCCTCTTCAAAGATGATAGAAGATTCCGCGATATACGGGTTGATCCACAAACAAATTTTGATGCCCTTTTCTTTGATACGCCGCAGCAATCCTTCCGGGTCGGGGAAGTTGCGTTCATCCCACAAAAAGCTCGTCCATGTCAGTTCGCGCATCCAAAAGCAGTCGAAGTGAAAGACACTAATCGGGATGTCGAGTTCTTCCATACGATCTATATTGTTGAGGATGTCCTCTTCGTTATAGTTGGTGGTGAAGGAGGTCGAAAGCCACAAGCCAAATGACCAATCTGGCAGTTTAGGTGGGCGGCCACTCAATGCCGTGTACTGCTCAAGGGCGTCTTTGGGGGTTGGTCCCGCGAAAATATAGTATTCCAGACTGTGACCATGCACGCTGAACTGCACCCGGCTAACATGGCTGGTTCCGACTTCATACGAGACCTGCCCCGGATGATTGACCAAAACGCCGTAGCCCTGACTGGTCAGATAGAACGGCACATTTTTATAGGCATATTCTGAATTGGTTCCGGCGTCGTGATTCCATATATCCAGCGACTGCCCATTTTTGATGAATGGCCCAAAACGCTCACCCAAACCATAAATCGTCTCCCCAACCTGAAGCGAAAGCTGTTCACGCAGGTAGGTTTCACCATTTTGTTTAAACAGGCCGACTGCATGGGGTTCGCTGGCGGTTAGGAGTGTACCATCGCGGTAAAACGCAAACCGCCATTCGCCGCTGCGGGGCATCTGCACCGCCAGCCGACCCGCATTGAGCCAGACCTGTGTTTCATCACACAATACCTCGGCGTCGTCATTGTGCAATCCGTAATCGAGGGCAAAAGTGGGCAGACGTTCCCGCCGACCCTTAAAATGATTCAGTTGGACACGAATCACGTTTGGCATTGGGGATGAAAAACGCGCGGTAATCAGCGTGCCGTCAATAAAACTGCCGCGTCCATGCACATGATGATTGTAGCCGCTGAGGGTGACGGCGTGGGCTTCAACCTCGACATGCGTCACGGTCAGCGGATAAATTGCCTCTGTGCCGGGTTGTAACATCCACTGCCCATAATCAAACTTCATAAAGTCATCCTTTTTAGATGGTTAGAAACAAACGTGCTCTTTAGCTATTAATTTCAGTAATTCAACCCCACCCCCGGAGGCTTGTCCGGCATTGGTGGAAATTCGATGAATAAGCGCGATTGACACGGCGTCGGTGTCCATTTCGTAGGGACGCAACATGTTGCGTCCGTACTCAAAACCCCATATCCATGCGATATTCGGGGCATCGTTCTAAATCGAATACCGGACAAGCCTCCGGCCCCTCCCCAAGCATAGGGAGGGGAGTAAATGTCGTATTCAAGCCCTTCCTTATGTTTGGGGAAGGGTTTGGGATGGGGTTCTTCACTACGCAACGCTTCTGTTAAAGAGCATAGACGGGCCAAACTCACTCACACGGTCTCCACCTCAGCCAACTGCTCGTCCACCGCACCACGCAAGGATAATTCTTTGGCCCGATGGCAGGCCACAAAATGTTCAGCGTCCTCCCACGTAGCCTCTAACAACGGCGCTTCGGTCTGGCAGCGTTCAATAGCATAGCGGCAGCGAGGATGGAAATAACACCCACTTGGCGGATTGGCCGGGTCAGCGACATCCCCTTCCAACCGGATACGCTGCTGCTGGCTGCGATGGCGCGGGTTATGAATTGGTACAGCCGACATTAGCGCTTCGGTGTAGGGATGTTTGGGATGGGCATAGAGCGCACTGGCCTCGGCTAGTTCGGCCAATTTTCCGACGTACATCACATTGACCCGATCACAAATATGTCGAATCACGCTCAGGTCGTGGGCGATAAACAGATAGGTCAAGCCGAATTCTTCTTGCAGGTCTTTTAACAGATTTAAGATTTGGGCGCGAATGGAAACGTCCAACGCCGAAATCGCCTCGTCCGCCACGACCAACTGTGGATTGGTGGCAAGGGCGCGTGCAATCACAATCCGCTGACGTTCACCACCGCTAAAGGCATGGGGATAGCGCCGCATGTATTCGGGTCGCAAGCCGACACGCTTTAGCAATAGTGCCACACGATCTTCCAAGTCGCTGCCCGCCGCCAAATGATTGACCTTCAACACCTCACTAACGATCTCAAACACCGTCATGCGCGGATTGAGCGACGAATAGGGGTCTTGGAAAATGAGGCGGATTTGCTGGCGATAGGGTTTCAATTCATCGCGCGTCAGTTTGCCTAAATCTACCGCATCAGTGTCTTTGGCACGGTAGATGATTTCGCCGCCTGTAGGCCGATACATCCGCACCACACAGCGCCCGACGGTAGTCTTGCCACAGCCGCTTTCACCCACCAAACCTAACGTCTCGCCACGCTGCACGGTAAAACTGACATCATCCACCGCTTTGACATAACTCACATTGCGGCCAAATAAGCCAGTGCGTCGTGGAAACCACATGCTCAAATTGCGTACTTCTAAGAGGGGCGGTGTTGGCTCAACCATGACTCATCTCAACTTCGACAAATTCGTTTTGATAGGCGGGGTCATACATCAAACAACTGGCGGTATGCTGCGAAGCAATCGCCGTCAGCTTGGGTTCAACTCGATTGCACAGCCCTTTGATCTGACGATCACAACGGGTATGGAAAGAGCAACCTTTTGGTCGTTGGAAAGGTGACGGCACTATACCCTTAATCGGATCAAGCCGCTGATGCGACAGGCCAATCTTGGGAATCGAACGCAGCAGGGCTTGGGTATAGGGATGTTTGGGATTATTAAAAATGGTGTCGGCATCCGAATGTTCGACCACATTCCCCAGATACATCACTGCTACATCGTCGGCGACTTCCGCCACCACCCCCAAATCGTGGGTGATGAACAAAATCGCCATGCCATAGTCGGCCTGCAATTCTTTCATCAAGTCCAAAATTTGGGCTTGAGTGGTCACATCCAGCGCGGTGGTCGGCTCGTCAGCAATCAACAATTTCGGATTACATGACAGGGCCATCGCAATCATGCAGCGCTGCAACATCCCGCCGCTGAGTCGAAACGGATATTCGTCAATCCGTTGTTCGGGTTTGGGTAATCCCACACGTCCCAGCAATTCAATCGTGCGATTGCGGGCCTCCGCTTTGGACGCATCACTGTGGAGCAGGATGGCCTCCATGATTTGATTGCCAACGGTGTAATTGGAACTCAGGGAACTCATCGGCTCTTGGAAAATCATCGAAATCTCGTTGCCGCGAATCCGCCGAACATCCGCCCCGGTGGGTCTAAGGGTCGCAATATTAATCGTTCTGGTCGTGCCATCGGGTTGCGGTTGATGATAGAGGATACTGCCCGACACAATTTTGCCGGGTCGTCGTACAATTTGCAGGATGGCGCGGGCTGTCACACTTTTGCCGCTGCCACTTTCCCCTACCAAACAGAGTGTTTTGCCGCTCTCGATGGAAAGCTCAACCCCATCTACCGCGCGGACAACCCCTTCATCGGTGAAGAAGTGGACTTTTAGATCATGAATTTCGAGCAAAGCATTGGTCATCGTCACATATCCTCATCAATGATAGGGGTCGGCGGCGTCGCGCAGGCCATCACCCAAAAAGTTAAAGGCCAGCACAGTAATCACGACGGCCAAGCCGGGGATGAGTAGCCAAGGCGTATTGGCAATGGCGGGGATATTTTGCGCTTCATGCAGCATCACCCCCCAACTGACAACGGGTTTACGCAGGCCCAGTCCCAAAAAGCTGAGGGCTGTTTCCCCCAAAATCATGCCGGGGATTGCCAGTGTTATCGAGGCGATAATATGACTCATAAACGAAGGGATCATGTGGCGGGTGATAATGCGCATACGGGGCACTGAATCCAGTTCCGCCGCGACGACAAAATCTTCCTCACGCAGTGACAAAAACTTGCCACGCACCACCCGCGCCATCCCCGTCCAACCGAGCAGGGACAGGATAATGGTGATGCCGAAATAAACCGCCACCGGACTCCAACGCGGCGGCACGGCGGTTGCTAATGCCATCCACAGCGGAATATCGGGAATGGAACGCAGCACTTCAATGAGGCGCTGAATAAAATTGTCTACTATTCCGCCGATTAGCCCGGAGATGCCGCCGAGCAAAATGCCCAGTCCCAGACTGAGGAACACCCCAACTAGACCGATGGACAGCGAAATCTGTGCGCCATAAATCATGCGGCTCCACAAATCATGTCCGGTGTCATCCGCCCCCAAAAAATAGAACGGTTCCCCTGTCTCAACCGGGCCAAAAAAATGCACATCCCATTTGACTGAGAGTTTGTTCACCAACGGAACTGGAATCCCCCCAAACCCGATTTGGTATTCTTCGCCTTTGACAAAAAAGCCCAAGCGAATTTTGTGTTCCTTGTCCTCAGTGAAGGTGCGCTCATAGGTCATCGGGTTGGTCTTCATTTTGTACGCATACACATACGGCGATAACCTACCGTTATCAAAAAGATGCACACTTTGGGGTGGGGCTTGGGTATAGGTCTTGGAATAAAATTCTTTGGTAAAGGGCGCAAAAAACCCCGCAAAAAATGCGACGAAGTAGAAGGTGAAGATTATCACCAAACTCATCATTGCCAAGCGGTGTTTGCGGAATTTCCACCACATCAAGCGCCACTGTGAAGCCACCAGAATCTTCGGGGCGTCGGTTTCTTCCACAGCCGTCACTTCAGCGGGGACACGTTTGGGAAAAGGTATCACGCGATGGGCCATCTGGATTTCCTCTATTTCGACTCAAAGCGGATACGCGGGTCGAGCCATGCCAGTAAAATATCCGACAGCAGCATTCCGGTAATGGTGAGCAGACTAAGCAGCATCAAGAACCCGGCGGCCAAAAACATGTCTTGCTGTTTAAGCGCTTGCAGCAAGATGGGGCCGCTGGTGGGCAGATTCAGAACAATCGAGATAATGGCTTCCCCTGCGATTAATCCCGGCAGCACCCACCCCAGCGTGCTGACAAAGGGATTCATGGCTTGGCGTAGGGGGTACTTAATGAGCAGCTTCCATTCGGGCAGTCCTTTGGCACGGGCCGCCTCCACATAGGGCTTGTGAAGCTCATCCAGCAAATTGGCCCGCATTACACGGATCAACCCGGCTGTCCCGGAGACGCCAATGATAATCATGGGAATCCAGAGGTGCTTCAGCAGGTCAATCACTCTGGCAAATGACCACGGGGCTTGTTCATATTCATCCGAGAACAGGCCCGTCACGCTAATCCCACCATATTTAAAGGAGATAAAGACCAGCACCAGCGCGATAAGAAAACCGGGAGTAGCCAGACCCAAAAAACCAATGAAGCTGAAAAAATAATCCGCGAAGCTGTATTGCCGTACCGCCGACAGCACCCCGATGGGCAGGGCGATCATCCATGTGAAGACAAAACTGGACAGCGACACCGCCAGCGTCATCCCCATGCGGTCTGTAATCATTTGTTCGGAGGAGACATTGTAATAAAAGGAGTAACCAAAATCGCCATGCACGACAATATTTTCGACCCATTTGTAGTATTGCACATAAACCGGCTCATTCAAGCCATAACGTTCGCGCATCGCTTCTTCAAATTCGGGTGTCCATGTGGTGCCGCCCGTCTGTTGATTACGCATATTTTCCAGCATGACCGTGACGTAATCGCCGGGGGGGAGTTGAATGGTCAAAAAAACCAAGATTGAAATAATGTACATGGTGGGAATCACTAGCAGCAGTCGTTTTAAGATATATTTCGCCACGTTGACACCTCCTTTGGTCTACGGCGGATGAGCCTAGTATGTCGCAACTGAGCCGAGGCTGAAAGTCCCCCTGCATCGGGAGAACTTTCAGCACGCTCGTGACAGAGTTAGAAGATCAGCGTGGGAGAAATGCTGATCGTTCTAGCCATTTACTCGCTCTTGAAATACCACTGTTCGGGGAAGGCGATGGCGACGCCGCCGGGATTCCAACCATTCACCCATGACGCGGGCACATTACCCAATTTGGCGCTTAATGGGCGATAGCTCTCATTGGCGCTCGAAATACCGATGACAAAGAAGTTGTCGGCGTCATATTGCAGCACCTGTGACATCAATTCAATCCGTTGTTCACTGGTTGGCGCTTGGAGTACCTGCTCATAGAGGTCAATTAGGTCTTTGATTTCTTGGGGTGGTTCAATACCAGCGGGGTTATCAGGTGTCTTATACCAGATCGCCCAGCCATTACCCCAGATGGCCTGACCATGCACTGGCACGAAGTAGCGCGGGTCGAGAATCGAGGTGATACCGAAACCGCCTTCACCAGTGAAAATGGTCGCTTCCATGCTGTTGTCTTCCGCGGCCTGCGTCCAAACTTCGTTATCTACCGAGTTGATGATGATGTCCACACCGACTTCGGCAAAATAGCCTTTCAGCAGTTCGGCCACATCCAAAAACCGTAGACCGTAGTCATTGATTTGCACGGTAAAGACAACGGAGAGTTTTTCACCAGTGGCGGGGTTAATGCGCCAGCCGTCGCTGTCTTTATCCGGCAGCACCTTGTCGAGATATTCATTGGCGAGATCAACGTTGTATTCCAAATATTGCGTGGTCAGTTGTTCGTTGTACAGCGGGGAGTCTTCTAGCGGCGAAAGTTGACGCGGCACACCCTGACTGAAATACACGATGTCAATGATTTCCTGACGGTCAATCGCATGGGACATGCCAACGCGGAAATCTTTTTGGCTAAACACTTCGCCCAATACGGGGTGGGTCATATTGAACATCACGCTGACCGTGCCACCGCCCTCGCTCTTGACAGGGTAAATCGCCAGACCGGATTCATCCTGATATTGAAAGAACAACGGGCGCTGTTCGTCGGTGGTGTTCGCCATCGTGTCATACTTGCCCGCCAACACATCCACCAGCATGGTTTCGTTGTCTTGATAGAGCGAACCGACAATGCGATCCATATAGGGGAGTTGATTGCCTGCGCTGTCTACCCAATAGTAATAGGGGTTGCGTTCGGCCACAAACTGCGTGCCCGTGCCAAGCGGTTCGGTATAGACCCATGGGAACATGGTGGGGTAGTTGACATCACGGCTGATGACGGCAGGATCAGTGCCGGGGCCAACCGCCGAATGCGCTTGGAACAGGGATACCCAGTCGGTTGCACCTTCGGTTTGGGCAATCAGTTCATCAATGCCATCGGGGTTATAGTCAATATGGAATTGTTCCAGATAGTGCTTGGGCGCGGTCACCAATTCCCAGCCGGGCCAGCCGCACATATTGATCAGGAACATGCCATAGGAGACATCAAAAGTAATGGTGAAGGTGGTGTTGTCAATCTTTTCGGCGACAGGCGCGGCATCACTGGGGCGCAGCCAACCAGCCGGGAATGTCCCCGCGTTGAGTTCTTCATTCGCCATAATGTCATTAATCGCAAACAGCACGTCGTCGGAGGTGAAGGGGAAACCATCTGACCACTTGAGGCCTTCACGTAGATGGAATGTATACACTTTCGCGTCTTCACTGACTTCGACACTTTCGGCGATATTCGGAACCCAGTCGCTATAGCTTTCGTTCCAATTAACCAGACCCTTCCAAAATGTCCAAAAGACCATCTGGCTGGCCCAGAAGCCATCACCTACAAATGGGTCGTCGAAGTCGCCGCCATAGGTGCCAATTTCGGAACCGGGCAGGCTGATGACACGGGGGTTGCTGGGCAGACGTTCTTCAACCGGGGGCAGTTCACCCGCCGCAACACGTTCGGCCAACATCGGGGATTCATGATACTGCCCGTCTTGGGCTTGGCTGGGGCGGGGGACAATGGCGACAAGCAAAGCGAGAACAAAACAAAATACTAAAAAGCGTTTCATAGTTTATGCTCCTGAACTCATAAAGGATAGAGAGTGCGCCTAAGTCTTATCGAATGTGGACTGCTCCTTTCCAAAAAAAACCTCTTCAGCTTAAGGGGACACGTGAGAAGACCAATGTTCTCCTCACGTCCTGCCCCTTAAAGCCGATAAGGAGTATCTAAGCGTCGGAGGATAATGTCGAATAAGCCGAAAACGACAACAGAGGGTATTGCCCGCAATGGATGAAAATTCGGAGAGGCCGACTAAATTGCCTAACAAAATATTTCTTGACCTTCTGTATATCGGCAATAAAAAATTGTGAACACTCACAACAGTTATACCACAAATTTTTGAAAAGCAAAAAAATCTATTTAGGATGTTTTATTCCCTTTCTAAAGCAATATTACAATACGATCAATGACCATTGGAAGGCTATCATCTTTACAAATTTCATTAAGCTGACAGGTGCCTGATTTGAAAATTTGTGAATACTCACATATAATTTAAACAAGAGCTTTGGGCGATAAGACCCAAAATCTCGACAGCGTTCTCACCCTTCAGTAAACTCATAGTGATAAAAAGCCGATGATGATTTAGTTAGGTTGATATGAAAACAAAACGTCCAACGCTTTACGATGTGGCCCGTGAAGCGAATGTGTCCTACCAAACGGTCTCGCGGGTCATTAACGATAAAGCGCATGTCTCCGAAGAAACCCGTGAACGTGTTCAAAAAGCCATAAAAACATTGGGATTCCGGCCCAACCGTGCCGCCCAGATAATGCAAACCGAGCAATCGGATACGATTGAGGTGGTGTTGTTCTACTCCGGCTTCAATTTGTTCCTCTACGAAATGGCGCGGATTGTGCAGCAGTTGGGGTATCACTTTGTCATCTCCGCCATCACCGATGCTGATTTTGCAAGGACGCTCGAAAGTGCGGCGTCGCGGTTTGTGGATGGCCTTATTATCGTTCCCGATACCCGCCTGCGGGGGGGCTACGAAGAATTAAAGGCGCTGACTGGGGGTATCCCATTTATTCAGGTCGGCGCTCCGTTGGGCGCGAGTGTGCCCTCCGTCATCTATGACCAAGTACAGGGCGCACGTCTCGCCACCCAACATCTGATTGATCTGGGCCACCAACATATTGCCGAAATTAGCGGCCCACTGCGGAATCAGGATGGCTATGATCGGCATACCAGTTGGATAGCAACCCTGCGGGATGCGGGTTTGGAGGTGGGTGTCAGCATCGAATCCGATTTCACAATTGACGGCGGCTATCAGGCCATGCGGCATCTATTGGAGAGCGGTACTGAATTTACCGGCGTGTTTATCGCCAACGATTCAATGGCCTTTGGCGCACATACGGCGATACGGGAATATGGCCTGCGTGTGCCAGATGATATTTCGATTGTCAGCTTCGACGACATCCCCGAATCAGCCCATTTTGTGCCGGGGTTGACCACCGTGCGCCAAGATTTTAATCTGTTGGGGCGGATGGCCGTCGAATATCTGGTGGAGATAATCGAGAACCCCAATATGGCGGTTCACCAGCGGGTTTTGCAACCCAAGCTGATTATCCGTGAAAGCACAGCCGCGCTGACCGATCAACGAGTCAACCTAATCCGCTAACCGTTTTTGACCATAAAACGGCCCCTTGTATGTTAGAGGCCGACAGTTTTAAGAGACGGCGGTTTTGGCGCCAGAGACTCAAGTCTCCGGCTATCCTTGTCAACTCGGCTGAAGCCGACTAGGGAGGGCCATCGCCCCTGAATCAGCCAGTCTCCTTTAGGAGAGTTTTCAACGATAGCCTGCGAGTTGACTCGTAGGCGACGGCGGACAGACCCTTCCGTCAAAACTGTCGGCCTCTGAAATGCAATGGAGGCCCTACTCAATTTTCAAAACAAACGCAGGCTCTATTGGCTGAATCTCCGGCAGTTTGACCCTCAACCCCTCGGTGCTGCATACCCACGTGACGGGCGCGTCTACCCCCAGCAGTTGGATTTTCTGAATCGGCGGCAAATCCAACCCAGACGCCTTGCCCAGCGATTGTATCATCACTTCGCCATCATCCGGCCAACCCAGCACAATGGCATACAGCGTATTCCCTTTGGTGGTAAACCGAATATCGCGGGCCGTGAATGCAGGCCGATGGGCATCCTGAAATTGACCGCCGACAAGCTGGGTGGGGCCTTCGCCAAAAACTCGGAACGGGCGGGTTCCATAAATCGCCTCACCATTGATGGCTAACCAGCGGCCAAAATCACGCAGATAGCCCGCTTCAACTTCGGGAATCGTGCCATCACTGCGCGGGCCGATATTCAACAGCAGGTTGCCATTTTTGCTGACAATATCAATCAGATCATGCAGCAGGGTCGCAAATGATTTGTAATCGTGGTCGGCGATGTAACACCACGAATTTTTAGACATGGAAGTGCAGGCCTGCCACGTTTCCGGGCGGATGTCACTCGGTTGGCCGCGCTCCATATCAAAAACCGCCGTGCCATCCGGGAAGCTGTCCAGTTTATAATTGATGACCCCCTCAATCCCCTGATTGTAATAATAGGCGGCAAAGCGTTGCAGATAGGGCGCAAAAACAATCTGCCGAATCCACCAATCAAAGTAGAAAAGCTGCGGTTGATATTTATCCACCAGTTCGCACGAGCGCCCCAACCAGTCCTCCAAGAATTTCCCATCGGGGCGGGGCTGCCAATCGTTGCTATCAAACAATTCGGGTTGATCGAAATTTGGGCCGGGGTGGGCTGGGCCATAAAAATCAGCATAGGTCGGGTCTTGCACATCCGAATCAAACTGCCGCCCCCCATTCATAAACCACCAGTGTTCGGCACGATGGCTCGATAGGCCAAAAGTTAACCCCTGCGCTCGAACAGCGGCGGCCAATTCGCCAATCACATCGCGTTTTGGTCCCATTTTGGCGGCTGTCCAGTGCGACAAGGCGCAGTCATACATCGCAAATCCGTCATGATGCTCGGCGACGGGCACAACATATTTGGCTCCGGCCTCCTTAAACAAACTGGCCCATTCCGCCGGATCAAATTTCTCCGCACGAAACTGGGGGATGAAATCCTTATATCCAAAGCGGGTTTGCTCGCCATACGTTTGGCGGTGATGCTCAAAGGCACGGCTGCCCTGCATGTACATATTACGCGAATACCACTCATTGTCGAAGGCCGGCACCGAGAAAATCCCCCAATGGATAAAAATACCAAATTTGGCGTCTTGATACCATGTGGGGATGGTAAAGAGCGCCAGTGATTCCCATGTTGGCTCAAAAGCCCCATTCATAGATGTCATGATGGATAAGTTTCCTTTAGTTTTTTAACCCTGCTCGACGAGAATATAGACCCCATATGCCTCAAGTTGAACTGAGCCAGTCAGAGTCGCATCGGTCAGTAAATCGCCGAAAGTCCGAGTGCCTAAATCAACCGTCGTGGCTTGGGTGTTATGGTTCAAAACGAATATCAAGGCGCGGCCATCCTTGTGGCGCAGGCTGAACTCCACTCCATCTACGGGCGGGAAAGGTGACTTGAGGCCGTGTTCAGTGAGAAGTTTTCCATAGAAAGTGTCAAGGAAGGCTGCTTCGGGTTGTGTCCCAATATAATACGCCTGCCCCTTGCCATAGCGGTTTTTGGTGACAGCAGGCATCCCAGCATAAAAATCCTCGCCATAGGTCGCCAACGTTTCGGCGGTCGCGGCTTCCAGATGGAGAATATCGGCCAGATGCCCACAGGAATATTCACCACTGCCATCACTCATCACTATCCGATTGGTCTGGCCCTCAAACAAGGCGTCAAATTCCTCGACCCAGATGCCCAAAATTGAAGCCAGCGGCCCGGGGTAGCCATTTTCAAAGGCGAGGTCGGTTTCGTCCACAATCCCGCTGAAACAGGTCGCCACCAATGTGCCGCCGTTCGCCACAAACGCCTCGATATTCTTGGCAAATTCCGATTTGACCATATACAGCATCGGCGCAATGATGATGTCATAACGACTGAGGTCAGAATCGGCGAACACAATATCCACCGCGATGTTCTGGCGATAGAAGGGCAGGTAATGTTGGGTAATGGTCTGATAGTAGCGTTTGTCCCGCACTGGCCCAATCGCATCATCCAGCGCGTGCCAGTTGTCCCAATCAAACACGACGCCGACCTTCGCCTCTACCCGTGCCCCGATAATGGCATCCCCTAGTTTTTGTAGTTCCGCCCCCAATTGGCTGACCTCACGGAAAACGCGCGTATCGGAACGGCCCGCATGTTCAATCACCGCCCCATGCAGTTTCTCACAGCCCCCCCGTCCGCGCCGCCACTGGAAATACAGCACAGAATCCGCGCCATGTGCCACTGCCAGATAGCTCCACAAGCGCAGCACGCCGGGCCGCTTGAGCGCATTGACCCACGCCCAATTTTGGCTGCTGGGCGTCTGTTCCATCAGCAAAAACGGCTGTCCATCTTTGAGGCCGCGCATGGTATCGTGCATTAGCGCAATTTCACACGCCGCGTGGGTGGCGCTGGGGTAACAATCCCACGCGATCACATCCATTTCTTTGGCAAAGCGCCGATAGTCCAGTGGCTTATACGCCCCCATCAAATTGGTGGTAATCGGAATATCGGGGGTAATGGCGCGGATCATATCGCGTTCGTTGCGATAACAGGCCAATGAACTTTCCGTCATGAAGCGGAAGTAGTCAACATTTAGCCCATGTGTGAGTGTTTCGCCCCCTTTTAGCGGCGGCATAATCTGTGACCAATCGGTATAGGTATGGCTCCAAAACGGCGTCCACCAGCGATGATTGAGTTCATCCAAGCTGCCATATTTAGCTTGCAGCCACACCCGAAATTTGCTGGCGCACGTTTCACACAGGCACTGGCCCGCATACTCATTGCTGATGTGCCACAAAATCAGCGCCGGGTGGTGTTGGTAACGTTCGGCAAGGGCACGCGCCATATTCCCACTAAAATACCGATACTCCGCCGAGTTGGGGCAATAATTGACCCGTCCGCCATGTGGATTACGCTGACCGCGTTCATCCGAGCGCAGCATTTGCGGATAGGCCTGCGACATCCATTGGGGTTGGGCGGCACTGGGGGTCGCTAAGATGGCCTTGATGCCGTGCGCGTGTAGGCCATCCAAAATTTCATCGAGCCAATCAAAGGTGAAAATATGCTCGGCGGGTTGCAGCGAAACCCAACTAAAAACACCCACCGTCGCAACCGTGATCCCGGCTTGCTGCATCAGGCGGAAATCTTCTTGCCAGACCTCACGCGGCCATTGTTCGGGGTTGTAATCGCCGCCGTGCCACAAAAAAGGTGCTTGGCTGGAAACGGGAAGATAGGAAGCAGTCGAAGACATGATGTCCCTCTCAAAAAATGAGTGAATTGAGAAACCCGCTGCTGTGCGCCAGCAAGGTTACAAAGTCGGTGTTGCTCAATTTTCGATGCAAAAAATTGAGACAGCCCTCAAATATCTCCCAATCTTTGAGAAAGCATTACATCCAATTCTACCGCGTACCGCTCATTGGGGGAAAGCCAGTATTCCAAACAGTGGGCCTAATTACCGCCGTCTTGGTTGGCAAGGGCTGTCAATCGGGCTAAATCGAGGATGAGAATTTTGCGGGGGATAACGCGCAGAATGCCTTCGGTTTCAAAACGCTTCAGCGTCCGACAGACCACTTCGCGCCCGGTGCCAACCACCGCCGCCAATTCTTGCTGCGAAAAATTGCGGGAAATACAGTGGCCTTCCAAACTTGGATACCTGTCCTGTCGCAGCAAAAACAAAGCTAAACGGGCGCTGACATCGTGAAAAACCAGATCATGTACCAGATTGCTCATGGTCAAAAATTGGTCGGAAAGCAGGCCCAAAAACGCGAGCGCCAATTCCGCGTTTACCCTCAACAAATGGCATAGCTTATCGGCAGGTAAATAGAAGGCCACTCCTTTGGCCGTCGCTTCAGCATTGCAGGCCACTGCGGTTCTGCCATTCAAAACCTCGACTCCAAACGCGCCGCCCGCTTGGACAATGACCAATATTTGAATCTTGGTGCCTGCCTGCCGATAGAGCTTAACTTGACCGGATTGCAGGCAGTAAACGCCGGAGGGTATTTCGCCTTGCTGATAAAACACCTGATGGCGATCAAAAACCATTGGTTGTGCAATCGCAGCTATCGCGGCAAGGGTCGGCGCAGAAAGCTGATCAAAGCGTTCAATATGGCGTATATCTTCGATTGAGACCTGCATAAGTGCTGCACCGCCTCTCCAAATTGGCTCGATGAAAGGAGTCACCCTATTCTTTTGCACAGGGGAGCATGGTATCTAAACGCTCCGGATGAACCAGATGGATGAGTCCTTTCTCAATTAGGATTAGCCCTTGTTGTTCAAGCTGCAACAGATGGCGAGAAACGACCTCGCGCACCGTACCGACCAATTCTGCCAATTGTTCATGCGTCAAGCGCACCATCGGATAGGGGTCATGTGGCACTGCATAGTTCAGCAAGGCATCATTCAGGCGACCCGCCACCCGCCACGCCCCTAGTTTTTCGCTCAAACACGACAACAGCGTAATGTACTCGCCATAGATTTCAAGCAACACCCGCGCCAATGCCGGATCACGGTTAACCAGTTGGGTGACGGCGCTGGCTGGTAAGATAAACAGAGTCACATCGGTATGGGCCTGTGCGCTGGCGGGGTTCATAGGTCGTGTAAACAACGGGCATGACCCAAAACAGCGTTTTTTGTCTACTAGGCACAGCGCCTGTATCCGTCCCAAGGATGACTGCTTCATTACCTTGACTTGACCCTCAAAAATGAACCACATCCCCTCGGTTGGCTCATCCTCAATGAAGATCAGTTCGCCGGGGGCATAGGTCTGGGGAATCATGAGACCAGCGAGTTTTTCCAGACTGGTCTGCGGCAGATGACTTAACGCTTTAATCGTCTCCAAATCGGCTACGGATACACTCATACGATAGCCTCCCGAAAACTAAAGCCAATCCGATGGTCGTTACTCTAATAGTAGCTCGACATCGTGCAAAATGTCGTCCGCCCCCATCCCAAAAATAAATTGGGAGATGAGCAAACCCTCTTGATTGACCAAAAAGATGCTGGCCGTGTGATCCATTAGATAACTTAAAGCCGATTCGCCCACCTGCCGTCGGATGGCGACCACGCCGAATTGATTCAGCACGTCTTGGAGGGCATCCCCCTCGCCGCGCAACGCCACAAAATCTTCATTAAACAGCTTGATGTAAGGGCGCAAGCGGTCAAGCGTATCGCGTTCGGGGTCAACCGTGACAAACACCACCGCAAGGTCGTCGGGACGATTGATTTCTTCATAGACCCGTTTGAGATGACCACCACTGGTAGGGCAGACATCTGGGCAGGTCATATAGCCGAAATAGATCAGCACCAACTTGCCGCGTAAATCACTGAAATGAAATTCGCCATCCGTCGAAGGCAGTGTAAAATCCTCGATTTGGCGGGGGGGCACAATGACCGCCCCCCGGATTTGTTCTTGCAACGACGGCGTGGATCGTTCCAGCCTGTCTTCGGCTTCGGTGGTTTGACCACAGGCCGCAAGTATCGGCGCTAGAAATAAGACCACAAGCATCAATCCCCAGCGTTTCATGATCCACCCCCCGGATTTTGCAGCGAGCGAATATAGGCAATGATGCTCAAAATTTGTTCATCGGTGAGCGCTGGATTACCACCTTTGGGAGGCATATCAATCCCGGTTGTGTTAGCGGCATCCCAAATCGGACGGCCCGTTTTGACAAAGGTGAGCAGATCGGCGTCGGTCAGTTCATGCACAAATTCACTGGCGACCAAATCTTTGCCGAGACCTACGACGCCATGTGCATCCACGCCATGACAGGCCGAGCAGGTTGCCACAAATAATTCCTGCCCCTGTGCGACCACCGCCGGATCATAGCCTAGATCACCCGAAGTCGAACCGGACGCTTGGCTCACGGCACGCGGCTGCGCGGTGCGAACCGGAGCGGCATCTAGGGTGGCAATCGCCGCCGCATAGTCGGACATGGGCGGCAGCCCCGCTGACGCCTCGGCACTGGATTTTTCATTATCGTTTTTGTCTATCCATTGATAGAGCGATCCAAAGCCCAGCAGCAGACATACTAGGCCGAGGGTCAGCGCACCTATCGCACCAGCTAATGGCATCAGTTCAGAAAAATTACGATTACGAAACATGGTTCATCCTTTGTCGCTAACAATGATTTGAATCTGTTGGGCCGGGTGGACGGTGCAGAGACCAAGATAAACCCCCGGTGTCTGGAATTTCTGGCGCACAGTCTCGCCCGTGCCCACCCAGAAATCGCCAATCGTATGCCCCACCGTGTCGCGGTTTTCGATCACGAGGGTGTCTTTTTCACCAATCGTCAGGTGGATTTCCAGCGGCACAATATCGGGGTCTTCCCCGGCGGCGATGCGATCACCTGTCCCGGCGGGAATCACAATGCGATATTCATGCGACTCTTTGGATTGGGTCGAACCAACGACGGTAGCCACCACAAACCCCACAAGGCCGATGATCGCAAGAACCAGAATAGCGGGCAGCACATATCGCGTGTTCATGCGCCGTCTCCTTGTCGTGCAAAGGCGAATTGGGCTAGGCCAAGCGGCAGCAAAATCCACAGCACCAGTCCCGCCAACATGAGGGGCATAAACATCCCCCCGAACGTATCTGAGGCATACAGTCCGGCAGGCCCTAAGACCTCCAACGAACTGAGGGCGCTGAAGATCGAGGCCATCTTAAACAGTTGCAGTGGGTTAATCATCGCCAGCAGCAGGGTGGTCTGGGTGGGCATTTGGGTGACAATTGCCGCCCCAATCAAACCCAGATCGCCAATGAACACCAGCAGCAACCACAGAAACAGCGCCGCACCGAGAGCCGTCGAGGTTTTATGAGCCAGCGCGGAGATGAGGAAACCGACACTCAACATGGCGAGACTAAGCAAACATGCCATACCCGTCATCACCACATAACCGGAGAGGCCATCACCGCCGCCGCGTGTCGAAAGAATGACCCCCGCCACCCCAAAGCCGAGCAACAGGGTACTCAGTTGGGCTGAGGCCAATCCCAAAAACTTGCCAAACAGCACTTCACCTCGGTCAACGGGTTGGGCCAATAGGTATTTCAATGCCCCTGTTTCGCGTTCACCGGAAATGCTAGATGCCCCAAACGTCAGTGCCATCAAGGGCACAAACAGCAGCACCAGATTGACCAAGCCCGTCACCGTGCGGTTATATTCCGCCAGTTGGGTAAATTCGACATCGGGCCGACTGAGCATCGAAAGCGCCAGTACCAACCCGCCAAAAATCACGGTATACAGCAAGAACCAGCGATTACGTAGCGCGTCGCGCAGTTCTTT
Source organism: Chloroflexota bacterium (assembly GCA_013112715.1). Taxonomy (GTDB): domain Bacteria; phylum Chloroflexota; class Anaerolineae; order Aggregatilineales; family J027; genus CFX10. The sequence goes on from JABFGB010000012.1 coordinate 95,137, forward strand.
TTGAGCAATCAACCAGACCGCGTTGAAATTCATCACGATTGCACCTCCGGCACAAAACTGCTATCCACGACATCAAAATCCTCCACCGGGATTTGGGCGGTTTCTAAGAGGCGCAGCGCCGAAATCTTGGGTTGACTGCCGACCTGCACAAACAGTGAATGCCCATTAGGGGCGGTGCGAAAACCGCTCGTGCTGAGGAGGGCAATCGCGGCCTGCCAGTGATGCGGCGGAATCCACATCCGCAGCCATTGAGAGAGGCCGATCTCCTGTAATAAGGCATCTGGTGAACCATCCAAAATCACCTGCCCGTCGCGCAACCCCAAAACACGAGTGGCAAGCGACAGCACTTCGTCGGGGCGATGGGTCGAAAATAAAATGGTTTTGCCATCGTGATTTAATCTATGGACAAGCTGCAAAAATTCCTGTCGAGACTGGGTATCGAGATTGGCGGTGGGTTCATCAAAGAGGAGCAGGGGGGGATTACCCAATAGGCTCACCGCTAATGCCAAGCGTTGTTTCATCCCGCCCGACAGATTTTTGACAGGTTTTTGCACCTGCGCCGCCAAACCCACCCGTTCCAAAATGGGAGCGATGTCGGTCACGGCGACTTTTTTCAATTTGGCATAAAACTGCATGGTCTGGGCGACAGTCATATCATAAAAGGCGGTTTCTTGGGGAACATAGCCAATGCTGGCCCGCACCCGCTTGCCCTCACGTTTGACATCCAAGCCGTTGACCATTAACCGCCCTTGAAAATTGATCGTCCCCAACAGGCAGCGCAGGGTCGTGGTTTTGCCAGCGCCATTCGTACCCCACAAGGCCACTGCCTCGCCGGGTTGAATGGAAAACGAGACGTCGTTCAAAATGCGATGTTTGCCATAATGTTTGCTGAGATGCACGGCGGTAATCATAGGAACAGACTCCTGTTGGTCTGGTGCAATGGATGGAGTGGCAACAGGTGATGACTTCGCCTGTGCTGTTTTTTTGGTGACGGGCCTCTTGACAACCATCAGCAGGGGCAACATAGCAAGACCAAGCAGACCCAATGAAACCCCCAACGTTGACCACGCCATTGTGCTAGACTGTTTTTCGAGATAGGGCGGAAAGCGATAATTCATCAACGGGGCATCATCCACCAACCGCGGTTGGGGACGCAGCACCGGAAAAGCCGCCCCGCTAAATTCAATCGCCTGTACCACTGGGCCATACGCAAAAAGCTGGATGACCGGGTATTCGTCTACCAGATTTTCAAAGACCTGATCGGCTTGATAGGTGGTTTCACCTACACCATCGCCATTGCGGTCATAGCCCGTATAATCGCTCCAATAATTGCCGCGCCCCTCGAATGACCACTGATTGCGGCTGAGGATTTCGCGCCCCCGCATACTGACCTGTTCGGTGTTTTCCAAAAAGCTGTTTTCGGTGAAGATATTGCGAGAGACCGATGGCAGCGAGGCCACGCCTTCATCGTTATACACAAAAGTATTGCCCCGAAAGGTGTTATAGACATCCACCAGCGAGGGCGAGTTATCGAGATAGACCCCCGCGACATTGCCCACAAAAAAATTATCGGTGGCGGTCACGTTGTCCATATCTTTAAGGGCCAAGCCGTAGCCGCTTGATCCCCGGTTATAGGCGAAGATGTTGTTTTGCAGCGTCGCGTCATGCGAGGACATCAAAAACGCGCCTACCGAGTTGTTGACAAACGTATTGTCCTCGACCACTGCCCCATTGTTGTACATGAAGTGCAGGCCGTAGCGGTTGTCTTCAAAATGATTACCCCGGATGGTCAGGCCATTGGAGTACGACACAAGGGTGTCGCGGCTGTGGACGACGGTGTTGTCTACGAGGCTGATGTCGTTGCTGTACCAGATATAAAATCCATCACCCCGTAGGCCGATGTCTTCACCCTTACCCCGAATCGTGTTTTGTTGGGCCACACTGCCAGCGGCATTGTTAAAAAGTACCCCGTATAAGACATCGCTCATGTGATTTTCCAACAGGGTCGCCCGCTGTGCCTCAACCACGATACCCGCGTCTTGGTGATGTTGGACACTGCCGCTGTTGCGTAGCTCAAAACCTTGTAGGGTGACATCGGTGGCGCGTATATACACCAGACTGCCTTCGCCTTGACCATCAATGACGGGTTGCCCAACGCCGATCAGGGTGACGCTTTTTTCGATGATGACTGGCGCGGCATACACCCCACTATGCACCTCGATTACGTCACCTGTCTCGGCGGCCTCCAACGCGGCCTCAATGGTCACAAATGGGCCGTCGGGTGCGACAATCAGCCGTTGATGGTTGCCACCCTGCGCCGACGCCGGAGACATCGTGAGGGCCATGAACAGGCATATCCCGACGATTATCCAGCGGGACATTTTACTTAGCTCCTTCAGGCGTTGGGGGAGTTGTCACCGCAGAACGCCCCCGCCGAGCCACAATCAATGCCCACACCAGCGCCACAACGATGCACACGCTGGCGGCAAAAACCATGTACCAACCTGTGTCCAAGCTGGCGATGGTTTCAAATTGACCCACCTTGCCCTCGCCCCAGATCGGCGGGGTAAAGGGGTGAATCGAACTGGAGAATGGAGCATTCCGGTCAAGATTCTGCCCACTATCGCGCAGCCAGTAATAGAGATCACCCAGAAAAACAAAGGGGAAGGATAGGGGCGGCAATACCAACAACCAGACGAATTTCCGCCCACGCCATTGAATAAATTGCCCAACCGCTGTCAGGGTCAGCAGCACCGCAAAGGCATAGACGCTGATTTCGGCAATCGAACGTTCAAATTCGGCGGCATCGTCCAGCTTCCGCATCCCAATGTAGTGATTAAGCGAATTGAGTTCGCGCAGTTCGTCAAATTCAGGGTCGCGTCCGGCCATTCGGTCTACATAGACCAAAATATCGAGACCGCCGCGATATTCATATTGCACTGCATCCAAGTGCATATTCCAATAAGGTTTCGACATGGATTGCAGGATCAAAATCGCCGCCACAATCAGCAGGACTGATGGAACGGCCCGTAAGACTTTTTGCCAGATGGCCCTAGTGTTGGTGGTTGAAGGATTTAAAGAGTGTGTCATGGTGGTCATGGTTTATTCTCCATAAAACAAGACATTACTTGGGGGGTAGAGATATGGGAGGGTTCGCGCCCCCTCCCACACCTTTCAACCAACTAGGGTTGGACGTTGAAATACCCCATCATTTCGAGGTGCAGCGCCGAGCAGAACTCAGTGCAGTACCATGTAAAGACCCCGGGACGAACGGCGTCAAACTCAAAGGTGACGGTTTCACCGGGTTCAATACTCAGGTTGATGTTATAGAAAGGAATCGAGAAGCCGTGTGTGGCATCGCGGGCACGCTCAACATTGGTGATCGTCCAAACGACATGATCGCCCTGTTGAATTTCGACGTGTTCCGGCGTAAAGTGGCTGCGGACGGCGGTCATGCGCACATGGACAACATTACCATCCCGTTCAACACCCTCTTCGCCTTGTTTTACCGAGTTGGGGTCTACGGATTGCGTCAGCGGATTCCAACCTACTTCAGGATAGACATCCCACGCCTTGAGCTTGTCGGCCTTCATGATTTGGGCATAGTGGGGTTCGCCAGCCGTCAGTGGCAAGTCATACAACACTTGCATGGTCTCACCGGATTGCGAAATATCTACCAGTTGCAGATTTTGGGGCAGCAGCGGGCCAGTCGAGAGGAAACGATCAATTGACCACTTGTTGAGGGCAACCAGATACGTGCCGTCGGGTGAAACGGTGTCCCCTTCAGCGGCAGCGATATGACCGACGTTATATTGAACTGGGATACGGCCTTGCAGCGCCCAGCCATCCTGTGGACGATAACCTTCCGCGCCGAGACTCCACCGTGCAACGGCTGAATCGAGGAACAAGCTGGTATAGGCATAACCCTGATTGTCAAATTGGGTGTGGAGTGGCCCAAGTCCTAGTTCGACCTGTGTCTCCAGCACGGATTCCAATGGCAGAATCGGCACACCATAGGGGTCGGTTTCGCTGGTGCCTGCTGCAATTGCTGCCTGCAATTTGGCAAAGCTATAGACGCTGACGTGGGGGTCAAGTTTGCCCGCCACCACCATAAAATCACCATGCGGGGCAATGTCTACACCGTGTGGGCTGCGGGGTTCGGGGACAAAGTAGAGCAGGCCATTTTCGTTGACCGTTTCGAGCGGAATGACGCGCATCCCGTTGATGTCCACTGTATTTCCCGCTTGGGCAACGGCCTCGGCTGCCTTTAGGTTAATGGCATGTAGATAGTCGTGGGTATTCTGGCTGACGCCTGCTTCAAACGGGGGATTGCCAGATTCAATACCACCTGTCGCCATTTCGGTATTGATGGAGTTGCAGAAGACCCAACCTTCGGAAACACCTTTACCCGCGTCGCACAGGTCTTGCCAATAGGGAGGCAGTTCCATCGCAAATGAGGCACTTTCATCAATGCGCCCCGTAGCACGGTCAAATTTCCAGAACGTAATCATCCCACGATAGCTGCTTTGGTAATCGCCGATTGGGGCATATTCGCCACCCAGCGGATGGGCATATTGACCACCTTCAACAATGTATTCGGTGTTGGGGGTCACAAACGTACCGCCGTGATCGTTGAGATAGATGGGGTTGGTGACAATTTGTTTGGTCTCGAAGTCGCGCAGGTCAATCACTGCCACGCGCCCATTGGCTTTATCCCCAATGAACAAATACTCGCCATCATATTCGCCATTGGTTTCACTGAGCGACGGGTGGTGCGAATCGCCCCAACGAATTTCTTGACCGTCAATATTGCCTTGATCGAGCACTTCATTGCCCGCGCCATAGCCATACCCCTGCCACGGTTCGGGGGTGAACACACCAATGGTACGCAGCAGGCGCATGGATGGAATTCCGATAGCAAAAACCTGTCCGCTGTGACCGCCCGACGCAAACATGACGTATTCATCCATCACGCCGCTTGGGGTATAGGTCATGGCCGCCGCCCGTAGGTCATCTTCGGTCAGGCCGCGTGCTTCGGCAATTTCTTGCCAACCCGGTCCCTGCGCCTTGACGTTGGTTTTGGTGGTAAAGGTGCGCCCGACTGAGATACCAATCGCGGCGACCAACACGATAATCAGAAACGTTCGCAACTTGCTCATAAACACTCCTTGTGCAAGATTCAATTTTCAAATGCCATGCTTACATCTTGCCAAAGGTCTGATTGACGCACTGTGACTTAAGTCACATGGAGAAAAATTGAACAATCGGAGAGAAAGGGGCAAGGGGATGTGTTTGAGCAGTCGCACGCGAGGGGACTGACGCAGATGACTGCCTAGATTCAGCACGGTGGCTTTGCCCCATGTCTGAGTGGGTCTTTGAAGAGGATAGGTGAATCACCGACCCATGCCAATCGTGTGCATTTTCGTAGGGTGGAGCCACAGGCCCCACCTGCTTTTTAGGCGCATTTGACATCAGGCACACAATGAGGAGAGATTTTTTAGAGGGAGGAAAAACTCTGTCGAGATGACGCCGAAAAAGATTACCGAAAAGCCGACTGCCGTACCTCAATGAGGCTCATCACTTGGTCGCGGGTACACCACACCACGTCGCCTTGATAGGTCAATTTAAGCGCGGCTAAGACACTGCCCATTTGCAATCCCCACGTCACCCCCTGCTCCAGATAACCGCACAAAAACCCACCCATAAACGCATCCCCCGCCCCGATTGAATCCACGACCTGAACGGGCTGGGTGGCTTGGGTGTGCAGTTGACCATCAAAAGCCACGACGGGCTGGCTTTCGTTGGTGATAACGACCACCCGACAGCCGAATTCGTCATGGAGGTTTTGGGCAATTGTGGCGGCGTCTCCGCTCATGTGGAGGACGTGATGTGCTTCGTCGAGGCCCATTTTTAAAATATCCGCCTGCGACAACAGCGGGCGAATGGTCTGATAGGCCGTGTCGCTTGACCACAATTTGGCGCGATAATTGACATCCAGTGCCATCAATATGCCAGATTGTCGGGTCAAATGAATGGCATGGCGCACCACCTCGCGCAGGCTTTCGCTGAGAGCCAGCGTAATGCCCGACACATGAAACAGACGGGTGGAACAGAAATAGTCCCAGTCCACCTCGCCAATGGTCATTTCGGTAAAGGTCGAGCCAGCCCGATCATAAATCACCTGTGGGGGGCGGGGAGGCACGCCATAATCGAGATAATACGACCCCAAGCGGCCCGTCGGTGCCCACACGACCCCACTGGTATCCACGCCATGCTGCTGCACTGAGGCGGCGGCGCGTCGTCCCAATGAATGATCGGGCAGGCGCGAAATCCAGCCTGTTTTGAGACCCATCCGAGCGGCGGCAATCGCCACATTCGATTCTGCTCCCGCAGGCCGGACTTCAAAATAAGGCGCTTGCTCCAACACTTGCGGCAGGGGCGGGGTGAAACGCAGCATGATTTCACCCATCGTCAAAATATCGAGTGTCATCGTGCCCTCTGCTATGATTTTTGGGTGCTAAAAGGTTGCAAATGTCTATCAAAGTGGCACTTCAGCCCCGCATGATAGTCGGTTTCATATTGCCGCAACGTGCTGTGCAGCACCGCCCCATAGGTGTTCAGAATTGAGCCAAACGTGACATGCAAAACCTGCCGCGCATCAAAATGATCGAGCAGGTCGGGCAGTTCGTCGTCGGGTACATTTTTGGGCATCCGCTCCAATTCCGCCGAGACATGATAGGTCTTGCGGTCGGTTTCGTAGCGGGCTACACAGAAATTGAGCATCTCGCGGAACAGCTTGGGTTGTTTGGCGGCCAAGATGCGCAGGGCCTCCAGATAGCTGGTGCCAGCGGTTTTGAGATGCACCAAGCCTTTGGTGTGGCGCATGGCGATGGGATAAACCGAAAATTTATCCGACCCGCTGTGTAGACTCAGTTTATATGTCCGGCCAAAAAAGTTCTGAATGGCGGCATGTCCGGCGATATTACGATCTAGTTCGGCAAGGTCGCCGATATAATCCACGCCTTTTTCAAAGCGACCCACAAAACGCGGGGCGATGCTGACCACCGGAATTTGCAGGCGTTTGAGTTCGCTCACGATATAAAAATGCTCGGCAAACGAGGTCGGGATGTCGGTCTCATCTACCGACATCTCCAGATCGAAAGCGGCAAGGCGGGTCAGCAAATAACGCGCCATATTGACCATGTGGACGACGGCCTTGCCATATTTCGCGGCGGCTTTGAGCAGGGTGTATTCATCCAAATGCAGATGGAGTGTCGGCCAATCTCTCAGATAATCTTCCAATAGGCGCTTGGGGTCACTGGATAAAACACTCCATTCCAGCTGCTGCACTTTTTGACGCAGGGTTTCCAAATCATCGGTCTCGGCGTCGTTATCTACAAAATCGCCGGGGTCAATCGTAAAAAAGGTATAGCCCGCCGCGATGAACTGGTCAAGATCGGCAGTCGTTTTTTGGTGATCGGCATCCGCGCCCCATGCCGTCTGCCAATTGCTTTCCAAGACCCCCCACATGGCATCATCCATCACCTGCTGCGGGCTGCGTCCGGTGCGGGTGTTTTCGCGGACAGACTGTTGGGCAAAAATCGGCGCAATCCCGGTTCCATAAACGGCCTGTGCATGACCGGGCGTGGCGATGCCGAGACGATCTCCGAATCCGGCGGAGGTGGCTAATCCCAGCGGTTGTGGCTTGAGCCATGATAGGCGCTGGCGGATTTCGGCGGCGTTGTGGGCATTGAGGGGACAAACCAACCCAGCATCCCCCGCCATACCTTCAAAACCCTGTGTATCCCCGCTGACGACCAGATGTTTGCCTTGCTGCGTGCGAACGAGGGTATATGTTGTGTCTGCCTGCTGAATCTGCTGAAGGTTCATGCTTTCTCTCCCACTTGCATTCGGTAGGCCCGTTTCGCCAAGCCATACGCTAAATCGTGCATCATCTCCCCCGCGTCCTCTTCATCCACAATCCGCCGCGTCACCAGATCGGCCACCCAATTCGCGCTGGCCCGTCGCCACACATCATGCCGTGCAGGGATGGATGGGAATGCGCGGGTGTCGTCGTTAAACCCGGCGGTGTTATACAGTCCGGCGGTCTCAATCACCTGATCGAAATAGCGGGCCATGCCGTTGAAGCTGTCAAAGAACCACCACGGCGGGCCGAGGCGCAGGGCGGGGTAGTGACCTGCCAGCGGGGCAAGTTCGCGGCTGTAGGTCGTTTCATCCAGCGTAAACAGAATCAGGGTCAGGCGTGGGTCACTGCCATAACAATCGAGGAGGGGTTTCAGCGCACGGGTAAATTCGGTCTGGATGGGAATATCCGCCCCCATATCCCGTCCGAAATGCTCAAAAATTTGCGGGTTATGATTGCGGAACGCCCCAATGTGCAACTGCATGACCAAGCCATCTTCGACGCTCATCCGCGCCATCTCAATCAGCATGTGTCCGGTGAAACGACGGGCATCATCCGCATGGAGATGGCCGCTAAGGGCACGCGCAAAAATGGCCTCGGCGGTGGCGGAGGTTAGGTGTTCGGTATGGGCCGTCAATGCGGCATGATCGGTGGCAACTGCCCCCATCTGTTTAAAGAAAGCGCGGCGGTTTTCGAGAGCCGTGATAAAACTGGCATAACTGCCAACCTCGATTCCACTCACATGACTGAGTTGGTGAATGCTGTCTAGCCAGTTGGGGCTGTCCAGATTGACCACCCCATCCGGGCGAAAGGTGGGGATGATAGTGGCCGACCAGCCGGAGGCATGTATTTTGGTGTGATAGGTCAAGGGGTCGGTGGCGGGGTCGGTGGTGGCTAGTGTTTCGATCTTAAAGCGCTCAAATAGTCGGCGCGGGACAAATTCAGGTTGGGCCAGTCTGTCGGCGATGGCATCATAAATGGCTTGGGCCGTGCGGCTGGTCAATTTTTCGGGGATACCAAACATCTGCTCCAGTTCATCCTTGATCCAGATGCCCGTCGGTGTGCCCCGAAACAGATAAAAATGGTCGGCGAAAATCTGCCAAATACGCCGATGGTCAGTCTCAACAAGAGCACCATCACGGCGCGGAATACCGAGCGATTCCAATGCGATACCTTGTGAATAGAGCATCCGAAAAATATAGTGGTCAGGGATAATCAATAAATCAACGGGGGTGCCAAACTGATAATCGGCCTCGGCAAACAAGCGCGGATCCACATGCCCATGTGGACAAATGAGCGGCAAGTGGGCAATGGCCTGATACAACTCATAGGCTAACGGGGAATTTAAATAACGTTCTTCAATTTTTACTTTCATTTTTAGGTGCTCTCTCGAATAATGAGGACATCATCATAGTGATGCTCATAATAGGTTAAATCTCCTTCAACCCGTCGGAGCAGCAGTTCCGCTGCCATCGTCCCAATGTGGTACTTATCGCTCCGAAAGGTGGTCAGGGGTGGGGTGACTTGGCTTGCCATCAAAATGTCATCACCGCCGATAAGGGCCAAATCCTGCGGGATACGAAGGCCTTGTTCGACAGCAGCCCGCATGACACCTAGCGCCACAAGGTCATTCCCGGCGATGACTGCATCCAGTTCCGGGTGTTCGGCCAGCAATACCTTGCCCGTCTCATAGCCCGCCTGCCATGTGGGTTTGCAGGTGGCGTACCAGCTGGGATTTACCGGAATGTGCAGGGCTTGGAGTTCCTGCATAAACATATCGAGATTCACGCTAGAAATACTGCGCACCAGATTGACATACCCAATCCGCCGCCGGCCTGTTTCATAGAGATATTTGGCGGCCAGCACCGCCCGATACCCGCGTGGATGGAGGGTTGTGACCACGCTGCCCAAATGATGGGGCAAATTGCGATTGACCACCACAATCGCCGAGTGTTTCTCGATGAGGGGGATGAGTTCATCATCGGATAGGCGAGACGAACACACGATAATGCCGTCCACCATCGTGGATTCCAGTTGGTCAAGGATGGCCTTTTCGCGTTCGGGGTTTTCGTTGCTATTCGCCAGCATCACATTGTAGCCTTCGCGCCAAAAAAATTCCTCCACCCCTTGAAGGATTTCGGTGAAATAGGGATTGGTGATGTCGGGGGCGACAAAGCCGATCATGTAGGTGCGTTTGGTGACGAGGGTGCGGGCAGCGCGGTTGGGGCGATATTCCAACTTCTCTATAATCTCGCGGACGTGCTGGCGGGTCTCATCACTAATCCGGCCCGTCCCATGAATTACTCGTGAGACGGTCATCATAGAGACGCCAGCTTCGCGTGCTACGTCGGCCAGAGTTGCTCTTTGTGGTTTGCGAGTCATACCTATACCAATTGTCAATAGTCGAAAAACACAAAATTTGACAAAATCCAAAAACCATTTTATATTATATGAGTTAACGCTAACCTTTGCCAACTATTCTTTGAATGTTTTCAGGGTTAACGCTAACTCAATAAGTCGAGTTTTGGTCGCTTTACTAGAGTTAGCGCTAACTCGACCCCAAAATAATATCGAGAGAAAGGAGCAACACGACATCAAAAAGCCGTTCTGTTCCAATTTTTCAAGCAATATTTTAGGAGGGATGATGTACAAGCGAATTCTGCCTTTTGTAATTGTATGTGTTTTAATTGCTTCTGCTTTTGTTGCACTACCCCGCCAAACGGCGGCCCAAGATGGCACCGCCTATAAAGAAGCCCCAATGCTGGCCGAAAAAGTTGCGGCTGGTGAACTCCCCCCTGTTGAAGAACGCCTCCCCGCTAACCCACTCGTCGTTCCACTGGCTGAAGGGGATACGATTGGTGTCTATGGCGGGACATGGCATCGTGCATGGCGCGGCGTGGATGACTTCCACTGCTTTGGTCGTATCACCTATGACCCCGTGCTGCGTTGGCCGCGTAACCCCTCGGATGCCGTGCAAGAAAATCTGGCTGAAAGCTGGGAATTTGGCGATGAGGGCAAATCCCTGACCCTGAACTTCCGCCCCGGCCTAAAGTGGTCAGACGGTGTGCCGTTCACGGTGGATGATGTGATCTTCTGGTGGGAAGACATCGAAAACGACCCTAATATCACCGCTGCCGTACATGGTGAGTGGATGATTGGTGGCGAGCCAATGACGCTTGAACGAGTGGATGATGACACTATCACCCTACACTTCGCTGCCCCCAATGGGTTGGCCGAGACCGTCGGTTTGGCCTTCCATGGCAATCAATGGCCGCTGGGTTTTGAGCGCTTTGGTTTCTTTGCCCCGCGTCACTATCTGGAACAATTCCATCCCAAATATAACAGCGACGCCACCTACGAACAGTTTGAAGAAAAAGCCTTCGACTATAACGTAGATCGCCCGGTGATGACGGCGTGGAAGATTACGGAATACGAAGCCGGTACAACCCTCGTGGTTGCTGAACGTAACCCCTACTACTGGAAAGTGGACGAAGAAGGCAACCAACTGCCCTACATTGACTATGTGTATCTACACTTGGTTGAAGGCGTGGACGGCGTAAATGCAATGGGTATCGCGGGCGACCTCGATATGCAGGCCCGTGCCATTGACCTCGCCCAATTTCCGGTCTATATGGACAATGCCGAAGAAGGCAACTATCACATGCTGTTGTGGCCGCAGGCCCAAGCCTCCTCCGCAACCCTGTGGTTCAACCAGAGCTATCCCGATGACAAATATCGCACGTTGTTCCAAGACCTGCGCTTCCGTAAAGCCATGTCACACGCAATTGACCGTGAAGCTATCAACGAAATCGCCTTCTTGGGTCAAGGTGTGCCGCGTACCATTACGGTTGTGCCCGATTCCCCGTACTACATCCCCGAACTGGAAAATGTAAACGGTGAATATGATGTTGATCTGGCGACCTCCTTACTAGACGAAATCGGCCTGCAAAAAGGTGATGACGGCTTCTATAATTTCGCGGATGGCTCGGACATCCTCATCTTGATTGAAACTTCCAATACATCCTCTGGTATCCAAGACTCGTTGGAACTCATTGCTGAATGGTGGAACACCGTTGGTATCGAGACCCAAGTACAAACCTCGACCCGTGACGTGTTCTGGCCGCGTGCTGGTGCCAATGAAGTCATGGTTGCCACATGGACAACCGATCGTGGCTTGCTGCCGATGGTTGACCCCATCTACATTTTCCCCTTTGACGAGCGCTCTTGGATGGCCCCGGCCTATGGTACGTGGTACAAGACGGGCGGCGCTGAAGGTCTGGAACCCACCGACGAGTTCAAGGCGGCGATGGCCCTCTATGACGAATACAAGCTGACGACTGATCCAGCCCGTCAGATTGAAATTGGCAAGGAACTGGTTCGGATGTCCACCGAAAATCTGTGGACGCTCGGTACAGTGGGTCTGGTGCCCAATCCTGTCGTTGTGAAGAACAACTTCATGAACGTTGCGGAAAATCACACCGCCGACTGGATTATCATGACCCCCGGTACGATGAATCCCGAACACTTCTATTTCTCTGATGGCGGAGAATAACAGATCACTTTAAGTTAGAGGGTGGGGATACCCTCCCCACCTCCCCTTAGAAGCCTTTAAGTTTTTTGACGGAGAATAAAAAGTGATTGCCTATATCATTCGCCGCCTGATAGGAATGATCCCGATGATGTTTATCATCTCCTTCATCTCCTTTGGCATCATTCAACTACCCAAAGGTGATTACTTCACCACCTTGCAAGCGGTACAGGGTACAAGTGGTGGAGGGATGTCCGATGATCAGGCTGACCTGCTGCGAGCACGCTATGGTCTAGATAAACCCTTCCTGACGCAATATTACAAATGGGTCACGGGTTTTCCGAAAGGTGACTTTGGCTATTCGTATGAATGGTCAGAGGATGTCTGGCCCCTGATTGACAGCCGTGTGAGTTATACCCTGCTGTTGGGGGGCATCTCGATTCTCATTATGATCGTGATGGCGATCCCGATTGGCATCTATTCCGCCACGCATCAATATTCGATTGGCGATACTCTGCTTTCGGCATTGGCCTATCTGGGCTTGTCCATACCGGGTTTTTTGCTGGCGCTCATCTGGTTATATGTCGGTGGGATTGTTCTCGATCTGGAAGTGCTTGGCGATCAATCCATTGAATATGCCAACGCCCCCGCCAGCTTTGACAAAACGTTGGACTATATTATGCACCTCATCCCAGCGGCTATTATCTTGGCCCTCGCCAGTACCGCCCAGTTGGTTCGTATTATGCGGAGCGGGATGCTGGATACACTCAACCAACAATATGTCACCACCGCCCGCGCCAAAGGACTCAAAGAGAAAGTTGTCATCAATAAATATGTGGTGCGTTCGGCCCTGAACCCGGTCATCAGCGTGGTGGCCCTCGAAATTCCGAAAATTATCTCCTCCTCCATCCTGATTGGGCAGGTGTTGTCCGTCCCGACGACTGGGCCATTGTTCCTGCGTTCGCTGCGCAGCCAAGACCCCTTTGTAGCCGGTACATTTTTGATGCTGATGTCTTTGATGCTGCTGATTGCCAACCTGATCGCTGACCTCGTGTTGGCTTGGGTTGACCCGCGCATTGCCTATAACTAACACGGATGAGGAGTATTACGATTATGGCCGTTGGAAGTATTCAACTTGAACAAAAATCCGGCGAACTGCGCGGTTTATATGAAGAGGCGATGCAAGAAGGCGCTGAATATCAGGGGCTTTCTGAAAAAGAAGCGCGGTATGCCGCCTCACAGTGGACAATGATTTGGCGACGTTTCCGCCGCAACCGATTTGCGATGCTGGGTGGGGTGATTGTGCTCATCTATTATTTGCTGGCCTTGTTTGCCAATTTTGTCGCCCCTTATACCCTACAAACCCGCTTTCCCAAACAAACCTATCTGCCCCCGCAACCCGTCTACTTTTTTGACGAGGGGACGCTTCGACCCCATGTCTATGAGGTTGAAAGTAGCTACGATGAAAATTTGCGGCGCGTCTTTACCCGCACCGATAAAAAAATCTATCTCGAATTTTTTGCAAAGGGCGAACCCTATAAATTAATGGGGCTGTTTAAAACGGATGTGCATTTATTCCAAGCACCGGGCGGGGTCGTCGCCATCTTAGGCACAGACCGACAGGGGCGCGATATGTTCACCCGTATTTTGATCGGGGGACAAATTTCGCTCACCATCGGTCTCGTCGGGGTCATCATGAGTCTGGTGTTGGGGACGGTCTTGGGCATTGTCTCCGGCTATTATGGCGGTTTGGTAGACGAGATCATTCAACGTCTGATTGAGGTCGTCCGGGCCTTTCCGTCTATTCCCCTATGGATGGCGCTTTCCGCCGCCGTGCCCAAAGATTGGTCACAAATTCAGACCTATTTTGCTATCACCCTCATTCTCTCGCTGATTGGGTGGACGTGGCTGGCGCGGCAACTGCGTGGGGTGGTGCTCTCCTTACGTGAAAGTGATTACATCATGGCGGCGCGGCTGGCCGGGGCAAGCGATTCCCGCATCATCTTTAAGCATCTCGTACCAGCGACAATTGGGCAGATTATCGTGGTCGCCACGCTGTCCCTGCCCAGCATGATTTTGGCCGAAACCGCCCTCAGTTATCTGGGCTTGGGCCTGCGACCACCGACCACGAGTTGGGGTGTGCTGCTCAATGAGGTGCAAAACCTGCAATCGTTGGCGCTCTATCCTTGGGTGTTTTCACCCGCCTTCGTGATTGTGATTGTCACCGTTGCGTTTAGCTTTTTGGGCGATGGCCTACGCGACGCGGCTGACCCCTATACGGTGTAAGGTGTGCCATGAATCCCGAAAACTGCTTAGAAATTCAGGACTTAGAAGTCCATTTTCATACCCTTGATGGCACGGTGCGCGGCGTGGATGGGGTAACACTCTCCATCCGTAATGGCGAAACATTGGGCGTTGTGGGCGAATCCGGCTGCGGCAAAAGTGTCACCGCCCACAGCGTTATGCGTCTCCTCCCCCGCCGTGTCGCCAAAATTTCTAGTGGTGAGGTGTGGTTTCGCCGCCGCGATGGGCAGGAAGTCAATATGACGACCCTCGACCCCAACGGCTCGGAAATTCGCTCGATACGTGGCAACGAAATCGCCATGATTTTCCAAGAGCCGATGACCTCGCTTTCCCCCATGCACACCATCGGCAACCAGATTATGGAGGCCATTATGCTGCATCAAAAGGTCGGCAAGCGTGAGGCCGAAGAAAAAGCCATTGAGATGTTGCAGGCCGTCCGCATCGCCAACCCGCGTCAATTTGTGCGCTCCTTTCCGCATCAATATTCAGGGGGGATGCGTCAGCGGGCCATGATTGCAATGGCGCTTTCTTGCAACCCCTCCCTGTTGATTGCCGATGAACCGACCACCGCGCTGGACGTGACCATCCAAGCCCAAATTTTGGACTTGATGCGTGATCTGCAAAACGAATTTAGCTCGGCCATTATGATGATTACCCATAACTTGGGAGTCATCAACGAGATGGCCGATCGTATCGCGGTGATGTATCTGGGTAAAGTGGTCGAGGTAGCGGAGCGTACCACCTTGCTAAAGCGTCCCGCCCATCCCTACACCGTCGGTCTGCTGCAATCCGTCCCCGCGATGGGTAATCAAGAGCGCACGCGGCTGCATCCCATCCCCGGCATGATTCCCGACCCCTTTAATGTGCCCAAAGGCTGTGCCTTTTTTGATCGCTGTCCGGTCAAAAACAAGTCATCGGCCTGTCAAGACCCAGCGGGTGTGCCATTGGTCGAAGTCGAACCCGGTCATCAAGTCCGCTGCACACTATATAGTTAGGGGGGTGTGATGGAAACCAATTATCTCATTGAAGTGAATAATCTCAGCAAATATTTTCCCATCCGGCGGGGCGTCCTCCGACAAGTCGTGGGGCACGTCCGGGCGGTGGATGGTGTCAATTTTAAAATCCAGCGTGGCGAGACGTTGGGGCTAGTGGGTGAATCCGGTTGTGGCAAGACCACCGCAGGCCGCTGTGTGGTGCGGGCCTATCAACCGACGACAGGCGAAATCCTGTTTCATGAAGACGAAGACTTGACCTATAACGTCAAAAAATTGGTCGTCCATGCGCGGCATCACAAAGACGGCATCAGTCAGGGGCACATGATTGATTTCGCCAAGCTCGATTCCAACAGTTTGCGCCAATATCGCCACGAAATCCAGATGATTTTCCAAGACCCCTTTTCATCGCTCAACCCGCGTATGACGGTTTTGGATATTGTCGCCGAGCCGCTGGTCATCTACACGGGCAAGCGTCCGCGTCAGCTAAAAGAAGAGGTCGCCGACCTGCTGCGCAAAGTGGGTCTGCGCCCCGAACACATGAACCGCTATCCCAATGCCTTCAGCGGGGGGCAACGTCAGCGTATTGGCATTGCACGGGCCTTAGCGCTTAAACCCAAACTCATCGTGTGTGATGAACCTGTGTCGGCGTTGGACGTGTCGGTGCAAGCCCAAGTGGTCAATCTGCTCCAAGATTTGCAATCGCAGTTGAACATGGCCTATCTGTTTATCGCCCACGACCTCTCGGTGGTGCAGCACATCAGCAACCGCGTCGCTGTGATGTATCTGGGCAAGATTGTTGAACTCGCCGAATCGAAAGCATTGTATCAAAACCCGCGTCACCCCTATACCGAGGCGCTGCTTTCGGCTGTGCCTTCGACTGACCCGGATGTCAAACGCGAACGCATTTTCCTTTCCGGCGATGTGCCCAATCCGGCCAATCCGCCATCGGGCTGTGCCTTCCATCCGCGCTGTCGTTATGCCAAAGACATCTGTAAACAAGAAGTCCCGGAATGGCGCGAGACTCCCGAAGGGCATGGGGTGGCCTGTCATTTTGCCGATCAACTCTCACTGGTAGGAGTGCATTAATCATGCGTCCGTCTGTCCAACAACTCAAGCAGTGGTTTTCCAACCCTGCCCCGATGAGCGATTTGCGTGAACAAATCCGTACCGCTCCGATGACCCCGCCCATGTTGGAGGTGATTCGGGTGATGGTTCCCGATGTACACCATATTCCACTGCTGACCTATCACCTGTACCGCGAATTTGAACACACGGGCAGCCGTCCCGAATTTCAAGACCCCTATTTTCTGCGCCGTGCCATGCTCACCCGTGCCCTTGTCGAGTACATCATGGGTGATCAATCCATGCTGCGCCCGATTGAAAATCTGCTGTGGGCCATTTGCGAAGAAACCTCGTGGGTTGTGCCCGCACATGAGGAGCAAGGGCCAAATTATTGGGATATTGAGCCACCTATCCTGCGTACTGAGCCGCTGGGTGCCCACACCTCCCTGACTCGTGAGCCGGACAGCATTGATCTATTCGCGGCGGAAACAGGCGCGGTAGTGGCGGAAACGGCCTATTTGCTCAAAAACGACCTGACGCCCGAAGTGGTTCAGCGCGTCAAGCAGGAACTCGAACGCCACATCTTTAAGCCCTATCTAGCGAATGCCCGCAAGCACTGGTGGTTTAAAGGGGCGCTGAATTGGAACGGCGTGGTGAATGGCAGTGTCGGTCTGACCTTTTTGCGCATGGTGGACGACCCCCAAACATTGGCCGAAGCCTTTGCGCTGGTCTTGGAAGGCTTCGAGACCTATATCGCTACCGGGTTTGAGGCTGACGGCGGCAGCATCGAAGGCGTGGGCTATTGGAATTATGGCCTGATGTTTTATGTCACCGTCGCCGAACTTTTGCGTGAACTGACGGCGGGCGAGTTGGATTTGCTGGCGACGGAGCGCATGAAAGACATCGCCTATTATCCGGTGGGCATGGCGCTGCAACCGCCCCAATATCTCAATTTTGGCGATACACCGGAAACGGTCAACATCGCGGCAGGCATCGCCCAAAAATTAGCCGAACGCACCGGTGTGCATGAACTACGGGCGCTGGTCGGCAGTCTGCCCAAACCCGATGAACACAGCTATTCCGTCGCCAAGTTGCCGATTATGCTGCGCCAATTGGTATGGTGGGATGGCAAAGAATATGACCCGCCCCCCCTGCGCGATTATGTATTGCCAACCGTCGGCGTGGTCAAAATGGTCGGCAAAGTCGCCCAAAAATCGGTTGTGCTGGCGGTGACGGTGGGGCACAACGATGGACATCACAGCCATGTGGACGTGGGTAGCTTTGTCTATCACATCGCGGGCGAAAGCCTGATCCCCGACGCCGGACGTGGCAAATATAGCAAAGCCTATTTCCGCCAGACGCGCTATGACAATATTTTCACCAACGCCTATAGCCACAATATCCCGCGTATCGGCGGACACATGGAACAACCGGGGCGTGAATTTGGCGGGTCGCGCCGCTTCTATGGCACGATTTTGGAACACGGCGAAGATAAGGGCTGGAAATTCGTCACATTGGATTTCCACACCGCCTATGATTTACCGGAACTGACCCTTGCCCGTCGCACCGTCTCGCTTGACCCCCAAACTGGCGTCGCCATCATCCAAGATCAGTTTGATTTCGCCGCCGACCCCCTGCCGATTGAAGAAGTCTTTGTCACATGGCATGACGTCTCGGTGCAAACACCGGATACCGTGCTGATTCGCGGTGAAAAATCCACGATAAGCGTCTGTGCGGACGGGGCGAATTTTCAGGTCGAATATTTGGAAAAAGCGAGCCGCGAAAATGAACGGCGCGGGGTCTTGAAACGCATTAGCACTTTAATTACGGGCACGACCTTTACACTGGTCATTACCCCCGAATCGTAAAAGGATAGTCTATGAGAACATGGCAATCGGAAATGAGCACGTTTACCGATGCGCTGACAGGCCGCACCATCAAGCGCCTGACCACAACGGGCAATAATGTGCATATGTACTTTACGGAAAATTCGTTTGTACAGGGCAAAAACGAGATTATTTTCCAATCAGACCGCGCCTCTGGCAAAAATCGTGCCCCGCATGAAGACCCAGAATTCAGCATCTTCCGCATGAATCTGGATAGCGGGGTGATTGAGCAGTTGAGCGACGATATTGTGCGTTCCGCCAGCGCCGTCACCAAAACCCCCGAAGGCCACCTGATCGCCTATACCACCGATTGTGACGTTAAGGTGCTGAATACCGAAACAGGCGAGACAACCGTCGTATATAGAGAGACTGGTGCGTATCAAATGGCGAGTGTGCCGTCCATCGCCCCGAATCGCCAATATGTCGCGTTTTGCCGCAATGAAGACAGCCGCGACCCCATTCATTATCACGGCGCCAATTATGCGGGGTTCAAAGAACGCTTTTATGCCATCAAGGACGGGCGCATCACACTGGCCTACATTGACGGATCGGGGTCATTTGATGTGTTTAAGGACACTCATCAGGTTGGGCACTTCCAATTTTCACCCGTCGACCCCACGCTGGGCATGTTCTGTCATGAAGGCCCTTGGAATCTGGTACAGCAACGCATCTGGTTCTTGGATTTCATCTCACGCGAGGCGCGGCCCTGTTTCCGCCAAAACGAGGACGACTCGATTGGGCATGAGTTCTGGACGCAGGATGGTTATGTCTTCTTCGATAATCGTGGGCCGGGTCACGATGGCACGATTACCTCCGACAAGACACAGGCGGTGGTCAAAGACGTGGCCGTCAATGAGAACGCCATGATCCCGTTTGTCGGCTTAATGGATCGCCATGGCAAGCTGGTCAAGAAGATTGATATGCCGTTCTACTGCAATCACTACCACGCCAACCCCGATAATACCGTGCTGGTGGGCGACGATGTGGACAAATTGGTGCTGATTGACATCTCTGGCACACAGCCGAAATTGACTGAATTGTGCGGACACAAAACCTCGTGGCATACACAAAGCAGTCATTGTCACCCCACATGGGATTGGGATGGCAGCCGCATTTTGTTCGCCTCGGATGAAGGCGGGCGCGTCCAATTGTATTTGCTGGAGCTATAGGGAGGCCATCACTCATGGACATGCGTTATCCATCGCACCCCGACAAGGTGAAAAATTTTTCCACCGAGCAGCTTCGGGCCGAATTTCTCATTCCTGAACTTTTTAAACCCGGCGAACTGACCCTGACCTACAGCCATATTGACCGAATTATCATCGGCGGGGCCAGCCCAACCAACACTCAACCGATTGAACTGACCGCCAGCCCGAAAGATTTGGGTGCGGAATTTTTCCTTGCGCGCCGTGAAATTGGCATTGTGAATGTCGGCGGACGCGGCACCGTCACAGCCGATGGCACGGTGTATTCGCTGGAAAAACTCGACTGTCTCTACATCGGCATGGGTACCAAATCGGTCTGTTTTGCGGGGGAGGGGGCGCTGTTTTATATCGCCAGCACGCCCGCCCACATGACCTACCCAACCGTGCATCTGCCGATTAGCCAAGCCCAGCCCGTCCATCTCGGCAGCATCGCCAACTCGAACGAGCGCACTATCAATAAATTCATCCACCCTGAAGGCATCCAAAGTTGCCAGTTGGTGATGGGTGTCACGCTGCTCGAACCCAATAATATGTGGAACACCATGCCCGCCCACACCCACGCCCGCCGCATGGAGGTCTATTTCTATTTCGACCTCGAAGGCGACAATATCGTGTTTCATCTGATGGGTGAGCCAAATGAGACGCGCCATCTGGTGATTCGCAATCGGCAGGCTGTTATCTCGCCCAGTTGGTCAGTTCATGCGGGCATGGGCACAGGCAATTATGCCTTTATCTGGGCAATGGCCGGTGAAAACCAAACCTTCTCGGATATGGATGTTGTGCCGATGGGGAGTTTGATGTAGGGAGATTTACCTCACCCCCGGAGGCTTGTCCGATTGATCGAAATCCCATCAACATGCGGGGCTGGGTTGGCCGGAACATCGGTTTCGTAGGGACGCAACATGTTGCGTCCGTACTCAAACCCACTTATCCATGCGGTGTTCCGGGCATCGTCCTAAATCGAATGTCGGACAAGCCTCCCGGCCTCTCTTTCTAATTGGAGAGGGGTTTGGGGTAAGGTCTATCCATGCAATAGACACTAGATTTTTTTATAAAAGGGACACCTCAATGGGCATATTAGATTCATTTCGACTAAACGGCAAAGTCGCCCTTGTCACCGGAGCAAGTCGTGGGTTGGGGCAGGCGATGGCGGTAGGCTTGGCCGAAGCGGGGGCCAATATCGCCGTATTGGATCGCACCCTCGACTGCAACGAGACCTGTGATCTGGTCAAGAAAGCCGGACGCAAATTTACCACCATCTCCTGCGATCTCTACAGCACCCCAGTCAGCGGCTTGACGGATGTGGTCAATACCGTTGTCAAGGAACTCGGCAGCATTGATATTTTGGTCAACAACGCGGGGATTATCAAACGTGCCCCGGCCCTTGAATTTAGCGAGGACGATTGGGATGCCGTCCTGCAAATCAATTTGAAGGCGGTCTTTTTCCTTTCGCAGGCCGCCGCCCGCCGTATGGTTCCCAACGGGCACGGCAAGATTATCAATATCGCTTCGATGCTCTCCTATCAAGGGGGCATTCTCGTCCCATCCTATACCGCGTCGAAAAGCGGCATCATGGGCATTACACGCGCTTTGGCAAACGAATGGGCGTCGATGGGCCTCAACGTCAACGCGATTGCCCCCGGTTATATGTCTACCGATAACACCGCCGCCCTGCGAGCGGATGAAACACGCAATGCCTCGATTCTGGCGCGGATTCCGGCGGGGCGATGGGGTGAAGCCAACGATTTGCA
Organism: Chloroflexota bacterium; assembly: GCA_013112715.1. GTDB lineage: Bacteria > Chloroflexota > Anaerolineae > Aggregatilineales > J027 > CFX10. The sequence continues at coordinate 116,792 of JABFGB010000012.1, forward strand.
GGGGGCAGTCGTATTCTTGGCATCGGCAGCCTCGGATTATTTGAATGGGGCGATTATTCCAGTAGATGGCGGTTGGTTAGCCCGTTGAGGTACGGTAACGAATAATATTTAGCCCCACCCCTGAAGGCTTGTCCGGTATTCGATTTCGGGTGATTGGTAGGAAACCGCATGGATAAGGGGTTTTAAGTACGGACGCAACATGTTGCGTCCCTACGAAATGGACACCGACGCCGTGTCAATCGCGCTTATTCATGCCATTTCCACCAATACCGGACAAGCCTCTGACCCCTCCCCAAGCATAGGGATGGGAGTGGGCGGCACGTTGAAGCCCTTTGGGATGGGGTTGTTCATTTCATAAGAGGAGCAGCACAATGGCGGCAATTTTTCAGGCAGAAGCCGTGCGCGAAACCATTAAACCGGGGCGCACACGCTATTTAACCCACACCAATGACCTGATGATGGTGGTCATGGATTTTTCGGACGGCCCAAGCGCCCAACCCGATCCTCCCCACAGCCATCCCCATGAGCAAATTACCTATGTGGCGTCGGGTGAGCTAGTATTCTTTGTGGGGGATACGCCCCACCAACTGAAGGCCGGGGATATGATCGCCATTCCGTCGAATGTGCCCCATACCATCCAACTCCTAACGCCAACGGTGCGGTTGATTGATACCTTTAGCCCGATCCGCGAGGATTTTTTGAAGGGATAATTTGTTTATGCAGGTTGATCTTTCTGGCAAGGTCGCCGTTGTCACCGGGGGTACGGGCGTACTTTGCTCACCGATGTGTGTGGCCCTTGCCGATGCAGGTGCGTCCGTTGTGGTACTCGCCCAAAATCAGACCAAAATTGATGCGCTGGTCGAGCAGATTCAGGCGAAGGGTGGCAAGGCCCTCGGCATGAGTGCCGATGTCTTGAAAAAAGACTCGCTGGAAGTCGCCGCCAAGACCATCCTAGACACCTATGGCAAATTGGATATTTTGGTGAACGGGGCGGGGGGCAACAAACCCGGCGCGACAGCCGTCCCCGGTGAACGCAGCTTTTTTGATTTACCGGAAGATGCCCTGCGTTGGGTGTTTGATCTAAATTTCACCAGCACCCTCCTTGCCTCACAGGTGTTTGGGCGTTATATGGCAAAACAGCCGACAGGGGTCATGATCAATTTCTCCTCAATGGCAGTCTATCAAATTCTGACGCGCGTGGTGGCCTACAGCGCAGCAAAGGCGGCCCTCCAGAATTTTACCCAGTGGATGGCGGTTTATATGGCACGCGAACACAGCCCCGATATTCGGGTCAACGCGATTGCCCCCGGTTTCTTTTTGGGCGAGCAAAATCGCTTCCTGTTGATTGATGCCGAGACGGGCAATCTGACCCCACGTGGACAGCAGATTATTGACCATACGCCCATGCGCCGCTTTGGTGATCCGGAGGATTTGTTGGGCACGCTGTTGTGGTTGGTCAGCGACGCAGCCCGCTTTGTGACCGGGGTAGTGATTCCGGTAGATGGCGGTTGGAGCGCCTTTAGTGGCATATGAGAAAACCCCACCCCCAACCCCTCCCCAAACCGTTAGGGAGGTGAGTAGATTTGATTTTAAGCCCTTCCCTATTGCGATGGGGAAGGGTTTGGGATGGGGATAAGTTATCGAATTTAATAGTGTAATCAGATTTAACAAGAGACGAATACCTTATGAAAATGACCATGCGGTGGCTCGGCGATACCGATCCGGTGCGCTTGGACTACATCGCCCAAGTACCCTGTATCAAAGGCATTGTAAGTGCGTTGGATGGCATTCCGGTGGGGGAAGTCTGGCCCATTGAGCGTCTAAAGGCCCTCCAAGCCAAAGTTGAAGCAGTCGGCCTTAAACTAGAAGTGATTGAAAGTATCCCAATCTCCGAAGCGATCAAATTAGGCCTGCCGGAACGGGACGCGCATATCGAAAATTACTGCCAGAGCATCCGGCACATGGGGGAAGTGGGCATCCCAACCTTATGTTACAACTTCATGCCGGGCTTCGATTGGATGCGCAGTAATCTGCATTACGTTCATCCCGATGGCTCGGCCAGTAGTGCCTATGTCAATGCCGACATCGAGGCATTTGACATCAGTCAAGGCATTGAAAAGCGCGTCGCGTGGACAAATGCGTTCTCCGGCGAACAATTGCAGGCCCTCATTGACCGTTACCAACAGGTGTCCGAAGATCAGCTTTTTGAAAATTTTGCCTACTTCCTCCGATGTGTGGTGCCCGTCGCGGAGGCCAGTGGGGTCTATCTCGCCCTGCATCCCGACGATCCCCCTTGGCCCATCTGGGGTCTGCCGCGTATCGTGCGTGACCAACCGACCATCCAGCGCATTTTGGATGTCGTGGCAAGTCCCTATCATGGCCTGACGTTCTGCACTGGCTCATTAGGGGCGACCCTCGACAATAATCTGCCTGCCATGATTCGCGCTTTCGCCGGACGTATCAACTTTTTCCATGCCCGCAATGTCAAAGTTACGGGGTATCATGATTTTTATGAAGTGGCCCACCCGTCCGAATGTGGCTCGGTCAATATGGAAGCGGTGATTCAGGCGCTGGTGGATATTGGCTTTACCGGCCCCATCCGGCCCGATCATGGTCGCATGATTTGGGGCGAAACGGGCATCATGGGTTATGGCCTCCATGACCGTTCGTTGGGCGCGATGTACCTCTATGGGTTGTATCAAGGAATGACTTATGACCGTCAATATTAAAGATGGGGTGCTGAAAAATCGTCTCGTTGCCGTCATCCGTCTGGATGATCTCGCTCATTTTCAGCCCCTTGCCGAGACCTTGTTGGAAGGGGGGGTAAAAATTTTGGAGTTCACCCTCACCAATCTGGATTCGCTCAAAGCCGTCGCAGCCTTACGCCAATCCATGCCGATTTTTGACACAGGCGAGGCCATTATCGGCATCGGGTCGGTGCGGTCACTAGATCATACCCGCCAAGCGATGGATGCCGGGGCGCAGTTTCTCGTGTCGCCGATTATGCAGTTGGAGATGGTAGCTGAATGTCAAAGACGCAACATTACCAGCGTGTGCGGTGCGTTTTCCCCTACCGAAATTGCCACTGCTGCGGCTGCCGGGGCCGATTTTGTCAAAGTGTTTCCCGCCGATACGTTGGGGCCAGCCTATTTTAAGGGCGTGTTGGCCGCCATGCCGGAACTTCGCCTTATCCCAACGGGTGGTGTGACGCTAGAAAATCTGACCCAGTATCTCAAGGCGGGCTGTGTGGCTGTCGGCGTTGGTGGCGCGTTGATTAACCCCAAGATGATCGCCCTGCGCGATTGGGACAGCCTCCGCCAGTTGGCCCTCCAATACCGGGAACAGGCGAACAAGCCATAACAAACTTACAGCAGTTCTTATGGCATTTTTCACTAGATTCAGCACGGTGAATTACCCAAATCTGGTATAACATAAGAATCACTTCCATAGTTCAATTTATGCGCTATAATTATCTATGATAATGCTAGTTATGGAAGATGATATTTTTAATCTTATGTTACATCCACAACCCATCAACCCCCTCGATCAAAATCCTGCCGCGATCTTTATCGCCAGCAAACCCTCCGAACATAGCCGCCGCACCATGCACCGCGCTCTCGATACAATAGCAAAAATGATCGCCCCCGACCTCGACGCCCTGCAATTTCAGTGGGAATATTTGCGTTATGCCCACACCGCCATGATTCGTACCCGCTTGCTCGAACTCGACTATAAACCCGCCACCGTGAATGTTATGCTGGCAGCACTGCGAGGCGTTTTAAAGGAATGCTGGAAGTTGGGGTTGATGTCCGCCGAGGATTATCACCGCGCCGCTGATGTCCCCAATGTCAAAAACACCACCCTCCCCGCCGGACGTGAATTGACCGCCGGAGAAATTGTCGAACTCTTCCGGGCCTGTAATCTCGACACCACCCCACTCGGTATCCGTGACGCCGCCCTCATTGCGATTTTACGGACAACGGGGTTACGCCGTGCCGAGGTGGTACGATTACAAATCAGGGATTATGCCACCTCCACCCGTCGGCTCGTCATTCATGGCAAAGGGCGCAAAGAACGGGCCGTCTATGTTCCCGAATCGGCTCGCTTCTATCTGACCCGCTGGTTGGAAATACGCGGGGACACTGACGGGCCATTGTTGACCGTCATCCGCAAAGGCGGGCATGTGACACTGAACCCCCTCACCCCACAGAGCATCTATGACATCCTTGCCAAGCGTGCCCACCAAGCCGGGCTGCGCGATTTCAGCCCACACGATTTTCGCCGTACCTTTGCCGGGGATATGTTGGATCGTGGTGCGGATATTGTCACAGTCGCTGGGATTTTAGGTCATGCCGATGTCAACACCACTCGCCGCTATGATCGCCGTCCCGAAGACGCCAAACGCAAAGCCGCCGATTTAATCTCCCTGCCCATGCCCTAGCGAGACGAATGTTTATCTTATTGCAACAACAGGGTGAGCAGCGTCCGTAGTTCAGTTTCAAAATCAATCTTTGGCAGGCTCGGTTCAGTATCGTAGATTTCTTTGGCAATCGGTGAGGGGTGTGCAAACCCTTCCAACCCCGCCACGACGATAAACAACCGCAAGAGCAGTTGTGCCCCTCCAGTTGATCGTAAGTGAAACACCTCATCAATCCGATCACCGAGACGACGCAGGTTGTCATACACCCACAATTTGTTGACACGCAGTTGTTCCGGCGGGATATTGTATTCAAAAATGATAGGCGAGAGAGCCACGAGTCGGGTAAACAGCGGTCTGGATACAAGTGAATGGACAAGCAGTTCTATAAGGCGCGATTGTGCTGGCTCATGGGTCGGCTCAATAGTCACAAGTGCCTGCTCAATTTCATCTCCCCACAGACCCCCCTGCCGCTCAAACACCTTCAAGAAAACGTCTTCCTTTGTCTTGAAATAAAGATACACCGTTCCCTTTGCCAATCCAGCAGCACGGGCCACCTGATCCATATTGATCGCATGGTAGCCTTTCTCAATAAGGAGGCTTTCGGCGGCGGCAATAATCTGGTCTTCACGTTCTTGTTTAGCTTCGTCACTATAGGCGCGTTTCATGATGATGTTCCGTTTCGTTGCTGACCGATAGTCACTTGACATACTGACCATCAGTCATTTATAATCCAAGTATAACAAATGACCATTGGTCATTAAAGGCTTGACGTCAAAATGGGAGAAACCAAAAATGGTCGAACATTGGACACTGGATAACATGCCCGATCAAACTGGCAAAGTCGTCATCGTAACGGGTGCTACACACGGTTTGGGTTATGAAGTGGCAAAAGGCTTTGCGACCAAAAATGCCACCCTGATTCTGGCGGTTCGTAACAGGACGCTTGGGCAAGAACGGGTAGCCGAGTTTTGTCAGATCAATCCCAACGGCAAATTTGAGGTCATGTCCCTCCAATTGGATGATTTGGCGAGTGTCCACCAATTTGCCGAGGAGTTTAAAGGCAAGTATCAGCGGCTGGATGTCTTGGTCAATAACGCCGGAATCATGGCCGTGCCGTTTGGCAAAACCAAAGATGGCTTTGAGATGCACATCGGCGTCAATTATCTTGGGCATTTCGCCCTCACCGGACTCCTGCTGCCCATCATCAAACAGACCCCCGGTGCGCGAGTGATTGCTGTTGCCAGTGAAGCGGAAAAATACGGCAATATTGAATCACTGTTGGCAGATTTTGGCTACGAAAAACGTTACGAACGTTGGATGGCCTACGGTCACAGCAAACTCGCCCAATTGATGTTCGCGTATGAACTCAATCGGCGTTTTCAGCAGCAGGGTTATCAAGCGCAGGCGATGGGTGCCCACCCCGGCTTTGCCCGCACCAATTTGCGTCTCAGCGTTATGCCAACCGAACGCAACCTCTTTCACCGCTACCTGAATGCGTTTTTTGAACTCATCTCACAGCGTCAAGAGCTTGGTGCGCTGCCTCTCTTGTTTGCTGCCGCCGCCCCCGAAGCGCAGGGTGGCGAGTATTACGGGGTCAGCCGTCTTCAGATGTGGGGCTACCCAGCCAAAAATCACTCGTCCCGTCGCTCACATGACGAACAGCTTGCCAAGCGGCTGTGGGAAAAATCCGAAGCAGTGACGGGGGTGCATTACGAATTCTAAAGCGGTTCTCATGTTGACCCACCCGCTTTTTACCCTAAATTCAGCACGGCGGCTTGATAGGTCAATCCACCGTACCGATGTTTCCAGCGGTAATGATCCTGTGACGATCTCGTGATGGTGACTCTTTATACTGCATGTATATGGGTCTTGGATCAACGTCCAAGAACTCGAGCTATAGTGAATGACGCAGATATACAAGAGGAAAACCGATGAGTATCAATACCGTTGACATGGACGCCCTCAAAACACGCCACAAGGCGATGTGGATGTCTGGCGATTACGCCAAGTTTGCCACCTACCTTTTTGAGGGAGCGATGGATTTTCTCCACCTTTGCCATATCCCCGCTGGTGCAAAAGTGTTGGATGTTGGCTGTGGAGCAGGCCAAACCGCGATACCGCTGGCTCGTAAAGGGATTCACGTTACAGGCATAGACATCGCCAGCAACCTCATTGCCGAAGCACGCAAACGTGCAATAGCTGAGAATCTGCCCATCCAATTTGATGAAGGCGATGCCGAACAACTGCCCTATGAAGACGCCTCATTTGATATTGTGTTTAGTTTGATCGGCGCGATGTTTGCCCCCCAACCACAAAAGGTGGCTGCCGAATTCGCACGAGTCTGTCGTCCCAACGGGCGTATCATCATGGGGAATTGGACACCCAGCGGCTTTGTGGGTCAAATGTTCAAAACTATGTCCGCCCATGTCCCGCCGCCCACAGGCATCCCCTCGCCGACCTTGTGGGGCGATGAGGAAACTGTCGCTGGACGCCTAAGCCCCTATGTCACGGATCTGCACATGACCCGCCGTTTCTATCATTTCAAATACCCCTTTAGTGTAGCAGAGGTAGTCGAATTCTTCCGTGAGTTCTACGGGCCTACTAACCGCGCCTTTAGCACGCTTGATGCCCATAAGCAGGCTGCATTACGCGCTGACTTGGAGCAGCTTTGGTCACAGCACAATCTAGCAAAAGATGGCACGGTGCTGCTCAAAGCTGAGTATCTGGAAGTGCAAGCCATCCTCTGATCCTCAATCAGAAATCAAAGTGATCGCTATAAACAGTGTCAGTCTTAGCCTACCCCCTACGAAGGGCGGGTTCATCGGCAGGTTTTAGCTCTGCCCAGCAACTGAGCAGTTTAAGCCTCATTTATGGGGCTTCTTTTCCAGAAATAGCCAGATGGTTTGACCGTCTGGCTTGGTTGAGCTGTATTTGTTTCTGGCTAAATTCAGCACGGTAGCTTTAGCCCCGTGTTCTAATAGCTTGGAAACCGAACTATTGGGGTATCGCTTCATCGTGTTTGGCCTTGACCTTGACTTTGCCCTTTGATTGTTTCTCGCGCTGGCCGACGAGTACCTTGACGCCTTCGGTGATAAAACTGATGCAGATACCGAGCACGCCCAACCACAACGCAATATGCACCACTGTATCCAGCGTGTCATCTTCAAAACGGAACGGGAAAATCGAGATCAAGGCCAGCATAGACACCAGCGAAAAGGCGTTGGTGAAAATTTGCATCAAATGGCGCAAGCGATAGGGGTCGAGGCCGAGAAGCAAGCAATTTGCCAAAACCGTCGCCGCGCAGGATAGGTAAAAATAGGGCAGCCAATCTTCAAACTTGGCGTTGCGAATAAAACTCAGGTCCCAATCCGGCACCATACCCACCACCACCACCCCAATCATCGTCACGACAATGGTGACAAAATACCCAATTTTCCGGCCTACGATATCCATAATGGAATCCCGTTGGGGTTTAACGACTTTCAGATTATCATCTTGAATCATGCCTACATCACCTTCCCATACTCGAATAATTTGCGATTCTACCCTACCTCGGCGATTCTGAATCGTGCAAAAATGCACAATCTTTTGTCATACTCGCTCCTATACGAAAAAATCCCCCTGTAAGTTTTTTGTCAGATAAGGTTAGGTTTTTGTTAGTGATTCGCTTGTAGGTCGTAGCAGCGGCGTCATGCCCACTAAGTTTGAAGGCGGTACACTGGTTATAAATTGATTTAGAGAAATGGGTGTAACCATGTCGTCCAAAAAAATCTACGCCCTAGCACTGATAATTTTGACCAGCCTCCTAAGCGGCTGTATGTTTGATGATGGCGCCAAACCGTCGGCGGCGGCTCCCACACTCCCGGAAGAAAATATTATCAAGACCAAGTCCGCCCAAAATAACCAAGACCAGATGCAATTGGCGGCCAACAGCATTGGTGGGCCGATCAACAACCCCCAATCCCAAACCGTTTGCACCTATCCGACGGGGTGGCAGCCCTATCAACTGCAAATCAACGAGACCCCCTACAGCATCGCCGCGCGTGGCGAATATACTGCCGATCAAATTCTAGCCGCGAATTGTCTGGCTGCTGGCACGGTCTTGAGCATCGGCCATATCTTATATGTGCCACCCTCCGTCTCTAGCAGCGCCCCTGAAACCCTACTGCCCCTCGGCATTAGTGCCATCGTCGTAGACCCGCCCAGCATTATCGCAGGCGGCAAGGTCAATTTGACATGGCAGGGACAAGGGCCAGTCGTCTCGGTGCGCGTCGGTTGGGTCTATAACGGCCAATTTATCGAAGAAACCCGCAATCTGCCCAAGATCGGCACATGGCAGTTTACCGTTCCCGACGATGGACGACAGGAAATGACCCTCATGGTGCGTGTGGGCGACGGCGTCCAAGAGGTCGCGGCCCAAACGGTAGTCAAAGTGGCTTGTGGTCAAAGTTGGTTTTTCGCTCCCACCCCACCCGGCTGCCCCACCCCATCATTGGTGACAACCTTTCAGGAACAGACCTTTGAACGTGGACGGATTGTCTACCTTCCAACATTGGGTGTGAATTACCTCCTGATTGACGGCCAACCCGCCATCAAAATCGGTGACAGCTATCTGCCGGGGATGCCCCTCAAAGATGTTGGGTTAGATGCCGCCGTCCCACCGGGGATGCACCAACCCAGCGGCTCATTTTATTATGCGTGGCGCGTCAATGAAGAGGTGCGCAATGCCCTCGGTTGGGCCACCTCCGATGTCGTGCAGTATACCGGGGTCTTGCAGCGGGCCATTGATACTGGCGGCGAACGGGTCTATTTCACCGCAGGTTCTGGCGGCATCTATCGCACAGGCGGCGGTCAGGCATGGAGTCTGATGTTTTTGCAGTAGGTGGACGATATAATTTTGACCTTGCTTATTCTTGTTCATCGGTTAAGCAGGGTCAATGATCTTCATTCCCAACAAACTTGTCCCTTTCATTATGCCAGTTGTATTTGCCGTCCTGTTTGTAGCGGGCGCTCTACTGCAAGTCAATTCGTGGAATGACCATGAACATTTCCGAGAACTTCTTAAAGAGGGAAAATCAGCCGACGCGGTTATAACAGGAGGACGGTTTAGCTGTATCGAAGGCAATTGCAGTTTCTATCACGTCAATTATGAATATGCCATTGATGGCAAAACCTATCACACCAGTGATGAACACATCTATGATTATGATGCTGGTGATCCCCTCTATAATTCGGGTGATCATGTTTCCATACTTTATCTTCCTAGCGATCCGTCCTTCAGCTATATAGCGACCAACCTCACCTTCCCCCGCGAAAAAGCAACCTATTATGGCATGGTACCATATGCTGCTTTATGGGGTGGCATGATAAGCCTGTTTTGGAAGCCCTATCGCAAATACCACCCAACTTCTCTTTTACATAACGCCGTTTTCCATGTCCGCCATCTTGTCACCAATGTCGCTGTGCTGGTATTTGTTCAGGTCGCAGCCATCGCCCACGAAAAACATGAGGCGTTTCGCATCCATGCCCTCTGGTTTTTTCCGCTGATGATCGTTTTTGCAATTCCTTGGATAGAAATAGCCCGTTTAGGCCAACATGACAATAGCAATGATACAATAGCGTCGGTAAAGAACATCCTACTTGAAATTGCCTTTCCTTGTTTTCTCGGAGCTTTCGCAGCTTTTTTGACTTTCTCGACTAGCCTAAGAACCAATGATCTTGCCCTTGCGGTTTATCTTGGTGCATCGTGCATAATTGCTTTGATAATGGTGCAGTTTTGGCATGTCTATAAGCCATTGTGGGATGATCTTCAGCGATTTATTGGGCGTGCAAATTCGGGGGGACAGGAGTAATATCCCTGCTGGATTTCTTATGCGTTTATAGCGATTTTCATAGTGGTTGACGCCAGCTAGACTCAGCACGGCGGCTTTAGCCCCGTGAAATAATTGACGACCTACGTGAAAATCGCTGTTCTTGTACCCACTCTGCCCCATCAGCAATACCCAAATCGGCCCAACCACCTGTCAAGCCCGCCGCCACGATTTCCGCTCCGGTCATCGGTTCAGGACGAAGCATTTCGGTGATTTCCTCATCGGTGAGCGGTTCAATATCCTCAAGCGGCGACTCATCATGCTGGCGACTCATCGCCGTCACGATGCGGGTCACGAGCCTCGCCTGATCCTCTAACGACAATTGCAGGGCTTCATTAACCAATGTCTCAAAATTGACGACCATAATATGGCTCCTCCTTCGCTTCTATTGTACGATAATTTTTTATCCTATTTGGCATCTTTACGCCGCACTTGCCACCAAAACAGATGGCTCCTCCTTTTCAAATCGCATCACAATCACCCCCAATACGATGAGCACGCTGCCGATAACCTGTACCATCGTCATGCGTTCACCCAAGAGCAGATAGGCTTCTACCGACGTCATCAAAGGTTCAATCGTGGCAAGCAGGCTGGCAACACTCGCGGGTAAATAGTGCATAGACGTGTTGTAGAGGCCATAACCCAGCAGCGTCGGAATAAACGACAGGACGATAAGTACCAGCCACCCATCACTGGGCAGGTCTGGCGGAATAGCAGCAACTGACCCTGCCGCACCGGGTAATGGGAGAAAATTGAAAATCAAGATAAAAACCGCCCCAAACGCGAACGAGTACAACAACGATGTCCACGCATTAATGCCGCGCTTGGTAGCCTCTTTCGCCATCATGTTGTAGCTGGCAAACAACACCCCCGATAACAACCCCGTCGTGACCCCCAGCAATTTGAGATTCCACATCTCCGGGTCATAGGCATTGGCGACCAGCACACACCCCGTCAGGCTCAAACAAATCGCCGTGATCTTAAACACCCCCAGCCGCTCTTTAAAAATCCACCACGCAAAAATGGCCGTAAACCCCGCCGAGCTATACCCCAGCACCGTCGCCACCCCTGCCCCATTTTCTTGTACCGAGAGTGTCCAGATGGAATTAAACAGGGCCAGCACCACCCCATAAAATACAAAAAACCGGAGGTGTGCCCTTTCAATCCGCAGCAACGAGCGCCGAATGATGGCTAAGGGAGGTACGAGCGCGATACACACCAACACATTCCGCCAGAAGGAGAGCAACAGCGCGGGCATGTCATAATGGGAAATCAAGTAATCAATTAGAATGCCTGTCGTTGACCAAATCGTGATGGCCGTGAGCGCAATGAGATAACCCTTCGTTAACCGCGACATAAGAAAACACGAGCTTTCTCCCCTCCCTATGTTTGAGAGGGGCTGGAGATTTGCCCCATACCGGTGGAAATCGCATGAAAAAACGGGATTGGAACAGCTGCACTAGACACTTCGTAAGGACGCAACATGTTGCGTCCTTACTCAAAACCCCGTATCCATGCGGTGTTCTGAGCATTGTCCTAAATCGAATGTCGAACAAGCCTCTGGGATGGGGTTCTAGGCAATACCCCTAAAAAATAAACGAGGTATCGTCTTTGGAATAGGCCCGATTATATGACCACACGCCCGCCTGCTCCTGTGCAATACCCTCCTCACGCAGACCATGCAGGATCGGTTCAATTTCCGCTTCCGTATAGACCGCATGATTCAGATAATCCACGTACCCGATGATGGCCGCGATGCTGCTGGCCCCATTACGCAGCGCCACAATCACCATCTCGCGTAGCGTCCCGATGAGATAGGCATAGTTCGTCGCTTTTTTCCACTGCTTCACCCGATAGCGTGTTAAATTCCACTTCTGGCACAACTCGGCTTCTGTATAGAAATACCGCAGTTCCAACAGAATCCGCCGCTTTTCTTCCTCTGTGTAAGGGGTCATTTCTACCTTATCCTGCAATCAGGTATACCCAGTTATTGGGGTCTTCCAGAATTTCGGGCGGCAGCAGCACTTTCACAATTTGAAAATCGGGCATCAAGATGAAAATGCCCGTCTCAGCAAAAGTAGTCGTATATTTGCTATCCTCTTCCATAATAAGATACGTGTCATCTACAGTCGTCAAAATCCGATAGCCTTCCAGTGTCTTGAGTACCGTCAAGGATGGGTCGCCGCTCAAAATTACCTGAATCGGTTCTTCAGGATACGAATTGCGAATAGTCCCCACAAAATTGCCGCCTAGCCCGAGAGTTGAGATATGAATACGCGGAAGCTCTTGGAGAGGGTGGTAAGTCATTGAATCCGTGACAAGATCATACCAAACCAATGCCTCAGCACGGTGAAATCCACCTGCAATTCGTTGCTCAAAAATCAATGTATTGGAATCCTTCCATAGCAGCGAATACTGATAAGCGTTTGGGGAGTAATAGGTGTCATCAGGGCCAGGGGGTACTTCTGGAACTGTGGCAATACTATAGATGCTACTATTCTCACGAAATCTCAAGTCGGCTTGACATTCCTCAATAATCTCGACCCCAACACAGCCGCTTAAATCAAAATAGGCTAATTTTTCGCCGTCCGGCGACCAATTAAAATTATAGCTGTATGGCATCTCGGCTAATTGAACCGTTGGGCCGCTGAAATCAATGAGGAGACCCCATGAGTCAATCAAATAACAGTAGTAACAATTCGCGCCATACAGATCAATGACCGCCTGTTCATAGGTGGGATTAACCTCAACATACCCGATTTTCGTCCCATTTGCTTCCGACAATTGATCCGGTATCAGCGGATCGTGATATTCTAGGCGAAAGATAGATCGGGTGGTTTTATCGGTATCCAAAATCACTAACTCGGCATAACCCGCACAGGCCTCCGCGTTGATTAAATAATTACACGCAAAATGGTCAACTTTCAGCAATAACCGCCCATCGCTCAGTTTCCAAAGCCCACCAACTTGAGCAGATAGCGTTGAGGGAACTTGTGGCAAATCTAATGCTGCTAGTGCTCCTTGCTCATTGGGTGAAAGTGAAGCAACCGGAACTCGTGACTCATCTCGTACCGAATAAATAACCTCTGACGTCATCGTATTGGGGTCAAATCGCCACACCGTCCACCGCCCGCCAATATACAAAACGGGCAAGGCATCCGACGTTTGACCAGAGGTCTCCGGTGTCCATATGAGGCTCAAAACCATGAGCAGCACGGCGCAAAAGGCCCTTTTATTCATGTAGTTTGTCTCCTACAGCGGTTCTCATGCTGACTGACCCGCTTCCTTACACTAAATTCAGCACGGTGGCTTTAGCCCCGTGTTCTAATAACCATTATTGGCTTACGTGGGCTTCACATAAAGATGGATATGGGTGGAGGGACGACCTATCACATTTCCCGCATCTTTACGGTCAAATATAACCCACCCCCATATCAAATGACACCACTTGACAAATGCACCCCGTTTCGCACCATCCACTCACACCCCTGTCTATTACCCAGTATGAAATCTACTAACCCTTCCTGAACCCTCATCATACCCAAACACAACACCACTACCACAAAAAACACCCCTCCCAACAACCATTGCCGAGAGGGGTATTCAATTTCTCAATTCACTGGAAATGGCGTTTTGACGGCCTATTCGCCTTCACTCGTGGAGAAGCAATACTCCCACGAGATATTAAAATTCCCACCCCCGCGATTGGGGCCAATCATCTGAAACGCCCCCGTGGACAGCCGGAACAGCGAAAATCCCGATTCCGCCCGGATCAACACCGGGTTGCCAGAGGGAATCCCCGCCGCATTAATCTGCGCTTCTGTGGCATAAAACACCACTCCTGTCACCGCGCCTTGATACAGATACACCATAATCCCCCCACCCTGATACGTCCGGGAAGTGGTATGCCCATTAAAGTCGCGGCAGTAGATAATGGCATCCGTATTATAGGTATAGGGGTTGATACGGCCATCATCGCCCGTCCAACCCGGAGCGCCCCCCACCCCAAATGGATAGGTTGTGACCCCTGTGCTCGTCGTACCCGTTGAGGGGGTAGTTCCTGTCGAGGTAGTGCCAGTGGTGCTCGTTGTGGTAGATGTCGTACCGGATAGAACGGGCAGGCTGCTTAGGACGGTGGAATTAAACCGCACCAGCGATTTAAACATCCAGCCTTCTTGCCCATTGGCGATAACCTTTAGCCAGCGATTGTTACCACTGCGCCCCACAATTTCAACATTGGTGTTGGGGTCAATGACGGCAATCACCGCCGAGGTTGAGGCCGCATTGTTACGCAAATTGACAAATGTGGTTGTGACCCCCGTTACCGATCCTGTGATAGGGGTGGTTGTTGTAGTCGTTGTGGTCGTCGTACCTGTCCCCGTATTGGTGGTCGGCGGTGGCGTAGTTTCGCCGCTGGTCACGGGCAGGGCCGCAATCGAGCCAGAGGTAAGGCTAACATATGAGCGGAACAGCCAGCCATTCTGCCCATCTACCGTAACTTGCAGCCAATTCCCTTCGGCGTTGCGCCCGATAATATCCACTGAACGTTCGGGTGGGATAATCACAAGAGTCGGGAAGCTGAGACCCGGCCCACTGCGCAGATTGACAAAATCACGGGTAATGCCGCGTGCGGTCGAGGTCTGGGCGCTAACGTTCTGACCTTTAATCGCCAACCCAGTCACGGTCACGGCCAATATCAACAGCATGACCAAAAGATGGTATTGATGTTTTCGCATGGTTCGAGGCTCCAAAAATTGTAAATCTAGTCGAAGGGATAGTAACACAACCCGCGCCGCATCGCTATAGACATCCCGCCAGCTTACCCTACCCTTTCCGTACTTTTGGATAATGCCGCACTCCATGTCGCAATCTCGAAACGCATCGAGTATTATTCACGGCGCTACTAGAGAGTTAAGAGAATAACCATACCCTGAAAAAATACTTTTCAATCTTGATGCTCGCCTTTGCACCACTCGTTTCCGCCTTGGGGACACAGCCCTTGTCTATCAAAGCCCAAGAGGACAACCTACCCACCCTTGATCAATTGAATGCCGGATGGAACACACTATATCCCAGCGGGGATACCAAGTGCGCACACGGCACAGCATATTCCTTCCACGTCCGCAAAGCCACCTGCTCATTTTATCCTTTGATCTTGATGGGAAAGTACACCCTAAATTCCGATCCTTTGTCTTCTTGGCTTTCGACTTCGATTCGGCCACCGTGCAGTTCGACAATCTTTTTGACAATCGGCAGACCCAAACCGGTGCCAGCGGTTTTGCGGCGGGCTGATGGCGTGCGATAGAAGCGGTCAAAAATCCGCGTCAATTCGGTGGGGGAGATGCCAATACCCGTATCTTTGACAGCAAAAATGATCTCGCCTTGCTGCCGATTTACCTGCACATGCACTTGTCCACCATCGGGCGTGTAGCTCAGGGCATTGGCGACCAAATTGACAATGACCCGCTCAATCGCTTGGACATCTCCCATGAGCGGTGGGATAGTCTCTGGTAAATCCGCCGTCAGTTGAATTTGCTTTTGCGCGGCTAACAACTGCTGCCCCTGCACAATTTGACCCACCAGCTGAACAAACGGAACGTAGGAAGCATCCACCAAATCAACTTCACGGTCAAGCTGCGAAATGGTCAGCAAATCTTTAACCAGCGCATCCAGCCGCTTGACTTGATATTCTAGGATGGGCAGGCGCTGTTCAAGCTGGGCAGGCGCGTGGCGCAGCATATATAGACTGGTGTTGAGCACCGCTACTGGATTACCCAGATCATGCGCGGCATCGGCTACAAAGCGTTCCTTCAGCGCATCTAATTCGCGCAGGGCCGTCACATCACGCTGCACCCCCACATAATGTTGGATGTTGCCTTCGGCGGAATGCACCGGAACAATCACCAGTTCTGCGACGTACAAACTGCCGTCTTTGCGCCGATTCTTCAGATCACCTTTCCATGTTTTGCCGCTGGTGATGGTATTCCACATGGCTTGATAGACAGCCAAAGGTGTCTCGCCACTTTGGATCAGGTTTGATCGGCGTCCCCGTACTTCGTCTAAGGTATAGCCGTTCAATTTTTCCCATGCTGGGTTGACATAAAGGATATAACCCTTATCGTCGGTAAAGACAATCGCGTCGGCGATGTAATGCAAAATAATGTCGGAGCGTTCTTTTTCGACGGCGAGTTCTTGGGTGCGGGTGCGTACCAACTCCTCCAAATTTTCAAAAAGCTGGGCGTTGGCGATGGCAATACCCGCTTGTTGAGCCACCGCATAGGCGAGTTGGGCGTAATCCTCCGTAAAAAAACCGATGTCATGGTGATCGAGATTCAGCACACCCAGCAGCACATCACGATGAATGAGCGGAATCCCTAGCCAACTGTGGATCAGTTCATCGCCGGGGGTGTAGATTTTCCAATCGTCGTTTGTCTGTACATCATTGATGATGACAGGCCGACCTTGATTTATCAGGTACTCCTGTGGTGAAATCAGCGTCTCGATGGCTCGCCATGAGCCATCTTCCAGCAGTCCGCGCCATTTGGTAAATTTCAACCGACCCGCTTCCATGAGCATAATGGTGGCACGGGTATAGGGAATCAGGTTTGCCAGTTGGTCGAGCAAAATATCCAGCACCTCGTCCAGTTTGATTGACCCGCCAACCGCGACTGCGATGCGCTGCATGGCTTCCAGTTTGCGGATGTGCTGTTCCAAGCGGTCTTGGTCTTCTTTTTGCGCGGTGATGTCCCGCACAATGCCGCCATAATAAATTTGCTTGCCGGCCACAATCGGGAAGATGACATTATCTATATAACGGATAGTGCCGTCTGCGCGTTGGATGCGGCGTGAAGAGATATATCGGGGTGGTTTGGGTTCTTTTGCGGGGAAATACTTGCTGAGTTCCTCTTCCATCTGGGCGAAGACTTCGAGGGAACGCATCTCGTCGGGCATTAGGCGTTTCTGGATTTCAGCCAGCGGTTTGCCTATGGCCTCATCCGCCGCGATACCCGTAATGCGTTCGCTGCTGGGATTCCATTCTTGGATGATGCCATGTTGATCTACCAAGCGAATCCCTTCAAATGCCTGCTCAACAAAGCTGCGATATTTCTGTTCACTGGTTGCGAGGGCGGACTCCGTTGCCTCAAGATGCTGAATTCGTTCTTCAAGGCTGGCAATCAGCTCTTGGATTTTGTGACGCATCTGGATAAAAGCCAATGTCAGCCGACCCACCTCATCCAAATTTCGTGGTGGGGCAATATCCACTGTCCAGACATCGGTCTGTAGGGCTGTTACACTCCGTGTGAGGTGATAGATGGGGCGTGTCACACGCGATGTCACCCATAAGGCAAACAGCGAGGCCAATACCATGAGCACCGCCGTTATTGCCACACTGATCTGCCATGCCTTGTTGATGGGGCGCATGACGACATCCAAAGACTGGCGATGAATGAGCGTCCAAGCCTCTTGTTGACCCAGCCCTTTTACTTGATGAAACGAGAATAGATCGTCGGGCGCGTGAGCAGGGCCAAACAACACGCCACTTGTGCCTGTCACTGGTAAATCGGCTTGTTCTGGATTGACCTCCGGTATGGTATCTTCCATGACATAAGCGGGATTGGAATGATACAGATAATTCCCCTCGGCATCCACCACATAGACCGTCTCACTGGCATCCTGCGTGACTGCTTGCTGAAACAAGGGCGTCAGTCGAAGATCAAGCACCAGCACGCCCACCAATCTGCCGCTGTCGGACAGCAGGCGGGTCGCGTAATGGGAGACGAGTTCAATAGATACGTTTCCGGAGTGGATATGCCTCTCCGCCTCCGAAACAAAGACCAGCGGTTGGCCTGTCGAAATACCCCCTTGCATGGTCGTGCCACGAAAATAGCTGCTGTCACTGCGATCCAGCAGTTCTTCGTCTGGAACGCTATAAATGTGTGGGTCTTCGTTATTGACACACAAGGTTTCACGACCAATGGCATCAAGTAGGCACGCACTTTTATAGCGGTCACCATATTGCAGGAGAAACAATCGAAACAGGGTTTTGGCATCGGGAATGTAGTCGAGGCGATTTTCGGGGAGGGCATTAGCATAGCGCCGGATTTCGACACTTTGGCTCAAAAATAATACATCGGCGTTGGCTTCGTTGAGGGTCGTCTCGATCTCAGCCGCTTCCGCCTCCAAAATCCGTGATTGCTTGAGCCGTACTTCTTCCCGAAGCGCCGCCGAAAATTCACGGATATGATTGAAAGTCAGCAGGATGGTGGGCATAATAAGCACAACAATAAAGGCCACCCACAAGCGGACGCGCAAATTTTCTCGAAACAGTTTCAGCATAAGCATGACCTTTGAAACTGATGTCGAATAATTGCCTGACCACCCCAACCCGTTATATTTATATAAATATCATACCCGATAATGAATTTCCGGATTTCTAATTTCATATAAGATTCCAGTAACGCCAAACGATTTCTTCCACTTTACCGCAAGTTGCCTTTCCCTGCATGTCTGGCTTTACAGCGGCTTCAACCCCTTCTATAATCATTGTTATGCGCCGACGAAAACGAACCTTTACCCACAACCTGCCCCTATTTAGAACAACCTGTTTGGCCCGTCCCGGCCCACGCTGACGGCTTCCTGTTTTCCAAGACAGTCCACTGTTTGAGTTACTTTGTGCCCTAGTCGGCCCAGAGCTTATCGTCGTTTGCATTAGTCATGGGAGTCGTTCAATGAATGGAAATGGGGCATCGTCGTCCCACTCAAGTTTTAGCATCGTCAAGGTTGGCTTCTTAGCCGCTGGCATTGGAATCATTGGCGGAGTCGCCGCTGAGGGCTTACATCGTCTTATTGGCCTTGTCACCAATCTGGTCTTTTATCAGCGCTTTGGGACACATATCGAAAGTCCACTCGAAAGCCCATTGGGAGTGGGGATTATTTTTGTTCCAGCCATTGGTGGCCTCATCATTGGTCTGATGGCGAAATATGGCACGCCGTTGGTGCGTGGTCATGGCATCCCCGAAGCGATGGAAGCCATCCTTTTAAAACGCAGCAAAATCCCGCCACGTGTTGCCTTGCTCAAACCCCTCAGCGCGGCGATTTCGATTGGCTCAGGTGGGCCATTTGGCGCAGAAGGCCCGATTATTCAGACAGGTGGGGCGTTGGGATCGCTCTTGGGGCAGGCCGTGCATATGACGGTAGCCGAGCGCAAAGTCTTACTCGCATGTGGGGCGGCGGCGGGTCTGTCGGCCACCTTTGGCACGCCGGTTGCGGCAGTGATTTTTGCCATTGAACTGCTGCTCTTTGAATTTCGCACCCGATCATTTATTCCATTGGTCATCGCCAGCACTATTGCCGCTGAGATGCACATTGTCTTTATCGGGCCGGAGCCAGTATTTGCTGTGCCAGCAGGTGAATTCGGCGATCCATTGAACCTGCTATTTTTCCTAGTGTTAGGTTTGTTATGTGGCGGCACGGCCATTGTCCTAACCCGTTCGTTGCATTGGGTTGAGGACGGCTTTCATCGCCTGCCCATCAATCATTATCTCTTTCCGGCGGTGGGGGGCTTATTTGTTGGCGTGGTGGGTTATGCTGTGCCGCATCTGACCTATCATGACGTGGATGTTTTTGGGCCGGGCTATGCTGTCATTGAAAACACCGTGACCGGGCAATATGCCTTCGGTTTTCTGCTGGTCTTACTCTTGAGCAAGACGGCGGTCTGGTTGGTGGCGTTGGGGTCGGGTACCTCTGGTGGAACATTGGCCCCCATTTTTATGATTGGTGCGGCATTGGGTGCGACATTCGGGGTCACGCTCAAAAAAGCCTTCCCTGACTTGGATGTCTCCACCACCTCATTCGCATTGGCGGGGATGGCGGCGGTGTTTGGTGGTTCGACCCGTGCCACCTTCGCCTCGATTGTGTTCGCCTTCGAGATGACCCATGATTACGAATCCCTTTTGCCGATCATGTTCACCTGCGTGATTGCCGACCTGATTGCGACTCGTTTCATGGAAACTAGCCTGCTGACCGAGCAGCTTCGGCGGGGTGGGGTGCTGGTGCATCATGAATATGAGGCCGATTTGTTGGGCATGGTGAAGGTCGCGGCGACAATGGAGACCCGTTTAGTGACAGTGCCCGCCTCGATGACGGTGCGTGAATTAGCTGACCGTATCCATCAGCACGACCCTGAACTGACACGCCATCAAGGACTGCCGATTCTCAATGTTGAGGGTGAATTGGTTGGTATCATCACGCGCAGCGATATGCGCCTTGCTTTGCAAGAGGGCTATGGTGATATGTCGGTATTGGAGGCAGGCACACATCCCGTGGTGACGATTACTCCCAATGCCAGCCTGCACGACGCTATTTTACGCATGTTTCAATATGACATTGGTCGCCTGCCTGTGGTTGAAGATGAGGGGTCAAATCGTTTAGTCGGCTATTTATCCCGCACACATGTTATTCGACCCTACTTGCAACGGCTTCACGACGAACAAAATTTGGAGGCAGGGTGGATGCAAGCCTATTTCGAGCATTGGGCACGAATACCCCGTCATGAATTGAGGAAGTAAGGGAGAAGGGGAATTTGTGTGGCTGGATAATAATAAAGAGATTGGGGCATAACAAAGCTCCCAATCCCTTCGATGATCCGTTCATTGCACCACACCATCCATTGCTTGCACAGTGGCGACAGCTTGATCCATGACGCGGTTGTGCCCATTGCTGCGCTGGGTTTCAATCAGGCGGACGGTGGCGCTTAATTCCTGCCGACGGGCGGCGACAAGGGCATTTACCAAGCGGGTCTGCATCGCCATGCCTTCAATCATCGCATCCACTTTGCGGTGCATGTCAGCGATTTCCAGTTCGTTTTTCAGATTGACCTGATAATCGTTTTTCGCAACGGCACGATCTTTTTCGGCCTGCCGATTTTGGGCCATCAAAATGACCGGGGCTTGCAGAGCCGCCAATGTGCTGAGGGTCAGGTTTAGCAGGATAAACGGAAAGGGGTCAAACGCCTTGCCGCCCATCAGACCGTTAATGCCAATCCAGACCGCCATCAGGAAGCCAAACGACAAAATAAACGTCCAACTCCCAGCAAACAGAGCCATCTTATCGGCGACCCGTTCGCCAAAGGTCGCGGTTTCATCAATTTCTTCATACACGTCATCGGTAACGGGGCGCGGACGGAGATCACGGATCAAGTCCTGCGCGGCGGGTGAGAGGAGGCTTTCCAGTTCCTCAATCTCATCAATCAATACCTGAATACGTGCATCATCGTCGTCTACAGGCACAGTGAGGCGGTCAATCAAGAGATCGTTGTACATGCTGGTTATTCCTTTCGGCTCAAGGCTCAGGCCGCGTATCACCCTCATAGCCGCCACATACGGCAGGGCATGTCGTCCTGAATTTGAAAACGTATAGAGTTGTGGGTTTTCCTTGATCGAAAGTGGCCGGGTTTGCCTCACTCGCGCTTAGACTTGGGTCTTGGCGGTGCGGCGGGCAGCAGGCTTCTCATGCTGACCTCCCGGCGAAATCGTGGGGATCAGTCGAGGGCGCTGCTGCCACCAGATAAGGGCGGCACGCTTTCGGTTATGGGACTACTACCCTCTGACATTGTGTTCCTTCTTACTTGATCGGACAGATGCAACAGGGCAAAAAATCTCCCTATCACACGGGTCATTATACATCCATTTTAGAAATTTGCACCCCTCTAAGATGTGAATTTTGCACGAAGTTTATACCGATGAACGCGGGAAGTCATTGGTCATGATTTTTATCAGGGGAGCAGCCCACTAACGTTGCTCCTCTACAAATAAAAAATATTATTGCAGCGTCTGGCGCTTTGGAGCAGTCGGTCTAGGATACGCTGTCAACAGGTTCGCCATTGGCAAGATTGCAGTGCCCATCGGCGATGTCGGCATTATTGAGTTGAATGCGTTCCAACAGGGCATACTGCCTGCGCCCAAGACCGCGAGGAACAGATTTTGAGTGGAGTCGTTCGCGGCGTTATAGGTTGCCATCGTTATGTCAGGGAAACGCGATGCTGTCGCCAGATAGTAGGATTCAAAGACAGTGTTCTCAGCAGTGGCATCGGCATATTGTTCCCAATCCGGCCAAGTGCTGGCGACTCCCCATGCTTCATTCACCAACGCAGCCCCCTCCAGCGCACGATAACCGCCCGAACCATCGCCCAGTTGGGTGATTCGTGCATCGGAATATTGTTCGGCGACCAATCCAGCATAAAACGGTGAGGCGATAGACCCCGCGCTGCTGCCTGCCACAAAAATCGTATCCGGGGTGGTGAAATTCTCAAATGTCCAATTGAGAACGCTCATGGTGTTTTTTATAGCCGTAGTGGTAGATGGTGATTTGAGCCATCTGACGCTTCTACTTCATAGGTGGCCTCGCGGTTGCCGATATGCACGTCGCCTGTACAGTAGGGCACAAAGACCATGTTGTAATCGGCAAAGGGGTTTTCAGGGTTTTCGAGATCAAAAATCCCACCCGGCAGAGCGGTAGGATTATTGGAGTCATTGTCGGCGGTGGGGTTAAAGATGGATGATCCCTCGTTGCAAATCCGCCCAAACCAGCACGCCCCACCGCCATTAAAGAAAACGGCTTAGACATGCGCGATGATACAGACCCCGCGTGCCGACTCCAAGCCTTGATATAACACTTCACGGATAGTGAAATCATGTGCCGCCAATACTCCCGTTACCATATCGGCAATTATTTGGGTTTGGCTAATGTCGGGCGGCTCATAAAATAGAGAGAGACTGCCACCTGTCTGTAAGCATGATTTTAGCCTTTTTATCACACCTTGAAGTTCAGCAGCGGGTTTTGTCCAAAATAGATTGACATTGACCGCGAAGATTTTGTTGAAGCGCATCTCCCCAAAATCCATAGTCTCCACATCGGCCACCTGAAAATCCACCTGCCCCACCTCGACCAATGCCTGATTCTTTTTGCGGGCTTGGGCAATCATCTTTTCCGAACGGTCAATGGCAACGATTTTTCCGCCTGACAGGTGTTCCGCAATCAATGCAACCGCGACCCCCGTCCCACAACCGATTTCCAAGAGGTGGTCGTCTGGTGCTACCGCTAATGTCTCTACCGCCCATTGTATCCGGGCTGGAATTTTGGTCGTCATAAGTCTGCCCTGCCTCCTTGTGTACCTTGTTTACACACTAAACGGCTTGCGGTTCTCAGATACATAAAAATCTCATCGGGGTGAATTTGGTTGAAAGGGGGCATGTCGGTTTACAATACGGAGAAATAACACTTACATTGCGAGGGACTATGGACGCTATTCTCATTGTAGTCATTGTCGTAGCGGTCATCTTGGTGACATTAGTGGGGGTGTTTTGGACACTAGGCCGCGTTACCCGAAAACGCGCCGCCCTCATTGCCGAGCGATTTCCAAATACCAAATTGATTGTCCCGATGGCAAATTTTTTCGGGCAAGAATCCAAAGGCGTGACCCAACTGCGCGGCAATGGAATTATGGTCATTACCAGCAGTGAGGTCTATTTTCAGCAGTTGGTGACCAATAGGGAATGGCATATCGCGTTGGGCAGTATCCAAGAGGTGGAAACAGTCAAATCGCATCTGGGCAAAACCATCGGCAGGCCGCTGCTCAAAATCCGTTATATTAATCCCGAAGGCCGGGTAGATACGGTGGCATGGTGGGTACGAAATCTGGATGAGGTGCTACAAACCATTGAAAGCCTGCGCCAGCCCTCTACCCCACCCGCCAGCATGAGCCAACAAAGTGAGGCCGCCGCCCGTACACGTTTCCCCAATGCCAAAACGATTATCACGGACGCTAATCTTTTCGGGCAGGAATCCAAAGGGGGGGGTCAAATCGGTGGGACGGGCGTGTTGGTGGTGACAGACAGCGAGGTTTTATTTGAACGCTATCTGCCTAAAGCCGAATTTCACATCCCTTTGGGCAGCATCCAATCCATTGAAACCCCCGATAAATATATGGGTAAATCCATCGGCAGCCCATTGATAAAACTCAATTTCACCAATGAACAAGGCCAAGCCGATTCGATTGGGTGGTGGGTCGCCGATGTGGAATCGCTCAAAACCTTGCTAGAATCTATCCGATAAATCCGATCAACAGCAAAGTGGGAGCAACCATGCAATCAGAAGCTGCCTCATCGAAGCAATGGCATGTCGCCAATTGGGGTCTATTGGGCTGGCTGGAAACGGCGGTCAAAGGAATCGGCATATTGTTGGCATTTGTCGCGTTTGTGGATAGCCTCGGTGCAGACAAATTCATCATCGGGGACAATCCCCACCTCGCCGCCGTCATCCTCTTGGGATTGTTGGCACTTGGCATGGTCGCCCCGCTCGGCTTGCGATATATCCAAAAAGAAATCATTTCGATGGCCTATGCCGTCTTCAATTTTCTAGGACACGCGGCACTGTTTTTGGCTCTGGTACGCCAACCCGACCAAGAAATCTATGCGATATTGTTCGGAGCGGCGTATATCATCGGGGAGATCATCAAACAGCGATTTTTGACGACCACAGGTTACACGGAGGCGGGCCAATCACCCAAAGCGATGCTCAATTTTTCGCGGGGGGTCATCGCGGCTTATGCCCTGTTGATTATCTTGGTACTGATTTGACCGATCCCCGTTTTTGAAGTAGTTAGAATCAAACTATTATCTATTAATCTGTGAGGGGGTAGTAGTATGTTTGCACCTGTCCGCGAAAATATCGGCATTGCGGTAGATGGCGGTGGCGTCAAAGGAGCGATTGTGGCGCACGGCCTGATCGAGCTTGAAGATCAATTGGGCACACGCCCACTCATTAACGACCCGCGTGTCAAGGTCATCGCCGGAACCAGCACCGGGGCGGTCATCGCGGCGTCATTGGCGATTGGTATGACCGGGCAAGAGATTTTGGATTTATATGAGCAGTTGGGCCAGCATGTCTTTTCCAAAGCGGGTCGGTTTCGACCATTTGGCGCGACCATCCCCCTGCTGAGTCGGCTGCATCTGCCGATTGGCTTGGTGCGCTTTTTGGACAAGCTGCCCCTCGATATTGGCGAATTTTTCCTCTACATGCTTCTGCCCGCCCGTTATTCATTCGACCCCCTGCGCGAAGTCATGTTGAAACAGCTTGCCAAGCACCCTGCCCCCAACACCCACCCCACCCTGCGCGAATTGGGTCAATATCTCGATGGCAAACCGCATCAGCCACGTATCGTGATGACCGCAGTCGAGGTGGCAGCGCGGCAGACCCGCTTCATCAAATCCACCAGCACTGATGAATTTGCCGACATGAAATTGGTCGAGGCGGTCTTGGCATCGTCCTGTATTCCCACTTTCTGGGATCCCATCCCGGTGCCGACGGGCGACGGCAAACGCTTTTTGGTGGATGGCGGGGTCGGCAATTTTGGCAACCCGGCGGAGGTCGTGGCGCGTGAACTGATGCACCCCTATGCCGATCAGCATATTGACCCCAATAACGTCACCTTGTTTTCGTTCGGGACGGGTTATCTGCCAGCCGATGCCTATCGCAAAGCCGCCAACCCGGTCACCAAATGGTGGGCGCTCGATTGGGCACTCCGCACCCCCGACTTATTTATCAACGATGCCCTGCGGGATGCCTCACGCGATGTGGTCGCCCAATACCCCGGCCTCGATTTTCGCCGCTTCCAAACGACGCTGGAAAAACAGGTGTCGGCGGATAACTTTAATGAAATCAATGGGGTACTCAAAACACTGGGCTTGCAACTACGGGAGCGCATCCAGCTAAATCAACATGCCCTATCCGGCCCACCCGGTAATCCTTTCGACCCAGAAGGGATTCAAGATGTCAATACGTGGCGCATCGTTCGTAAGCTGGTGGAATAATGGAACCTAGACGCCTTCATCCATTGAACCCCCTAGATTGGGTACGCTTGGGGGTATGGATGTTTTTTGCCCCCAATAGATTAACACATTACCAAGCGATATATGGCGAAACAGCTTTGCACAAAGTAGGGGCATTTCTAGCAAACTTTTTAGTCTGGATGCCCATTATGATATTGGTTATTGGCTGTGTGCTCGGTGAATTGCCGTACCGTGAACATCTTGCGCCCCGTGCCTCTGCCGCAAGCATTTTGGGATTCACGATTTTGCTTTGGGGAGTCTCGTTCAGCCTTGATTTTTTCAATCCCAATCTCACCACCAGAACTCAATTTCGTAGCGTTGTCGTGGGCCTACTGATTCCCTTTGGGGTTGCTGCCCGCCTTCCACCCGACCCCTATATTCCCCTCGTCATCACACTCGGACTAGTGGGGCTGTTTCAGGTTATTACCACCTATGTTAGTGCTGGATATCGCTGCCAATACGCGATGGGTATGTCTGCGATGGGGGTATTAGGAGTGTGGGTAGGGATAGCGTCAAGTCTAGGCAGTTTCATAGAAGCATTGGTGCTTGCCTTGTTCATCCCGATGGTTGTGCTAACCGTCATCCCACATTATGTCTTTCTTACTCAATGGCAGAAATACCAAGCGATAGAAAAGTTCGTCGCCACTCCATTAACCTTAGGAGTAATGATTATTTTGTCAGGCTGGTTGATCTGGATATGCTGGCTCGGCGGCTGGGAGGTGTTGGCAGATCTCTAGTCACTTACACTAATCAACATGCCCTATCCGGCCCACCCGGTAATCCCTTCGATCCGGAAGGCATTCAAGATGTCAATACGTGGGCGACGGTACGGGCCAGCGGGGTCGCACAGTAGCTTAGAGGTCAAGGTATTTTGGGGAACTATAAGAAGAAGGCACTGGGCATCGCCAATCAATGATCAGTGCTTTTTTGAGGGAGTTTGGACATGAATGATTTCACCGATGAAAGCCGTTTTCCAGATATTGACCCTCAACTTTTACCAGAGGACGTATTGGCAAGATTTAAAAAAGAATTACTGCATCCGGTCTCTATGATTAGAGGTTATTCAGGGATGTTGCTTGCTCAATATCAGGCTCTTGATGCAAATCTGAGCCAAGATGAAATGATAGATACGATTTCTCGCGCAGCAGATGAGATTTTGGGTCTGATTAAGATGGTGGATCGGTATTTGGAAAACAGGCAATACCAAAATAAATCATAGTTGGGCTTCACCCATCGCTCAACAGCGATTATCAACCCAAAGTATCTCAGATAAGAGAGGGAGCTTATGTCGGAAAACCAACTGAAAGGCTGTGTCGCCATCGTAACAGGGGTCAGCCGCCGCATTGGGATTGGGTACGCCATCGCCAAACGCCTGCTCGAAATGGGGGCGGATGTCTTTGTGCAATCACTGACCCGCTATGATGCACAGATGGCATGGGGCGCGGATAACATCGAAACCGTGCTGGCCGAACTCCGCACGATTGGCCCGCGTGTCGAACATACAGAGGCCGATTTTCTTGACCCCCACGCGGCGGAACAGGTCGTAGCGGCGGCGGTGCAGGCCTTCGGGCATGTGGACATGCTGGTCGCCAACCACGCCTACAGTTTGATGGGCAAATTGGAGGACTTGACCGCCGAACATATTGACGCCCATTTACAAGCCAATGTACGCGGCACGCTGTTGTTGGTCAAGGCGTTCGCGGCGCAGTTTCAGAAAAATTCTGGCGGGCGGGTCATTATGATGACATCGGGACAACATTTGGGGCCGATGTCGGGTGAATTGGCCTATATCGCGTCGAAAGGGGCGATTCACCAATTAACCCTCAGCCTGTCCGATTATCTGGTGCGGCGCGGGATTACGGTCAACACCGTCAACCCCGGCGCGACGGATACGGGTTATGCCGATGCCGCCCTCTATGAATTGGTCAAAGAACATTCGCCACAGGGTCGTTGGGGTGAACCCGATGACGCCGCCCGGTTGATTGCATGGCTGTGTACCGATGATGCCCGTTGGATCACCGGGCAGGTCATCAATTCAACGGGCGGCGGGTGGTGATTGAACGCCCGCAGAAATTTTGCGCCAGAGAATAAATTCTCCGGCTATCGTTATAAACTCTGCTAAAGCAGACTGGGGAAATGCCCCTTGCACAATGAACCAGTCCACTTTAGTGGAGTTCTCAAGGATAGCCTGCGAGTTCACTCGTAGGCGACGATGGGTAGGTTTCCACATTACGAAACAAGGGACGGGTTGACGGGCGATTAGGCGTCGCCCTCCCTACCTATCTTACGCTTAATCACCGCCCCTCTCGGCAATTCAGCCACTTCTGTTTACAATCCACCTTTGACTACACACTTTTTGCATCTTCCAAGAGAGGCATATATGGCACAGCAAAAAACGGCTCTCGTGACGGGCATCACCGGGCAGGACGGCTCCTATCTGGCGGATTTATTGCTAGAAAAAGGCTACCGGGTGGTAGGCTTGGCGCGGCGTTCGACCAACTACCGCTATCCCAATATTGACCACCTGATCGGCAAAATCACCCTCGAATATGGCGATTTGATAGACGGGGATCGTCTGTGTTCCCTCGTTCAAAAGTATCAGCCTGACGAGGTGTATAACATCGCGGCCCAATCCGTCCCCGCCGATAGTTGGAATCAACCGATTGTCACCGCCGAGATCACCGCCGTTGGGGTCGTGCGCATGTTGGAGGCCGTGCTGCGCCACAAACCGGATGCGCGATTCTATCAAGCCACCAGCCGCGAAATATTTGGTGGTGTGCCCTATGAAGTCTGCGACGAAGAGACTCCTTTCTCCGCCAACAACCCCTATGGCATCGCCAAACAATATGCCCACCTGATGACCATGAACTACCGCGAATCGTATGGCCTGTTCGCGTGCGGCGGCATTTTGTTCAACCACGAGAGCGAACGTCGCAGCCTGCATTTTGTGACCCGCAAGGTGACGATGGCGGCGGCCTGCATCAAACTCGGCGTCAAAAACCCCCCACTCAACGAATTGGGTGAACCACTGGTGCAAAATGGCAAGCTCCGCATCGGTAATTTGGATGCGGTGCGTGATTGGGGGTATGCCAAAGAATATGTCGAGGCCATGTGGCTGATGCTGCAACATGACCAGCCGCGTGATTACGTCATCGGCACAAACACCATCTACACCGTGCGCGATTTGTGTCGGGTGGCCTTTGAACAAGTCGGCCTCAATTGGGAAAATCATGTCGAGTGCGATCAGCGGTTTATGCGCCCCACCGAAATCGCCGCCTCTCGTGGGGATTACAGTCGGGCCAAACGTGAATTAGGTTGGGAGCCGCGCACCAACTTTGAAGAACTGATTCGCTTGATGGTCAACTCGGATTTGGCGTTGCTGACGACATAAATAACTGACGGGTGGGCGACGGAAAATCGTCGTTGGCTCACCCCGCCAAACCTTTTTGCCGAAAATACGTAGAGATATTAGAGACCATGACCACGAGGATTTTGAGATGATTCAAAGTCGTCATTTGACCAACCGCTATAAACTGGCTTTCACGCTGGCCCTGCTGATATTGGCGCTGCTGTTCACCCAGATTTTGCTGCTGCGGGCCTAGCCGATTAGGGTTGCGTAATGGGGTGGCGCTGGGCGGTCAGCACAATACATTCGGCAAGGCTGGCATCATCACAATCCATGATGTCCTCCAAGAGCCGTTTCATATTCTGGATATTGTGCAGCAAGGCGTCCATTTCTTTGAGTTTGCGATTCACCAACTCATGCCACCCCGCCGCGCCATTGAGGATATTGTTGAGCAAGACCCCCACCTCTGCCAGCGAAAAACCTGCCTGCTGTCCGGTCTGAATCAGCGCCAAGCGTTGCAGCACCGTTTCATCATATTGCCGTCGTCCGCCGACACGTCGCGTCGGGTGTATCAGCCCAATTTCTTCATAATAGCGCAGGGTGGATGGAGGAAGGCCTGTCTGCCGCGTGACCTCGCTGATGCTGATTTCCGCCATTGGAAATTGACCCCTTGACTTCAAGTACACTTGAGTTGCTACCCTAATAGATGGTTTCAACTCGCAAAATCATTCGTTGTCGGAAGGAATAGGAATCATGGGCCACCTCACATTTGAAGCCACCGAGCAGAATTTTGGGCCGCAGGTCTTGGAATCTAGCCTGCCTGTACTGATTGAATTTACCGCCGATTGGTGTCCACCGTGTAAGATGCTGGCCCCCATTGTGCATGAAATCGCCCATAAATATGAGGGCAAATTGCGCGTTGGCCTGTTGGATAGCGATGCCAATCAAACGA
Source organism: Chloroflexota bacterium (assembly GCA_013112715.1). Taxonomy (GTDB): domain Bacteria; phylum Chloroflexota; class Anaerolineae; order Aggregatilineales; family J027; genus CFX10. Next base: position 147,267 of record JABFGB010000012.1, read on the forward strand.
TTGTCCAGCAATACGGGGTGATGGGCCTGCCCACCCTGATTCTATTCGAAAATGGCGCACCCGTTGAGCGTATTGTCGGATTTGTGCCCCGCGAACGGATTGAGGCCAAAGTCCTGCCGCACTTAGCATTAGAAAACGCCTGAAATTTTTCATCGGGGATACAGCGGGTGTTGTATCCCCATGCGCGGTACAATCGGGGCATTCACTCAATTGGATAATCTACACGACGTGCTGGTGTGGCCGCCACTTGAGCGATGATGCCGATTTTGTGCCCATCCGCTTGATGCTCGATTTTGAGGATGGCTACCCTTTACTTACTATAGGCTTGTCCGTCAATCAAATATTCATCCAAATTAGAATCGTAGTGGATTTGGGCGAGAGGTTTCCAATTCCCAATTCCACCCTCTGTCAAGTTTCTATAGGCATCTATCAACATTAACCAAAAATCGGATAGACGCTCTGCCAATTTAGCCATTCCCGGCTGGACAGCCCCTTCAACTATCCATCCATTTGAATACCCATATACTGCTGGGTTATCAATTTGATCTCTTGTCCGGCAAAAGTAAAATGTCTCAAGGTCATTATGAAAAATGAGCAAGTCTCTAGGATAGCTCATTCTTTGTAACTGCATCATTCCTATGAAATCAGCTTTGACTTTTTCAAGCAGATTCCAATCTGACTCTCCCATGGCAATTCGTGAAAGGCCACGATGTCCCATGACTTGAAGCAAGTCCCGATAGCTTTGTGGAATATAGGTAATATTTTGAAACTCTTTGACTTTGTCTATCTCCACATCAGTACAGCCCTTGAAAACAAAGTTTGAATCTATCATTTCAAAATATTTCTGCCTTATCTGTTCGCCTAAATTCATGGGTTTATAACCTTTAAGGAGTTTCATAGGGCATTAAAACTCTACAATCTAATTATACTGAGGCATAGCTACCCCAAAAGTCACGTCAAAGGGAAAGAGAGTTTTCCAGTAGACCGAGTGGCTAGAGGAAAACTCAAACGGAGCCAAATTTGATTCTATGCCGACAGCGTGGCGACCTGTTACAGGCGGGGTGTACGATTCAATCCACCGCAATCGCCCCCAAACTCACCCCGATACTCATCATCTGCGCCTTTAAGACCTCATCGGCTTCGGCGGCGACGGCCTGCTCCAAAATCTCGGTGGCGCGGGGGTGTTTAATCCATGCCAACAGATACGTCGTTTGCAAACGTACCCTCTCCGATTCATCATGGCTGCAATCGGCAAGGGCCGCCAAGATTTTTTCGCAATGTGGGCTGGTTTCGATACTGACGCCAACATAATTGCAGGCGTGGAGCAAACCGCGCAAACGGGCATGGCGATAGAGGCCGCTGCTGCCATCAATCAAATCGGGCACTTCCCTCAATACGCCGTCCGCCAATAATTCCACCAAACTCTGCATGGCATCATATTGCACATCGGGGTCGGGGTCGTCTAATAACGCTTTCCGCACGACTGCCGCCGCTTCATGGGTCTGATTCGCCCCCAACGATTCCAATGCCCGTCCGCGCACCATAGGGTCAACCGCGTTGAGTGTCAATTCCAAAACGGGCACAGCATCGGGCGTGGTGCGTTTGCGGAGACCAATCGCCGCCGCTTGCAACACATCATCTTCCTCATCCACCAGCACCTCGGTCAGCAGGTGCAGGGCCGGGGCGCTACCGATATTACACAGGGTATAGACCGCCCCTTCGCGCACACGGGCATCGGCATCCTGCAAGGCTTTTCGCAGCATCGGCTCGGCAACAAACCACGAAAAACCATCCAGATGACGGGCAACACTGGCCCGAACAGGTGCATCGGGGTGATGCAACGCCCGTTCCATAATCAGCCGCGCTTCCCGATCCCCCCGTTGACTGAGCATGGTCGCGGCATGATAGCGCAGATTGAAATTTTCGTGCTGCAACATTTCCGCCGCCGCCGCCAACGAAATCGCGCCGGGGGGCAGATTGGTCAACAGGGTCGCCAGCCGTCGTGGAGAAAGCCGCCACGCCCGTCCCCGATCACGCCGCATCAACATGGGTTCTGTACCTGTGGTCATTTTTGCACACTCCTTTTGGGAAGATTATTTCTGTTGAACGCCGACTATTCGGTGAAACGTCCCCATCCCAAACCCTTCCCCGTCGCAACAGGGAAGGGCTTCAATATGCCGAGTTCTCCCCTCCCTAATGCTTTGGGGAGGGGTCGGAGGCTTGTCCGGCATTGGTGAAAATCGCATCAACAAGCGGGACTGGGTTGGCGGCAATAGCGGTTTCGTAGGGACGCAACCGGTTGCGTCCGTACTCAAAACCCCTTATCCCTGCGATATTCGGGGCATCGTTCTAAATCGAATACCGGACAAGCCTCAGGGGGTGGGGATGGGGTTATCGCACCGACCCCAACACGCGATCTCTAATCACCACCTTGCGGCGCTGCAAATCGGTCACGGTTACGTGTAATTGCCGTTCCGCATCTACCGAAAAGGCCGCCTTGATGCGTTCCTGCCCCACCTGCCCGACGGGTTTAAGTGGAATGCTGATGGGATGATCCAGCGGCACAACCGCCAATTCCTCTGCCAGCGCCACCAATTCGCCATCCTGTACATGGATAGTCACACCCGAAGATTGTTCGGGGTCAATCTCACCAATCACCAATTCTAATTGGGCCTGTTCGGGATGGGCCGCCCCTAAAATCAACTCAATCGGGCGGGTCGTCGGGATTTTCCATCCGGCGGGTAAAATTTCGTCATAGCGATGTTGGCCGTTTTCCAGATGACGCAGGCCGTAGCTGTGAATGAGGGTGTCATCAATACCCGCCCCCACCGCGATTTGCAGTGCCCCCTCAACAATCGCCGTAAACACCTTGCCTGTGTGCAGGGTCGCGTTCGGAAAATAACGCCGCAAAATGGCTTGCACAGCAGGCATCAGCGACATGCCCCCCACCATTAACACGTCTTTGAGATGTTCAGCGAAAATTTCCTGCTGACGGGCGGTATATAAGGTGCGTTCCAAAACCCGACTCACCGCCGCATCCAAGCCATTTTCGATCAGTACACATTCCAAATCGCGCCGTGTCAGGGTGCGTTGATGTTCGACCCCCGCCAATGTAAATTGCATCAAGGCCGATTCGCTGTTGGACAGGGCGATTTTGGCGCTTTCGCAGGCCGTCAGCAGGCTTTGATACCCGTCGGCGGTCTCATCCAAGCCCAATTCGCGCAGGATATAGGCGGCAATCCAGCGGTCAACATCGCTGCCGCCAAGCGCCCCACCCGCTTTGGCAATGAGTTTAGCTTCCCCGCCGCGTCGTAATCGGCTCAACCATCCGCCCGTACTGGCCTTGTCTTTGGGCAATTGCACCAACGAAACATCGAGTGTGCCGCCGCCAAAATCAAACACCAAGACCAGTGCATCCGGCTCAGTAACCGCATAACCCAATGCCGCCGCTGTGGATTCATCTACCACGCGGATTTTTTCGAGGGGCAGTCCATTGACCCCTTCTTTAACCGTCTGCCGCAGCCAGTCGAGATATTCCTGAAAGGCAATAACAGGCACAGTCAGCACGATTTCATCAATCTCGTGTTTAGGGAAAGGCACATTCCCTAAAACGCGCTGGATGAAGGCGCTGCCGATGGCCTTATCCGACCACAATTGATTATCCAGATAACGCGGTTCGGGAGCGGGCCGGACAACAATGCCGCGTTTGAAATTACGGAACAGGCGGTGATCGGGCCGCTGATGTAACCCTGCCGTGATGACCTGTCCCCCCATCGGCGTGTTGTCCAATGCTGCCCCCTGCCCCATGTAAACCAGCGACGGCACAATCGCATTGGTGCTAATACTCAACTCGGGCAGATGCACGAGCGCCGCTTTATCCGTATCCCAATGGGCAATCAGGCTGTTGGTCGTGCCAAAATCGAAGGCGAGTTTGTGTCCCATAGCTCACTCATGATATAATACGTCACGATATAATACGTTGAGTTATACATCATTGACGATATATTACGTTTCGTAATCTCAGTATAGTACGATTCGTAAGACGGTGTGTAGTACGTTGGTACTGTTTAGGCGGGGATATGAGCAAAATTCAATTAGAGCGGGAACTCACCACGCTGGAATTTGTCGTGCTGGGGTTCATCTCAGTCGAACCGCAGTCAGGCTACAGCATTATCAGCACTTTGGAGACAGGCGTGCATCGCTGGAGTGCCAGCCCCGGTGCAATCTACCCGATTCTCAAGCGTTTGGAACAATTGGGTTTGATTGAGGGTGAACTGGAAATCCCCAATGAGGCCCGCGCACGCAAAATGTATCAGTTATCCCAGCAGGGCGCGGCGATGCTGGACGAATGGCTGTTGGCCCCATTGACCAACCGCGAACTTTTGGAAGAGCGCGACATCACCCTCTTAAAATTCCTGTTTGCCGAAAACCGCCTGTCGAAAACGCAGGTGATCGCGTGGTTGAAAGCCTATCAGGAAGGAACAGCCCACTATAAAGCCGCTCGTGAAGCCTTTTTTGATGTCACCATCGCCCAAGCCACCCCCCATCAGCGGTTAATTTGGGAGGCAACCTTGATGGACATCCAGATGCAAGAGCAGTGGATTGAGATGGCACTCGAACGACTTGGGAAGGATTAGCATCGGGTAGGCTGCTTTACAAATTTTGCGATAAAGCTTTACAATTTTCACATATACCTTCCACAAGCCATACACCAATCAAAGGAGACCATCATGGACATTGTGTTCCGCTTGCTCATCGGGGGTATCTTCATTTTTGGAGGCATCTGGATATTATTCTTCATTCGGGCAAAACGCTTCAAAGTTAAGATTCTGAATGAGGGAGATAGCCGAGAAACTAAAGCAACCATCACTCGTGCGGGTTGGGAACGTGTTGGTAATAATCGGGTCTACCGTACCTATTATTCATATACGGTTGAGGGAGCAATTTTTGACTCAGACATTTATGGCAATTGGTCACGCCGTGCGCCGGATGGTGTGTTGCCTATTCGCTATCTCGCCAATAATCCCGGCATCCATGAAGTGATGGGAACCAGCGATATGCTCGGCCCCGAAACAGTGCTTACCATATTATTCGGGCTGGCGTTTATTGTGGTTGGTATCGCATTCATATTGTTTGTTCCGTTCTAATCGGTCATACCCCAAACTACATACCGTTCCGTCGTTCCGCCAACGACTTCAGGCTGTCCTCTGGTAGCACCTCCAATTGGAATGTTTTGGGAGCACTGATACGTTGGGTAACATAGATGCCCCGATGCCCCGATGCAAGATAGGCCACCACGCAGCCGAGCATCAAATAGAGGGGTGCGCCGCCAAATAACTCAATCGCCATCAGGGTGCAGGCAATCGGCGTATTGCTTGACCCGGCGAACACGGCCACAAAGCCAATCGAGGCCATAAAAATCGGGTCAACCCCCAACAATCGCCCCAACGTATAACCAAGCGTCGAGCCGATCACAAACAGTGGTGTGACCTCCCCACCCAAAAATCCCGACCCTAACGTAATCGCCGTGAAAATCAGCTTTAGCAAAAACGCGAAGGTGACGACCCCCTCCCCATTTAGGCTGTTTTGAATCAGGGGCAAGCTCAATCCCAGATAATCGCGGGTATCCAGCAAGAGGGCTAAACCAATTACGACCAGTCCGCCGAAAAAGGGGCGCAGGGGTGGATAGCTGACATTGCGAAAATGCAGCGCTTTCACGGCATGGGTCAATTCGACAAACAGGATGCTCGTCAGGCCAAACAGCACCCCGGCAATCAGGACTTTAATCAGCAATAGCGGGTCAATCTCAACATTGGGTAGGTGGGGATAGTGCGAATGTTCGACACCGAGGGCGCGGGTCGTTAAATCACCCACCACCGCCGCAGACAAACACGGGATTAGGCCATCGTAGCGAATCCGGCCCATGCTCTGCACTTCCATGCCAAAGACAAATCCGGCAACGGGTGTGCCAAATACCGACCCGAAGCCCCCGCTAATCCCCGCCATAATCATCAGGCGTCGGTCATCCCCATTGATTTTCAAGAGTCGCCGGAGGCCATCCGCCAAACTCGCCCCCATCTGAATCGCCGTGCCTTCGCGTCCTGCCGATCCACCAAAAAGATGTGTGACCACCGTGCCAATCAGCACCATAGGGGCCATGCGGCGCGGGATACGGGTGGCGTTGGTGTTGACCTCTTCAATCACCAAATTGTTGCCCTGTACCGCCGTGCTGCCAAAATGATGATAAATCCACCCTACCGCGAATCCGGCAACAGGCAGCAAAAAGATGATGGGCGAATGGGCGATGCGAAAATCACTGGCCCATTTGAGGCTAACGAGGAACACCGCCGACGCGATACCTGCCATAATGCCAATCACCCCACCCAACAGCGACCACTTACCCAATAGCTCCAAAAAATCCCAAAAATCTTGAGGATGCAGGTGGAACAATTCTTCAAAGAAGCCAATCAGATGTTTGAGATAGGTGGACATAGACCCTCAAATCAGATGATTTCCAGCTAGATTTAGCACGGCGGTTTTAGCCCCGTGTTATGAAAGGCGACCCGCCTGAACCCCCCATAAACAAAAAAGCCTCTACCAGATTTGGTAGAAGCCATTAACCTCACGGTGTTACGCGAGCTTCATCGCGGGATTGGTTCAATCCATCACCTAGTCTAGCCTATCGGCAAAAAGGTCGTCAAGATTCGGCCTAGAGCGAATCGAAAAACCACCCCTGCATATTGCGGATGCTGATAAGTTCGCACGTGTGATAGCTGTTGTGGGCAATCATACTCTGAATCAGATGATGCCGCGTATGCCATTGACCACTATCATTGAGTGGTTCGTTCAATTCAGCATCACTCAAACCTGCAACATAAGCCGCAAGTTTGGCGTTAGCCTCCACGACCCGTTTCTTGGCGGTCTGCCATTCGGCTTCGGACGATCCCGCGCCGGGCCAGCCATTTGCCGCGCCCAATGCCTCATTATCCACAGCTTGTTTTTTCAACTGCAACAAGGCGGCCTCTTGCCAAAAACGCACATGATTGACTACGCCCCATACACTGTTAAATTTTTCAGCGGGCACGCTAGCGGCTTGTTTGGCCGTTAGTCCCTCCATTGCGGACACAAATGAGCTAAACCACCCATGTGCGCTGGTGGTGAACATACCCTCAAGTGCTTCCGCCAAGTGTTTTGCCTCAGACGACATCTGCAATTCCCTTTCCTCAGTAGAATATAAACATCTACCATTTAGGATATGGGTCAATGTTGCCACCAGTCTGTCAGCATTTATTGAACTGCATGAATATACGCGGGGATAAATCCACCACGCTCAATTCAGAGGGGTTTTCAATTGAATTCGATCTGGGCTAGATTCAGCACGGCGGCTTTAGCCCCGTGTCATCATTCATTAGGGTAGGGTAGCACCATGAACCGTTTTGATCGCGCAATGGCGATTTTATTGCTGCTGCGAAACAGCAAACTACCCCTTTCGGCGGCGGAATTGGCCCGACGCTTGGAGGTCTCTAAACGCACCATTTACCGTGACGTGGACGCCCTAGCCGAGGTGGGTGTGCCCGTGTATGCCGAACCGGGGCGCGACGGCGGTTTCAAATTGATGGAAGGCTATTTCATCTCACCAATCGCCTTTTCAGTGGGTGAAGCGACCTCCCTGCTCATTGGGCTGGCCCTCTTAGATCGTCTCCGTGCCAAGCCCTTTGCCAATGAATTAGAGATGGCCCGTCAGAAATTATTGGCGGTTGTGCCTGACTATCTGCACGATATTCTACGACAGGCCGAGCAGTTGATTGGTTTTGAAGACTTGCCCTATGATGTTTTTCACCCTGAACCCCCCGCCGCCGAAACCAGCCTATCCGAACTAAGCGAGGCGCAGGTGATTACGGTATTTTTGCAGGGGATTTTGGAGCGGTGCGCGGTAGAAATTGGCTATTTTTCGCCCTATAGCAAGGCGCGGCGCAATTACGTATTATCTCCGAATGGCATCATCTGGGATCGTAATCATTGGTATCTGGTGGGGCAGCGACCCAATACCTCGCCGTCCTTGTGGCGAGCAGATCGGGTGATGAGCATTACGCGCCATCCGCAGCCTATCCGCGACCCTAGTCCGTTTTATGTGGCGGACTGGCTAGGGCGTAAATGGCTGGATGAGGCGATTCGCAATTGGGCCGAAATGTCACCTGTGGTCATCCGCATGACTCCCGCCCAAGCCGAACGACTACAGCGCGATTGGTATTATGGACATGCCGAATTTGAAACCATCGCCCCCGACGCGATATTGATGCGCTTTGGCGAGGGCAATCAGGCATGGGTATTTGAATTGCTGCGCTGGTTGGGGCATGGGGCTGAACTCATCGAACCCCATGCGTGGCGCGAGGCATTTATCGCCGAGATGCAGGCGATTGTGACTACCTATCATGCTGATTGATTCGGCTCGGCGGGTTTGACTGGATTGTGCCATGCCAGCAACCCCACCGCGATCATCGCCAATGCTGCCCCAGCGATAAAGGGCGCACGCGGGCCAAATCCATCCCATCCGCCGACGCCTTGCCACAACACCCCTGCGAGTAGGCTTGCGGGAAAGGCCATAAGGCCAATCGTCGCATTGTAGACGCCATAGGCCGTGCCATGCTGAATTTTCGGCACTAAATCCGCTACCAATGCCTTCGCTGTGCCCTCCACCGAAGCGTAATACAGGCCATAGAAAGCATACACCAGCCACACCTGCCAGCCCGTCGCGGTCAGCGCAAATAGTAGATAAATCAGGCTGTAGATGCTCCAACCACCCAGAATCAATTTGCGCCGCCCAACTTTATCCGACAGCGCCCCCAATGGCCCGGAAAACAGGGTATAGACTAGGTTAAACGTCATCAACATGCCCAAAATCTCAGCGACATGCAGGCCACGCCGTTGCGCCAACAGCACCAAAAAGCCATCCGACGAGTTGCCGAGCGTGAAAATGGCAACGACCACCAGAAAGAATTTAAAGTCACGGCTGAGGGGCATTTTTTGGACGGTGGCCTGACCCGATTTGGGCTTGGATGCCACCTCCCGCGCCCCAATCGCCAAAACCAAGACCGCCAACAAGCCGGGGATGATGCCGATCAAGACCAATGTGCGGAAAGTATCACGACTTAGATCGAGCGCATCCGATTGGCTGGCAAGCACGACCCCCAGCGCGATACTGAGACCCACCAATGCCCCTGCCGTGTCGCCTGCGCGATGCAATCCAAACGCCAAGCCGCGATGCTGCTCATCTATGCTGCCTGCAATCAGGGCGTCACGCGGCGCAGTGCGAATCCCCTTGCCAACCCGATCGGTGAAGCGTACCGCCAATACACCCCCCCACCCTGTTACGATATAGAGGAAAGGTTTGGCAATGGCAGAGAGGCCATACCCCGCGACGGCTAACCACTTACGCCCCTGAATTTTGTCTGACCACCACCCCGACACCGCCTTTAATATGCTGGAGGTCGTCTCGGCAACACCCTCAATCAAACCGATAACCGCAGTTGAAACCCCTAAAACATTCGAGAGGAACAGCGGCACGAGATTGAGAATCATCTCGCTGGATACATCGGTGAGGAAACTGGTCAACGTTGTAACCCACACATTACGCGGCAGTTGTCGCCATTGATTCATGGGGTTGGCTCTCTTTCCCAGAGAATGTAAAAGGCTTCTGCCCATCCGAAAATGAGAGAAGCCATACAGGTTTGTTCGGAATGAAACGTGGTTAGACTATAACGCGGCGAGCGGACACCAGCAAAAGGTCTTATCGTAGCAGGGTCTCCAAAATCCAACCCTCGCCGCCATCACATTGCAGATAGACATACGTCAGGCCATCATCGGGGTTTTGGGCGGTGCGAACCACCGTAGATTCCGTGCCGGGTGAACACACCACCATCCCCGATGGGCTGCCGGGTACATTTTCCAGCATCAGCGGACGTATCCCCAAAGTGTAGATTGAACCAGACGGATAAAGCGGGCTGCCCACGTCCACCATCTCTGGCCCGGCGCTTTCGATACAGCGTTGGGCAAAGGTGGCCTCGAAATCTTTAAACTCTTGCACGGCCCGCACACGTTCCGGCCCATAAATAAACAACACATCATCCAGATAGGCGGCAGACTGTTCGCAGTCCCGATACTGCTGCGAGAAGGTATGCAGTCCCGCCAAATTCAACAAGGCAGGCGGAAAATCGGGGCTAATTTCCAGTGCATGTTGGTGGTCAGTGAGAGCCAGCGTAAAGTCAATATCGAGCGTCACCACCATGAACCCCTGCCGCACCCAATACAGCGTACTGTAAGGCGCTAATTCAACCGCCCGTGCCATTGCTACAAGGCCGCGTTCATTGCTGCCCCGTTCCAATGGCCGTCCAAAAATCATCGCAGTGATCGCATAGGCCATGCGATAGTGCATCGCCGCGTCATTGGGATAAAGCTGCGTGCCCCGCTCATATTCATCAATCGCCGCCGGAAAATCACCGTGCATATCCAACAAGAAGCCCTGTGCATAAATCCCCCAGCGGCTGTCGGGGGCAAGCTCCACCACGCGGTTGAGGTCGTCCGACACTTCTGGGGTCAGTGTGCGATCCGATGAAATGGCGCGGGCGATCTTAAGGTAGGCAAAGGCCCGATAATAATACCCTCGTGGGTCATCAGGATAGAGGTCAATGGCTATCGAATATTGACTGATGGCACTTTCATAATCCTCGTTGATGCCATAAAAATCCCCATAGGCCAAGATAACCTCTATATTATTGGGGTCAAGGCCAACCGCTTGGTCAAGATCATTAATCGCCGAAAGATAGTCGTCGCCATATCCGGTATAGCCGAGATAAAGATTGAGGAACGGCCCCCCCAACGTATCCACTGCATTCGGGCCAGCATAAACCCGTCCGCGCAGCGCCAAGACTGTCGCGTTTTGGGGGTCAAGCTGATAGGCGGCGTCTAAATCGGCAAGGGCAAGGTCGTAGGCGTCTGTTTCCATATAGAGCCGTGCGCGTCCAATATAGGCATCAACCAGACTGGCATCCAATTCAATAGCCGCGCTGAAATCGGCCAACGCACAGGGGGTGTCCAGAAGGTCATTGGCATAATGCTGACCGCGCGCCAGATAATCTTCCGCGCTTTCCCCGTTTAGTGAGACTGCACACGCACTGTCTTGAGCCTTCAAAGTTGATGGCACAGCTACAAATAGCAGCACCATCCCGATAGTGACCACCATCATTTTACGCAGTAACATTGGGATATATCCCCCATTTTTGGACTCACAAGTTTGGTGGTAGTACGCTGGACGGGGGTCGGGGGTTGCGATTTCTAATCTTGAGGAACGACCCGTAACTTTTTTGTCACAGGCACGGTATGTTGGATACAAGTAACTAGCTAAACCTCATGCAGACTCTTTATTCTCCCTAGTATGGAGTCTGCATCTTGTTAGTTCCTCCTCCCTTCCATAACAGGAAGGACGGCCACGAAGCCGTCCTTTTTGTTTCCCGTAATAATGCAGGGCAACCATCAATCGTTTTTGTTGTTACCCTGACCGTTATTCCCATTGTTGCCGTTGTTGCCTTGATTGCCCTGACCATTGTTCCCGTTCCCGTTATTGCCATTATTGCCCTGACCATTGTTCCCGTTATTCCCATTGTTGCCATTATTCGATGGTTCCTTGGTGGGACGGTTCGTTTGACCGGGGGCATTGCCACTGTTGCCGGGATGGATTGGGGTCGAGTCGTTTTCGCGGATGCTTTGGCCCTTACCGTTACCCAGATTGACGCCATTATTTAACGGGCTGGCATCGGCAGGCATTAAATCACGCCAACTGGCTCCGGCAATGCGTTGGGCAATAAGGGACGCCACATCCCCCGCCCCTGCTTGTGCCAAGAGATAAATCCGGGCTATCTCGCCATTGCCCAGTTGGGCCGCGCTGAGTGCCTCTAATTCCGTATACGCGATACCGAGCGCGTCGCCTAATACCAGTAGCACGGGATCGCATTTGGGGGTCTCAACCGGGCACTGCGGTGCATTGGCCTGTTCATCGGGAGTCGCCAATCGGGCCGCTTCCACCAAGAGTTGACCCTCATCCAACAACAAACCGCTGACCGTGACCACATCACCGCTGGCAAACCCAAAATCACCCGTGTTCTCTTCCACAATTGGTACACCAGCAACTGTCACTTGTTCATCCTGTGCGACTGGCCCGGTGATGTCCACATAGACGGCGAGTTCAGTCGCATCCCCCACCTCAACCGGAGTTTCGCTCGGTGGCGGTGGCGGGGTCACAGTATCGGTTATGGTAGGCGGAGGTGTCTCACTTGGACGAGTGGTGGAGGATGCCGTAACCGATGGGACGGGGGAAGCAATTGTTGAAAGAACATCCGTCGCGGTCTGGGTCGGCGCAAGGGCAATGATCGTTGGTGGCGTCGTGGGAATATTGGTAGTCGTGTCAGTAGTGGTCGAGACGCGAGCTTCCCCGTGCGTCTCACCGTCACCATCATCCCACATATTCAAGACCACGTATCCGCTCAAAATCAGACTAATGCCTGCTGCCATCAACCCAAAGCGCATAACCGTGCGGTTTGGGAAACGGGTAATCTTTGATTGGGCTGCTACGCCGTTTATGACTTTGGTCTGCATCCGCGCAATTTGTTCAGGGGTTGGCAGCGATGAGGGCGGTACAGCGGCTGACAATTCCAAAGCGGTTCTCAAGAGCGGCTCAAGGGCGGCTCGATTGTGGGGGTAAGCTGCAAGGCATTCTTCAAGAGTGGCCCCTTTTGCAAGTCGCCGTAGACACGCCTCCAATTGTATTTCCAAATTTACTGGGTTCATTCTGATTCATCCGAATCCCTGTTTAAAAATCGGGCGAGTCGCCTCAGCGCCCGAAACTGTAGGGCCTTGATAGCACCCTCTTGTTTGCCCATCAATGCGGCTGTCTCATCCAGATTGTGTCCTTGTATAAACCGTAGCGTCAAGACCTGCTGTTGTTCCTCGGTCAAGTGCTCCAGCGCCTGCAAAATGGCACTTTTTTCAAGGTCTGCCATCACCGCTTCTTCCGTTGAATCGCCTGCCGCGTGCAGGGTCAACTGGTCAAATGAGGTGGTCGGACCACGTCGTTTTTCACGTCGGTAGTGGTCAATAATCAGACCACGTGCAATATGATAAAGCCACCCCAAAAATGGAACACCACGTTCTTCATATTTCGGCAGTGTTTCAATTGCTCGAATGAACACTTCACTGGTCAAGTCCTCAGCCAGTGCCGTATTCGACACCCGCATATAGACATAACGATAGACCTGACCGACATGGCGCTGGTATAGCGTCGAAATTGCCTGCTGATCACCTTGTTGAGCAGCCCGAACTAGTTCTGCATCCTCAGGGAGATAGGGAGTCGCCACGCTGTCCTTAATCCTGTTACCGTTCGACTTGGAAAAAAGTTGCCGATTGCAATGTCAGGGTATTGTAATAATAGATGTCGAGGATATTTTGTATTGAATTTTTCACAAAACCACTCCACCGGGAACAATCGTTTGGTGGCTGGCGTCTTGGGCATGGAAAGTCCCCCACTTGTTAGAGGTGGGTGCAAGCTCACCTCTATACCCATTTGAGGTATTCCGTATGGCCCAAAGATTGCCTCTGCATTTGATAATTCTCATGATTCCCCTGCTGGCCTGCAATTATTTTTACGCCGTGCCCGATGGCAGTCCTGCTGGAACTCCGACGACGACATTACCCACCGTTTTTGTCGTGACGGGGGAGGATTTTGAAGCGATGGTCTTCAACGCTGAAGCGCAACGGCTTGGGGATTATACCATTTTTCCAAACCCGACCAGTTATTGGACACCCAGTGAATCAGATATTCAGACCCTTGAGGCGCATATCGAGGCATTTTTGACCAACCACACCGAGGGCTTTTACGATCATCAGCCACCTGTTGAGGCATGGCTCCCAGCTTACGCCCGTCAATATTTTGGCTTTGAACGCGACGGCGTTCAGTACATCTATGGCAATTTCTTTTGTGCCCGCGACCTGTTGCTGGATTATCCCAATCAATTGGTCATGGTAGAAGATGGCGGCGATTGCTTTTTCCAATTCCATTACAACCCCGCCACACAGGAATTCTCGAATTTGATGGTCAACGGCTACGCATAGCTGACTGCCGCATTTAACGTAATTCAATCAAGGGGAACCTTTCGATTCCCCTAATAGCCCCTTTTTGGATTTTACTTGCGACCCATCAATGCACGCCCCACCGCGATGAGGATCACCGCGCCCAGCGTCCCGACAATGATGCGCCCCAGCAGTCCGTTATCATCGGTCACACTGTCTCCACTTGCCAGCGCGATCACCCAACCGCCGACCACTGACCCCAATAAGCCCAGAATGATGTCCACAATCGGGCCTTGTTTGCTGGTGCCCATAATGCGACCTGCCAACCAACCGCAAAAAGCCCCAATTAGCAGGGTTATCAGCAAACTAATCATCGTGATTTCTCCCTTCGCTGTTTGCTCAATTTGTAGGATTATGAGTGTACGCCGTTCCTCAAAATTGGGAAAGCAATGGGCCAGAGCGAACTAGGTAGATTCATTCAACTTTTGGAAAGGCGATAGTTGGCGATGTCGTGGCGGATGGCATAGGTGGCAGCCTCAACTCGGTTGGTCACATTCAATTTATCTAAAATTCCGCTGACATGATTTCGCACAGTCTTGTCGCTCAGTACCAGCGCCTTGGCGATTTCGGCGTTGTTGTGACCCTGCGCCAATAAATGCAGCACCTCTAATTCGCGTTCAGTCAATGCTTCAAAGGGGTCCGGTCTCGTTTCACCCTGTCGGCGCATCATGGCAAGTACGCGCCGGGTGATGGCCGGATCAAGCAAGGCCGCTCCCTGCCGAACCGCATCCAACGCCCGTACCAATTCCCCTGTACCGGCCTGCTTGAGAACATAACCGACTGCTCCGGCACGGATGGCATCGGCAATCAGGGTATCATCTGCAAATGAGGTCAGCATAATGACTTGAATATAACTCCAGCGCTCGGTGATGGTTCGACAGGCGTCAATCCCACTGCTGCCGGGGGGCATCCGAATATCCATAATCACCACATGCGGCTGATGGGTTTCGCATAACCGGATGGCCTCATCTGCCGACCCGACCTCAGCCACAATCTGGGTATCGGGCACTTGTTCCAACACCA
>JABFGB010000013.1 GCA_013112715.1 Chloroflexota bacterium
CTAATCGTTTGCATCGCTCCTTGGATGAGTTGCAGGCTTCAGTTGATGCTTTTATGCACACCCAACAGAATGTTTGGCATCACCCTGATCGTCTCTTGTTCGCTGATCACTTTCGACTAGTGGCTTAGGTGGCGGAGCGGCTTATTAGTCAAGTCCTGAGTAGCTTTGCTTTTTCATTTGAAGGTAAGCACCTTTTGAGGACAGGCGAAATCGAGAATGGATATAGGTAGAATATGGCAGGGTAAGTAATAGACATTGCATACGCTTATTTGAACAATGCTGGTTATTTACATCTGTGAAAAGATGGAGAACCCAACGTATCCAAGCTAAGTTCGGGGGATTTCGTGTTTTAAGGCAAGGTCACGGATAAGATAAATACAACTTCAGTCGGGATTTGGTATGAAAAAACAGTATCAAACATTGGTTAACCAAGATGACCACTGCTGAAAAGCAACTTCGGTTCTATTTTCTCTGAGGAAAGTTAATACTTTGTCGGCTGATACGAACGAGGGTAAACACTGGGTCGAACAAGGCAAATGACAAATAAGAGATTTACCCTCTAAATATGCAGTAGGATTAATAATTCGAAACTTTTTAGGAAAATGCCAAAGAGATACTTCAGTTTCCATTTCATTTAAACGACCTTCTCCTATATATGCTGCAAATTGACAGCAGCATTCAGGATAGCCCAGTAATTTTCCAAATATATACTCATGAGATCGTTCACTTCGATCTACTAACAGAATTAGCCTCGCCATTTGCTGAGTTTTGGCAATACATACATAGCCCTCTTCATCATATTGAATTGAGAAGTCATTTTTTATACACCAATTTGTAAGTAAGGGAAATGCCTCTTTGTTAGCTAAACAGGTTCTCAAAGCAGGCTTATCGAAGAAAAGAAGATGGAGGAAATCGACAGCAGCAGAAGGAGGAAGTGTATTTAAAGGTAAAGATTCAAAAAGCCTGATTTTATCCATAATCTTCAATTGTATTTGCAATCTGAAGTATTATCTGTTCGTCAAGTTGATCACAAATTTGGAAAACATCCTCAAGAAATTTCCCGGGATTATCACTAAGTTCAGTAAGTTTTCGTCTTGGCAAATAAAATCCAAATTTATTTATTATAGAAGCTAGAATTCCATCTGGCTGTCGCCCAACTGTATTTGTAACGTGAAACGGAAGTAAAAGAAAAAGAGCTATAGTATTTTGAAATCGTAGCATAATAGCAGTTTTTGTTTCCGGGCGATCACTGTCTAAATGGTAGCTGCTTGTTCCTTCCAAAGTCTGAAAAGTATCTCTCCATTTCTTCATCCAACTCTGTTCTCTTGGAAAACCTGCCGATGCAATTTCTAAAAGTGGATTTTTGAGAAGATTACGTACTGAATGATAAGCTATCGCATTATCAACTTTATACATGTGAGCATTTTGCGATGCAGCACGCAAATATAAGCGCGTAGTCTCGGCGTGAATTTCTTCACCTTGGATATTGTGTTCTCTCTGATGCCCGCCCCACTGAAAGTAATCACTTAATCTGTAGGCACACACCTTATCGTCAACTATGAAGTCATTGATGTTTGTAGTAGTTATCTTTTCGAAATTTTTGTCCACAAAGTGGCATATTTCTGCATAGGTTGGAAAATCGTGCAAAAAATCGGGACGATATTCAGAGTAACCTTGAAGAAGAATGCCCTCACCTTGCTCTATCGAGGCTGTCCTCATTGTTTCTACATAATGGTCGTTGTATATTGTGTCAGCATCTGCTTGGAGAATAACTACTTTCGTATCGGCCCAACCATATGACTCAGCTAATACTTTGGCAAAAATGTTGCCACTATGGCGCGGGGGAACATATCCTCTCTCAGATTCAGCTATAATAAATACCCTCCCAGAGGGAGAGATACTCCGAACATGTTCGGCTACGACAACAGTATCGTCAGTTGATCCATTATCTACCAAAATCAAATAACGATCATCCTTCTCCTTATTAAGAGAAGTACCAAAACCAAGCGAAAGACACGTATTCAGCAACGTGGTTTGCTCATTTAGGCAGGGAATCACTACAATCGCAGGATAATAGCTTATCATATTAACCAACTAGAACATCCCTTACTTTATCAATGATAGTTGGAATAGAGTATGACCAGTAACTAGAGGGAAAAAAACCGGGGGAAGCAGCAATAGAGACTGTCTTTACATAGTCCAGCCAAGAGGCATTTGACAGGTGATTGAGAAATAAATTAATCTCTTCAACGGTTCTATTTTTCTCTTCCGCAGTTTCAAGAAGTTGGCGGCGATCCGAATCGCCATCATATCTGTTACAGAAAGCATCTAAGTCAATATCGAGCCAAACACTATCCTGATTGGATAAAGGTAAATCCAGCGGGAGTTGGGATATTTGCTGAAACTGCCACGCTCCCGAATGTTCATATTTTTGTGAAGCAATGCCCGATCCATTAAAATACCGCCCTGCAAAATTAAACTCTTGTTCTTCTGGTAAAAGCCAGCTTATTGAGTCCTCAATTGAGGAATGAATATGTATTAGCCTATTGGAGTTATATGCCAATACATATGCAGACAAAAAATTTCCTTTGTTTATGACACCTCTATCGATTGCTGATTCTATTGATAGAGGTTGATCCATCCTAAGCGTTTGCTGAAAAATATTATCATATAAAATGCCTTCAGTCCCTGTGGGTTCCAAAATTGTGTCCATCAAATCAGTGTGATCATCTACATGCACAATCCATGTTAACGGTTTACCCTGCATCCTAGATATGGTTCTTGATGCGGCAATTAATGATCTCGAGTGAAACATTGAAAAGATGAAGTCAATATTTCCCCAATCATATATTTCACAATACTGAGGCAAGTCATGTAACTGAATACGATACTGCTGTAAAGCATTCATTTCTAACTCTTCATCAACATACCATTCTTTGTTAGAGGGCCACTCGAGTTTAAATTTCCAATAATTTTCCTCCTCCTCCTCTAACACGGGATAGTGATCAGGAAACAACTCAAAAATCTCGTCCATCAACTTTTGCAAGGTAGTTACAGATGCTTTAGGAAAAATGAGGGGATTGGTTATCATTTTTTTCGACGCCAAACCATTGAGATTCCAGTACCAGATTCCTCAATCTCTTTAAAACCTGCTCTTTCAGCAGCAATTCGGGAAGCAGTATTACTCTTACGAATACTAGCAAAAATCTCATCGTATTTACTTAATTCACATGCCTTGCGAAAGGCTATCGTACCAATTCCGATACCTCGCATGTTTGCGTTGATTTCTACTGTAATGGCCGGATATGAATTGGAATCGTGGGAATGAACTAGGTTAATAAAAACACGTCCTGCACGTTTCCCATTATAAAATATATGCCAATAATGACCGCCTTCTTCGCCACCCGACTTTTTTGTTCCCTTTCCCTCTATGAGTTCTATATCCTTTTCCAGAACTCTAGATAATAAAGAAGGGATAAAAGGTTTTTTTGTAGCTTTTTCCCTTGGAGTTAGGGGCCTTCTAAGTTTTTTAGTCTTACTCATATTTTTATTTTTCTAAGAAACTGAAATCTCCGTTAAAATTCCTGGAGCTTTCATCTTTGGAATCTTCATCCCCAATAGGACCTCTAAATCCTCCAATAAAGCTAGTCCTCGTGGAGTAAGTAATGCAAATTCACGAAGGCTTGCAATCCCATAGGAGGCTTGTCTTTGAAAAACTTGAGCATTTTGATTTGCTTTTTCTTGGTTAAGCATTGGTAAATTGGCTTTCGTTAGGGCACGCCAATAACGAGTAAGTCCAGTAAACACAAAAGTTCCGTGAAGGAAACCACCAGCTGTTCTAAGTCCGGATCGCCAAGGTGCGGGGAATCTCGGATAATTTCGATCAAGCAGCAAAGCTCCCTCCTGTTCTATATGATGAAGAACTTGATGTAAAAATTCGTGTAGAATTGAGTCAGCCAAATCATCAGGAGATAGAGGAGTATCTCCAACATATGAGGCAATATATAAAACATTCGGCGACTTGTCATCACTAAAAGAAAAGATTCCAGTCTCGCCATCTACTGTTGACTCAACAAAGATCAAATCCGAAATAAGTATTTTCAATGATTCCAATAGGGTAGAATTGAACACATTAAGGTACTCTTGAACAAGGTTCAATGTCGCTATTCCATGTTGCACTTGTATTGAGTCAAAAGGCAAAAAACGAATAGTGTCTGAAAAAGGTTTCACTAGTTCTTCATCAGGAGACTGTACCCGGATACTACCTAGCCACATATAGTTTGCTTCAGATGGAGTCTCCAATATATTAATATTTTTATACTGATCTCGCTGAAGAATAATTGCAGCAGCAGAAGACGATCCACGATCTATACCTGCATCACGAACAATTTTGTCCGCCTTTTTTTCTGTTAAGTAGCGCCAGTTTCTACATTTTTGACTAAGCTCTCTCTCTTGATATACAGTCTTTTCAGAATGAAAAGACTTTCCTAGAGAGTCTCTTATAAGATCTGTTGCCAATGACAATATAGAAAACATTTCCCCACAGTATACAGTAGGTGCATCAAACTGCCGTGTGGCATGATAGCGGTGCATGATACTTCCCCCACCACACGCTTCAACGACAGGGCACGCTTTACACTCTATGGCTACTCCTTCGAAACTAAGTCTATGGGCATGTGTTTTGATAAACGGGTGTTTGGCAACTTCGTCAAAAGAGGTATTGAAAAGATTTTGCTCAAGATGACCTGTACCATGCTGGGCAATTTTGAAAACATCATGATCGGTATATGAACCATCCGTCTCGATAACAATCAATCCTACGCTACCTAGTCCCATAGCGTCAGTTGAACTGGGAATACCCACTCTTGACCCCAATAGTGTATCAAACCATCTAATGGGTAGTTCAGGATACTCATAGAACCATAGAAGAAAAGCTGACTCTAACCAATTTCTGTAAATATCAGGCTGTTCATATCGCATAGGGGGTTGTCGTATATTCGTCGCATCGGGTAACAGAAAGTCTAAACGCGGTATCCCCAATGGAGAAAAGAAACTAAATAATTCTTTTGGAGGCACATTTACATCGATAACAGCAATAACACCTCGGAAAATCCCTGAAGGTCGAGATTGCAATCTTTTCAAAGCTTCAAAAGTGCGCTCAAAACTTGAATTTCCATGATGATCTAGTCTATGGGTATTGGCCGTAGCTGGCCCATCTAAACTGAGCGAAATTGAGATGTTACCGTTCTCCAACTTTATTAATTCACTGTCTGTTAGAAGAATACCATTAGTCTGTAGAGAAAAATCTAACTCGCATTTTGGTGTCACTAGATTACGAATCATGTCTCTGGCGGCAACGATCCTATCCGCTGTGTAAAGTAGCGGTTCACCGCCGTGAAAGCAGATGGAAAAATAGTTAATCTCGTTAGTTGTTACATATTCGTCCAATCGCTCCCCGAAACGATGTATGATTCTTTCATCCATAAAATGGGGTTGCATACGCCAAGATTGATCCGCATGTTTATATACATAACAATAATCACAATCTAAATTGCATCTGGAGGCTACCTTGAGTAAAGCTCCGTGAAACTCTATGGGTCTACTATAACTCTGCATGACTATGCCTCGAAATCAGATTACTAAAAGTATCTACAGGTTCTGGTATAAAAACGACATTTCAGTAGAAAACAACTCATGTCTACATCAATGTCGCCAATTTTTCTATGAATAGAGAGGATGTCTAATTCGACTTATCCGCGATTATGACTTCGGTTGTGACGATTATGCATTCGGCTATAATTCGTCGCATCTGCTATTATGCGATTTTCAAGTTCTTCCGATAAACGAATAAGGGCAGGGTTTTTCGTGGTTCTAATGAGTTGTTGAATTGTTAGCTCAGTTACTTCACTTGAAGTATCAACCTGCAAATCAACATGAATTTCATCTATATGTTCTGTAATTATCTTTTGTTCCATTGCCTACTCCTACTGATTATGCTGATACCGAATGCTTGGTCTATTCCTATAGTTTAGCGAAAATTAGATTCTTAGTCAATTTGGTATACTTGGGAGAGCCGCCTCTTGTTTTAGTCCTCATTATACTGACCTTGTGCTAGACTAACTAAGGTTAGATTTAGTTTTTTAGAGAAGTTATATTCGAATAGACCCTTTTGAAATAGAAAATATCTATGCTTGCAGTAGTCTACGCTTGCGGTTTATTTGGACTTGAAGGGCATATTGTTGAGGTTCAGGTTGACTATAGTCCAATTGGCCTTCCAGCTTTCACGATTGTTGGGCTGCCTGATACTGCTGCCCAAGAAAGTTGTGAACTCATTTGGGCAGCCATAAAAATACTAACTTTGCTACTAACCAGCGACTAAGCGGCGGAAAATCTCAAGGAATGAACTGGCTAGGAACACAGTTTGAAGGTCAAAGCCAACAGCGGAATGAGCAATCGCATTTTGGAGTACAGTGGTAGTGGTAGGATGAAAAATAAGTAGCGAGTGTCAATATCTTGGAATAAGAGCAGAATAAAATGGGCGTCTAAATAGCTGACACCCATTTATGGGTAACTAACTGGTATTGATTCAAAGCTAGGCAGTCCGACCGCGAAGCTTTCCGTTCTCGCCCTCTCGGCCATGAATTTTCCTCTCTCTGTTTGGTGAGGCTAATTTCTTCATGATCGAAGAGATAGATGGGTGAGAGTAGCTGAGATATGGCGGGGTAAGTAATATACAGTGCATACATCTGTTTAAGCGAGACCCGTCGCTTCCGATCCGGTACAAATGAGCTTTCTTCCCAGTCTACAGCCGTTTCTGTAGGCTTTTTGTTTCCTAAACCGAGTGTGATGTGATAGTTGGGGCGCAACGACATTGCCACCACCTGATCGTCTTTTACCCAGACCCTTGCCACAATAAGTTTTATCAGTTCTTCTTGGGCTGGCCCGTCTCCTTCGGTTGCTCTCCAATGCTCCTCAAAGTTTTCGATGATATTAGCGGCAATTTGCAGTTCATCATCTGGGATGGGGGTAAGTTGCTCTAGTTCCTGCTCCAATTTTACCCGTTCCTCAAGATAGGCTTCTTGGTCGGTGATAAACCCATGATCCCACCGAAAATCCATGCGCTCAATCACTTGTTTAATTTCTGCCACACGATTTTCAAGCTGCTGGTCGCCCAAAAGTTCACCCATCGCCTGTATCATACGTCCTCGCCAGTCAGCAGGTGGTTTCAGTGTTTTGAGAACTTGAATTACCTGTTCTTCAACAATCTCAGCACGAACCGATGTCTGGCTACATTCCCGACCAAAGTCACGGGCACGACAGCGATAGTAAGGATTTCGACCCTGTGTATTGCTTTGAGGCCGCATTTTGCCATAGTTTTCGTCATTCACGTTGGCTGGCATATTGGCTACACATTCGGCACAATAAACCAACTCACGCAAAAGGTAGGTACGATATTTGGGATAATATTGGGTGGTAGTCGCTCTCGATTTGCGGATTTCTTGACAGTGATTGAACACGACTTCATCAATGATGGGATCGTGTTTGCCCTTAATCCACTCAATCGGTTTTCGCCATGATCGCCGCCCGTCAGAGTGCTGATCGTACTGCTGGTATTTGACATAGCCTAAATAGGTGCGATTTTGAAGAATGGCGCGGACACAATCTGTGTTGAATGGGCGATTTTGTTTGCTTACATACCCTTTTTCATTGAGGATTCTAGCGATGGCATTGTCACTGTATTCGCCCATTGCATAGAGTTCAAATGCTAATCGTAACCCAATGAGTTCGTGATGATTTGGAACAAGAATTCCCTCAGAAGATTTGTCATATCCAAACGGCGGACGGTTGTTATGGTAGCCTTGCAAGGCCCGTTCTCTTTTTCCTTTGGTTGTTTCATTAGAAAGATTACGGCTGTACCAATCGGCAACACTTTCCATAATTCCCTCAATCAACGCACCAATCGCACCATCACTATCTTCAGATGGCTCGGTAACTGAGAATACCTTAATGCCGTAATCATGACACAGTAGTGGTTTGATGGCTAAAGCATCGGTGCGGTTGCGGGCAAAACGGTCAAATTTGTGTACTACAATCGCGTCAAAGATATTTTTCTTGGCATCTCGACGTAATGCCTGAAATTCGGGGCGGTCTGCGCTGCGGCCCGACTGAGCTTCGTCAACGTAGACTTTCACCAACTTACCAGACTGGGCCTTTACCCATGCCTCGATTGCTCGTTTTTGAGCATCAATGCTGAAATTGCCAACTTGTTCCTCTGAACTGATACGAACATATGCTGCGTAACGCATTTCATCTGGGCCTTTCACTTGCCTTTTAGGTTCTTCTTGTGTAACTAAGCCAGTGACCGAAATTCCCTAGTGAACAATTGGGCTTAAGCCCATTGTTTGGGGCAAAACTTCGCGGAAAAGTTCCCAGTAGTGGCTTAGGTGTGCTTTAACCTCGGTTTCATCAATGGTTCTTCCCAACTTGGGTGCAGTAAAAAATCGCTGCTCGGCTAGATGTGGAACAAACTGTACTATTCTTGTTGGTATAGCATTTTTCATATTCTCCTTTCTGGGCTGTAGCCCATTAAACTAAAAAAGCCGCCAACTGCGGGTATGTGCAATTGACGGCTTCAATACTCGAATGTAGTATTGCCCGTAGCCTAATTGCTGTTCACCCAGCGGTTAGGTCAGCCCTCGGCCAGTGCTTCGAACACTTTCCGGGGGCGTTCTATTTGGCATATTTAATTAGAATCCATTTTAAGCCACTTTCTCGTTTTTTTCCAACTATTTACGGACAATAGGTTTTAGAGAAATCGCTTTGCAACCATACAGTTGCAGCTCCACCACTAGGCACTGTTTCATTTATGAAATACTTCACGTCCAATTTATCTACCGCAATCACGGGTGATTGAACCACAAAGTTACTGGGCACATTTATCACATGAAGTCCATTGGGGTAGTTATTAAGGCATGACCAATTATCTACTCCAAGAATTTCATTCACATTATCTTGGGTAATGAGTGGCCTTTCAGTCGAACACTCACTATTAGGTAAGTTGTCCACCAACCACCCTGTACCGGGATAGCCGCTTGGTACTGTTTCACCAGTAAGATACGTCCCGCCACGCATATCAACACGAAATAAAGGGTATTCGACGACAAAATTTTGTGGTATTTCCCTTTCCCCATTTCACGCAAATCTGCCCAGATCCGTCGGCTGCCGTAGGTTCCTCGGCTTTTCTGATAGAACTGCTGTATCTTCTCGCCCAAGTCACGGTTGCGTTGGCTGAGGGGACGTTTACATCAAGCATAATACCCACTCCGCGATACACCCAAGACATTGCACATCACCGTTATCGGAAATTCCATCCGATGTTGATGGATAAACCCGAACTTCATCTGGGATCCTGCGAGAAGATACTGATGGCTTTTTTTAGGATTTCGCGCTCCTGCCGCAGCAAGTCGACTTCCTTTTTCAATCGTAGGATTTCAGCCTTAGCCTCGTCCATCGTTTGGGATGGCTCATTGGTTTCAGCATCTGGTAGATACCCGCGTTCCTTGCGTTCTCGTTCTACCCACTTGCGCACACGCCCTAGATCGTGGGCGATTTCTGAGATCGGGCGATTACTTTTGGCGATCATCCTGAGCACCTCATTGCGATACTCGGAACTCACATTCTTAGCTCTTGGTCTTGGCATTGTCACGTTCCCTTTTCTTTCAGTTTATACGACATTTTCCATGTCTACCAAACTGGAGGAAGTTCAAGTCTTCCATAGCTGTCGCGCTGTCACCTGTCACCGCTGTCCCAAGTGTCACCGGGAATTATTCAGCGATACGAGTTGAAATAAGGCCCTAACCATCGGGACAATATGAGACATAATGGCATAAATCACCTGATTTTAAATCACTGTATAAAGATCGGAACATTGGATATTGATAACTTTTCGCTGAAAGAAAGGGCCTTATAGTTACAGGGGAGAGGATGTCAACAGAAATCAGGATGAATTTCACTTGTGTTGGTTGTTGAATAAGTCTAGTGTGAAGGCTATTCCACTGCACTTCCATTGCGAGCCACTCATGGGCTGACTGGATTGGAGGCATCTATGGGAATCGCCACACTCCCCCAGATTCAAGGGTATCAAGTCCAAGAGGAAATCGAAAGTGGTGGTTTCGGGGTGGTCTATCGCGCCACCCAACCACTACTAGGGCGGGATGTTGCCATCAAGTTCATCCTGCCGCGCTTTGCCAATGAACCCGAATTTGTGCGTAATTTTGAAGCCGAAGCCCAACGAGTAGCCCGTTTGGAACACCCCCATATCGTGCCCGTGTATGACTATTGGCGCGATCCACAGGGGGCGTATCTGGTCATGCGCTGGCTGCCCTGTACCCTCAAAACCCGCTTACAGCAAGGCCCGCTAACTCTCCCCGAAGCCGTCCATTTACTGGATCAACTCGCCGATGCGCTGGCGACCACCCATCGTCAGGGCGTTATTCATCGGGATGTCAAACCGGGCAATATTTTACTGGATGACCAGAACAATTATTACTTGACCGATTTTGGGATAGCCAAAGATTTGCTCAGTCGGGTGATGACGGGCAGCCACATCCTGAAAGGCACGGTGGCCTACATCGCCCCAGAGCAAGCACGCGGGGAAGTGGTTTCGCCGCAGACTGACATTTACAGCTTAGGAGTGATGCTCTACGAGGTGTTAACTGGGCAGCATCCATTTGAGGGGCTGAGTTCAGCGGAGATGATTGTCAAACATCTCAATGAACCCCTGCCGGATTTACCCCCACAACTCCAACTTCCAATGGAGCTAAACGCGGTTTTGCAAAAAGCCACCGTCAAGCAGCCGATTGACCGTTATCCTACCACCCTAGCGTTTGCCCAAGCCTTTCGCGCTGCCGTGCCGAGTGTTGCGGAACCACCCAGCAGTGGGCTAAGTCGGGCCATTGTGGATGAACAGCCGACTACGATGGGCCAACTGGTGGTGCGGAATCCCTACAAAGGCTTGCACGCCTTTGAACTGCTGGACGCGGGGGATTTTTATGGACGGGAGGCACTCATCCACCAACTTCTGACCCGACTCCAAGACGATCACCCCTATCAACATTTTTTGGCAGTCGTTGGGCCAAGTGGCAGTGGCAAGTCGAGTGTGGTCAAGGCCGGACTTCTCCCGGCTTTACGGGCGGGCTACCTGCCGGGGTCACAGGGCTGGTTCACGGTGGAGATGTCGCCGGGAGAACATCCCCTCCAAGAACTCACCAATGTGCTTAATCGGGTAGCAACCAAGCCGATTTCGCATATCTTCGAGCAGTTACGGGCGGATCGGCGTGGGTTGATTTGGGCGGTAGCCAGTTTGTTGAGTGCAGATGCGCGGCTAGTGTTGGTGGTGGATCAATTTGAGGAGTTGTTTACCACCAGTATAGACGATGACGAGGTGGCCCAGTTTTTGGAAGTGCTCCGGGTAGCGGTCAACGATGCTTCTAGCGGCGTGCGTGTCATTATCACCTTACGCGCCGATTTCATGGATCGGCCTTTGCAGCATTTGGAGTTCGGTGATTTGCTTAAACAGCGCATCGAATATGTACTACCGTTATCTCCCGCTGAGTTGGGGCAGGCTATTACCTGTCCAGCAGAACAAGTTGGATTGCACGTTGAAGCAGGCTTAGTGACGGCGATTGTGGCTGATGTGCAGGATGAGCCGGGAGCGTTACCCCTGCTGCAATACACCCTAACCGAACTGTTTGAACAACGCGACAACCACGTCCTGACCTTAGCGGCGTATGAACGATTGGGGGGCTTGTCGGGGGCACTTGCGCAACGAGCCGACCGGACATTTGACCAGTTCTCGACCTCACAACAAACTCTCATCCGTCAGATGTTCATGCGGTTGGTGACGTTGGGAGAAGGGGTAGAAGATACGCGACGGCGGGTGCGGCAATCTGAGTTATTGGCCTTAGTAGACAACCCCAGTGAACTCCTTGAGGTCTTGGGGCGCTTTGGGCAAGCCCGTCTGCTGACGTTTGACCGCGACCCCCTCACCCGTGAGCCGACAGCGGAGGTCGCGCATGAGGCCCTGATTCGAGAGTGGCGGCGTTTACGCACATGGCTCGATGAGAGCCGTTATGACATCCGTCAGCAGCGACAAGTGGCAGCAGCGACGCACGAATGGGAAAATGCCAAACGCGACAAAAGTTATCTGCTAACTGGCTCACGCCTCGCCCAGTTTGAGGGTTGGGTGGGTCAGACCCATGTCGCCTTGACACCAGAGGAACACAGATTTCTAGAAACCAGTATCTATGAGGATGATCGCCAAAAAATCAGGCGGCGGCGGGTGCGGAATGCTTTGATGGTCATAAGTGCAACAATTGCCTTGATTATGACCGTATTGGCACTGTTGGCGCTGAACGCACGCTCGGACGCCCAACAAGAACGTGATAAAGCCCAACGTGCAGCCGAGGTTAGACGAAGCCTAGCCCTTGCTGCAAATGCCAAAGATGCACTTGCAAACAATGATACTGATCTTGCCATCGCCCTAGCCTTAGAAGCCATCGCTATCCCTCATCCACCTATCGAAGCAGAACAAGCACTAGCCGCTGCTGTTTATGCACCCGGCACCCGTCGTGTTTTGACAGGACACGAGGATTCTGTCAATGATGTCGCCTTTAGCCCAGACGGTAAATATGCGGTTTCTGGCGGGGGAAGGCCCGTATTTGACGAAGTTAGGGGAGTAAGTATATTGTTCCCCAACAATGTCTACGACTATAGCCTGCGTCTATGGAATCTAGAAACAGGGGAGCAAATACAGCGTTTTGAAGGTCATACCGACACGATTTTTTCAGTAGCCTTCAGTCCAGATGGGCGCTATGTGGCCTCCGGGTCGGCTGACAAATCTGTGATTATATGGGATGTTCAGTCGGGTGAACAATTTCAACGCTTTGCGACAGTACATAAAGTCTATAGCATAGCCTTTAGCCCGGATGGACAACACATACTGGTGGGTGAACAACGGGATGTGATTGCCCTATGGAATATTCCAGAGAATCGCTTGATCTATGAAATTAGCACGTTTGCGGAAGAAACCACTTCGTTTCACTATATTTGGAGCATAGCCTTTAGCCCCGATGGCCGCTATACCGCTGTCGGATTGGGACCATTGGGTTATGCCACTTCCGGGGGTATTAAGCTCATTGATTTTCAGACAGGCGAGGTAATACGTGCCTTCAATTTGAGTATGCCCATCCGAAATATTGCCTTCAGTCCGGTTGACAGCCGCTATGTTCTGTTAACTGGATTCGAACCGATGCCGAACACATTTGGTCAAGGGCTTAGTAGCTCCTACGCCATGTTGTTTGACATTGAAACCGGGCAAGAAATCCGACGTTTTCGGCATGGTTTTATGCCCATTGCTGAATCCGGGTTTAGTCCAGATGGACGTTTGATAGTCACCGGAGCTGCTGACCAATTGATTATCCTTTGGGATGTTGAGACAGGTGAGGTGGTACGGCGGCTAACAGGGCATTCGTCTTATATCACAAGCGTAAAATTTAGCCCGAATGGTGAGCATCTGTTGTCCGCTTCTTCAGACGGCACCATTCGCCTGTGGGATATTCGCAATGGTGCCGAGATTCGGCAGTTTGCGGGGCACAGCGGACGGGTCATTGACATTCAGTTCACCCCTAACGGACGGCAGGCCATTTCGGGGGGCAGTGGACGAGAGCTATTTATTTGGAATGTTGAGACAGGAGAACAAATTCGAAGGATATATGGGCATGTCAGTGGGGTGAATTGTGTTTGGTTGAGCACCAATGGTAAAACCATCATCTCAGGAGATTATGGCGGCATTTTCAGACAATGGGATGCTCAAACGGGTCAGGAAATAGCGCAGCCAATCTCCATTGACGTTAGAAGTTGGGGTTGCGACATTGATACGGCTGGACATTACGGATTATCAGCAACCGCAGGAAGTGGTACAGTCGTACAGACCCCAGCAGATGTTTCTCCCGCTTATATTGATATGACTACTGGTGAGATCGTCCGGGTTCTAAGAGGACATACAAGCCTCATATACGGAGTAGATATAAGCCCCGACGGGCGCTATGCGCTAACTGGTTCTGAGGATAACTCCGTTCGCTATTGGGATTTGTCAAGAGGTGAACAGTTGTGTGTTTTTGAAGACCAACAGGGGAGCGTTTGGGGAGTTGCGATTAGCCCCGATGGGCATTATGGGCTTTCTGGTTCAGGGGATCGTTCCGTAGTGTTGCGCGACTTAACGACTTGCACTGAGATCCGCCGTTTTGAAGGTCACAGCTTGCGGGTCAGTGACGTCGAATTCAGTCCCGATGGGCTTTATGCCTTATCAGGCTCAGAAGACCGCAGTCTGATTCTATGGGATGTTGCCACAGGCAAAGAGATCCGCCGTTTTGAAGGGCATGAACGATGGGTGACTGATGTCGCTTTCAGTCCAGACGGGCGCTATGCTCTATCGGGCAGTGAACGCGGCGAAATGATTTTGTGGCGGCTGTCGGATACCCCCGCAGAGATTATCGCTTGGGCGCAAGATAATCGTTATGTGCGTGATTTGACCTGTACTGAACGGGAGCGCTATGATGTCACCCCTCGCTGCGATTCTCACGGATATTTCCCTACCCGTACACCCTATCCCACCCTCACGCCAAGCCTTGTTCCGAGTGCGACACCAACTCTAGATATTACTCATACAACATTAACGCCTACTTGGACACAGCAGCCCACGAACACGCTGATTGTAAATACATTAGCTCCGACCATGACGCCTGTTTCCAGAGGCAGCATCATGCTTGGGACACCAATAACAGGGGTGATTTCTGGTCGGTCTAAAGATACTATGTCCCGAGACATTTGGACGCTAGAAGGTTCCGTCGGTCAGACCATCCAAATCAGTAACGACAATCTCGACTTACTAATTTCCATTTACACTCCTAGTCGGGCCTTGCTCATTGAAAGCACATCCGATATAGGCTCTATAAGCCTACCTGAAACGGGTACCTACATATTCTTACTGCAACCGGGGAGTATGGGGGCCGGAGGGAGATATGTGTTTATGGTGAACAATGTCACCGATTGAGCATTTGGAAATCGAGCCAGTCTCGCGTTTTCGAGGTTGAGTTGGCGTAAATAACACACAAAGGAGCATGTAGATTTGATGGCACGCTCCTTTGTGTGTGGTATACGATCACAAATCAGGTCTTCAGATTATTTTTCACAAGCGCCAGTATTTCAGCCAGCGACGCGGCTTGTCCACGAGTCTGCATCGCCTCAACAGCCTCGCTTTCAAATTGGGCCATGTAGGTGTCCAGTAGTGTCTGGGCCTTGACTCTCGTTTCGGGAGCAAGGGTGCGTTGATGTAGCACAAAACCGAGTATCATGAATGCCTCACGCGGATGGTTGGATTTGCTTAGAATTTCACTTAGCCCGACCAGCGTATCAAGGGCAAGGAGGGGCAGGTTGGCATTTTCAGCCGTATCCAGCGCGTCCAGAAAATAAGAGATAGCGTCATTCAGAAGGCCCATCTGTAGAGCATTATTGCCAAGTGAGGCTTGCGCCCACGCAATACCCTGCTCATAGTTTAAAGCCTGATATTCCCGCAGGCTTTTGAGTAGCCGTTCATGGGCCTGCGCGTGCTGACCCCGGTGCTGATGCATCTGCCCCTGCTGCCAATCAAGATTGGCTTGACCCCGTGGACGAATGCCTCCTTGCGCTTGCTCAGGTAGCTTTTTCAGTACATCCTCGGCTTGGTCTTCATGGCCCATGTCATTCAACAACTTGGCATAACGCCAGATCACACTGTCAATCCGCGAGATCGAGTCTTCATCCAACAGTGGGGCGTTGACTTCAATCAACTGCCGGGCTTCGAGGCGCTGGGCATCGGTAGAGGCCAGTTCCGCTAACAACCCCGCTGACAGGATATAGACATCATGGGCATCGAGTTCGGCCAACAGCGACACTCCTTGGCGGCTCATTTTGTAACCCGCTTCCCGCTGT
Organism: Chloroflexota bacterium; assembly: GCA_013112715.1. Classification (GTDB taxonomy): domain Bacteria; phylum Chloroflexota; class Anaerolineae; order Aggregatilineales; family J027; genus CFX10. The sequence goes on from JABFGB010000013.1 coordinate 16,030, forward strand.
CCCGTCCGACCTAGAAAATAGCCATAGAGCGCCAAACACCGTCCATGGTTAACCCCAGCTTTGCCTTCAGTTTGACCCTCCAAGACCTGCACGGCGGATCGAAAGGTGTTCACTCCCTCTTGTAGCCAACTCCGGGCATCCAACAGTGCCCACAAGCCCTCGCGCAGCCGATTCATCGTTTCAAAATCGCGGTGCGCAAGTGCAACCCGCCATGCCTGCTGAATATTCTCGAAATCTTCCAACGCCACCTGCGGCATTCCGCCGACAATTTCGGATTCATGTTCCATCAGATAACCCGCGAAATATTGACAATGGATGGTTTCGAATTGCCCCATAAAGTCGGGGTCTGCCTGCAATTTTTCGATAAGATACTGCTGGAACAACTCATGGATGGCATAACGCTGACCGATGCGGTAGATAAGCGATTTGCTCAATAACAAATTCAGCATTCGCAGACTAGCCCCAGCGACTTGTTGGGCGGCTGATCGTGTAAACCCTCCGCGGAAAACCACCAATCGCAACAAGGTCTCCTGCTCGGTCTCATGAAGTCGCCCCCATGTACTATCAAAAATCGCCCGGATACTACGATGCCGCGCCGGGATGTTCATTTGCTGTGCTTCAAGGAGGTCAAGGTTTTGTCGGATTTCGTCACAAATCTCAGTGGGGGTCAGTACGGTCACCCAACTGGCGGCAAGATCGAGAGCGAGGGGCATTCCGCGCACCAAACGACAAATCTCATCAATCGCGGTCTCTTGGCTTTCTACCACCCGGAACGCTGGATCGGTACGTCGCGCACTTTGCACAAATAATTCCGCGGCATCACTGGTCACGCCATTTTCGGGCGGGCTGAAACTTAAGCCGTCGAGAGGAAAAAGCGTCTCCCCCCGTAAATACAGCATCTCGCGGGAGGTCACGATGATATGCAGATAGGGCATATCAGCAAGCCACTCGGTGACTCGTTCCGCCCCGTCAAGTAGATGTTCAAAATTATCGAGAATCCAGAGCATCCGCTGATCGGCTACATAATCTACCAAAGATACTGCAACCGAATCCCCCGGATACGATTCCAATCCTACGGCTGTCGCAATACTCGGCTCCAGTTGATCCACCGAGGTTAAGTCCGCTAGGCGTATAAAATAGACCCCTTCCGGGAACAAGGCCATCACTTCCTCCGCGACCTTTAGCGCTAGGCGGGACTTGCCAATTCCCCCAAGCCCAATGATGGTGATAAGACGTGCATCGGACTGTTCAAGCAGTTGCCGAATTTCTGCTCGTTCAGTTCTGCGCCCTATAAAGGGTGTCAAGTGACTGGGTAGATTATTGGGAATACTGCGGATGAGGCTCGAAATGGAGGTGATAGAGGTGCTGGTTGGTTGGGCTACATATTCCGTGAGCGGGTCGCCTGCACGAATACGTTCATACAGGGCGGTTGTCGTTTGGTCAGGTTCAATACCAAATGCCGTTAGGAGCAGTTGACGACAGCCCTGATATTGCTTTAGGGCTGCCGCCCTTTGACCGGAAAGGGTTAAGAAGATCATATACAGGCGATAGGCTTCTTCATCTAGCTCATCGAGTTTCAATAGAGCGTTAACAATTTCGATGCCCCGCTCAAGGTGCCCTTGCTTAAGGTGATAATTGACCAACAATCGCAGGCCATTCAGGACTCGGCGCAATAAGCGTTCACGTTCCCCCGTGACCCACCGCTCAAATTCCGAGCTATCCACATAGAATCCCTCAAGGAAGTTGCCCTGATAACGTCTGAGAATCCCTTCAAGTTCAATCGCTTTTTCATCGTCTAGCAATTCACTCCCAGACACTAATTGCGACTCCAATTCGGCGAAATCAAACTGAACCGACTCGGCAAGATCCACTGCTACAAAGTCACCGCGTGGAGCCACAATGAAATCCCCAAAGGCCTGCCGCAGATTGCTCAACATTCGTCGGAAGTTGCGCTGGGCGTCTGCTTGGGAATACCCCTCCCAGAACATTTCTGCCAGTGTCTCACGGGGATGGGGCCGGCCTGTCGCCACCAGATAAACGAACAGGGCTGCATCCTTACGGGTCTCAAAGGCCACCTCCTGACCGTTGATAGACACTCGCAAGCCACCCAGCGTATTGACCGCCATTTGAGCGGAATCCATAGCACGATCCCCCGCCAAATAAGATTTTGGACTGGTCGAATATTTCTCGAACGTTTTTGGTACGCATTCTCCACAGTGACCGAATGCCCTTTGTCTATGCTGTTTTTAGCATTGAGTAATGAGCGGAGGTCACGATGTTTCAGTTTCACACATTCTACACCAAGCGCCTAGTTTGGAAAGCAATTCTCGTTTTGTTGGTCGTCATCGTTACAGGGCAGCACCTGAATGTGATGGCAGTCGGGCCAAACCTCAAAGACCTCAACGTCGAAGATTTGGTCATCATGGTCGAGCAGGGGGACGGTCAAACGGCAGTCATGCAGATCAGTGAAGTTGCCTACGCACTGGGCCACTTTGCTCCCGCCCCAAACGATACAGTCGTCTTTGATCCCTTTATGTCGCGCCAAATACGTGGTGCCGTGATTGACTTTGATGAATTACCCAGCGCTTGCGTTGGCAGCAAAAACGCCAAAGTGGGTGTTGATAAGGAAACTTGTTCCAACGAATTTTGGGCACAAGAACCCACCGTGCGGTTTGGACGTTCCTTCTTTACCACCCGGCAGGACGATGGAACCGTCGTGATTCGTAGCGCCGATGACATACTGGCGACCTTCATCGAAGAAACTGGTCATTCGTGGCAAGAATATCTCTATGAAACCAATGGTCGTGGTGGTCAACGTATCCAAGTAACTACGATTGCTGAGTCTGAGCGTTGGGCGGCGGGGCGCGAATATCAGGTCAAACGCTATATCTTGAATCTCGATGGTAGTCTGATCAGTCTATCCGACGAACAGCGCACCACCCTGAAGTCGCAGATTTGCCTCGGCTATGCCAGCCCCATCGGCGCTGAAGTCCCGGCCTATGGTGCGCCTGCCGACTGGCCCAATCCCGCAGGCTGGCCCACCACCAACCCGACGCTGGATGAACTTACCAGTTTCTGTGCCGATATGGTGGTCGAACCCGATTTCTAAGCCCACCACCAACCCATACGAAAGGCTAAAGAGCGGATTCCCCATCTGCTCTTTTTTGTCGCTACTGCGTTGGGCACGCTTTCAGATGCAGGAATTTCTGACACTCCTCCAAGGTGAAACCGCGTGTGACCCGACCCTCGGCGATGGTGATTAGCTCATCCAAATCCAGTGTATAGCCTCGAATACCACCGCCTTGATCTGTACCGACCACATGCTTGCCATCTGGGCTGAAATCCAAACCGAAGAGCCAATTTTTATTGCCCGTCAAAGTCAACCATTCGCTGCCAGTTCTCATATCCCAAATCTTAATAGATCGATCAAAACTCGCTGTACCGAGGTAGGCACCATCGGGGCTAAATTCAATGCTAAGTACCAGACCCGTATGACAACAGAACGTGTAGCGCAGTTGACCTGTACGGATATCCCACACCAAAATATCACCACTTTGCCGACTGACCGCTATCCAATGCCCGTCAGGGCTGAAATCCACGTCGTACACCAAGTCTTCGCTAGGGAGGAACAGCTTATGTTCTCCCGTACTAACATCCCACAAGCGCACGCCATGCGAATAATCAGCAGTCGCCACTAACGAGCCATCGGGGTGATAAGCAATGCCCCACACTTGATCTTCATTCTGTAACACCAAGAGTTTTTCACCCGTCCTGCTGTCCCAAACTATGGCTGTACCATCGTTGCTTCCGGTCAGGATTCGGCTTCCGTCGGGGCTAAACTCGATATCCCCAGCCCAGCTACCATGACTTTCTTGAGACGTCCAAAGGTGGTTACCCGTCACATCATACAATGCCACTTCCCCAGTTCGTAAGGCGATTGCAAGGAAAGTACCACTGGGATCGAACACCATATCTGGGGTTATTACACGATCATTGACCTGAATATTGGAGAGTGTCTTGCCATCGGTTGCTTGTCGAAATGCAATATCCCGTGTGGGCTGCCCATTCAGGTTTCGATATTCGCTGACGGCAAAATATGTCCCGGTTGGATGAAAGTCCATTCTGCCGGCCACAGTAACTTGTTGAGTAAACACTTCTCGACCGAGTGATAAGTCCCATAGTTTGATGGTCTGGTCGCCGCTGCTGGTCACCAAGCTTGTTCCATTGGGGCTAAAGTCAAGATTAAGGACAGCACTGCGATGCCCTGCCAGTACCAACATCTGAACACCTGTGGAGGCGTTCCAGATACGTGCCCGTCCATCATAACCGCCAGATGCTAACCACTGACCATCCGGGCTGTACTTGGGCTGCCAAATACCACCGCTCGAATTCCGCAGGTCAAGTACAAGGTTGCCTGTGGCAGCATCTATCACTTTGAGTAAGCCGGTCTCTGACGCAAACGCCAGTTGGGTTCCGTCTGGATCAAAAGATATCGCACAGGACGTCAGTTCTCTTATCGCTGGTTCAGCTTGGTGTTCCAACAGTAGTTGTCCGGTTGCCACTTCCCACACGATGATAGTGCCAAAGGCTTCTTCGCATGTTGCTAACCGCTGGCTATCCGAACTGAAAGCCACTGACAGTATCGGGCTAGTATAGTCGAAAACACGTATCGGCACCCCTGTTTCGGCATCCCATAATCGGGCTGTACGGTCAATTCCACCTGTCACAATCGTTTTTCCATTAGGGCTAAAGCTGACACTGAATACCCCTTGTTTCCAACTTGCTCGAACCGCTTTATGCCCCACGAGCGTGTGTATCAACTGGCCGTTCTGGACATCCCACACTTTGGCGGTTCCATCAAAACTCCCACTTACTAAGCGCATCCCATCCGGGCTAAACGCGACACTCTGAACTTTGTCCGTGTGACCCGTCAATACCATCAACTGCTTACCGATTGCCACGTCCCATACCCGCACGGTACCATCCCAACAACCTCCTGCGATGAGCTTTCCGTCGGGGCTATAATCCACACCAAATACAGTTGACGGGCAACCTTCGAGTGTCCGAATAATATGGAGTTCTGGCACAGCGCGGTGCAAAGCATTCTCCGCTTCTACGGTATAGGCTTGTTCCAACGAATACAGTGCCAATAAGACACTGCGTTCGGGGTCAATATCGAGGTTACTGACGGAGGCCGCCGCTAACTCACGAGCAAACGCGAGTTGGGCTTGATCTTCCGCACGGTCTCGCTCATTCGAGGCAATGCGGTTTTGATTGAAGATTACCCCTGTCAAAATGATCCCGAAAAAGAAGGCCACCAGCAGCACTGCTACCAGTACCCGCAGCACACGAATAGATCGTTTTTCCAAGTGCCGTTCGTAAGCCTGCCGTTCACGTTCCTCCGCTTCGTGTCGGTCACGTTCCATGATGCTGGTTTCTAGGAATTCGCGCTCGAATGGGGTCAGGGCGAGAGTGGTCTCTTTAGCCCAATTCTCATAGCGTCCCAGACGTGCGCCGGTCAACAGATAGCTGGCTTCCCGGTGATTTTGTCCCCATATTTCGGCTGCCTCGCCCAGACGACGCTGCAATTTGATTTCCTCACGGCTTTCGTTCAGCCATGCTCGTAAACGCTCCCATTCTCGCAAAATCGCCTCATGCGCCACCTCAACGGTCGGTTCGCGGTTGGCTGGATCGTGATCGAGCGACAGTAGGCGATAGTCCGCATACGTGTCAATAATTTCATCCATCACATCCGGGGCAGTCGAGGTATTCAAGAGTTCCTGCCGTGTGACTCGCCGCCGCGTGTCTTCGGTGCCTTCACCTAGTGTGACTAATCTTAAGAACATCTGACGGGCAGCTTCTTGTAAGTCAGGGGTCAGTTCAGCATAAACCTGATCGGCCCGTTTGGCTATTGCACCCGTCGTCCGGCCAATGGCTTGATACGCCTCATGGGTCAAGGCCCGCCCTTGTCGCTGCTCAAAAAGTTCAGTCAGCGCATATTGCAGCAGGGGCAACGCACCCGGCTGGTAATGGATGTCTTGGACGATGGTTGACACCAAGCCTGCCTCAAAGGTCACCCCCACTCGTTCTGCCGGACGCACAATAGCCCGTTCCAGACCATCGGCAGAAAGTGGCAGGATAGTTTCCATGCGGCTGCGGACAAGTTCGCCGATTTGAGGATATTGCAGCGGACGATCGTAGAAATCGGCCCGCAGGGTGATGATCACACGTACACGGCTGCGGCTTTCCGTTACGGCTGCATGGATTAAATCGAGAAAATGGTTGCGTGCAGTCTCGTCATCCACGAGTGTAAATACTTCTTCAAATTGGTCAACGAGTATCACTAATTCACTCGTCTCATCGGGCAGAATAATCTGCGCGGCACGGATTAGTCCCCGTGTATCACGTGCTAGATGTTCCCGCAGATTACCGGCTTGGTTTGCTGCCACTCGGGTAAGGGCGACTTCAAGTTCATCAAGAGGGTGGCGGCCCGGCAGCATTTCGACGATGAACCAACTTTTGGAGCCGGGAAGTTCGCCGCGCCATAATGCGGGAATCAAACCGGCCTTAATCAGGCTCGATTTTCCACTGCCGCTTGGCCCAACAATCGCTAGAAAACGACTGTTTTCGCTACTTTCACCTAGCCGATTTATTAGCTTGGCGATTAGCTTTTCCTGCCCGAAGTAATCTTCATAGTCCGTTGCCCTAAACGCACGTAGCCCTTTATAGGGATTTTCGGGCTGAAACTCGCTGGTCGGAATCGGCATCACTCCTAATAGGGTGGATTGACCGTCTGAATCGAGGTTGGTCGTAATGAGCTTCAGGTCGCGTGCAACGATAATTGCCTGCACCCGACTGCGGACATGCAGTTTTTTGTAAATCTGGGTGACATACCATTTCACCGTGCCGAGGGTGAACGTGAGCTTCTGTGCGATTTCCTTGTTCGAGAGGCCCTTCACAATCAGGTGTAGAATTTCTTGCTCGCGGATAGTCAAATATTCAGCCGTATTATCCGGTGATTTAAGACCCGAAGCCGCCGCGTTGCGGAAAGCCGCCGCTAACTCCAATGCATCGACGTAACGTTGGGCTGGATTCTTGGCAGTAGCCTTTTGAATAACATCGTTTACCAGTGGCGGGGTTGCCGGATCATCGATTAATGGTAGGGGGTCATGAATGTGTTTGAAAAGTCGCTCCACCGATGTCAGACCGGGAAAAGGATGCTTGCCAGTCAAGGTCTCATATAGGACGATCCCGAGGCTGTAGATGTCGGTGCGGGGCGTGACCGGGTCGCTGCGTCCCTGTTCCGGCGAAATATAATCTAGTGTTCCAACGACAATATCTTCGCCCGTGTTGCTCCCTCTCGTATTTGTCAGATCTTTGGCGATACCAAAGTCAGCGAGATAGGCGTTGCCATCCTCGTCGAAAAGGATGTTGGCGGGTTTCACATCACGATGAATAATCCCATTTCGATGAGCAGCCTCCAATGCGGAGGTGATTTGATCCATCAAGCGTACCGTTGCTTCAAGGTCAAACGGGCCTTTTTCTAATGCCTCACGCAGGCTACCCCCTTTCAACCAGCGCATGACCAGATACCCACCGGTTGGATCGCGCCAATAATCGTAGAGTGGCACAATATGCAGATGCTCCAACTGAGCGATGGCTTGAGCCTCAGTTTCAAAGCGGCGGATGAAGTCCGGGTGATTGGCAATGGTGGGTTGAATGATTTTGATAGCAACCTCGCGGCCTACCGTCGATTGGTAAGCCCGATAGACCGTCCCAAACCCACCCTCATTTAGTATTTCACGTAATTCATAGCCTTTAATGTGCTTTCTGTTTATTCGCTCCATTGCGATGTATCCCTCTTGCTAGGACATTAGTTATAGTATAGGAGTGAAACAAATTCCGCCGACCAAAGACCTTACTTTTTCCTGACCCCCTTGGAAGTCAGCCTGAGTGATGCCTACTCAGTTTATGGGGCTAATGCCGCCAACTTCGCTGCCATGTCAATAGAATGATAATCCCAATAGAACAACCCTAGTCCCCAAACAAAGGTGTCGAAGGGCCCGCTATACCACGGTTTTGCCAAAGTGTAACTAATACGCACAAACAGCGGGATAATTGGATATTCCCCGTCTGGGCCAAAGAAACCCTCTTCAATCTGAGTATATAGTACCTGTCGGACCTCTGGGTCTTGTTCCACCGAAGCCTGCTCAATGAGTTCATCCAATTCCGTACAGGGTCGTTCGAGGCCGCTGCCATGGCTATTGATACACCCCAAATAGTCCCCAACATAATTGTCCGCATCCAAATAGTCCGGCCCCCAACCGATAAGCCAAATATTCGGGCGATACCCTTCTAGGTCATTGAGAAAATCAAGATCGCCCCCTTGGTTGACCGTAAATAAGTCGGGATCACATCCAAGATACGTTTCGGCCCGTGCTGCCAAGGCTTGAGCAACCGCGATTCCTGCATCTGGGGACAAGGTGAAGATTTCAATAGGTGGCAAACCTTCGCAATTCGGAAAACCCGCTGCTGCTATTTCGTTTTGGGCATAGGTCGGGTCAAAGCCAACCCCAATTTCACCAATTGGAGGGGCAAAGGGGATACCCGGCGCGGTAAAGTGAATCATCGGCAGGCCGTAACCATCCAAATACTGCTCGATCAGTTCCTCACGATCCACAATTGCACTGAAAGCCCGCCGCACGTGCACATTGTCAAAGGGTGGTTTTTCATGAGCATAGGCAAAGAAAATTGTGACGGGTTCAAAACGAGGATGCGTTTCTGAGGCATAGATTGGATGATTCAGCACATATTGCAAGTCAGCAGGTGAAACGCCAGCGGTATCAACGGCATTCGCTAAGTAGGCAAGGTAAATGTCAATGTATGTGTTATAGGCAGTTAGGTTGACTACATCAACGTTGCCACCCATACGTAAGGCTGTCGGGAACGCCTGATTCCGCACCAACATGGCGCTCACATTGGGCACATACTCGTGAACAAAGTAGGGGCCATTCGTCACAATCGCGCCGAAATCAGCCCAAGTTGTCGGATTAGCCTGAATCTCAAGTTGCGGCAGGGCGGTGAGATAGTAGCCCATCGTCGGGAAAAATTCTGCTGGACGAGTTAACTGAAATTCAATTGAATGAGTATCTATCGCTGTGACCCCAATGGTCGGGCCATGCACCAACTTATCGGTCACTTGGTCATCTGAGGTACTCGCCACCAGATCACACCCCACCACAAAACGACGGATAATAAATCCATTTGGTGAAAATCGGGGGTCACACCAGCGTTGAACGCCGAAGACCACATCCGCCGCCACCACTGGGCGTAGCTTGGTCGCTTGTTGAGTCGCTGGGTCATACCGATACCAATAGACTTCTTCAGAAAGGTAAAATATCCACGTCAAACCATCCGGGCTGCTCTGCCAAGTTCTTGCCAACAAAGGGGCAAGTTGATTGGTATAGGGATCTATCATCGTGAGGGGTAAGAAAAGATTGTATTGAATAATCCCACTTTGACTCGTCATTGGTTTGAGGGTTGATCCGAGGTTATAGGCAGGCACCCCAATATCTGCGGTAACAGGGGGTGCCTGCTGATTGGTAGGAATCGCATATTCCTTAGGGTAATCCGCCCAACTGAGCGTATTGGGTAAAACCGCGCCCGCCAGCAGAATGGCTATGCCAATTGCGATAAAGATCTTGGCTGTGCATCGATGTTGCATCTCTGATCTCCCTAAAAGCTATAATTTTCAGAATTCCTACTGCCCGCGTGCCGCCAACTTCGCCGCCGTATCAATACTGAACGGATCAATCCCTGAAAGCCCAAACACCCTCGTTTCGAATGGCCCGGTCAACCACGGTTGAGCTAGGTAGTGGGCGATCCCTAGCAAAACGGGCGCAATGGGAAACTCACCCCCATATCCAAAAAAGGCTTCCTCAATCTGCCGATACAGATCATTCCGTACCAGATAGTCGGTCTCGCCGGTGGCTTTTTCTATCAGATCATCCACCTCGGTGCAGATACGCGGCATTTGGTTGGCAACGGTGCAGGCCAAAACATCGTGAACATAGTTATGGGCATCCGGGTAATCGGCAGCCCAACCTAAAGTCCATATCTCAGGGCGATTATCAGGGGTAGTGTTAGGATGAATGGCATCGAGAAGGGTCGCAAATTCTAAAGCATCTATTTCAAACAATGTTCCATCACAGCCAAGGTATTCCTCGGCAGCGGCAGCCAAAAAAGCGCCCCAAGATTCCGCTCCCTGAAAGGTAACGATTTGAATCGGTGGGAATCCCTCACAATTTGGATACCCGGCGGCTGCCATCTCGGCACGGGCATACTCTGGATCAAAGCCCACTCCTACCTCATTAATGGGAGGCGCGTGGGCAATACCGGGGGGTGTAAAATGAATCATCGGTAAATCTCTGCCAGACCGGTTCTGTGCAATGAATGCCTCTCGATCAATCACTGCACTAAATGCACGTCTTATATGTACGTTGTCAAAAGGTGCGATATACGAGAACCCGTAATAGTAAACGCTTGTGGTAAATTGGAGATGAATTTGATTTTGAAACGCTGGATTTTGCAGCACCTGTTCATATTCAGCTTCAGGAATTCCAGCCTTATCTAATTGCTTATCCAGATAAAGCGCAAAAACGGTTCCCCCATCTTCAATCAAGGTGAGCCTCACTATGTCAATATTGCCGCCGTAGCGCAGATCAGCCGGGAAGTCCGGATTGCGAACATAAATCTTGCCCACCCCGCGGATGCTTTCCTTCAAGAAAAAGGGGCCATGCGTCACCATATTGCCGGGGGCTGTCCATTCGTCCCCATACTGTTCGATCGCTTCACGGTACACCGGAAACAGTGACCACATAGCGCTCATCGAAAGAAAATAGCTGGCGGCGTATTGCAGTTTAATCACTAGGGTTTGATCGTCAGGGACAAATACTTGAAGGGTTTCGCCAAACACCAAGTCATCCGTCACTTCATCAATCGGGGTGCGATTGACAACCTCGCACCCGGCTAGAACAGTGGCAAAGACCGTTCCATAAAAACTACCGAGGCGTGGATCGCACAGCCGCTGGATGGCATACTGAAAATCCCCTGCCACCACAGGACGCATCGCTTGGGCTGTGTCAGTTGGCGGATTATACTGGTACCACATGACATCGTTGCGAAGATTGAATGTCCATGTAAGGCCATCGTTGCTGGTTTCCCACGACACGGCCATGCGCGGGATGATTTGATTGTTAGAGGGATCAAAATCAGTCAATCCTTCATACAACCCCTCGATAGCGCCAATTGACGCGCTATCTGATGCAATCTGTGGATCGAGTGTCGGCTCATCAGCCGCCGCGCCATCGTAGATGACAGGCACGTCCTGCCGATACTGGGCCATAATGGTCACAGTGGTATCCTCAGCCATTGCCACGCCACCGGGCCAAGTGGCACAGAGTACCGCTCCAAGCAGTAGAATCCGGGCAACAATCATGTAGTGTAGTGTTCGGTTCAACATTTTTCCCTCATCTTATCTATTTAATTGTCTTGGACTAATCTAAGCGTCACGGTGTAGCGGCCTCCGCGTGTTTGGGAATCAGGGCCGACTATAAATACATAGTCTCCCGTGGTGGGGAGCGTCAACGGCCCTAGCTGCGGAGTATTGGCATCCAAAGAGGCTTGATCGAACTCAAGGTTGCCATCAGGGCCATAAAGTTCGAAATACACGCCAAAGCTGTTGTTCTCGAGTGTGAAAGTCTGACCCGCCGTCCCTGTGAATCGCCAAACATGCTCTTGGGGAATACCTACGATGAAGACCGACCCTGTGATTGGCTGGTCGGGGGTTATGGTGCCCATTTCGAACCGTGAGGTATTGAGCGTCGCGGTTGGCTGAATGGTTGGGAAGGGAAACGGAGTCCATGTTAGCGATGGGGCGACTTGGAGTGGGTCGCTAGTCGGGGTAAGTTGGGTTGTCACCGAGGGTTCGGGCGTTGGGAATGGGGTTCGCGTTGGCGACTCGTTATCTGGTCCACACAACGACTGTACATCATAAAAGACACGCTCGGCACACGTTAGCTCACGAATGTAACGGTTCGCAAAACCCCATTGGATAATATCAGCCGGGGTATCCGCTATCCGCCACAAAATCGCGTCCCCACCTTCTTCGCCTGTGACGATAGAGCTTCCATCCGGGCTAAAGGCAATGACGATGCCGCGCTGGCGGTGCGCTTCAAAACTGCGGAGTTTTTCGCCCGTCTGCAAGTCCCAAAGAATTACCAGTCGGTCGGCGCCAACCGAAGCGGCGTAACGGCCATTCGGGCTAACCGCGACATCGTAGACTTCAAGGCTATGACCCATAAACCGTCGCACCAATGAACATGTCTCAATATCCCACAGGATTAGGCTACGGTCTTCCCCCGCCGAAATTGCCTGCCTACCATCGGGCGTGAAGGCGACACCTGCCACATAACCGATATGTCCCTCAAGCCGGCAAGTTTCGTCCCCCGTTTCCAAATCCCATAAACGCAGCGTATTGTCGAATGATGAGGATATGCCATAGCGCCTGTCAGGGCTGATGGCATCTGACCAAATGCCATCGTCATGACCCTGTTGCCACCACAATTGGGTGCTGGTCATTAGGTCCCATAGACGCAGTCCAATGGCGGATGGTGTAAGCGCACTCACGGCATTCGTTTCGGCAGCCAAGACGTAGCGTCCATCTGGGCTAATGGCTGCTGCACTGACTGCAAGGTCACTCGTCAATCGCTGCAATTCTTGTCCGGTTGCCACATCCCACACTCTAACAGTGTGATCACTTGATCCTGATACTAGGCGCAGACCATCCGGCGAGAATTCAATACTCCCAATCCGGCTTTCGTGACCTCGTAGTTGTCGAATCATCTCACCAGTTTGGCTATCCCACAAAATGATGGAACGGTCGACCGAGGCCGAAGCGACAATTTCCCCATCGGGGCTAAAACTAACGGCATGGACGGGGGCCGTGTGGCCTACCAATCGCTGAACTTCAGTCCCGCTGCGTACATCCCAATAGCGAACCGTGTGGTCATCCGAACTCGAAATGAGATGTTGTCCATCATCACTGAACGCCACATCGCTTATCCAACCCGTGTGCCCATTGAAAATGTGGAGGATACGACCCGTATCCAAATCCCATAGCATCAGCAATTGGTCACCGCCTGCCGCAACCGCCGTGAGCCCATCCGGACTATAGGCGATGCTCATGATGGGGGCATAACCGTGAAAATACTGCTTAATTTCTTCGCCCGTTTCTATATCCAACATCACCATAATGCTTTGCACATTAATGAGATTGAAAGAATTAGGGGCGGCTTTGTCGGTTCCCAGCAATATGTGCCTACCATCAGGGCTAAAGGCGAGGCTTCGGACGGGGCTGTTGGTATCGAATCGGCGGATTTCTTGACCAGTAGCGACTTCCCATAGTACGATTCGCCCCTCGGTAGTAAACCGTCCCGTGCTGCCGTATGTGGCTATGGCATATTGTCCATTAGGGCTAAACGCGACCTCCCATACATCGGCGACATCGCGGGTTGTGAACCGACGAATAGGGGTCGCAGTTGCTAAGTTCCATAAGTAAAGTGAGTTGTCATCCGAGCCTGACAGCACAGTCATACCATCGGAGCTAAAGGCCACAGCACGTACCGCATCTCCGTGTCCTATTAGAGTTGCGATGCGTTCACCTGTCCGAACATCCCACAAAATTAGTGTATGGTCAGCCGATGCCGATAATAGGGTTTTACCATCGGGACTAAATGCCACGTCCCAGACAGAGTCCGTATGACCTTCTAGGCGATTTCGCTCTTGACCTGTGCCGAGGTCCCATAGACGAATACTAAAGTCAACTGCCGGATAACTGATATACCGATTGGCACCGGTGATCTCGAAAGCCAGTCTCCGACTTCCACCGGAGGCCGCAAGTGTACCGTCAGGGCTAATTGCGACACTGCCGACTGGCCCAGTATGACCTTCCAATACCCGACGGGTTCCGGGAGAATAGATGGCAGCCGCTAATGCCTGCTCTGCTTGAAGCGGCGGATATTCAAGCCCGTAGGATTCGAGTGCCAAGGCAATAGCTAGGTCGGTATCGTTATTCAAGAGCGCTTCTTGGGCATTGGCAGCAAGTGCCAAACTGCGATTTTGAGAGGCCTCAAGTTGGGCTTGTTGGCCGGCTGCACTTGCACGATCCCGTTCCCTTTCAGCGATCCGACTACGACTAAAAATTTCAAGCGTTAACGAGATCCCAGCCATCGAAGCAATTAACAATATCACGACAATAATCTGCAACTGACGGATTGTGCGGGTCTGTAATCTGCGTTCCCTGAGTTGCCTCATTTCCTCGTGAGTTTGCAGCTGCTGACGTTGTGCGATGCTAGATTCAAGAAACTTCCGCTCGTGTTCCGTCAATAGAAGGTCGGTTTCAGCAGCAAAACGCTCAAATTGTTCGAGTCGTGCCCCACTAATTAAAAAGCTCATATCTCGACTTGCTGCATACCAATCGCTTGCTAGATTCACTAACTGACGCTGCCAGCGGATTTCGTCTCGGCTCAAGTTCAGCCATAACTTCAGGCGATCCCATTCACGCAATATCGCTTCGTGAGCCACCTCAACCATCGGGCTGCGAGATGCCGGATCATGATCCAGTGATAACAAACGGGACTCGGCAAAACGGTCAATAATTCCTTCCACCTGTTCTTTATCCGGATGGATTGCCAGCAATTCTGAACGTGCTGTGCGGCGGCGTGTATCTTCAGTACCTTCACCAAGTGTTACGAGCCGTAAGAAGATTTGGCGGGTAAGCTCTTGCTGGACTGCATCCATACGCGTAAAGGTTTCTTCGGCTCCCTTGGCTAATGCCCCAACTAAACCTCCTATCTGTTCGTAGGCCTCGTGTGTCAACAGGAAACCGTTGCGCCGCTCAAAAAGCTCTGTGAGGGCATATTGGAGTAGAGGCAAGACACTCGGTTGATACAAGGCCTCCTCAACAATATGCGACACAAGCCCCGGTTCAAATCGAACCAACAGACGCTCCGCTGGTTTGCCAATCGCGCTTTCCAATTCCTCCGCCGAGAGCGGCAAGACCGTCTCCATATGGGTTCGGACTAGTTCGCCAAAGGTGGGATATTGGAGGGGGCGGTCATAGAAATCGGCACGTAGCGTAACGACGATATAGACACGACTCCGCAAATCGCTGGCCGCTACGACTAACATATTGAGAAACTTGAGACGCGCATTTTCGTCAGTAACTAAGGTAAAAACTTCCTCAAATTGGTCAATGACGATGACCAGATAGCTATTATCATTCGGCAGGATCAGTTGGGCCGCACGTACCAAGCCGTATTCATCACGCTGCAACAATTCTCCCAGATTGCCAGCATGATTGGCCGCTACCTTCATGAGGGCAACTTCCAGTTCGTCCATCGGACGGGGGCCGGGAATCATATTAATCGTAAACCAGCGTTCTGAGCCTTCAATTTCACCGCGTGCCAATGCGGGGACAAGGCCTGCCCGTATCAAACTGGATTTTCCGCTACCGCTGGGGCCAACAACTGCCAAAAACCGCTGACTTTCCGGCGCAATATGACTCAACGCCGGGGGAGTTTGGAGCGACCCGGCGATATGCTTAAGAAGTTTCCGAGTCAGTTTCTCGCGCCCAAAGAAGTCGCGCGCATCCGCCACTTGAAATGAGAGCAAACCTTTGTAGGGATTCTCGAGTGGTAGCAATTCTTGAGGATGAAAGGTGGTACCATCAATCTCAAATACGCCTTCATCATACTTGTCAAGATTGAGAATATGGAGTTTCCTAGCTGTTAGAATTGCCTGAACTCGGTTATTGACTCCAAGTTTTTTGTAGAGCTCGTTAATGTGCCATTTGACAGTGGAGACTTCTACCATCAGTTCGCGGGCAATTTCCTTATTGGATAAATGTTGGCTAATAAAAAACAGAATTTCATGTTCTCGTAGCGTTAATTGTTCTTCCAATCCTCGTTGGGATGACTCGATACTGGGTCGAATCGCCTCATAAAAGGCATTACTCATACTCAGGACTTCAGCGAAGCGATGGGTGGGGTTTTTGGCCGTCGCTTTTTGAATCACATCGTTGACAGCATCGCTCACCTCGGCTTGCAGATTCGTGAGTTTCGGGAGGGGATCATTGATATGCCTAAACATTTCGTCAAGTCTTGAAAGGTTTGGAAAGGGGTGTTGACCGGACAAGACTTCATACAGCACGACCCCAAGACTGTAGATATCGGTTCGGGGTGTAACCGGCTCACTCCGTGCTTGCTCAGGTGACATATAATACGGGTCGCCGACCACAGCATCCACTTCAGTATGCTGCACCCTTGAAGCGTTGAGGTCTTTGGCAATTCCAAAATCCGCCAGATAAGCATTTCGCTCCTCGTCCAACAGGATATTGGCAGGCTTTAAGTCTCGATGAATAATGCCATTACGATGGGCAAGGGATAGAGCAGAGGTTATTTGGTCAAGCAAGATAGCAGCCTGTTGTGGGGCAAAACGTTCCTTTTGCAGCAAATCTCGCAAGCTACCCCCTCGCAACCAGCGCATGACAATATAGGCTCCACTAGGGTCACGCCAAAAATCGTAAAGTGGCACAATATGCCAGTGTTCCAAACGGGCAATCACTTGTGCTTCGGCTTCAAAGCGGCGGATGAAGTCGGGTTGGTTTGAATACTTATTATGAATAACCTTCACGGCGACTTCACGCCCGATAGTGGATTGGTAAGCTCGGTAGACTTCCCCAAAGCCACCGCCACCGAGCCACTCACGAATCTCGTAACCTTTGATGATGCTACCTGTCAAGTCAGTCATGGATTCTCTCCTGACACTAGTAGGTTACGGCGCTATAACCTTTGTTGTATTGGTCAAAGTCATTATAATTGATTTCCCGAGCCACCCCACCTTTTCCCCACCCCTCTCTAAAACATCTTGAACTAGGTATTTACTCACACATGCTCCCAAATCTGCGTTATTATATTGCAAGCCCTAACGGGCTTTTTCGGGTGAAAGTTTTGCGTGGTGTTTCAACAAATTGCCAATCTCGGCGGGCAAGCCTGCCAAGATTTGAGGGGGTCTAGAAGATTAGGCAAGTAAGCTCCTTGGTAGAACAAATAAAACAACACCGAGGAGTGTTCCATGAACCACCCAAACCCACTCAGTCTACCCAAGCCCCCCGCCAAGCGTAACACTTCACTCAATATCCGTTTGACTATGGAAGAGAAACAAGGGATTGAGGGGTTAGCCGCTGAGTTGAAGATAGCCCCCTCCACCCTTGCGTGTCATTTTGTGCTGCGAGCCGTGCGTTTCCATTTGGCTCGTAAGTCTTCCGCGGGAGGGCCAGAATGAGTGAACAAACCACGCCACCCAGCCAAGCCGATGAGTTGGAACTCCTCGTCGCAGCCTCGCCTTTTTTGGATGTGCTCACCCGCATCATTGCTCGCCTGTTTGGTCAGGGTCCCTCCACAGAGGATAATGAACCGACCTATCCATCGGAAGATTTGAAATATGAGGAGGAGTCCTGATGCGTGCAGCGATTTACACCCGAGTTTCGACGGAAGAGCAGACAGAAGGTTGGAGTTTGGATGCTCAACAGGACGAATGTGTTGGCTTGCTCCAGCGAAGAGGATGGCAATACATGGAACCCGCCTATCTGGAGCCGGGTCGTTCCGCCAGAACCGACCTGCGGCCTGTCTTCCAACGCATGATGCGCGACGCTGAACTCAAACGCTTTGATGTGATAGTAGTTCATAAATTGGATCGGTTTAGTTGAAACCTTACCGATGTGGTCAGAAATGTGGCGCGTCTGAAAGAAGCTAAAGTGGGTCTTGTCTCCGTTGCGGAGCCTTGGTTAGATACGACCACACCCCAGGGCGAGTTCATGTTGTACTTGTTTGCCCTCTTAGCCCAATGGGATAACCAAAATCGGGCGCGTGAAAGTGCCAAAGGCAAAGCAGCCTGAGCACGTGCGGGTTATTGGAATGGCAGTCTGTCCTTTGGTTATATCAGCATCAAACAACTGAGAAACTAAATCTGGAAACTGGGTGAGCAATTTGAGGCTGGCCTGTTATCTCAACCTTTGTATTCTGAGCAGGTCGAAAAGCTGGAACGCTATCTGGATCAATGGTCAGATCACGCGGATGCCGACGCTGTGCCGCATCCCAAAAATGCCGAAGGGGTACGCCTAGCGTTCAGCCTCTATGCACATGGCAATATTTCGGATCATGGGATTGCCATTGCGCTGAACGAAGCGGGCTATCGTACTACCGGAAATTGGGGAGAACGGTTATTCGAAGGCGATACTGTGCGACCGATGCTCAAAAACCCCTTCTATCTGGGCAAAGTACAGTCCCAAGGCGAGTGGATTGATGGGCGTCACCCATCGCTCATTCCAGAAAGTCTATTCGAGCAGTGTCAAGCGATTCGTGCCCAACGGCGTGGATGGACAGTGCGTGCTAAATCAACGAAGCGGGTCTATCCCCTTTCGGGCCTCGTGGTGTGTGCGCGGTGTCAAAAACCCATGCGCGGTCAGCCGAATTGGCAAGATCGTCGTTACTACCGCGATCCACAACGCTCCAATCACACCTGCACACAATTACAAATCCAAGCTGATAAAGCCGAGCAAGCTGTGATTCAATATTTATCTAAAATTCGATTACCACGAGATTGGCGTGAGTGCATTCTCGCACAAGGACTCACTTCAGAAGAACGAAACGCATTAGAAGCTAAACGACAGCGACTTGAAAATCAACTGGAACGCTCGCAGAAACTGTATTTGATGGGGGATATGGGTGAAGCGGAGTACCTACAAGCCCGGACGGACCTCACGGCCAAGTTAGCAGCAATCCGACCTGTGGAAGACCCGGATCTCGAATCGGCAGCCTTGATGTTGGAAAATATAGGTCAACTCCTTGCACAAGCCACCCCCAACGAGCTTGAAGATATTTTTCATGCACTGCTCACAACGGTATACCTCGATAGTGGAAAACATGGCCCTGTCGTGGCGATAGAGCCAAAGCCATTTTTGAAAGTGCTGATGGACGTTTCTCAATTGCCTGAACGTCCTGATCCCGATGATCCGACCAGTGGTCCAGATGGAGGAGGCCACTTTTCTTATTTCCAAGACTCTTTTGAAAGAAGTCAGATGGTTGCTGGGCCAAAAAGTGATACAATTGGTTTTGACGTGGGTATTGAGGTAGAAATGATGGCTGAATCCAACCGTGAACCCGTCGCTTCCGTCTGTGTAACAATGGAGAATCCACCGTGTTTATGCTGACTTCGGTGGATTTTGTGTTTTCTAACCCCACCGTGATATGGTAGTTGGGTCTTAGTGACATTGCTACCACGTCCCCGTCTTTGACCCATATTCTTGCTACGATCAGATTAATCAAATCTTGCTGTGCTTTTCGGTCTCCTTAAATGGCTTCCCGGTGCGCCTCGAAATTCTCTAAAACACTTGTGGCAATTCGTAGCTCATCTTCAGAATTGTTCCCTAATAATTCACCCATTGCTTAATCATACGGTCTTACCGGTCAGCACATGAACCGAACGTGAGTTTATCTAAAACTCGATATTCAATGCACTTTGAATGCTTGGAGTAACCAGTTGGCGAAAATAAGCATCCATTTTCTCCGGCGTGACAGGCATATTGTTATCCAGCCACCATTTCAGCAAAGTCAGGAAAGCGCCTGTAATGTAATGGGTCACAATCGGAAGTGGAATTGGGGACGAACGTTCACCTAATTTATGCCTAAGCTCGGCCTCGAGGTGGGCATTTAAATGTGCCTCAAATGCCTTAAAAATCACTTCAATTCCTTTGCCCCAGACCAGTGCCTTATAAAGATGATGGTTTTCTTGAGTATGTTGGAACACTTTCAAGGTGGGGAACAGGATATATCCGTCTTGATAGGCTACTTCTCCCAAATGTCGTCCCACTTCCTCAAACTGGCTGGTCAACAAATCTTCTTTATCCAAATAATGAGCGTAAAACGTAGAACGCCCCACATTTGCACGATCAATAATGTCTTGCACCGTAATGGAGTCATAGTTTTTTTCTAACATCAGTTCGAGCAGGGCTGTCGTAAGCAACTGACGAGTGCGCTGAGATCGGCGGTCATTTTTGGTGTTTTTCATGGACATTTTGGGCTTTCTGTTCAATAGCGGATATTTTGCGCTTTTTGTTGATTGAATCCCGTTCGTGAATCCCATTATACTACAAATCGAACAAAGTGTTCATTATCGAATAGAGTGTAAGGAATTCGAAGATGGGGAATCACCGTAATAATAGCAGCCGTGCGCCAGCAACCGACGTAGTGCGGCTCAAGCAAGTCTCCAAAACCTATGAAACCAGCGCGGGAAGTTTTGACGCCCTTAAATCCATTGATTTGAATATTCAGTCTGGCGAATTTGTGGCCGTAGTGGGCAAGTCGGGGAGTGGAAAATCAACCCTCCTCAATGTCATTACAGGAATTGATCGCATTACATCGGGCGAGGTATGGGTCAATAACACGGCCCTACATACCCTCAGTGAGAACCAATTGGCTATCTGGCGGGGACGCACTATAGGGATCGTTTTTCAATTCTTCCAATTACTGCCTACGCTGACGGTCATTGAAAATGTGATGCTCCCAATGGATTTTGGTGGTCATCTGACCGGTAAACAACGCAAAGCCCGTGCGCTGGAACTTCTAAACATAGTCGGTATTGAGTCACAAGCCTACAAATTACCGAATGCGCTCTCCGGTGGACAACAACAGCGGGCGGCTATTGCCCGTGCCTTAGCCAATGATCCGCCTATCATTGTTGCCGATGAACCCACTGGAAACTTGGATAGCCACACCTCCGAAGTCATCCTTGAATTGTTTGCCTCTCTGATACAAGAGGGCAAAACGATTTTGATGGTTACGCACGAACCCGGTATAGCGCAGTATACCAATCGAACTATTACGCTGGCTGACGGCGCAATCCTCAGTGACATGATGCCCGAAAGGGGAGGCTATGCTCAACCCACGCTGGCGTAAGGTACTGCGCGACATTCAACAAAATAGGGGACGTGTCGCCTTAACCATAGGCGCTATTGTGGTTGGCATCTTTAGCATCACGTGGGTGTCCACCATCTACAGCATTCTCTCCCGCGAACTGCATGATAACTATCTTGATACGAATCCTGCATCAGCCATTCTATACACCGATGCGACTAGCCCAGAACTGATGCAGGCCCTTGAAGCTCTTCCTAATATTGTCCAAGCCGAGGCAATGGAAAGCATCTCAGGTCGTGTTTGGATCGAAGGGGAATGGAAAACCCTAGAACTCTTTGTTCAGCAGGATTTTGAACACAACCGTATCAACCAACTTGCACCTGAAGATGGGGCCTATCCACCTCCCAGTGGCGAAATAGTGCTGGAACGCATGGCCTTGTCGGTGGCAGACGCGGAAATAGGCGACAGTCTGCTCATCCAAATTCCCGGTCAGCCCCAAGCGTCACTCCGAATCGCGGGAACACTCCATGACATCAACCTTGCCCCCGCTTGGCAAGAGGAGATGATCTATGGCTATGTCACAGCCGAAACGCTCACCGAACTTGGTATCACGCCTCGGCTAAATGAAATCCGCATTGTGGTGACGGGCGATACTTCCAACGAGCAGTATATCCGCGAAGTCACCCAGCAGACCACCGATTGGATGGAAGCTCAGGGCCATCCGGTCTATCGTGTGCAAATCCCAACACCCAACGAACATCCACTGCAATCTCAAATGGACTCGGCATTGTTGTTATTGGCTGCCCTCGGTGCAATGGCAATTTTGCTGAGTGCGGTACTGATTGGCAACACGATAAGCGCCCTTCTTGCCCAACAAGTCCGCCAAATCGCCGTAATGAAGGCAATTGGGGCACGCCACCAGCAGGTCACGACCTTATATTTTGGCATGGTATTGCTCCTCAGCAGTACAGCAGCCGTTATCGCCTTGCCTTTGGGGATATTCGTGGGGCGCGGGATTGCTGATTTCATGGCCTTTATGCTGAATTTCAATATCCAGAGTTATCGCATTCCGCATCCGGTGATTCTGCTGCAATTGGCGGTCGGGTTGGGGATTCCATTATTGGCGGCAGCCTATCCAATATACAGAGGTACACGCCTCACGGTTCATGAGGCTCTCAGCGACTATGGGATTGCTCAAAATCAATTTGGAGAAAGTTGGTTTGACCGCCTGTTAACACGGTTGCAGGGTTTAGCCCGGCCCTTGATGCTGTCTATCCGAAATACATTTCGCCGCCGCACACGCCTTGTACTCACTTTCAGCACATTAGCGATAGGGGGTGCGGTTTTTATGGCTGCCCTCAATGTACGGGCTTCTTTGCTCAGGACGATTGATCTACGCTATGAAGGTCTCCACTATGATCTAAATCTTGCCTTCGACAAGCCCTATCCGATGGATGAACTCGAAACCACTGCTGCCAATGTGCCGGGGGTAGCCTCCGCTGAAAGCTGGGGGCGTAGTTCGGCAGTTATCATCAACAACGATGGGACGTCAGGCAATGCCTTTGTTCTGCTGGCCCCTCCGGTAGAAACCAAGCTGATAGACCCTATGCTGATTGAAGGGCAGTGGCTATCGCAAGAAAATGGGATTGTCCTGAATCATAATCTGCTGGTCGAGTACCCTGATGTACACGTCGGTGATGAAATTACCCTCAGCATCAACGACCAACCCAGTACATGGCAGGTCATTGGCTTTGTCCGTGAGCCAATTGCACCCCCTCTCGCGTATGTTACCTATACCGATTTTGCACATGTAACAGGTGAAACCGGCTATGCCCAAAGCCTATATCTTGTCACCGAAGAACATGACGAAGCCAGCCTTCAGACTCTTAAGCAACAGCTTGAAGATGCCTTTGCGACTCAAAACGTCTCGATTATGAGCAATCAAAACAGTTTTGAGCGTCGCCAGATTATGGAAAACCATGCCATGCTCATCACGAGTTTTCTGTTATTGGCAACTGTGATGAGCACGATTGTCGGTGGATTAGGCTTGATGACCACCATGAGTATCAATGTTTTAGAGCGTACCCGCGAAATTGGCGTCATGCGAGCCATCGGTGCATCCAACACGGCCCTACTCAAAATCATCCTCATTGAAGCCATACTCACGGGGATTCTGAGTTGGATATTGGCGGCGGTGATCGCCACCCCCATTAGCTATATCCTATCCCAGTCGTTGGGCAAAACCATGCTGAATACCTCGCTGGATTTTGCCATCAGCCCGTTGGGTTTTGTCCTTTGGCTTGGGGTAGTTGTACTTTTTTCAATTGCGGCGAGCCTGCCACCTGCTCGGAGCACCACTCGTTTAACTGTCCGTGACGTTTTAGCATACGAATAATCTGGAGAATACATCATGACTCACACAAAAGCCGTTCGTATCGGATTCATCCTCATTGCGATTGTGCTCTTTCTCTTGACACTGCATTTTGGCGGGGGTTGGTTGTTCGAAACTTTCAAAGAGATGCACGGTATGTAGTAGACCCAAGCACCGCAGTTGGCAGCAATTGGGGTGCTTATCCCTTCTGGTATCTCACATACTCGTGGGTGCAGCGATTTGCGTGCGAGTTTCGACGGAAGGGCAAATGGAATATAGGGACTTTTTGGGCTGTCAGGTTGCGTCAGGATTCTGTCAAATCCTTATGAACTAGGCGTAGGCATAGTAGGGCAACCCTCTGATTCGCGTTGATTGATTCCACATTTGAGGCATTCTAAAATTGAAATAGCAGCAATGATATTTAGGAAGGCCTCAGATGCGAAAAATCATTAGCTTGTCAATTTTGGTGGCCCTTTTTTCAGTCTCTACTTTTTTTATCTTTCCAAAGGACACAACCGCCCAGAGTAATGATGCGTGGTCGCAGATTGTACCGCGTGCCAGTTTTGGTTACGGCGGGTTGCTTTCGGTCTATTGGTCGCCACTGAGTGGTCAATTGGCGGCAGCCAGTGAAACAGGCTTTCAGTTTTGGAACGAAAACCTTGAACTTGAAGGCGAACGGCGTTTTGATGAACCCGCTTTTGGGCCGGTACTCTTTAGCCCTGATATGCGGTACGTCGCCGTTGAGCAGGATGGCGGCCTGATTATCCGCCAAACCCGTGACTGGGCACCCGTGTTGGCGCTTGGTCAATTTGGCTCTCCCTCATGGAGTCCTGACAGCCGTTACTTAGCGGTTTGGGCAGGCAACACCCTGCGGTTTTGGGATGTGCAGCGAGCGGAGGTCACTCTTGAGGTAGATGAATTAATCAGCAATGGGGGGGCAGTGCAATGGAGTCCCGATAGCGCCGTCGTCGCTGTTGCTGGCCCCGGTGCGATTGTGATGATTCGTACCGACACAGGCGACATTGTGCGGATTCATCCTTTTGACACGATCCGCGATTTTGATTGGAGTGCCGATGGCAAATGGTTCGCCATTATTGGGCTGAAAGATCCGCTGCCGCCGGATTTTGATTATGAACATGATCCAATCCTGTATGATCTGGTACGGATGGATGCCATCACGGGGGAAATTGTCGCCACCTATGATACGTTCTCGGCGGGCATCCCCGGTAGTCGTCACGGCGCGGATAATTTTGTTGCCATCAGTCCGAACGGCCAATATATTTCCGCCTACTTAAGGCGATGGGAGCCAGAATCAGACGGCACTTTGGTTGTTCAAGAAACCTCCCCAACACCCTCTCAATCAGACTCAGGGGCAGGCATGTCGGCAGAGGACGCCGAAGACCTTCAAGTGATGATTGATGAGATTGTGATATGGGCGTTTGAGGTGGATGAATCGGGCGAACTGCTCAATAACCTCGTGGATGTGTTATTGGCAACTGAGGGCGATAATGTCAGCGCGGCGCTACGTCTTATTGAAGATATTTATCGTGCCGCCCAAGCGAATAATCTGGAACGCGCCCGCCAATTGATCGAATCCGCCAGCACTTTTGCCGGAACTCCCTCAACCCTTTCGCCGACCAATCCGATTCAATCTACCGGCCCCACGCGAGAACGTTGGGTAGAGGTCGGCATGGGGGTTTGGGATTTGGAATCACGCCAGCCCATGCAGAATTTTGCTAATCTGGAACGCCCGCTTCAGCAGGTTGGTTATGTTTCTTGGTCGCCGGATGGAGCGTATTTTGCGACCTCGCGTGATCGTACCCTAACCGTATTTGAAGCCGCCAATGGTGAAATTGTCAACAGCCTACGCGCCTATATCAGCAGCACCAACGAGACCTTCTGGACAGATGATGGCACACAGTTGGTGGCGGCAGGTGGTTTATGGGATGTCGCGGGGGTACTGCCCACTTACGTAAGTGTCGCCCCACGCCCTCCTGCCTCACCACCAGTTGATCTTAGATTTTTGGAACCAAATCCTGCCACATGGGATTATAATGCCCCGCCCTATGAATGGCATGTTGAGCAGGTCTACGCTGACCGGGGACTGGTCATTACCTATGAACAGGATATTGAGTATCCGGGCACGCCTGAATATGAAGACGAAGAGCCGCCAGAAGAACGTTATATCATCTGGGACATCCCCTCAAAACAGCGCCTAGAGGAACGCACCAATCTCGGCGAACAGACGGCATGGCTTTATGACCTTGAAAACGCTAATGAACGCGCCAATGGCAACACCTATTTTAACGTTTTGCGGACAACCCGGTTTGTATCCATTGGGGATGATGAAATCATTGACCTCCGTACCCGCGAAATGACGCGGCTAGAAGTTAATCGTTATGAATGGCGGGAAGTCTGGTTTGGCCCCAATGGGGATCGTATTTATGCGTATGACACTGACCAGCGCTTTAAGGCGTTTGATCCGATCACAGGCCGCCTACTCTATGAAACCGTGCCTGCTGATCGCAATTCTATGCGCTACACCTCCGACAATTCCCGATTTACGGTAGTGGATGGGTCGGGTACAGTCTACGCCTACGATTCGGTTTCAGGGGAATTACTCCTAGAGGCGTACACTGGTAGCACCTATCCGCTGATTTTGTGGAGCGATGACTATCAACGGTTAGCCATCGGCGGCGACAATGATGCCATCCTGATCTATGACATCCCAACGCAAAAACGCTTGACCATCTTGCGCGGACATCACAATGATATTTTAAGCATGGATTGGAACCCGGCCTGTGATTATACAAACATCGCCGCCTGCCGCTATATGTTTGTTTCATCCGATGCGGACGGGCGGGTGGTGCTGTGGGGTGTGCCCGATGGAACGGAAGTGGTGCTGAATCTGCCCGAATATCCTGCCGAAGCATCCTTAGATTTGCCTGTCGCGGCGATTGATTATGGCGCACTAGAACCCCTTTGGACATATGTTGCCGAAACCGAACATTTTGGGCGGTCAGCGGCGCGTTGGGTTTCATGGGAAAAATGCGCCATCTCGGTCAGCGGTTATATCTATGACACAAATCTGAAGCTACTCGACGAATACCCTGATGAGCAAGGGTGTGCCGATACGCCCATCAGTGACGAAAGCTACCCTTATGTTGGGCGGGACACCGTGTATGATGTGGCGGTCAGTGACGATGGCAGACGACTTTTCACAGCAGAAGGTATCGGCGGGCCAAATACCAAAACGGGTTGGTTGCGTGAATGGAACAGCGAAAGTGGCCGATTTATCACCTATTGGGGTGGTGGCAACCCGCCTTATAATCAAATTGAAGTATCCCCGGATGGACAGTGGATTGCTACCGCGACGATGAGTTATTACGGCTCAGGGGGGCGTGGTCAACTCTGGTCGGCTGATACTCACATCCTCTATCACAGTTTAATTGGGCACACTGATGACATCACCAGCCTGTTCTGGCATCCAATCACCGGACAGATTATCACCACCAGCGATGATGGCAGTGTGCGGATGTGGAACACCGACGGCGAAGAAATCGCCCGCTGGCAGCATGAAACCCGTGCCCCTATCCGTGCGTTACAATGGGGAACACAGATTGATACGCTGCTTATCAGTGCAGGCAGTGACCTGTATCTGCTCGATTCCTATACCTTGACCGAAACGCGGCGATTCAGCGGTGTCGGGGGCGGTGATTTCGACTGGTCGCCCGAAAGAGACCAACTGGTGGTCATTGGCGTGGATGCCGTCGTGCGTATCCTTGATTTCGCCAGCGGGTCGGTGCTGAAAGCCGAACGCCGTCATATGCCCTCCATCACTTATCTCGCGTGGCATCCGAGTGGTGAATATCTGGCTGTTGCTCGCAGTAATGGCAGTGTTATCCTGTTAGATGCCCTGACGGGGAATGTACGGGCCACTCTTCGCGCCACTGGGCCAGAAATTCGCCAGATGAATTGGAGTCCCGATGGCAAAAAACTGCTGCTCGATTTAACTGAGGATGCGGTTGAAATCCTCAATGGGGCATCAGGTGAATTGATTACCCGCATTGAAAATCAATGGAAGCGGGCCGGGGCATGGTGGAGTCCAGATAGCACCCGTATCGCCTTTGGCGCCTATCCTGACCCCAATATGGGTGTTTATACCTCGACTTCATTGGTGTGGGTACATGATGCGACTACCGGGGCGGCCCTCCAACAACTTTCCCTTGATTGGGATGATTACATTTGGTATTGGAATGTCAAACCGTTTAACTTGTCATGGTCGGACGATAGCCAGCGCCTCGCCGCGTTTTATGGCGGACGCCTGCGCGTGTGGGAGTTGAGCGGGCCGGAAGGCGTCATTTTGGCGACCCATACCGACATTGGGCGTGAAATGGCCCTGACCGTCTGGGGTGAGGATATGCTCAATTTTTGGATGACAACAGGACACGGGACGCTTGGACTAAACAGTGGCGAACTGACCTATATTGAGCAAGGCGGTCTGCCATCCGGAACGCTGATGCGATCTGACGGCAAGGTCTTGCTGGCCCAGAGTCAGATTTTGGATTTCACCACCTTCTACCCCTTGCAGAATATCAATGGCTTTACCGACGCCGATTGGCATCCCACCTGCTGGACATCCGATTGCCCGGCGATTTTGGCAGTGGCCTCCGGTTCTAACGTCACCATGTACGGTTATAAGGCCGAGGAGGAGTAAGTCCATGAAATCCAAACTACTCTCGCTTATCTGTACATTCATAATGTCGCTGATGGTTGTGCCTACAACTACCAGTAGCCCACCGCGCCAAGATGATGACCGGGTACGGATTACGCCGGAAAATATCACGATGGTGAACCCCATCCGGTTTTTCGAGGGAAATCAAGAGGTCATCTTCGATATCGAGTTCGACCCCACCAGCACATTTTTATCTAGCCTGAGTTTGGCTAGAGATGGCAAGGTTTGGGACGTAAATTCAGGAACGGAACTGACTGAAGCCGAGGGCTATCCGATTGCCTTTGGGCCAAATGGATTACTGGCCTATGGGGTTCTCACCGAAGTCGTTACAAACATGGATTTACCCAACCCCGTGTTTACGGGCCACCAAGCGAATATCCTCAATATAGCTTTTAGCCCGATGGGTGATCTATTGGCTACGAGTAGCGAAGACAATACGGTACGTATCTGGGAAATCAATTCGGGCATACAAACGATTACCCTGCGCGGCGCAATGGGTTTTCTGGATACACTTCGTTTCAGCCCGGACGGCTCTGTATTGGCAATGACCAACTCACCCGCACAAGAAATTCGTCTTTGGAAAACCCAATCGGAATCGAATCGCCAATATCTCGTACCGGGGTTTGCCCCCATTGCTTTTGCCCCGGATGCCTCTAAAATCGCCTTTGCTAATGAGGGATATACGGTAACTATCAAAAATATTCACGGTATCTTAAACGAAGTTGCCGAGGCTGAAATTACCCTCAAAGGGCACCGTGCTGTTATTACAGATATAGAATTCAGCCCAGACGGATTACTGATTGCGACAGCCAGCGAGGATAGTACCATTAGCCTTTGGGATGCAATCACTGGGGAGGAAATAATTATCTTGTTAGGGCATACCGCTCCGGTAAATAGCCTCGCCTTTAGCCCGGACGGGTCTCTGCTTGTATCAGGCAGTGATGATCGAAGCCTTCGCGTTTGGGATTTAACGACAGGTGATACCCTAGCGATATTGAATGGTCACAATGCTCAAGTGGAAGATATAACTTTTAGTCCGGATGGGGTGTTCATCGCTTCTGGGGGAGCAGACCGTTATGTGATTATTTGGGGCATCGGGCAGGCGATTGCTTTGCCACCTGTTGAAGAAATTACTCCCCTACAGTCTCCCCTATTCCGCATCAATAATTACGAGGCCATATGCTCTAACCCTGCGGGAGGTGGCGATTGGCCTACAAGCAGTCTCCCCTATACCGCCTACCCACCGAATGATTTACCCGCTGAAGTGCAATCCACCCTCGAAACGGGGATTGATGTCATCATCTGTCATGCCTATTCGACCCTCCGCATCGAAAACTGCCACTATCTCGGCCCCGGCAACTATTCTTACATCTATATCCGCTATCGCACCGATGACACCGTACAACTGGTCAATTACCAGACAGGACAGGTCATCACCCAGCGCAAATTTGAAGGGGCGGATCCGCCTGCTTGCCCGGACGAAATTATACGTGGCGAAATCTATGGTGATCCGCCGACCCCCGATGACTGGTTGTTTTGGGCCTTGGATGAGTTATATCAGAGGTAAAAAATGATGCTGACCTTTCAAAAATCCTGCATTATTGGAATCGCCAGTTTGTTCCTGATGGTATTGACGCTGCCTGTCATGGCTCAGGGCGGGGGCAATAGTTCTCCGTATGACCCGACAGACTTTCGGCCATTGGGTCGTTTCACCATCAATGCAAATGAATTGGTTTATAGTCCGGATGGCTATCACATCATCGGCCTTCAAGAAGTGTTGCAAGAACCAGCCGCCGAAGATGAAACGGCGGAAGGCACTTCGGATGAAACCGATTCAACCGACCAAGAACCTGTGTATGTTCGAATGCTGACGATGTGGGACATACGCGGCGGCAAAACCCTATGGAGTGTGCAACTACCTGACCGCGATTGGGAGCGCATTGAATTTTCGCCCGATGGTACCACGATTATGGTGCAGACGACCCTTCCTTACCCTAACGAAGAAGAAGTGCGCCTGACTTTTTATGACGCGGCAACGGGCGAGATTATCAGCCAGACGGGGAATATTGACATCATCAATGCGCCCATTATTCCCGGCGATCTGCCGCAGGGCCTCTATGCCGAGTCGCACTATACCGCCGATGGGGAGCATGTGGTAATCAGCTATTATCGCCGCACCGAAGCCCCCCAATGTGGTATCTGGGAGGTCGCGCTGGCAAATTTGTTGTGGGAAAAAGATACCCTCTGTGGGTCGGTTAATGCCGATGGACTGTATATGTTAGTGCCAGAGCCACACGCCAATACCTATAGCGCCTATCGCCAACTGGCTGCCTATGACATGCTGACGGGTGAACTCGTATCGGTATCGGAGGATGAAGTCGCCGAGTATAGTTGGCTGGATACGACCCATGTGTTGATTCACCGACCCTACGGCGACCCCCCAATTGTGTGGGACATCCTGAGCAATACCCGTGCTGTGTTGGAATTACCCTCTCCAATGGGGATGTTCTGGCCGGATGTTTTGCAAGGGCAGCTACTTTACGACAATGGCTCTACCATGTTTGTGTGGGAAATGCGTACTGGCAAACTGCTGCGTGAGGTCAATATCACAGGGCAGCCTGTGATTCAACCGGATCGCGTTTTGTTCCTGCAAACCGATGACAACTGGTACGAACTTGAACCCGAAGATCGCAATGAAGCATTTGTCGCAACTGATTTCGAAACAGCCGAGGTGGTTTGGAAAGCGCGTTGGCAGCATGACTATTTGGAAGTCAGCCCGGACGGATTGATAGCGGCTGCTTTCGATGGGGTATTGCGCACTGTAGATATTTTTGACCTGACCACCGGAAAACAATTGGGCAGCATCCCTACGCTCTCCGATTATTACTACCTCACACCGGAATGGGATTGGTTGGTGCAGCCATCGTATGATGTATTTGTCGTCTGGGGGCCACCTTCACAGGTTGGGCTATTTGAGGATGTGCCTTCTATAAAAACCGTCGCGGATACAGAGCTGCGTTATGAACCCATCGCAGGTTACTCCTCAGCCCGTACCTTACCCGCTGGTCAATATTTGTGGGCAGTCGGGCGGACGGGCAACAGCGCATGGATTCATGTGGAGGATGCACGCGGTTCACGCTATTGGGTGGAAGCCGATACGATTGAACTCCTTGTTCCTATCGAAGAAATCCCAAGCGACGAATAGTCTAATTCGCAAAAATACCATCACCCTATTGCAAGGTGTTAGGATGATGGTTGGACTACACCTACAATCGCCTGTTGCCCAGTTCTAGTAGAAGGAATTCCATTCATTGCAGCGAATTCCTGTCTTTGGTTTTCCTTTGTTGATAAGCCAATGTTGGGGTCATATTTCAACAAAGCGGGTACCATCTCATATTGAAGCGACAATCGCTCAACTCTATGGGTATCCATGATTTTAGCGGGTGTTAACCCTGTAAGGTGTTTTAACGATCTAGTCAGATGCGGTTGATCAAAATAGCCCGCCATGTAAACAGTATCGAGAATGGAAGTGCCCTGTTTGAGGAGGTTGGTGGCATAGCGGGCACGCTCAATTTGAGTGATAGCGGTTTGCGTGAGTCCAGTAGCCTGTACAAAGCGACGCTGCACGGTGCGTAATGTTGCCTCTACTGGCTGACCCTGTAACACAGCATCCACAAGTGGATCATACACCAATAAACCATCCTGTACCAGCCAATCCACAAAAGTATCGGCATTCTCAAAGTCGGGAAATTCCCACGCCGAACCATTCAGCCAAAAAGATTGACTGGTTGCTTCCGGCAAATTTACATCCTGCCGATCTATGACCCTTGTGGGGGGTAGATGGGGCATAAACACACCGGGTTTAAACACAATACCCATAAATTCTGCATCGGGAGGACAATAGGCAGGTGTCGCCTGAGTCTCTGGCCCACGCACGGTGAAGACTGTCTTACCTCGATGCTTCGTTACAACCATGTTATAGTGAATTTCGGCCATCGAGATAAAATCGCCCGCCTCTTCACTTCGACTGTGCCAAATCGTCTCGACGAATGGCGAATCGGATAATCTTTCCTCACCGTTTAAGTCCATGTTGTTTTGCTACCGTCCCGTGTCTATAAAAACTGATGAGGGATAATGTAGACTGCTTGAGAAAATTATTATAGCACAAATGTTCCCATTCCAGATGGATGCGATGAATAGAAACCTGAATACGATTACCCAGAATGATAGCGTCTTCATAATAAAAAAGAGATATATTGGTCAGATTTTCTAACTGCATAGGAGGATATTATCTGTCCATCCTCTTTTTTGACAGGTGGTAACTAAAAACAACGTGATCATCTGAGTGGTGAGATGTTTTTTGGGGTAATTTGGCTTTGAGAGGAGGTACATAATGGCAGTACAGTGGCCTATTGTTTCTAAGCCACCATCCTTTAGTATTTCGGATTTAGCTTGTTTCCGCCGCATATGTGTCCACCAGCGAATAAATTCTCAGATTTTGCCGCAAGCCCTCTTCTTGCACTGGTATATTGAGCGTGAAATCAAGCGTGCGTGTTTGATTGGGCAGCAGATGGAAGAAGTTATCTGAGAACTTCGCTTCGGGTAGTTCCAGCCAAACATAGAGAGCAGCAACATCGGATTGCAACGTCACTTGCCCCTGTACGGCAGAATTTAGATGTATCTCCTTCTGAATATGGGGTATTTCTAGTTCAAGGTGCTTGGGGCGGCTAATCGTCACCAGATTTTCCGAGACCTTTTCATCACCCACCCACAATTCCAACCATACCAGCAGATTACGTGGCGAATAATCGGCTACATAGGGTCTTAGGTCAATTACTTCGATACATTGGGTCGAACACGGATTTATACTGACAGCTATTTCCCGTTGCTGAAGTAATTGTCCTGCCGCAGTTGTCACCTGATAACGCGCAGTGCCTTGCTGGGTTTCACCCAGATCACTGGTGACATGAATTTCAACTGTCTGGGTTTTGCTATTTTCGAGGCCAGAAACCAACAAGGGGGCATAGAAGTTCCGTGCCATATAATGTAGGGCCTTCCAATTTCCCTTCCAATCCAATGATGACCAACTCGGTGCGCCCCACATATCATTGAGTTGCCAATAGAGTGTTCCCATTGTGCGTGGCATATTGCGCCGCCAATGTTCGACGGCATACTTCATCGCCATACCCTGTAATATCTGGCTTAACCACAGCGTTTTATCAAAAGACGTGGGTAGGCGGAACCAATCCAACAGATAGTGAATAATGGTGCTGTTGCCAATGCCGCTGCGCTGATGATGCTCCATCACGTAACTGGTGATATTGCGATCCTCTGGCAAGGTGAATTCATAAACCGTTGCGGGTTCGGGGAAGGATTGGAAACCAAATTCGCTGCAAAACCGATCCAAACGGGTGCGATACCATTCAAACGGTTCTTTGCCGTGCCACACGCTCCATAAATGTGTGTCTCCCCACGCTGGATTCATATGGTCGCTACGGTCTCCATAAGGGCTGTGGGGACTACCCGGCCAATAAGCCGTTTGGGGTGCTAATTCACGCACTTGGTCGCCAATTAGGGTATCAAAAAGATGGCTGTATTCATCCCAACTCATCGTGGCAAGCCAATCTGGATGAGAAAGACCCTGTTCAATTTCGTTGTTACCACACCACAACGCGATGCATGCATGGTGACGGATACGACGCACATTTTCCTGCACTTCGGCTATCACATTGGCGACAAACGCCGCATCCCGACTAGGATAGGTGCCACAGGCAAACATAAAATCTTGCCAGACGGTAATGCCGTATTGGTCGCACAGGTCGTAGAAAACGTCACTTTCATAAAACCCGCCACCCCACACTCGCAGCATGTTCATATTGGCGTCTGCGGCAGCACGAATCAAGTGTTCATATTCAGTGGGGCTGGTTTGGCCGGGATAGGGGCTGGCTGGAATCCAATTCGCCCCTTTCGCAAAAAACGGCACCCCATTGCAGGCGAAATAGAATGATTCGCCCCATGTATCATGGTGACGTTCGAGGGTGAGTGTCCGTAGGCCTATATGTCGTGTCTGCGTATCTAGGGCATTGCCCTGTTGGTCGTACAAAGTCACTTCGAGGTCATAGAGGGGCTGTGCGCCCATATTGTTGGGAAACCATAATTCTGGTTCAGCGATAGGCAGAGTCAATTGCACCTTATCTTCTTGCACTGCTGCTTCCGACTGCGCCACCCGTTTCCCCTTGAACGAAACTCCCACCTTGATTGAAAGTGATTTTGTGTTTACACCCTCAACAGTAGCTTGAAGATTCAAAGTTACCTGATTTGGAGCATGGTCTTGCAGGATAAACAGGTCATGCAGGCGGGCCGTGTTAAAAGCCACAATTTCGACATCCCGCCAGATGCCACTCGTGACCATTTTGGGACCCCAATCCCAACCGAAATTGCAGGGTTCTTTGCGAAGCCATGCCCCCGTGCTGATTCGCATTGGTTCTACCCAGCCCGCCATCGCCCCTTTTTCGGCATCCATACGACGCATATACGGCATCGGCGCAGCGAGGTCAACTTCCAGTGAGTTTTCGCCCACCTGCAAAACCGATTTGATGTCGAACTCCCATGAGCGGAACATATTCTCGGCATGACCCACTTCGATGCCATTTACCCGCACGGTTGCCAGCGTATCTAAGCCATGAAAACGAAGCATCACACGGTCATGTGCCAGTACATCCGCCGAAATGATCAATGAGCGTGTATATCGCCAATCCGTTTCCCCAATCCACATTTGTTGGAGTTCGTTGGTGCGATAAAACGGGTCTTCCAACAATCCATTTGCCAACAGATCGGTGTGGACACACCCCGGTACCGTCGCGGGGATCGGCGTATCATCCCCTTTTCTGAATAATGACCATGCCCCATTGAGAATGATCTTGTGCATACTATAAACCCTTGAAAAATTCAACATTCCAATAAATTATGCCCATGACCTCATCTAACCGCACGTAATACACTCTGCGTTGAGTTCAGCGATACATTCGGGATAGACTGTTTGCAGACGCAGCACCTCGGCAAAAAACATGCTGTAGTGATAGTTCACTTTCCATATATTGGCCTTCCAAGTCCCAACCGGGGCTAAATCGTTGCGGCTGTCCAGCGAATCAAACAAACCACCATATTCCTGATCGGTCAGCAAGGCGTTAAACAGATACTCGACTTTTTTGAACATCTCGGCATAACGATCTTCGCCACGCACGACGAGGAAATGCAGCAGCGCACGGGCGGTTTCGGCCTGTGCCCACCAAATATAGAAGGGGTTATCTGGGTTGCCTTCAAGGGGGCGTCCATCATAATCGGTGATTTCATACAGCATCCCACCCGTCGTCGGGTCAATGGCATGGGTTTCACAAAACATCAGTAGTTTGTGTGCGGTATCTAACCATTCCGGATTAAAACCGCGTTCGATGGCCCGACTCAGCAAATAAGCCAGTTCGATATTATGCCCGGTGGTGGCGTGGCGTGCGCCTGACCACTGCGTTTCGCGGCTGTAGGGAGCTTGGGCAGGCTGCCAATTTTCATCATAGTTGTAGGCCACATAACCGCGATCTGTAAAACCCTCTTGATCATGATACAGCGTGCCGACCAGAAAATCGCCGCATTGGTTTATCCAACCATCGATCTCGGCTTGAGTATCCTCTGTAGTGACATCATGCAGACTGAGCAGGGCTTCAAAGAAATGGGTAAACACGTCCACGTTGTTAACCCCAATTACTTCACTGAAATCACGCGAGAAACCGGGAGCGATGGCACAGGCATAATCGGGGTCAAGAAATTCGGCGGTAAATACGTCGAGTTGTTCCAGTGCGGCGGCGAGATGATCGGGGTTTTGGGTGACGCGGTAGGCTTGGGCCAGCGCAAAAATGGGATGTACATTGCCATAGCCCTGCTTCATAGAATCAACGGTGTCACCTTTTGCATTCACCAGCCAATAAAAACCACCATGGGTTTCATCCCAAAAGTGGGTCAACAGAAACTCCACTCCCAAATTGACCGCTTGCAGAAAACGTGCCCCTTCGTCTGGTCCAGCGGCGTGGTAGGCTTCGACATTCATGTAAATAGCGCGGCTTTGGGCGATGCTGGTACTAGCTTGAAGGCGCTGTTGTCGCCATCGCTGATCTAACTGCACATGGAAGTAGCCGTCGAAGTCGTCCTGATAAACCCCCATACCGGATTCGCCGTCTAAACCTCCGTTCCAGAGATCTGCGGTGGTAATCAGGTTTTCGTGGTACCAATCTACGTCCAAGAACAGCGATTGATCGTAGGTGCTGTAACTGCCGGGGTCGGTGGCTTTCGCGGGTGCAATGCCGACCACCAACAGGAGAATCAAAGTCAAAATAACGGTTTGTTGTCGTAAAAGGCGCATATTTTTATCCTTATGGGCGTTGAACCAAAAACGCGCAACCTTGGAGCCGTTCGAGGCTAACATTCCACGCGATACCCTGCTCCATTTGTGAAAGGGGCACAGGTTGATTGTCGAGCGCCGTTAGCACCTGCCAATTGGAGCCATTTATAGGTAGGGTGACGGTGGTTTCCTCACTTGATTGTAGGTGATTGATGACCAGCACAATATGGGCACTACTATCGGGTTTCGCCCACACCGCAACTTCGACATCGGGATGTGACGAAGTTATGGGAGGATGAATATCCGCTTCGACTAGCAGACCCCCGATGAATTGACGCAAGGCCGCATCTTGCCGAACGTGGAACGGGAACATTTTGCCGAGATCGTAATAGCCGGGGTAGGTAGTGTAATCCCAGCCGAGATAGCTGCCCGCCAAGATAATCGTGCCTTTGCCCTGTGGGATACGGCAGATTGCAGGTGTGCCGTGTTCAAAATGGGCCAAGACCACCGTATCTTCGGGTACATGCAGCGGGTTGGCCCGTAAATAAACAGGTACGGGTATACCATCCGGCAGGGTATAGATGCGCGGTTGGGGGTGATTTGTGCGCCATTGGCCCAATAGAGGTGGATAGGCATCATTCAGATAAGGCGCATGATCGGCGATTAACAGCCCCCCACGTTCTGCAAAATCGAGCAGTGCATCATGGACAGATTGGGGTAATGCGGCACATCCTAACGCGAATACCGCCTGATAACTCCGTTGGGCCAAAATGCCGCTGCTTACCTGTGCCTCTGAGAGAAGATCCACCGGATAGCCCAACTGCACCAGTAATTGATACATCAACAGGGTGTCATAGGTATGATTGTCTTCGAGTTCTGCCCCCATCGTCGTCCATGAATACAACATAGCGATTTTGGCTTGGCTAAGGCGATAGCCTTCCAGCATTTTGACAAGAGCGGTATATTCGGCGTTGGCTTGGGTGGTCTTGCGAATCATGCGATAGCGGATTTGATCGAGGTCGGCTTGTTCCGGCGGACGTTTCATATGGTAGTCTGTGTTCCCGGCAATGCCCGGTAACTCCGTCCACCACACTAAGCCCAATGCCCCGTGTGCCAATGCCGAATAGATTTGTTCGCTCATGCTGTTTTCGGGGAGTTGATAGCCTAGCCAACTATTAAACGCCTGCCCATTGGCGGTAATTAAACCCTGAAAACCCATCGCACTCCGCATGACATCTTTGGCATAGTCGTACACGTAGCAGACGTAGCGGGTATCGAACTCAAGTGGGTACATATCTTCATGCCCAAAATCCAATACCGCGCCCATGCGCCACCAATCATTGCCTGTATATACCGACTGCCATGACGCGGGATAGAAGTCGTTGCATTCATGGGTTGCCCAGACAGGGTGTACCGCTTTGGTCGCTTGAATCACTTGATGTAGAAATTCAGGAATGGCGTTGGCGTGGCAGTCCCACCATTGCTGCCAGATGACTGGATTGCGGTCATCTACTGGCGGAGGCGTATCGGGATTTAGCTGATGGGCCGACAGATATTCTCGCCATGCTGCCTTACAATAATCGCAATAGCAGTTGGGTTTCATGTGTCCACCGCCAAACTCCGGCACACTGTTGCGATAGTAGGCCTCGTGGACAAAATTCATTAGGGGTTGACCTTCAATGCGATAGAGAGCGGGGTGGTCGCCAAAGTCGCGGAAAAATCCAACCGCCCGATTAGTGGCTAATTCAAGCAGGGTGGGGTGCCGAAAACACCCCATATTCCAATAGCGCGGGTCATCAGAGGTCGTGCCGTCAGCGTTGACGATTTTAACTTCGGGGTGATCTTTCAATTGCAAAAACTGACCTAGTGCTGGGACAACCGATAGGCCGATTTTATGCACATGGTCGAGCAGGGCAGTCAATCCCGCCGAGTTGTTAGCTTCATAAAACGGATCGAAAAACAGCCAGATGCAGGCCATCCCACATGCCTTAAATACATCCAAATCGCGTTCGATTTGTTGGGTTGTCCAGTCGGCACGGGGATAGTAGTAAACGCCGAGAATCGGATTGGTGTACGAGTAATTCATGCGGGTTTGACCTTGATCGCTAAATCGCTGCTAAAAGTAGGGAGCGGGATGGTCAGCACGCCATCGGCACTCTCAATAACTTCGGATTGCATAACGGTTCCGTCAATGGTGTCCCATATCTCCACTTGATACGCCCCGGTTGGCAAATCGCTCACCAGCAATACCGCCCCTTCAATTTCGGGGAAGCTAATCGCATACGGGTCTGCTACTTTGTTGCGCAGGTTTTTGAGATAGGCTTTTTCGAGATATTGGGCTGAATAATCGCGGTTGATCACCCACAGAATGGCTGTATCTTCGGCTTGTAGACCCAATACCCGCGCTTTGGTGCGTTCAGCAAAATCGGCGTTCGGCTTTGACCACTGATGGGCCGCGAGGTCTTCATCTTTAAAAAAAGCCGATATACCTGTGTAGAGTTGATTCCACAAATTATTGGGGTGAATGTAAGTGTCCCACCACCAACTCATGCCTGTGCCAGCTGCTCCTGTCATCGGCGCTCCCCAGATACCGAGGTGCATTTCTACGCCTTGAAGGTCATAGATGAGCGCTCCACTGTTACGACCAAACTCACCGACCAAGAAGGGTTTATCGGGATAGGCGGCAGACCATTCTTCAATTGCATTGCCAAAGGTGCGTGGGAAATCGTCCCGGTCATAAAAATGATCTTGGGCAAAATCGAGTGGCGACCACACCCCTTCGAGCGCGACTGGCGACCCGGAGTGTGTAACTAGGTGATTGTAGGGATCAATTTCATCCAACAGGGCTGTGTTGCGCTTAATCCAAGGGGCAAGGATTTCTTCGCTGGAAAGGGGTGTCCAATTGATTTCGTTCCACCATTCCCACGCCATGATATTAGGGGAATAGCCCCACCTCGCCACGATGTAACGCAGCCGCTGTTCCCAAAAACGAATGGCTTCGGGATTGGTCGCAAAACATTCGGGGGCCTCGCACGGGCCGCCATTTTCCACATTATAGGGATTTAGATCCCACTCTGGATTGACGGTGGTGTTGAATTGACCGTGATTCAACAGGGTCAACATAATATAGATGCCACGTTCCTCCGCCAATTCAATCACCCGGTCTAGCTCATAAGCGCGGAACTGGCGTTTGTCGTAATTCCCTAAACCAGTATCTGTCCACTCAATGGTCATATTCCAAGGTGCCATCCACAGCCGGATGAAATTGCCACCACTGGCTTGCAGGGCATCTAACCATGTAGTGTAGTCGGTAATGGTGTCGCCATTGCTCCATGCCACATCGAGACCCACCGGGAAATAGGGCGAACCATCATCAAAGGCGAAGTAGCGCGGATTCCGACTATCCACCCGAATGAACCCCGGTAGGCTAGATTCACTTGCCACAAAAGTACCCGCTTCACTTTGAATACTGCTGCTGACGGTGGAGGCCATCACTTGATAGCGATACTCGCCGATTTCTTGTGGGGTAAAGCGCACCCGCCACGCAAAATTATTGGTAGCGATGGGCTGACCTGTATCTTCTGTAAAGTCGCGGTAGTAGAAGGCGGGGATGGTAATTTCCCGACCCGATGGCGCTTCAAACTGGGCTTCAACCAGAATATCGGTGGGGTCATAGGGGTTGGTAAAAGTCGCATCTAGGGCGATCTCCAACTCAAATTTTTCATAGAGGCCGATCTCAGATACGAGTGGCGTGACACTTTGGATGGCGCGAACTTCGGATGCCCCATCTGAAACGACAGGTGCTTCCTCCGTCGGAATGGGTGTGGATTCAATAGGGGTATCTGTTGCAGTGAAAATATCTGGTGTATTCTCGAGGTCGGGGTCAGGATTTTCGGCGGGTGTTCCATACACCTCAAATTCCCACAGAGAATATCCCCAACTCGTTGCCCGCTTGATCCCGTTCATACGGACAAAACGTGCATTAACGACTTCTGACAGGATGATGTCATCTTCCCCACCATTGCCGGTGCTTTCACTAAACACAGTTTGCCATACTTCTCCATCCCAAACCTGCAATTCGTACTCTCCCCCATAGGCGGCTTCCCATGTGAGGGTGAATTGAGTGATCGCATAGACACCTGCTAGGTCAACCGCTAACCACTGCTCATCGGCATATTCGGTTGACCAGCGTGTATTTTCGAGGCCATCTACCGCGTATTCAGGCAAATAGCCGCTGTTTTCGATGGTGGAGGAAAAGGCTGGTTTGCCAAGCGCGATATTTTCCGGCGATGGGTCTTGGGCCTGCACTGCTAAGTGCCATTTAGGTATGTTTATGGGCAAAAAGACGAACAAAAATCCCATCAAAAATAGCCAGAGCTTTTTTCGCATGATGTATTCCATTTCTTTTATTAGAGATAAAAGCCCCGCTGTAGGCACGGGCTTATCTATTCGCCTATCCCTTAACACTGGTGACGGCGATCCCTTGAATAAACTGCTTTTGGAACGCGATGAAGAGAATCAAGGTCGGAATCGAGGTCAACAATGCGGCAGCCATCGCCACCCCTTGCTTAGAAGCACCAGAGAATGGGTCTACCATCGTGGTCATAATCAATGGTAGGGTGCGTAGTTCCTCGGAACGAATGACAATGAGCGGCCACACAAGGTTATTCCATTCATTGAGCCAAATAAAGAGGCCCATTGAAACGAGGGCTGGCCCGACCAGTGGTAACACCAGACTTCGAAAAATGCGAAATTCGCTCGCCCCATCCAATCGTCCTGCTTCCAACATTTCGTCTGGCAAAGACAGCATATATTGTCGTAGGAAAAACAGCGCGAAGGCTTTGGGCAAGGCGGGAATCAGCAAGGCCCAATACGAATCTATCCACCCAAAATCACTCACATTGAGGAAGTTGGGGATGATAGTCACCTGCCACGGGATCATCATGGAGGTGATAAACATTAGGAAGAAAAAGTTTCGTCCGGGGAATTTGTGTTTGGCAAGCACGAAGGCTGCGAGCGCAGCAATCATTAGCGATGCAACGGTAATAGACGCTGAAACGAACATACTGTTAAACAGGTAACGGAAGAATCCGAACTTCGTACCGGGGTAAATTTGGAACAACCCGCGTGTATGGTCTGGTGGAAGTTCCCCTTTGGCATCATAGAAGCTATTAAGGGTGGGTTTCTCTACGATAAAGGTTGGCGGAATGCGATTGAGTTCGGGGACGGTTTTGAAGGCACCCAACATCATCCAGTAGTAGGGAATCAATGTGAAGACGGCCACGAACAGGGCAAATACGAGACCTGTGCGTTCCAATAAAATTGTGTTGCGGCTTCGGTTAATCATGATTAGTACGCCTCATTCACTCGTCCAACCCGCAGGTTGATTAACGTAAGGAAGAAAATGACGATGAAGAGCACCCATGCAATCGCGGAGGCATAACCCATTTGGAACAGCCGGAAACCCTTGTCATAGAGATACGGAACGACGGTTAAGCCGGAATCCAGCGGGCCACCCAGACCCTCCGAATTCGCATAGAGGATGTAAATGGAATCGAAAACTTGAAATCCACCGATGATGCTCGTAATCACGACATAGAGTGTAGTTGGGCGCAAGAGAGGCCACGTAATTCGACGGAACGATGCCCATGGGCCAGCCCCATCTATGGCAGCCACCTCGTAGAGTTCTTGATTGATGTTTTGGAGGCCAGCGAGGAAGAGAATCATATTATAGCCAAAGCCGCCCCAAATTGCCATAATCACCAAAATGGGCATCGTCCAATCGGCATCGTTGAGAAATGAGATGGGCTGACTCACAATCCCGTTTTCAATTAGCATGTTATTGAGGAGGCCGTAGGATTGCCCTCTAAAAATCCAACCCCAAATGACCGTGACCGCAATACTGGCGGTAACGGATGGCAGAAAAAAAACCATACGTAGGAAATAGTTCAGTCGAGACTGTTTCCGTAGAATTAACGCTACTAGCAGGCCCAAAATGAGTTTTCCAACTACGGTATAGGCCACAAAGTAGAGGGTATTGACAATGGCTGTCCAAAAGCGAGGGTCACGTGCGCCAATGACATAGTTCTTGCCAAAAAGATCATAGGTTTGCCATTCCCGATAGCCTTCGCCGAGGAGATCGCGCGAGGAGACAAAAGCCGCTGTACACTGCTTACCTTCTTCGGCCTCATATGCAGCGACTTCACTTTCGGGTCGTTTGCGGCGGCCACATTGATACATGCGCTCACCACTTTCTTCATCATACAACGGAGTTTGTTCGCGGATTTGCAGGCTTAGTAATTCAGTATAGTTATCAAAGCCAATATATTTCGATTCGTCCGTAGAAACTGCGCTGTAATCTTTAAAA
Organism: Chloroflexota bacterium; assembly: GCA_013112715.1. Lineage (GTDB taxonomy): Bacteria > Chloroflexota > Anaerolineae > Aggregatilineales > J027 > CFX10. The sequence continues at coordinate 58,924 of JABFGB010000013.1, forward strand.
CTGACGTTGGCGGATTGAAAAACGGGCACGATGATAAAAACAAAAAAGGGAATGAACATTGGCAATAACATAATATAGGAAACTCGTGACCGCCATGCCCGTATCCATACCGATGACGCCGAAGTTTTTTTTAGAACCTTAGGCGGGGCGGTGACGGAGACCGCTTTTGTACTCATGGTTTCTCTCCAATCGGTATTGCTTAGAACAGAAGGTCAGAGAACCCCTGACCTTCCGCCTAAAATTCTGATGAATCGTTAACTAGCCACCATATTCCTCGATGCCAGCGTTGAGAATGTCAGAAATCTCAGCGAGGGCCTCTTCGAAATCTTTTTCTTCAAACAGAACCGATTGCAGTACCAAGTCAACGTCGGCATTGCTTTCTTCCCAACCGGGGCAAATGGGCGGGCCAGCGGCGTCGCTCAGTTGGCTAGCCAAAGCCGCCTGAACATCATCGCCACCCTTGATGAGATCATAGTTTTCGACCTGTGGTGGAACATGAATGGAATTTGCGTTGGTAATGGAGAGTTCGGTCAGCATTTCTTGGGCTTCACGGGTACTGAGGTACATCATGAATTCGAACGCGGCGTCCACATTTTCAGAGTAGGAGAAAATACCCATACCCTTGCCACCGATAAAAGCATTAAAACTGCCAGTGGGGCCGGCGGGTACTGGCGCAACTGCCCAAGTACCTTCTAGATCAGGGTGAGCAACATTGATACCCGTCGCTTCCCATTCACCGCTGAAGGCATAGTCCAGCGTACCAGCCGCAAATCCGTCCGCGATATTCACCTGTTCAGCCGGGAAACCATAGTCTTCATACAGAGCGGTGAAAAATTCTAGTGCGGCCAGACCCTCTTCGCTGTCAATCGCGGCAGCCGAGCAGTCTTCGGTATACCAATCCGCCCCTGCCTGTTTCAAAATCCCTTGGAAGCCAATCCATGAGGTATTCCCCCAACTCCAACCACCCATCAATCCTGCGTCGGCAGCGGCGGCAACTTCTTCCCAAGTAGCAGGAGCAGAGAGGCCTGCAGCTTCAAAGGTGGTCGTGCGATAGTACATCAGCATGATGTCGAGGTTATAGGGAATGTAATAGACATTGCCTTCGGTGGTCAAAATGGCTTCATAAAACGCAGGGTTGCTGATTTCAGCGATCTGGGCAATTTCTTCGGGATAGCGTTCGCCAAGATCAATCATACCACCGAGTGAACCCAACGAAATACCCCAACTCATACCACCGGCGATGATGTCCGGGCCGGAACCATCAGCAACAGCGGCCAGCGCTTGGGCATACGCATCCCCCCAACCGACTGCTGTTACTGTCACTGGAACACCTGATGTCTCAGTCCATTTATCGGCGACTTCTTGAAGAATCGCCGCACCCGTGTCATCACCGGTCAGCCAGAATGTAATGCCATCTTGTCCATGTACAATAGGAGTCTTGGGGGCGGGAACGAAGGATAGTAATACCGCTGCGACTACGAGAATCGAAAGACGCATTTTCATAATAGTTCTCCTGCATATTGAACAATTTACGAAATGAAGTTAACCTATAGATATACAGCTATCAGATCAGTCCGCTCCTTCCTTTCACTCTAGCTCTCTCATGCGTTTGGAAAATCACCGGGCGTGGTGCTAATCCTCAAGATAGCGAACGCTGCTGCGGGTAATGAGTTGGGTTGAAACGACGGTTTTGATAGCTGCTTTATCTGCATCATCCATACGGTCACGCAGCAGGCGCAGGGCCATCGTCCCCATGAGAACTTTGTCTACATGGATGGTAGTCAATGGGGGAATGACTTCCTGTGCCAGATCAATATCATCAAACCCAACGATTGAGACATCCTCCGGTACACGCAATCCGATGTGTCGTATGGCATTAATCACACCGATTGCTGTCTCATCATTACATGCAAAAATGGCTGTAATCTGTGGAGATTTGTGAAGAAGCCGAATGGTCGCTTCAAAGGCTCCTTGCCGAGTCAAATATCCATCTTCGATATAAGTATCATGAATGCCCGCTTGGGCCAAAGCCACCAAATAACCTTGTCGTCGTTCGAGGACGCTCGGATAAGATTCGGGATTACTGCCGATCAACCCTATATGACGATGATTATTTTCAATAAGATGCGAAACGGCCTTGATTGCCCCGCCAAGATTATCAATCACCACACTGTCGAACATCGTGTTGACTGAGGTATAGGCATCTACCAGAACGATACTTCTGCCCAGCCGCATACTGATGTCAGAAATCGCCTGTTCGAGGAATGCCCCCACGATGATGACCCCGTCTACCAGATCATTAAGCAGCATGGCAGGCCAGCTTAAGGTATGGTTCCGCTCATCCACTTCCACATTGGCATACATGAGGTTGATGTTATTGCGCTGACATTCACGCTCAACCCCGACGATGATGTGCGAATAGAAAGGGTTCACAATTAACTGGTCGTCTTGACGGCGTTTGGTTAACAAGCCAACGGTAGAGAGGGATGTGGCAAGGGGGGAATTACCCGCAATTCTGGGGCGATAACCGAGCGTGGACGCTGCATCGAGGACTCGTTCACGCATCTCAGGGGTAACGTTCGGCTTGTTATTTAGCACAAGCGACACACTACTCAGCGATACCCCGGCTATTTTAGCGATTTCCCGCATGGTCGGATTTTTTGTCATAAGCGCCCATAAAACAAATCGAACTTGTCCTAAAACTTTTTATATGTTAATCTATTTTTAATGTTGTGTCAAATTGTTCAGGTGAAAAGGTATTGGAGAGACTCCCCGATGGTTACAGATGCTGCTTTACCCAAAGTGTCGATGCTTGGCAATCCGCTACCCAATATTCCTTGGGAAGATCGCCCTTTGGATTCAAATGCGGTGGTTTGGCGCTATAGCAATAATCCAATTATTCCTCGACACGCTACGCCAACTTCTAACAGTATTTTTAACAGCGCGGCGGTGCCATTTAATGGTGGTTATGCAGGGGTTTTTCGAGTAGACGACACTCGAAGGATTATGACCTTGCACACGGGGCATAGTTCCGATGGTATCCATTGGCATATTCAACCAGAGCCGATTGAGTGGAAGTTTGCGGATCAAGAACTGGGTGAGTTTGTACATCGTTATGATCCGCGCGTGGTGTGGCTCGAAGATCGTTATTACGTGACGTGGTGCAATGGCTATCATGGCCCAACCATTGGCATTGGTTATACCTATGATTTTGAGGAATTTCATTTTTTAGAAAACGCATTTTTGCCCTATAACCGCAATGGTGTGCTATTCCCACGCAAAATTAATGGTAAATATGCAATGTTGAGCCGCCCCAGCGACACCGGACACACCCCCTTTGGTGATATTTTCTACAGCGAAAGTCCGGATATGGTGCATTGGGGGCGACATCGTTTTGTGATGAAGCCCAAAGGCTGGCGTTGGGAAAGCACCAAAATTGGGGCGGGGCCGATTCCGATTGAAACCAGTGCGGGTTGGCTGCTGATTTATCATGGCGTGTTGACCTCATGCAATGGCTTTGTTTACAGTATGGGGGCCGCCTTGCTTGATCTTGATGAGCCGTGGAAGGTCATGTATCGCGCCGCGCCGTATCTGATGTCACCGCAGATGTTGTACGAATGTGTAGGGGATGTGCCAAACGTGGTGTTTCCATGTGCCGCCCTGCATGACCCGGATACAGGCCGTATTACGATCTATTATGGTGCTGCCGATACGGTAACAGGCTTGGCCTTTACACACGTGGATGAGCTTGTAGATTTCATCAAGGCGAATTCGGAAGTCTAGAAGCCAAAAGGGGATACAACATTCGACAAAAACCCGACTCCACCCCAATCTGGGTTTATCGGTCATATCGTTAATCTAGTTCTGGCATGTTAGCCAGCTAAGGGGTGGCGATGTGACCGGATAAATAAACCCGCATAATCTAATGCTGCAATTGAAATACCCCTAATTCAACACAGGCCAGTGCTGCATTCGGCCACGCAAACCAATGCTACGACACTACCGCATTCGTTGTAGGGTCAACCGCCTCCGGTAGCGCTCCATCCCATTGAGCCGTTGCCATCAGATTTCCCTCCGCCTTTTTTTCACGGTCAGCATTACCAAGCGTCTGAGCCACAATCAGTCCTTGCCGTCTCCTAGACCAATTCTTGTCCATATCCTTTCCATCTGGTCGCTGAGGACGGAGGTGACTTGACCCCAATACCAATTTCTGATTTAATGAGAACATCAGTTCCAATAAACAGATTCAATGTAGCGCTTTATTACCCTTGCTCTATCTATTCTGAGGACAAAACAAGATGCTCCAATCCTCACTGTTAGACATGCGGGTGTACACCTCCACTGAAAAACGTGACGTAAAAAAAGTCCCCTTTCTTGAACTCTTTGAAAACCGCTTACAAGGGATTGTTTCTAGTGGCTCCGATATTGAGCGGGTCTATGTCTCCTATTTTGAAGTTGGTAGCCTCGATTACTGTTGCAGCACGAATAATAACCGTCCCTGTGGTGGTCTGCGTGGCGCACCCTGCGGCCATCTTGAGGCATTGTTGAGTGAGGCGGTTATCCAATTTGGCTTTGATGCGGTGGGTCGTTTTTTACGCATAGATACAACCCAAGTAGATTCAATTCACAAAATTCTGGCGAGTGCGGGAAATAATACCGGGTTATATGCGGGTGAAATCTTCAGTCGTTTTCTGGACGACCTCGAATTGTTGGAACTGCCAAGCAGCGATATGCCTCTCACCACCATGATGTGGTTCAATGGATAGGGCGGTAAGATGCTGGAAAATCTGACCATTGAACTGGATGGTGTGAAAGCAATTCAAACCATCCTAGCCGACTTGGATGCCTGTTTTTTGCACGGATTCGTCGGTGGGCAGCATGAAATATTGGCGGCCTTGCCATCCCTATTTGACGGTATGCCTCTCTGCTCCCGTCTTCAAACCAGTGTGCAGGCGTTGGCTCAAAACACGTTTATCGAGGGCTACTTTGTCACCCTTGCAGCCGCCCGCAGCGCACTACAAGGGACACTTTATGACCTGCTGCGTCATCATGCACTGACGACTTTGGGGCGATCAGCGACCACCCCAACCGATCACTTGCCCATATCACCCAATCAAACTGACCCCCTGCTCGACAGCACCCGCGAATGGTTGATGGAGTTGGCGATTGCTGGTTTTGCCCGTCTTGAGCGCGAGGCCGTCACATCATTTTATTCAACCCTGACCCAATTGCGTGCTAATCCCGCAATGATTTCTCATGCCGCGCTGTTGACAGGTTTTTTCCATGAACTTATCAATGCCCTCCCGGTCAAATCCACCACTCATGTCCCATTATTGCGTTGGGTGGATTTGTGGAGTCGTGCCATGTTAGATGCGGTTGGTCTCGCCAAACTCCCAATACCTGCCACAGCGAGTGGGGCGCTCTATCCGCTCAGTGTCGAGCTACGTCAACATTCGCGGTTTGCCAGCCTTGTGATCTACGGGGTCCTAAAGCAGGGTGACGTTGCGCAATGGGTGCGCCAAACATGGTCATCTTTTAAAGCAACCGCCATACAGGGCAATGAAATTTGGCTGTTGTTCCCCCAAGCACAACCGCTACTTGAACATCTTTTGCAGGCCAAAGCCATGAATTTGCGGGATATGCCGATCCTGCCCTCTGGCGATTTATTATGGGATGCCAACGCAGTTGAATCCGGCAAAAAGTTTAAGCCACTCGATATTGCCTTAGCATACTGTGGTATTGGACAAGCTCTGGTTGTCTCACCCATGCCTCCCCTAGAACGCCATCCCATCCAACTCGCCGAACCGATAGCCCTAACCGATTATGCCATTCAGGACGGCCAACTACATCTCAAAGAGGGTGTCGTATTAGCCCTAGATGCACCCCGCGCCGGATTAACCGCCGAAGACCTTGCCGGAACAACAGCTCTTTTGGGATTGCTTCACTACGATGCGGGCGAGTGGTCAATTCAACCCTTGCTGACACATAACCCTGCTGGGAAATTTGAGTTTGCGGGTCGAGCAGGGGTGGAACTATTGAAGAAGCCGCCTAAGACCAGCACCGTATCCATTTTACAAGAGCGTGCCAGCCGCTTGTTGCGAAAGTGAGCCAGTCCTGATGCTGTCATCGCCTATTGTTCACCGCCGCCAAGTGGTTTATTGGCGCTTGCTGTCGGCCATGTTTGGTTATACCGAACAAGCCGGTAATTTTGAGACGATGGCCCTTGAGATTACCCGTGAGGTGGGGTTACCGGAGTACATTCTTGATCCTCGTATCAGCATTGATACGCTGTTACATCATTATCCCGAACTGGAAACAGAATTTACCCTTGAAATTCCGCCGGATGAACCCGAAACGGCCACACTCCGGAGGGGGCTAATTTTTTCCAAACTCCTATTGAATGCGTTTGGCCCCAATACGCAAACCAATCCCTGCACCGCCAATCAGTATGCCCAGTGGTTAAAAGATGTCGAACACCTCGAACGAGCCTTGAATTGCCCACGTGGTTCGCTGCGTGGGAATGCCCCTTTGCCCGGCACAGGGAAAGGGCAGGGGAATGGCGCAGGGGGTGATTCGGCTATGTCTGATGGGGGTGGTGGAGCAGGCATGGGTATCGGGAGTGGGTTCAATATCCCTTTAGAAGAAATTCAGCGTGCCATCAAAGGTCTCGAAAATGATCTCATCAAACGTATGGCCCTGCGTGAACTGCTGCAAGATAACCGCCTTGCCGCACAGATGCAGCCTTCAATGGTGCTTGTGGAACAGCTTTTGCGGGATAAAGCCAATCTTTCCGGCAACGCCCTGAAAAATGCGAAACGCCTCATTCGTCAATATGTGGATGAACTGGCCGAGGTGCTGCACCTACAGGTCAAGCAAACCCCATCCGGCAAGATTGATCGGTCTGTTCCTCCCAAACGGGTTTTCCGCAATCTCGATCTTAAACGCACCATCTGGAAAAACCTGACCAATTGGAATGAAGAAGATAAACGGCTCTATGTGGATCGCCTGTATTACAAACATACCGGACGCAAAAGGTTGCCCACCCGCCTTATTGTGGTGGTAGATCAATCGGGTTCAATGGTGGATGCGATGGTGCAGTGTACCATTCTCGCTTCGATATTTGCTGGACTGCCAGATGTGGATGTGCATTTCCTTGCTTTTGATACACGGGTGCTTGACCTTACTCCTTGGGTCAGCGATCCATTTGAGGTTTTGATGCGCACCCAGTTGGGCGGTGGCACGCATATTCGATATGCCCTACAGCAGGCCGCCGAAAAAATCCAAGACCCCCGCCGAACAGCCCTCGTCCTCATCACCGATTTTTACGAAGGGGGTAGCAATCAGGAATTGCTCGATACCATACGCACTCTCAAAGAAAGCAAGGTGCATTTCATTCCAGTTGGGTCGGTCAATAGTTCCGGTTATGCCAGTGTGAACGATTGGTTCCGCACACGCCTAAAAGATATGGGATTGCCCGTTCTGACGGGTAGCCCCAAAAAATTGATTGCCGAGTTGAAAAAACTCATTGTGGCCTAGAGGAGAATTTCATGAGTGACACCATTTTGCGTTTACCTGCCGAAGCCAAATATGCCGATGAATTGGATTTCTTAGCCTCGGTTGATCGTGGACAGCGGCCTGCCAATTGGCGACTGACGCCGCGCAAGGTACGGATTTTTGTTCTTGGCAGCACCCCATCCGACAAACTTGAATATCCCATTGCCCAGAAGTGGTTTGGTGATCCGGCTATTGTTGAACGGGCTATCGTCACCCTCGCCTCTGATCGTGGATTGCTATTGATTGGCGACCCCGGTACAGGCAAAAGTTGGCTAGCTGAATTGCTTGCCGCTGCGATTTGTGGCAATTCCACCTTCGTGGTGCAAGGCACGGCTGGGACGACGGAAGATCAAATCAAATACTCGTGGAATGTGGCCCTTGTGATCGCCGCTGGACAATCACTCAACTCGCTTATCCCATCACCCATTATGACGGCCATGCAGCAGGGCGCAATGGGCCGATTTGAAGAACTCACCCGCTGTACCAGTGATGTCCAAGACGCGCTTATTTCAATCATGAGCGAAAAATACATCGCAATTCCTGAACTAAAAGACGATAACACCGTTTTTGCTCGTTCCGGCTTTAACCTGATTGCGACTGCCAACAGTCGGGATCGCGGGGTGAATGATTTGTCCTCGGCCCTCAAGCGCCGCTTCAATTTTGTTCATATCCCCATTGTGACTAACAAAAAACAGGAACGCGAGATTATCCTATTCCGTACTCAGGAACTGCTCCAACGCCAAAGTTTTAGTGTGAATGTCCCCCCGACACTCCTTGATGTCCTGCTGCAAACCTTTGCCGATTTACGCGAGGTTAGCAATGCCGCCACTTCCGAAGATACCCGGCTCGAATCTTCGCTTTCGACTGCCGAGCAAATTGGGGTTTTGGAAGACGCCGTGCTCTATTCCAATTATTTCGGCGAAAGTCAGTTAACCGCCCGATTGGTAGCACGATCATTGGTTGGGACATTAGTACGCCGCCTGCCCGAAGATATTGCTGTCATGAGCAAATTTTGGAACAGCGTAATTGCTAAACGCAGTGAAGAACAGCGCGGGGATTGGCAGGATTTTCTCGTCGGCGGTCAAGAAGCTATGCAAACCATTCACAAGTGATCTATGACGGATACCGAGACCCTATCGCTACTCAATGAGCAGCTTTTATCCGCTGCCCAAGCCTTTGCCGAAGATGCCAGCGGCTTATCCGATTTATTGACCCGTTTTGTGCAGGATGTTGAGCGGGCCATGCGTGAGCCGTTGGATATTTTCCCGGTGTGCCATCACTCACCGGCTTCGGCGTTGCATATGGTACGCCGTTTGCAGACACAGCCTCCAAAAGTGATTTATATGGAACTTTGTGAGGATATGTTGCCCCTCATTGAAAACCTGCGGGATTGTAAATTGCCAGTGGCGTTACAGGCATTTGCTGCCGAAAGCAGCACCCTTCCTCCCGACGCTCTCCCAGTTATGGTTGTTGCACCCTTGACCGAGGCCTCGGCTGAATATCAAGCGATTGCCTATTGCCTGACCCATCCCGAAACCGAATTGGTTTTTGTAGATCGCGCCGTAGATTACATCTTTCAATGGGATGATGATTGGAAAGGCGGCCTTGAGCAGTTGGAGGCGGAGGATGAAACCGTCGAACAGGAAAATGCTGGACTGCATGGCACGGCGGTTGGGGTGACGGTGGGTGAATTGAAACCCACCTTCGATGAGTTTCTACATTTTTTGCTGCGAAACTCCAATACGCGCTACTTTGCTGAATGGTGGGATCAATATGTGGAACGCACCATCATAAACGCGGACTATGCTACCTATAAACAGGTGATGGTGTTGGTAGGCAGTCTGCTGCGTCATTTGGGCCGACGTTCTGAAGATGTGCGCGTTGACCTCCTGCGCGAGCGCTATATGTGGACACGCATCAAACAACACATGCGCCAGCACGACATTCAGCCGCACGAAGCTATGTATATCTGTGGAGCAGCCCATGTTGGCAGTGAGGTCGAAGAATTTGGGACATCGCGTACCCTGATCTGGGAGTTGCCACCCCACACGGACACACGCTGGTTATATGGCCTAATCCCTTCTAGTTTTGCCGCTATCGAGCGCCAATTTAGCCATCCGGCGGGGACGGTTTCATTAGCCGAGGGCACATGGGATAAAAGCCTCAAAGCCGAAAAAATCAAACCGTTTGATCTGAAAAAGCCTGACGCCTCTCCCCGTAAACCCACCCTGCGCGAAATGACACGTAACCCGCATGTGTTGGCCGAATTTTTAACCCAACCCCCGGCCTATGCTGCTGCGGATAAAGAACAACTGCTGCAATGGTGTGTGCAGATTGTGGCCCTTGCCCGCAAAAATGGCTACCTCGCCAGCACCGCCGATTCGATTGCCATTTACGAAACCGCGATTTTGTTGGCCCAAATGCGTAACCGCCAACACCCAACGCCCTACGATTTTCAGGACGCGGCCATTACCTGTTTGGAAAAAGATCGCACCCCTAAAAAACGAACCATCTCCCATCTATGCCAGATTTTGCTCGGCGGGGATCGTGTGGGTACGGTTGGTTATGCTTCCCTGCCGCCGTTAGCTCAAGACATTTATGATCGCCTTGCCCCCCTAGAGATTGACCTTTTTGCCAAGACCAATCAGCGGGCCTTGATGGATTTCAAAATCCACCCTGACCGCCGAGCCTGCTCGGAAATTCTATGGAAACTCCACTATCTATTTGGCAACCTTGTGGTGAGACCGATTGTCGGTGAACGTAAACTGGGTCACGTGCCTATTCAGGAATCATGGGATGTCTTGATTGGTAAGCACCAGCGCGAAATTATCCAGTTGGGCTATGAGGGCGTCACGCTCGAACAAGTCCTCGAACAGCGCATGAAAGCATTGGCGTTTGCCGAAAATTCGACGGCGGCCCTAGCACTGAAAACGGCTGAAGATGCTCTGCTCTACAGGATAAGCCCACGCCTTGCGCGTGAATTGGGCCTCCACGCCATTACTTTACTCGAACAGGAGACCAGTGCCACCAATGCCCCCGATATTTTCCAACGCGCCCGTCGTCTGGTGCATTATTATCGTACCCAACCGGATGGCCTTCCCGATTGGCTGGAAGCACTCATCACCACTGGTTATGCCCATTACGCTGCGATGCTTCCACAAGCCTTTGCCGATATAGGGACACGCCCCGAACAAATCGCCGGAATGTTGGGATTCATTTTTACCCTAGAGAGTTTGGCTTTGGCGCTTGGTTGTCAGCGTAATCAACTGCTGCTCGGCCTACAGGGTGCGGCCCAAAATGAAATCCCCCCCGACAAGTTGGGCTTATTATGGACAAGTGAATGGCTGTTGGGGTTGCGCGATATTGCGAGTATGCGTGAATTCCTTACCCACATCCTTAGCGATGCTTTACGTTTACCGACCCTACCCCAATACCTCAATGGGTTTGTGTTAGCCTTGAATTTTGCGCCGGGGATTGCGCGGTTCGTCGTCGAGTTGTTAAGTCATGTTTTCGGTTCTGTCACAGATAGCACCTTGCTCATGTGGTTGCCAACCCTCATCCTTCAACTCCGCCAGCATCACACAATTTTGCAGCCGCTTATCAAAGAAGCATCGGTTGTTTTTCCGGCCTCACTGCAAGGTTTCATGAATTGGCAGCCCCCTTGGGCAGAAACACGCGCTCCCATTCCAAGTCTTCAAACCAGCATCTCCCCCCAACTTGCCGAGGTGCGTGATCATCTGTTGGCCGCTCCCGCCGCAACCTATGCCATCGGCGCATGGTTGGGCCTTGACCTTGCTGCGCCGCTGAATGGCCGCACTGATAAAACGATAAACGCGCTCTTGCAGACCTATCCTGAGTCTACGAATGCTCTTGCGACTTTCATTGGCTGAAAGATTATCCGGGCATAGGTGAAGATTTGTGGATCAGAATCACAACGGGATTTCGCTCAAAGACGGGGTACAGGGTCGGTGGGCAAAATCCCGTTGAAATATAAGCTAGACTTCGCCTAAGTACGCCTTACGCACTGTTTCATTTTGTTGCAGCGATTTGGCATCGTCCGCTAGGGTAATTATGCCCGTCTGCATCACATAGCCGCGATTGGCGACATCAAGTGCCATCAATGCGTTCTGCTCGACCAGCAAAATGGTTGTGCCCTGCTCATTTAGGTAGGTGATGATGCGGAAGATGTCACGCACCAACAGCGGGGCAAGACCCATTGAAGGCTCATCTAGCAGCAAAATACGTGGACGGCCCATCATGGCGCGGCCCATCGCCAACATTTGTTGCTCCCCACCGGAAAGTGTCCCACCCAATTGGCGTTCGCGTTCCTTGAGTCGCGGGAAGGTAGCAAAAACAAATTCTAGGTCTTGAGCAATCCCTTCGTGGTCGCCACGTGTAAATGAACCCATATCCAAATTCTCACGCACCGACAGCCGCTTAAAAATCTTACGACCTTCAGGCGATTGACCCACCCCCATCGCCACGATTTCATGTGGACGTAGGCGGGTGATGTCCCGGTCATCTAATATCACTTTGCCAGAAGCAGCGGGCACAATCCCGCAAATGGTGTTCAGGGTCGTTGTTTTGCCTGCACCGTTCCCACCAATCAGTGTTACGATTTCGCCTTCTTCAACCGTCAGTGAAATACCTTTAAGAGCGTGGATTTTGCCGTAATAGGTATGCAGGTCTTTGACTTCTAAGAGTGCCATAATTCATCAATTCTCTTTTTCTTTCTCGGGCCGTTTAGTTTTCTAATTCTTCTGGGGGCTTGCCCAAATAGGCTTCAATCACCAACGGGTCACGCTGTACCTCGGCGGGAGTCCCTTCCGAAATCTTGCGCCCATAATCCAAAACCGATACCTGATCCGAAATATCCATGACCAAACTCATATCATGTTCGATGAGGAAAATGGTCAACCCGCGTTCATCGCGCAAACGGCGAATGAAGTGCATCATGTCTTCGGTCTCTTGGGGGTTCATACCAGCCGCAGGCTCGTCGAGCAAGAGCAAAATCGGGTCACTCGCAAGCGCCCGTGCGATTTCCAACCGCCGTTGAGCGCCATAGGAGAGATTCGTCGCCGCAAAGTCCCCCATGCCGCTGAGGTCAATGAATTCAAGTAAATCCAACGCCTTGACCAAGGCCATATCTTCTTCATAGCGATTTTTGCCATGCCGCAAGGCACCTCCAACCGGGCCAGCACCAAGCCGGGTGTGCATCCCCGCTAGAATATTTTCGAGGGCCGTCATGCCGTGAAAGAGATGGATATTTTGATAGGTACGGGCAATCCCAAGCGCAATAATTTCATCGGTACGCAGCCCTGCGATATTGTGCCCCATGAAGTAAATCGCCCCGGCGTCTGGCGTATAAAAACCCGTCACAATATTAAAGAAGGTTGTTTTACCTGCTCCATTTGGCCCAATCAGACTGGCAATCATGCCCTTTTTAATTTGCAGGCTGACATTATTAACTGCCGTCAATCCGCCGAATCGTTTGGTAACATCATGCACATCCAATATCAAGTCGTCGCTGTAGGATTTTTTAGTCACCTGCCACCTCCTCACGTTGGATTTCTTCGCGCTTAGGTTTGATCGTAGCTCGCAGTTTACGTGCGCGTTCTTCCAATGAGGCCAACGGCGCAGGCATCAGCCCCGCCGGACGTACCAACATCATGACTACCAATAGCGCCCCAAATGTCAGATAACGATATTCTTCAAGGGCACGCAACATTTGAGGCAAGCCAACCAACACAATGGTCCCAACAATCACACCGGGGATGCTGCCAACCCCGCCGATAATTACTAACGACAGCACGTTAATCGAAATCCCCAACGAAAAGTCAGCCGGGAAGATGTTATTTTGGCGAGCGGCGAACAATAACCCCGAAACGCCCGCAAAACTCGCACCAATCGCAAAGGCCAACAGCTTGGAATTGACCAAATTGATTCCCTGCGCTTGGGCGATGTCTTCATCACTGCGGATGGCTGTCCATGTACGCCCCAAGCGTGAAGCGCGTAGACGGGTCGAAAAGACGGCGATTAACCCCGCACCTACCAGCGCCAAGTAGAGCAAAATCATATTTTGTTCGGCGGTGGTTGGATTACCTGCTACCGGATCATGAATATTGTTCGCGCCAAACGGCCCGCCTGTGATATTCTCCAGATTTTCGAGGCTGATGCTGATAATTTCGCCAAAGCCGAGTGTCACAATAGCCAAATAGTCACTTCGCAACCGCAGCACTGGGAAACCAAGCAAGACTCCTGTCATCGCTGAGGCAAAAACCGCCAAAATCAATCCGATGAAAAACGGTGAGGCCCGTTCAACGTCATCAAAAACCCCGGCTTTTCTGAGAACATAAGTTGAGCCAAAGGCCACAATCACGGCGATAACCACCAATAGCAACGAAATGAGCGGCGGTGGTTGATCTTGCCAGAGACGTGCCATGTGGCGCGTTTGGGTAGAAGACCCTTTGACCCGCGCTTTTTGTTTGGAACGCAACCAGACGTTCGCCAGCAGGAAAATCACCAAAGGCACAACAATAATTGCTGTCACTAGCGTAAATGCTAGGTCGTTGGCGTGGTCAACAGTCAGGCGTTGACGGTTGGATTCGACCAGCGCGTAGACATAGGCCCCCATCGCAAAAAACGCCACATAGCCGAGGTCAAGCAGACCCGCATAACCGACCACGATATTGAGGCCCAAGCCCAACATGGCATAGATAGCAACTTGCAGCATCACGCCTGTTTGATATTGATCCATAAACAGTGGGGTTGCCATCACCATCGCAAGGCCCGTGTTGATGACGAAGGTAGATTCAAAGTGTTCGGCGGTCAGACTCCCGCGTAAGGCATTAAACGTCAGCATCGCCGCTAGGAAAAATGCTGCTCCCAAACTGGCGCTTTCTTCGCTCTCAAAAATGCCGAGATGGATGGTGGGTTCAATAAAATAAACATTATTGGCTTGGATGCGCCATATCGCCAATAAGAAGACGAGCCAGATCGGAATGAGGATGATGAGCAGTTGTATCAGATAGGGCAGACGATAGGCTTTATAGCGGGTATTCCGCATCGCCAACATCAGGGCGATTATGACCAAGAAGCCTGTAATGAGTTGGAAATTTTGGGCTGCACGCGGGCCAAGCCCCAAATCAGTCAAATCCAATATCGCGCCGTTTTCAATGTCTTTACCGCGTACCTCGCGCCAAAATGAAGTGTCGTAACTCATGCTGACACTGACGAATAAAAACAGGAAAAACAGAATCGGCAGGATAAGGCGAATCCAGTGTAGGATTTCGGGTATGATAGACTGCACCCATTTACCACCCGCGTTTTTGCCAAGATTCCGATTTAGATTGGCACGAATGTCCTGCCAATGCACCAGCGAGAGTGCATGATAAATCAGCGTTGTTGCCAAACCAATGATGCCTAAACCCAACGCTGTGCCATATAATCCACCGAGGCTCAAAAACCCAATATCAAAGACATGGATGTTATCATCATTGATTTTGAGTGTCATCGGATTGGTGCGGACAGGGGCATCTACGGGAAATTCTTGCGTTACAGGGTCAATCTCCGGGTTAGCAAATAATTCCTCTACGGGCACACCCGATAACTCAGCCGTTGTGCGGGGCTTGATCTCAAAGAAGTAGTCATTAACATTGGTTCCATTAGCCTGCCAGCGATTA
Source organism: Chloroflexota bacterium (assembly GCA_013112715.1). Classification (GTDB taxonomy): domain Bacteria; phylum Chloroflexota; class Anaerolineae; order Aggregatilineales; family J027; genus CFX10. Next base: position 74,160 of record JABFGB010000013.1, read on the forward strand.
ATCAGGCTCATAAATAGCAGAAAGGGGATGGCTGTCCCGATGCCGAGTGCCACCCCGTTTATCAAGAGTTGTTTCCACCCCGCCCGTCCTTCCAAGCGACGCACGGTCACAACTGCAAAAGTGATCGTTGTTAGTACAAACAGCGGAACGGCAAGCGGCGCCAAATCTTCACGCCCCGGCATCCCGGCAGGCAGGCCAATGAGGATGAAGAAAAGAATCACCCCCCCATTGATCAACCCGCGTGTAAAACCGTCTTGGACATAGGGATATTGCTTGATGAGTCTTCGCAGCATGGTTACACCTTCTTCTCCGCCACAATCTCACCCAACAACCCGGTGGGTCGGAAGATGATGACCAAAACCAGCAGACCAAACGCAATGACGTTTTGCCAAGAGGTGTTAAAGCCTAATGCTGTTGGGCCAAGTGCTTCGGCTAGACCCAAAAAGAAACCGCCGACCACCGCGCCGGGGATATTTCCAATCCCGCCCAGAACAGCCGAAGTAAAGGCCTTTAGACCGTAGCTAAATCCGAAGAGGGGTTTGACTTGTTCACCGCGAAAACCGAGCATGACCCCTGTTGCACCAGCTAGGGCCGCGCCGAGGACAAAGGTAATCACAATCACACGGTCAACATTTGCACCCATCAAAGCCGCAGTATTTTTGTCTTCCGCCACTGCTCGCATCGCCCGACCAAATTTGGTACGACGGACGATAAAAATCAGCAGTGCCATTAAACCGAATGCAAGCAGGGTCATCACTAGACCGACCTTACTAATCGGTACAATTCCAAATCGGCCTAAATCAAGGTCAATGGTAACAGGATCACTCAGCAGGCGGGGAGCGCGATAGACACGCGGAATTGGCCCGAAGATCCGTAAGGCCACCTGCTGCAAGAAGATCGAAGCCCCAATCGCACTAATGAGGGGGGTCAAACGTGGGGCATGGCGTAATGGCCGATAGGCGATGCGCTCTAGGACAATCACCGCCAAGACTGAGGTCAGCATCCCAATAGCTAGTACGAATAACAACCCGACAATCGTAATCACCAATTCGTAAATGTGTGGTGCGGTCAAGCCTAAACCCAGCAGAGCACCATAGCCAACGGCGGCCCCCAATAAAATGCGAATGGGCAAACTGAGTATGGTCACACGCCAGCGCGGAGCCGCGACCACATCTTCTGCCGATGAGCGCTTGCGGAAACGGCCTGCAATATCTTCCAGTGGTAGGAACAGCAACACCACCCCCAGTGGGACAAGTACCGCCGCAACGGACGCCGCACCCGCTTCAAAGGAGCGCTCACCCCCATTGACCATAACCATCAGGCCGAGCCAACCGCCATACGCCCCTAGCATCATGATTTCGCCATGAGCAAAGTTTATCATGAAGAGGATGCCGTAAACCAACGTATAGCCTAATGCAATCAGGGCATAAATGCCGCCGCGTATAATGCCTGTTTGGAGTAATCCTAGCCAGATGTTGACCGGCAGGGGGTCGCCACGTACTACATTGGATACCCGGCTGGCGACGATGATAAATAAGACCGCCCCAGCATAGTTGGTAATGAGTTTGCTGATTGGCTCATTGCTTTCAGATTGGGTGCGAAAATATAGGGCAATGGCAAAAATGATCGCCCCGGTAATCGCATATACCGTGAGTGCAACACCCACGATTTTCTCAATATCCACCACCCATTGGTTTGGTGGATCACCCAAAAGTGTTGAAGTCTGAGCAATGACCCAGAGGATGCGTAGGATGGAAAAAATGGCGGCAAAACGGAAGTAGCGCCCTGCATAGGCGTCCACGTCAGCAGCCCCCATCTGTCGAAATTGCATCAATGGCGACGAGAGGCGCTGCCCCTGACTCGGTTGTGCCATAAACAATATTCTCCGCAATAAGTCAAGCGTAAATTAAATTAGTTAATCCGAATAATTAGACCAAAACAGGGGCGAGATTGCAAACCCCACCCCTGTAGGTTTAGTTTAAATGGACAGATGTACCCGTCTATTCGGTTGGTGGCACCAGCACACCATCAATGATATGAACGACACCGTTGCCAGCCAGAATGTCGGCAGTGGTAACGGTATACATGCCGTTGATCGTGACGGTATCGCCATCAACGGCAATCGTCAATGGGGCACCATTCACAGTGGTGACTTCACCAGCGGCAAGATCGGCAAGCGTCAGATTACCCGGTACAACATGATAGAGTAGGAGGCCAGATAGCAGCGTTGGGTCAGCCAGTGCTTGATTGACCAATTCCGCATTGGCAGCCATGAAGGTATTAAACGCTTCGTCGCTGGGCGCGAAAATGGTGAAGGGGCCTTCGCCAGTCAATGCGGCTACGGCATCAGCACCTGCCATCGGCAGAACACTCGCCAAAGTGGTCAAATTGGGTTGACCCGCAACAGCGTCTACCACAGTCGCATAATCACCAGCAGCGGCTTCACCACCATCACCTTCAGCACCATATTGCAGTTCGGCGGGTACTTCAACTGCTACCCACTCGCCCTCTTCAACCAAATTGACGCCAATTGTACCAGCCCCGCATTCACCGTTTTCAGGATTGCAGGATAGGGTACCTGTCAAGCCTGCGTAGTCAGTGGTGTTACGAATCGCCAAAATCAGTTCTTCACGATTGATGACGAGGTTGCCATCAGCATCAACGGTTGCAACGGAGTCAATCGCGTTCATGATGATGCTGGCAGCATCATAGGCATGGGCATGGAAGGGGCCGAGTTCATCGGGAGCAACGCCGAATTCGGTTTCATAGCGAGCTTTGAAGGCTTCCAGAGCGTCGGCATTGGCAAAGCTGGAGGTATCAACGAAGCTGGCATAGCTGCCATTGGCGGCTTCACCAGCGGCGTCAATATAGCCTTGCGTATAGGTGCCATCGTCGGAGAAGAAGATGGTGTCCGCCAGCCCAACTTCCTTCATTTGGGAGATCAGCAGAGCGGCTTGTTGTTCATAACCACCGAAGAAGAGCGCAGCGGGTGGTTCAGCGGCCAGCGGGGTGAGCACAGCGCGATAGTCTTGTTCGTCAGGATTGATAACGAGCAGTTCGCCGCCATTGGCAACGGTACCACCGAGAGCGGTGAATTCAGCGGCAACGATTTCGGATAGGCCTTTGCCATAGTCGGTGTTGTCGTGAACAACAGCCAGTGTGGTTGCGCCCAAAACGGTGTAGATGTAACGGGCATCAACGGTACCTTGCGCGGCGTCGGAGAATGCAACACGGTTAAAGGTGTCGTAGCCTTTTTCGGGCAAGAAAGCGGCAGTGGAGGAAGGTGACACGCTTGGGATACGGGCCTGAACGTAGACGTCAATCGCAGCACTGGTTGCACCGGAACAAACATGACCGACGACGGCCACAACCTGCGGATCTGAAGCAAACAGGTTGGCAACGTTGGTCGCATCTTCACCCACGCAGCGGTCATCTTGTACGTCCAACTCAACTTGGAAGCCTTGAATACCCTCTGCCTCATTCCGTTCCAAAACGGCGATACGGGCACCATTAGCAATGTCCTGACCGGGTTGCGGAATCAAGTTGGAAAGGTCGGTTGCCAAACCAATCTTGATGGGTTCGCCCGCCGGTACGACCACCTGAGTGGCATCCGACTGGAACTGAATAGACTTGCTGGTATTGCTGATGTTGGCATACGCAGGCGTTACCATTACTAGTAAAGCCAGCAGTACCGCCACAAAACGGAAACGCTTTGAAGAAAACATAATTTAAATTACCTCCACGCATGGAACGCTTAAGGTTTATCTTAACAGGATACGGCGCTTTGACGAAAAATGTAAACTCGCCAGAGCATGGGGTAATTATTATCCAGATGGCCGCCGATTTGTCAAAAATTCTTGCCGAATTCTTATTTATTCTTCCTGAATAATTCAAGATTGCGGTTGGCAAAAAGGTTGAATCAGTTTTAAACTTAGCAGTGTTGATCATGTTTATTTGTAGAACTTATTTGGAGAGCCGCCCCATGTCCACCGTTTGGCCCTTACCCAAAGTGACCTATACCCCCCTCAATATGACCACTGAGACTCGTCCAGTGGCTCTATTAACTTCTGAAACGGCATGGACAAATTTTGGCAACCTTTTAAATCTGCCCCTTGTGGTTCAGGCTGAACCGACAAGCAATGACCGCGATCTGTTGGACTATCTAGCCGATCATCTGCCCTCACAAACAGGGGTGATTTATGTTTTAGGACAAGGTATACCCTTGACGGCTGGCAAGCTTGTAGCCAATAAAAATAAGCTGCCATTGGTGGTCGTTCCTACCGCTATCAGCAGCGATGAAATTTTTGAGCCGCATGTCACCCTGCCCGCCGAAGGTTTAATGCACCGTCTCGAAGTTGGCCCCGCCTCAGAAGTGATTATTGATTGGAGTGTGATTGAAGCCGCCCCAGCCTATGAACGCGCTGCCGGGATTGTGGATGTAGTAGCAATTGTGACGGCTTTGCTCGACTGGCGTTATGCTGCCAAACTCAACCGCAACACGCCTGAACAGCAGTTTTCACAATGGGGTGCAGGTGTTGCTGCCGGACTCGCTACCCAAGCGATCAAGAGTGCCAAAGAAATTGGTGAGGGCAAGATTGAGGCCCTACGAACCTTAGTGGATTTGCTCATGATGTCAGTACAATTGGCAAATCAACTCGGCCATGATCGCCATGAGGAAGGCACGGAACATTATCTTGCCTTTTCGATGGGCAATCAGGGCGCGAAATTCGATCATGCCGAAGTTGTCGGGCCGGGGATTTTGTTTGCCTCGGCCTTGCATGGACAAGACCCCTCTGCGCTGCGTGATGCACTCATGACGAGCGGGGTGCGCCTTGACCAACTACGATTTGGCGATGTGCGGTTGGCGATTAATGACCTACCCAATTTCTGCAACAACAATAACTTGCCATTCGGCATCGGGCATGAAATTGACCCCTTCTCCGAGCGGGTGACAAAGGCGTTGGAAAAGGCGGGTCTGGTGGATCAGACCCCTACAGCGTGGCAGGCTGTCCCTACTATTGTTGAACCTGCCGCCCCAACCTCCGATACCACTCCCTTAGCGCCTCCGTCAATGGGCTAGGAATCGAGCAGCGAGGTTAACGCCGCCCCCGCCCAATATTGAGGGCATCCACCAACATCCCATAGGCGGTGGTTGTGGGGCTGCTGTTTCCTTCAATGAGGGTGATATTTGGCAGGACATCGGTCTCAAACGTCACCGCCGAGGCTGTCTGTGTAATATTTGCCAGCGGATCAGTTAAAGGTAGCGGGATTGGCCGCACTGAAGTTTTGACTTTATCGCCTTCGCGCACTGCTTCACATACCAACTTGATATGTTTGCCCGCTTTTACCGCCACCTGTGCATCCTGCGCCGTAACGTTGCGAATACCCGTTCGGTCAACATCGCTAGGCCGCAAATCCGCCCCCATCACCACATTTGCCAAAATTGTGATTTTGACGGACGCATCCCAGCCATCAATGTCATTACTAGGGTCAGTTTCAGCAAGGCCCGCCCGCTGCATTTCAGCGACTGCTTCTTCAAAGGATGTGCCCTCTTCCAGCCGAGTCAACACCGAATTGGTGGTGCTGTTTAGGATGCCACGTATCCGGTTGGTTTGCAGCCCTAACATGCCTTCTCGCGCAATTGAATGGAGGGGCATCCCATCCATGACCGTGCTTTCAAAAAAGAACCCTAGCCCTTTGGCTTGAGCCAATGCTTTTAATTCCCGATAGCCAAACGCGACAGGCCCTTTGTTGGCGGTAACGACATGCTTACCTGCATTCAACGCCGCCCGCACATAATCCAGCGCGGGTTGTCCAGTGCGAGGATCAAGCACGGTGGCTTCCAAGATGATGTCGGCGGGCGCTTGCTGGATAAACGCGAATGTGTCTGCCACAGACTCCCCGACATGCAGCGTATTGAGCGATTGACCGGACTTCACCAATTGCAATGCCGCTGCCAAATCAATGCCAGCCGGATTGATCGCCATCCCCTTGCTGTTGGTAGCAATGCCTACCACCTTGAGTTCAGTGTCGAGGGTCTGTTTGAGGTAATCCTGTTTACGCAGCAATAGCTCTGCAAAGGCTTTTAACACATTCCCAAAGCCGAGTAGGGCAATTTTATGTTCCACTCAATGACTCCTTAAATGGTCTCAGGGAGTGATTCCCCCTGATAGGCCAAAATGATCTGCTTACGGGGTATACCCCTTTGAATAAGGGCATTTATGAGCGGTTTATCCGTAGTATCGGATTCGATCACCACAAAATCACCAGTGACGCGGGCCATCACGACTGCTCTAGCGGGTTCATTGGCAGGTGGTTTACCGATACTAATTACTGTGTAAACCTGACGGGCTTCATCATTTACAACCTGTAGAGTCGCATTTAGGGAAGGGCCTGCATACTGTTCAGTCTCTTCTCGGACTATATCGGTCAGTTTTTCCATTCAACTACCTCCGCTAACTCTACATCAATCAACAGGAGTTTAATCTCCATATTGCTGATAACAAGTTGCCCAAGTGGTTCACTTAGGATTCCTTCATATGCTTCAAGAGAGACTGCCAAATAAATCGGCAGGTTCAGACCGAGTTTCTTTATCGCAGCGCGATAGACGCTATACTGACCTACAGCTTCCATTAGATGGTGAACAGCGGAGTAATCGCTATCAAAAACCTTGATTTCAACAACTATCTGCCGACCATCGTCTTGCCAAGCTAATATATCTGGATAAAGGTCACGCTCCCCAATACGGATATTGAGTGGTTTATTAGATGCGTGCCAACCTGCCTGACGGAGAGCATGAACAATTTCCCGATGATAACGGTCTTTGGCAGGCATGGAGAGTCGATTTGACCTAATTCCCGCTGCGAACATGAACAAAATTCAGCTTCGACAATTCCCGCACTTGCTGATCGGCATGATAGCTGCTGCGTACCAATGGGCCGGATTCCACCCACTTAAAGCCCAACTCAAGGCCGATACGCTTCAATTCGTCAAATTCGGTAGGCTCATAATAGCGGTCAATGGGCAGGTGCAATCGGCTTGGCTGCAAATATTGACCCAGTGTCAAAATATCCACTTTCAGTTCCGCCAGATCGCGCATGACCTCGACCACTTCATCAAAGGTTTCACCCAAGCCCAACATAATGCCTGTCTTGGTCAGTACCAGTGAATCCATTGCCTTTGCATTTCGCAGGGTGGTTAGTGCCCATTCATATTTATCCTGTGGCTGCACTTTCTTAAACAGGCGCGGCACGGTCTCGACATTATGGTTCAAAATTTCTGGCTGGGCTTCCATCACAATGCTGAGGGCATCTTTATTGCCCTTAAAATCCGGAATCAACACTTCAATACTGCACCCCGGCTGTAATTGACGGATACGTCGGATGACCATCGCAAAAATCGGCGCACCCCCGTCGGCGCGTTCATCGCGGTTGACACTCGTAATCACCACATGCCGCAGATTCATTTGTTTGACGGCTTGGGCCACCCGCATTGGCTCCATCCAGTCCATTTCCTGTGGCATTCCGGTCTTGATATCGCAGAAGCCGCACGAACGGGTACAGGTATCGCCGAGCATCAAAAAGGTCGCTGTGCCGCTGCCCCAACATTCGCCCAAATTGGGACACATGGCCTCTTCACAGACAGTATGCAGCGTTTTGCTCCGCATCTGAGATTTGACAAATTCATAGGTGTCGCCACCGGGGGCACGCACTTTTATCCAAGAGGGCCGCCGACCTGCCACAACCCCTTCCGGATTATGCCGTTTGCTGCCCCGCACCCCATGACGTGGGTTATCCGATGGTGATGAATCGCTCAGAACGGGTATATCTTGGGGGTTAATCACATCAGCCACGTTACACTTCCTTGTTTAGCCTTGATGATAAAATATTATACCCTGTCAAAAAGTGGCATCGGCATAAACTTGGCGCGATCCCGTATCCACAAAACCCAAACCCTCGGCCAATTCACGCGAGGAGTCATTGCGTGTTTCCACTAAGTACAAAGGGACACGGCCTTCCCGTAAAATTTGCTCAACCAATGCCGCCACAACGCTTTTACCATACCCACGTTCGCGTACCGCCGGGTCGGTATTGACATAAATCTCGGCAAAACCGGGACTCTGCCAATTGACCCCCGCCACTGACACAACCTGCCCATTCCCCGCCACAATTTCCATGCGTGGTGTGCCATTGGCGGCTTTTTTGCGTTGGACAAGCACATTCATGGTCGGACTAAAGCGAGTCACATCCAAGCGATAAATGCTGAATATTTTCTGATTTTCAAGGGTTAGGCTGTCCCCCACGATGGGAATTTGATTCATACTGGCGAAAAAAATATAGGGGCGACCCGGTACAAGGGCTTGCTGTAACAATTCGCGTGCGACTTCGGTGGCCTTGCAGCGTATCGTGACAAGGGGGCGGAACAAATCCTGCCCAGTTTGAAATCGCCCCACAAAACCCTGTACGGCCCCGGAGCCATTCACCGAAGTGAAAAGCGCCGAACGTGCCGGATCATGAAACAGCGCATAATAGGCCGTTGGCGCATCGGCTGGGTTGGCGTCGTCCAACAATTGTCGGACATGCTGGCGTTGAATGCTTAGGGACATTGCGTTCTATGATTATGGATTCAAGCGGTGCAGCATACGCGCATACGGAATCGTTTCGCGGATATGCGGTAAACCACAAATCCATGCGACGGTGCGCTCCACCCCCAAGCCAAATCCAGCGTGTGGCACGCTTCCATAACGGCGCAAATCCAGATACCATCGATAATTTTCGGGGTTAATGCCGATTTCTTTGACCCGTTCCGTCAGCAGGGCATGGTCATAAATGCGTTCACTACCGCCTGTAATTTCGCCATACCCTTCTGGTGCGAGTAGGTCAACACTGCGGCATACTTCCTTACGCCCCGCAACGGGTTGCATATAAAAGGCTTTGACGGCGGTGGGGTAGTGATAGACAAAGACCGGACGATCAAAGCGTTCGGCGATGGCGGTTTCATGCGGGCTGCCAAAATCGGTGCCCCATTCCATATGCAGGAGTTGTTTTTGTTCGGCATCGGTGGTTTCGGCTTCGAGTTGTTTCAGCATCTCGACGGCATCATCATAGGCAATGCGTGGGAACGGCGCTTTGACATTTTGCAATTTGGTCGTATCACGCTCAATCAGGGCCAGTTCCAATTTACGGGTTTCGAGGACGGTCTGCACGATATAGCTGACAAATTCCTCTTCCATTGCCATCAAGTCTTCCAGCGAGAAATAAGCCATTTCCGGCTCAACCATCCAAAATTCAATCAAATGGCGGCGCGTTTTGGATTTCTCGGCACGGAAGGTCGGCCCAAAGGCATACACCTTACCAAACGACATCATATTGGCTTCGTTATAAAGCTGACCCGTTTGGGCGAGATAGGCGGGGGTTCCAAAATAGTCCAATTCAAACAGATCAGTGGAATTCTCGCCTGCGTTGCTGGACAAAATGGGCGTATCTACCAACGTGTATCCATGATTATCCAGCCAATCCCGAATCGCCTTGATGACGGTGGCACGGATACGCAAAATGGCCCATTGGCGAGAGGAACGCACCCATAGGTGGCGGTTGTCCATCAAAAATTCAACGCCATGTTCCTTTGGGGTGATCGGATAGTCCTCAGCCATCTGCACGATTTCAAGATTTTTGATACCGATTTCGTATCCACCGGGGAAGCCGGGGGCGCGTTCATCCTTGCGGACGATCCCGGTCACAATCAGCGAGGATTCTTGGGGGATACGCTTGGCGATGTCAAAGACCTCTTCCGACAAATCGGCTTGGAAGGCCACACATTGAATCAAGCCGCTGCCGTCACGTACTTTCAGAAATAACAGCTTGCCTTTGCCTGTTTTGTTATACAGCCAGCCTTTAAGGGTCACTTCCTGCCCTTCATAGCCAGCAATGTTTTCGATTAGAACAGTCACGTCAAAAAATCCTTTGTAGACTGGGTAAATGATGGTATTCTAACTTTCCGCCGTAAGAGGGTCAAGTTCTACCCGCTCTTCAAATCTCACCAGCTTGCCGCCGCATAGATTTCCCGCAAAAATCGGCTTGGATAGGTCGCCAGCAGTCGGGTATGCTCAAAACCCATCTGTTTCGCCATCTTCTCCCATGTCGGATATGAAAAAGGATGCGGCACCCATGTGTTGCCGGAATCCGTATTATATTCCACGATGAGAATACGCCCCTCCGGTTTCAAATATCCCTTGATTTGCTGCAAGACGGCTTCTTTGTGACGGTCAGCGACAAAATGCAGTGAATTCGCCATGACCACGCCATCCAGCGGCGGCAGTTCCAATTCTTCAGTGAAATCGGCTTTTAGGTAATGCACCGCATTTTTTGGAAAACGTGCCTGCATGGTTTTCGTTTGCTCTTGCAGCGACCCCCGGTCTTTATCCAGTGAATAAATCTCGCCTGTCGGCCCAATCAACTCTGCCAACGCAAGGGTAAATGCCCCTGTCCCCGACCCCAAATCGGCCCACACGCCGCCGATTTGTGGAATGCCGTGTCGCAGCAAATTGAGATGGTTTTGATGATTCATTGGTTTGGATAGTCCTAATCCGCTTGGAATCCATTCGTTCGATGCGTTTTATCACAAAATGGCTTATTCTTAGACCCTCCGCAGCGGCACAGCCATGTCTCGGTTCCCTGAAAAATCACTTCACCATTCGCGTTTAAGATACGAAAATTTCCGGCAACACCAATTGGCCCATTCTGGTTGAGTGTAATGACCATCCGGGTTTCACCATCCGATAAATCTTTAATCGTGGTAGTTTCGGGCAGGCCGGGATCAGTAAACCCAGCCGCAATATGGCTGTTATCGCAAAATGGCTTAAATTGAGATGCCCCACACCGACACAGCGCCACCCGTGTATCATTTAAAATGAGGCTGCCATTACTGCTGACCACTTCGACGTTGCCCCGCACATGCAGTGGCCCATTTGGTTCAATCGTAATGGTGTTTTCTTGGGGAATGGCTTCGGGTGCGCCACCATCCGTCCGCTGATAATGCAGTGCTCCGGTTGGACATTGCTCAATCACTGCCGCAAGTTCATCAGCGGTCGCGTGTTGTGGCTGAATCCAAGGCCGCCCTTCACGATTAAAAACTGTTGGAAGGCCATGTACACATTTTTCGGCATGGATACAGCGCTTTAACTCATATTGTACGGTAATGCCTTGTCCTTGATATTCATGAATTTTAGCCACTTGATTTCCTCGCCATAAATTACTATTGTTTATTCAGAGTTGACGTATGAGAAAAAGTATATCTTACAGGTAGCCAAAATCGGGATGGATGAGCAAACCAAATCACAATTACAGCGGGCCTATGCTTTGATTAAGGCAGGAAGTCGTGCCGAGGCGCTGAAGCTGATTGACCCTATCCTCAAAAGCGAACCAGACAATGAAATCGCATGGTGGTTAGCCGCCAACACCGTCACCAACCCCCGCCATGTCGAATACGCCTTGAATCAAGTGCTGCGTATTAATCCCAATCACGGCGGAGCCAAAGCCAAACTCGCCGAACTGATTTTTGAGGTTGCCCCGGTTCCGCCGCCTTTTGCCGTATCCGTTGTTGAACCCCCAAAAACGACTAACTGGATGCCATCGCAGTCCCCCCCAGCCAAGCAATCTCAATCAACCCATTGGCTGACGGGGGTCTTGGTTGCGGTTGCAGTAGGCCTCTTGATGGGTGTCATTGCGGCGGTCATTACTGTGTTGGGCAAGGATGATAGCCCTTCTTCGCCTACCCAGTCTGCCTTCAATTCCAATCCAACGTCTGATGTACTGGTAGATGATTCCGAGGCGGTTCCAACCCGACCAAGTGTTGAGGGTCGTGAAGAACTTCCGCCAACATGGACACCCAATCCCACTATTCCAACCGCTACGTTGCCACCCTATTACACCAGCACGCCCCGTCCAACCGATACGCCATTTTCAACGTCGCGTCCCATCGTGACCATAGACCCGGTAAATTTTGGCGATACCTATTGGCTTGGCAATGGTGACGGCACGACAATGGAATTGTACTATGCCAATGGCCGTTACTGGCGATTTTATGAATTCCCAGTCACTCTCTATTTTGAGAGCGAAGGCAGTGATCTGATTTGGGATTACGCAGTAAAAAACGCGATTGCCGAACTCAATCAGGTCATTGAGGTTGAACGAACCGACGATGAGCGGCAGGCTGATATTGTCCTGAAAATTGTGGATGCGATTCAGCTTGCCAAAGAGTGCGAGGTCAGCGATATTTTTGTCGTAGCGGGGTGTGCCACCTTCCGCACATGGGGTGGCAGTGCGCGGCCCGATTTTAGGGGATTCGCCTTTGTCTCCACTGCCGCCTTTTATCCGGTTGCGGCAGTCCTGCATGAGCTTGTCCATGCGCTGGGGGTGGTCGTCCACAGCCCCGACCCTGACGACATTATGTATTTTCAGGAAACCCCCAATACATCACTTTCCATTCGTGATATCAATACCTTGCGGCGATTATATAGTTCCCCCTCATTTGGAGACTGAATAAAAAGAGGGGCGTTCATTACCCCTCTCACCAAAATCCATGTATCCCATACGGTGGCCTATTCGTTCCAATACAACATCAGCGCGTTTGATACCCGTCGTTCGCCATCGTAGCCAAAATCATTGACGAAGCCACGATCAATCCACAAGCTGGATGACCCCCCTCCGTCAAATTCCATCGCCGTCTGTGCTCCGTAGCGAATCATCAAATCGGCCAATTCTTCTTGGGTAATCCCTGCGCCAAGTTCATAACCTTCGACCATCACCAGAATCAAGGTTTTGGTATCGCGGTTATAACCCACTGCCGAGCGGGGGATATGCACATCAAAATAGTGGGCTTCGCGGAATCGGTCATCAAATTCTTCACAAACCCGTCGTGCCTCGGATACATTGGGGTCACAATCTTGGCGGAAGCGCCCATTCTTCACAAAAATTGGCCCACCGCTGATGGCATTTTCATAATTACGCCAATCAGGGTGGGTTTCCAAATTGACTTGGAGCGTGTCCCCGATTTCGACATTTTCTTTCAACCATTTACCTGCGTCGGTAAACGTCCCTGCCCGCAGCACATAATGACCATCTGGGATTTCCATAAAGCGGTCAACCACAATATCCAATACCTCAAATTCGGGACTGAGCAGTACACGGGTGCCATCATACCCCCATTTTACAAGTAGCCGACGCATGTGGTCGGTGTAGATACACAGCCACGCCGGATCACAGGGTAGATTGGCGAGTTGCAGCGGGATGATGCTGCCTGTTTCGGCAATCACCGTCGCAGGCCATGTCCACGATTCGGTGAAATAACCGATATAGACATTGTGGTTTTCGGTGATGGCAAAAGAGGCCCGATGTTTGGGGGCAATGACCAATTCCCCATCAATCACGGTCAGGCCCTGTGGCATATAGTTTCCACCATAGAAATCGCCGTTGATGGCAACAAACGCATCTGCCTCTTTGACCATATCCGAAACGAGGGTCGCCGTTGAATCTGGCACGGCACCAAGATGTACCCCCACATCCACGTTCGGATTATTCAAATCGGCAATCAAGACGTGTGCTTGCAAGGTGTTTTTTTCGTCCACCTCATGCTCGTAACGCACATACAGCATTCCGTCATTCAATTTGAAAATTTGATCTTCGTCGGTGAAATCAATGCCCCGCGTGAATTCTGGAAGTTCAACATCTTCCGGCGCGGCGGGGGCGGATTCAATATTTAGATTCTCACCTGTGTCGGGTAGATTAGTGCATTTCCCATACAGATTCACATTTTCCCACCACACCCAACCAATAAAATTCAGCGGGTCGCCTGCCTCAACTTGAAGCCATTCACCGTCATCATCTTGACCCAAAACACGCATCTTAAAGCCTGACACGGCAACTTTCTCGATGCCATAATTGGTGCTGGGGCCAATCCGCAAATTGGCGGCATTATTCCATTTCACCTCTGCAAAACAAACTTGGCTGGCGGTACGATTTGAGGCATGGGCAATGGAACGGAAGGGGGGATTAACCTGCCAAGTGCTTCCAAGCAAAATTCCCAAAAATGCAAGCAAAGTGGCTGAACGAAGATAAGCTATGCGCGACAAAACAACGACTCCTCTAAATCTTCCTATTAATGCTAGGGTATTCATAAGAATGCTAAAATCGGGGACATTGTAGCAGGTTCGTTGAAATAAAAAAACCGCCACAAAAAATGGCGGCTAATTTTAAGTAGCGGGGGCAGGACTCGAACCTGCGACCTCCGGGTTATGAGCCCGACGAGCTACCACTGCTCTACCCCGCATCGTTGGTGATAGGAGAATATCAGTTAAAATAAGGGGCGTCAAGGTTGAATTAACGACCCCATCCCAATTTCTTTATTTTTTACGCAAAAATGATGTCGAGTACCCGATGACCCAACCTACCCCCTCCACCCTTGCTGGCTTGCGTATCCTCGATTTCACTCGTGTCTTGGCCGGGCCATCCTGTACCATGCTTCTCGCCGATTTTGGTGCGGAGGTCATCAAAATTGAACATCCTCAACGCGGTGACGATACCCGTGAATGGGGGCCGCCATGGTTGGAGGTGGGGGATGAACAACTGAGCGCCTATTATCTGAGCGTTAATCGCAACAAACGTAGCGTTACTCTCAACCTAAAAACGCCGGAAGGCATCGCGCTGGCGAAACAATTGGCCCTGAAATGCGATGTGCTGATTGAAAACTTCAAAGTTGGGCAAATGGCGAGCTACGGCCTTGCTTATGAGCAGCTACAACCCGAACACCCCGGCCTGATTTATTGCAGCATTACGGGTTATGGACAAACTGGCCCGTATGCCTCACGCCCCGGCTACGATTATGTTATCCAAGCGCAAAGTGGCTTAATGGCAATTACCGGGCCAACGGATGGGCCACCCTATAAAGTGGGTGTCGCCATTTCGGATGTCATTGCCGGGTTATATGCCGCCAACGCCATCCAAGCGGCTCTCCATTATCGCCATCAAACCGGACGAGGGCAGTATGTGGATATTGCCCTTTTGGATACTCAGCTTGCCGCG
Organism: Chloroflexota bacterium; assembly: GCA_013112715.1. Taxonomy (GTDB): domain Bacteria; phylum Chloroflexota; class Anaerolineae; order Aggregatilineales; family J027; genus CFX10. The sequence goes on from JABFGB010000013.1 coordinate 89,237, forward strand.
CTGGTCAATGTCGCCAGCAATTATTTTGTATCCGGCCAAAATCCACCACGTTATGGCAATGGGCATCCCAACATTGTGCCCTATCAAACCTTCGAGGCCGCCGACAAGCCTTTTATCTTAGCGGTAGGGAATGATTCCCAATTTGCCGCGCTGTGCAAAATCATTGGTCAGCCAGAACTCGCCAGTGATGCACGATTTGTCACGAATTCGGCACGGGTCAAACATCGGGAGGTCTTGGTAGGGTTTTTACAGGTCATTTTCAGCCGTCGTTCAGCCGAGGAATGGACAGCGGCTTTGCTGAACGCAGGGATTCCATCTGGCCCCATTAATCAAATCGACGATGCCTTTGGCGATCCCCATGTCCAATCACGCCAACTGGTGCAAACGGTTACATTTAAAAACGGGACAATGGTGGAGATGGCAGGGCCGCCCATCAAACTTTCGGAGACCCCACCAACGATTCGACATGCTCCGCCATTTTTGGGGCAGGATACGACCTCCGTGCTCATGGATTGGTTACGACTTGAGCCTTCAGCTATTGCCGATTATCAGCAGCGAGGGGTGATTTGATGGGGCCTATTCACGATCGTCGTTTTTGCGTTTGCCCATGATGACCCCTTCCAAAATGTCGCGGTGATGGCGTACTATGCTGTCGGGGGCGGAACGGATAAAGAAATCGAGGGCGAGGATGAACACACCCACGTCATCGGTAACGCCGAGTGCAGGAATAACATCGGGTAGGATGTCAATTGGGGACAGCACATAAAGCACCGCCAGCAGTGGGATAATCTTGGTGGACGCATTCACGTTGCGATCCCAAAACAATCGCCACGCCAGTCGTAGATTTTCTAGCATTGATACCGCATACTCCTTCATGCCCCTTTTTTTGACGTTCTTCAACTATAATTACGTGGCAGCGGGGTCATAAGTTGCATAACAAGGTGAGGAATGATGCGTCAGCGAGGCGTAATTCAATCGTGGGCAAAGAAGCCTACCTCTACCTTTCATTTCCCCCTAAAATGAGATTTTGAGAGGATTACATGGTCAAAAACTTCTGGCGTTTCATCACCCCCATACTTCTACTTGCACTGCTAGGTATGTTCTTTTTAACCCCCCATGCAGATATGCCGGTTCGTGCCCAAGATGGCTCAACACCAACGCCCATCCCGAATGCTGACGAACCACCCATATCGGCGGTAATTGATGACGCCACAACGACCATTCTGAATACTTTAGAAGGGGATGTATCGCTGCTCCGTGAACTCAATCAGACCACGCCCATAGATCGGCGTTTAGTTCACCCAACGGAGTTGATTAACTTTGCGCTGGCCGAAGCGAATTATACCGATGAACAGGCCCAAAACGATGCCCGTTTCTATGGCGCGTTTGGTTTCATGCCCGAAGATACCGACCTCGCCGACCTTGCCCGCAATCTCATGACCGAGCAGCTAACAGGCTATTTTGACGCCACCCGCAACATCATGTTCATTCCCAATTGGGGCGGATTGAATGCCATCTATGGGGCGATTTACGCCCATGAATATGCACAGGCGCTAATCTATCAGAATTTTGATGTTGCCAGCCTTCTTGATACAACTGATCCCGATCAGGCATTAGCGGCACTGGCTTTATTCGAAGGGGATGCCCAACTGACCACCGCTTTTTATACCGGGGTGGTGTTGCAGCGCAATCCGGCTATCGCCAATGACCTCTTGACCCAAACGACATTAAACAACCCACCCGTTTATAACAATATGCCCTCGATTTTGCGGGCCGAACTTTTTTTTCCCTATACAGCGGGTACCGAATTCGTTCGGGTACTTTATAACCAGACGCAGGACTGGTCATTGGTCAATCAAGCCTATGTCCTACCACCAGTCAGCACCGAGCAAATTCTGCATCCCGAGCAATATACTCAGAACGACCAACCGCAGGCCGTGTCGGTCAGGCAATTGGATGAGTTTTTCGATTCTCAGGATGTGGCGGGCGATTGGGAACTCTTGCGCGACCAGACGTTGGGTGAATTTTACCTGCGTGAACACCTTGATCTCTTTGTAGATACCCCTGTTGCCGTCTCCACTGCTGCCGGATGGGGTGGGGATCGTTTTTTGCTGTATGGTGAGGATAACAGCCCGACGACCATTTTGGTATTGCATCTAACATGGGATACTGAACAGGATGCCAGCGAGTTTTATACCATCTATGGGGCAGCTTTAGCAGTGTGGTTTGAGGTTGGCGGTGTCACATTGAACGATTCCCTAAGTTGTTGGGAGCGCCCATCCCGTACCGCCTGCCAATTCATTGAGGGCCGTGATACATGGGTTGTCATCGCGCCTACATCAGACCTTGCGAACCAGATTATGGACTATGAATTAGAAGGCGCACTGCCTTAAAGGGTATTGATTTAACGTCATATGACTTATCCACAATCTCGCCGATCTACTCCATTACCCGATCGTCAACCACAGCGACGACCTAATCGCGTTCAACAGGCTATCGTGCAGGCTTGGCGTCGCACCTTTACACGTGGGGATATGCTGACCCTATTTTTGGTGAATGCGCTCTTGTGGATGCCTGCCTTTGCCTTAAACACAGCCGATTGGGCCGATGGTTTAGGAACACTCTATCCTGTCATTACGATCAGCGTTCTGTTGAGTTTTCTGCTGGCCCGCAGTTACTATTCCGAACTATTGGCACTGGTTTTGAGCGGTATCTATGGTTTTGCCACCATCACGATTGTCTATACCTTGTCGCTTCCCGGCCCATTTACGATTCAAGGACGTTTACAAGAACTGGGTGATCGCTTGTCGCGCTGGGCAGAGACGGTCAGCAACAATGGGGTCGGAACGGATAATCTGGTCTTTGTTATTTTCCTAGCCGTCCTGTTTTGGTTTTTGGCCCACAATGCCATTTGGCAGTTGATCCGGCTCAATCGGGTTTGGTTGGCGATCTTGCCGCCGGGTTTTGTGCTGATTACGATCATTATGTCCTATTCGGGCAATGCACGGCTCGAACTATTCCTGCTGGGTTTTTTGCTGTGTGCCCTGCCGCTGACTATCCAAGTCAACATCGAAGCGCGGGAATATCAGTGGTATCGTCTGCGGGTCAAATATCCGCGCAATCTCCGTACCAATTTTTTGCGCTTGGGTACAGCGATGACCATCATGGCCGTCCTTTTTGGGTTAGCCCTGCCCATTCAAGATGGCAATGGCTATTGGGACGAAATCAAGGAGTTTCTGGGCAACGACCCTCTAGCAAAAATTAACGACCTCTTTGCACGCTTGTTTTCCTCGCTCGAAGGCCCCGGCATCGCCACCGCCGATTATTATGGTGGAGATCGGCTTGACCTGACTGGCCCCGTACAGTTAAGCGACAGGGAAGTCATGCGAATCGCTGTGGAGGGCAACACCAGCGATTTGCGGCTCTATTGGCGCTCAACCGTTTTTGACACCTATCAAAATGGCACATGGACGCATAATCGTTCGGTACGGGCCTATAAAGACAGCCCCGGCATGAGTTTCAATCTTGGTGATTATGCGGGTCGGCGCGACCTCGTTCAGAACGTGGAAATGTTTATCAGCGCCTCATCCTTGATTTATGCCGCCCCTCAACCGCGTGAAATGGGTCTTGGGGTAGATGCCGAACTTAACTGTGTCCCCGAAGGCGGGCCGGAATGTGTGCGGCGCAATCAGGAGGTAGATGTGGCGATTATCCGCGCCCGTGATCCCTTGCGTGAAGGCGATGATTACACCGTGACCTCTTCCATCAGTGTCGCCTCAGCTGATGAATTACGGCCCGCTGGCAACATTTATCCAGAATGGGTCACGCGCACCTATTTGCAGGGGGGTGGTTCAATTTCCGGCGAATTACGTAGTCTAACTGAGCAGATTATTTCGCAAAGTGGGGCTGTCACACCCTATGACAAAGCCAAAGCCGTTGAACAATGGCTACGGGCCAATATCTTGTATAACGAGAAAATCCCGACTCCACCCAGTAATGTTGACCCGATTGACTGGTTCATCTTCGACATCCGCGAAGGCTATTGCAATTACTACTCCTCGGCAATGGTCATGATGCTGCGTTCACAAGGCATTCCATCACGCATGGCGGCTGGCTTTGCCGAGGGGACATACAGCCCCAATGATGGCAGTTATCTGGTGCGTGAAAACGATGCCCATACGTGGGTAGAAGTATTCTTCCCCGGTTTTGGCTGGGTCGAATTTGAACCAACTGCCGATGAACTGCCGCTTAATCGCCCGGGTGATGTCAGCTTTAACAGCACTTTCCCGACGATTACTCCCATGCCGACCAGCACGCCAACGTCGCTGCCAACCAATACGTTGCCGCCGCCTCAGCAAAATTCTCCAACGCCCTCACCAACGCCTACTCAATCACCGACCTTACCGCCGAATGTGACACCGACTGTCACCCCAACCTTAACACCGACGCCGACCTTGACGCCGACCTTCACCCCAACGGCAACCCCTATCCCTCCAGAGCCACAGGCCACCAGCCTTGAGACCGACACTGGGGGCGGATTCTGGCGTGTGTTCTTGACCATTTTGGGGATCATTTTGGCAACCCTGCTGCTGATTGTGCTGATGGTTGTCTTTATCATCTGGTGGGTGGAACATCGCGGCTTGGGTGGCTTGAATCCTGTGCAAAAAGCCTATGCGCGTTTAGGGATTTATGGCAACTGGTTGGGGGTCGGGGTACACAATCGGATGACGCCCGAAGAACGCCGTCAGGTCTTTGTGGACGAAGTGCCGGAAGGTCAGCACCCCATCACAGACATTACCCACCTTTACATTTATGACCGCTTTGCGCCACCCGCTGCCGACCATGATGCCCAGCGCGAAGCCGAGCATGTTGCCAGCAACGCATGGACAAAGGCCCGCGTGGCATTTATCCGCGAAAAACTACATCGTTGGTTACGCCGTAGCTAACTCTCCTCCCCACGTGAATTTTCTGTGAAATTTCTATTGTGTCTGTTTGGCAAATCAAGCGAAATCCGGTAGATTTAAGACAGACACAATAGAAAATTTATGTTAAACTAATTCTACGACGATTGTTTATCTCGATCTATTGTGATAGGGTACTCAAGCTGGGGAGTTCTGACCTGATGCCAGCGCGTATTTTGTACATCGAAGACAATTTTGAAAATCGGTTGTTGGTGCGTCGGATTCTCTTGGCAGAAGGCTATGAATTTGAGGAGGCCGATAATGCGGAGTTGGGGATTCAATTGGCCTTAAAAAACCCACCCGACTTAATCTTGATGGATATTAGTATGCCGAATATCAACGGTTTGACCGCTACCCGCATGATTCGTGAAAGTTCGGCCCTACAGCGTATCCCGGTAGTGGCCCTAACAGCCAACGCGATGCAGTCTGACTTGGACACAACACTTGAGGCTGGCTGTGATGGCTATATAATTAAACCAATAGATATTGACCGCTTTTCAGACCAGATTCTTCACTATTTGAGGAGCCGAAAAAGCGTATGACCGATGCGAGACACCGCACTTCAGTTGACCCCGGCGAAGCGCATGTGCTGGTGGTAGAAGATAATGTGCCGAATTTTGTGTTGATCGCCCGTATGTTGGCTTTCATGGGAGTCCAACGCTGCGAGTGGAAGACATCTGGGTGGCAGGTCGTTCAGTTTGCCGATACGCTGCCCCGCATTGATCTCATTTTGATGGACATTCGGCTCCCCTATGAAGATGGCTACCAAGCATTGCAAAAGGTTCGCGCCCACGAACGCCTCCGTGATACAGTTGTTGTGGCCGTGACCGCCGAGGCGAACGAAGAACAAATGCGCAAGGCCAAAGAAGCAGGCTTTGATGGCTTTTTGGGTAAACCACTAGACCCTGATCGTTTCCCCTATCAGATTGAACGTCTATTGCAAGGGGAACAAGTATGGGAATGGAAATAGAATGTTATTACTAGAATCTTTTAAATACTTAAGGGGATTTTCCTCATCCTATTAGACAGCCTATTGAGGAGAACTCAGTCGGTTTGAAACGGTGAAACTCGTATGCAAGATGCGCTGGCTTATTTGGCTTCTCTCAGAACCATTATCCGCGATTTACCGTCCCAAGCAGCGCAGGTGAGCAGTCTGGAACAGTTTATCGAAACTGCTTTCCGGGTTGCTGAGACCGAATGGCCGTCCTTCACTAGCCACCGTTTGATTTCTCAAACATCCTCCCTATTATCTGCCACTCGCTCGGTTCGCTCCAATGGTGAAATTTGGTCTCTCCCCATTGGTGGCTATACCCTAGAGCTAACCCTCTCCGGACAGCATCCAGAATCTTTTTGGGAAGCAGGCCAATTATGGGCGCAAATCGTGACCCAACAGTGGCAGCTTCAACAAACCATTACCAGCCAGACACATACCGACTCGTTTCTAAGTGAGCGCCTCGAACTCTATGAGGGGCTTTCTCAGGTGGCCCAACGAGTTAGTGCCGAGCTTGCCAGTGAAGCGGTGCTGGTAGCAGCCTGTCAAAGTATTGTCGAGGCGCTTCAGGGGATTGACCATGTGGGGATTGTGATTAACGATCATGCCCCGGACTATGGCACAGTTTTGGCGGAATATCCCATTACGGGCGCGATTGGACAAAAGATTCAATTGGCGGGGTATGTGGTCTATGAAAAACAAAAAGAAACCCTTGCGCCATTTGTCATTGACAATGTGGCCGAGGCGGTTGAGGAATTGGGGCCAAACCGCGAGACTCTCATGGCCTTTGGTATCAAGTCGGTCATGATTTTGCCACTGTTCGTCCAAAATCAATTTTTGGGTTCACTGGGGTTGGATGCACTGACCCAAGTCCATCATTTTACGGCAGCCGAGATCGAGATTTTGACCGCAATTGCAGCCCAAATTGCCGTCAGCATCCAAAATGCTCAATTATTTGAAGAAGCCCAGCGTAACGCTCGCTATCAATCTTTTATCAATTCCATCACGGCCAAATTTCAGGGAATTTCTGATGTCGAAACCATTTTAAGTACATCATTGGCTGAATTAAGCCGTATTTTGGGGGCTGACCGAGGATTCATTCGGATTGTGCCGTCGGTGGCGGATGAGTCCCTAGAACAGTCTTCGCCCGTCCACATGCCAGCCAATGATGATGAATGGGTAGAAATGTAATGCGTATAAATTTTATCTCTAACCTATTTCAAGTCCGATACCCCTACACGTCCCCTGACGACCTGCGCCGTGCCCGCACGATCTTGCTGTTAAGCGTGGTGATCGCTACGTTGCTCACCGCCACCATTTTGGCTTTGGCCGTCCAAGACCTTACGGGTAATGCAGCCATCCCAACCAGCTATACCTTACTGTTACTGCCCGTTACGGTTGCGATGATTGGCATCGGGTGGTTGGTGCAAATAGGCCGCTTGGCTGTTGCGGCTTACGCCATGACGTTGGCGATTGCCATTACCTATTTTACGACTTTTGTGCTGGATTATCGCGCCGACAGTATCATCATTCTGCTGTTCATTGTGCCTATTCTCACCGCGAGCCTGTTGATTGGTGTCAGGGGGCTGCTGCTGTCAACGTTGTTTTTTGCAGGCGTGGCGATTACCACCTTGGCCTTTCAGACCAGTTCAAACTCATTTGAATCACCGATTCCCTCGCGTGAATTAGCTACTAATATCGCCACCGTTTTTTATCCCTCCCTGATACTTGCGGCAGTGTTGATCTATCAATTTCTCGACTATATTGCCGAATTCGTCAAGCGTTATGATAACGTTCAACAGTCAATTGTCGGCTTGACAAAGGTTAGTGCGGAGCTAAATGAAAAACGTTTAGTCTCGCAATCCCTCCAAGCGGTAGCCGACCTGATGCGCGTCGAACTAAAAGTTGACCACGTGTTGATCTACCGTTTGCAGGGCGAAACACCTCGCCTTGTGCTGACTGCCGCGACTGGCCTCAGTGGTCAGCGGTTGCTGCGTGAGAGCTACCGTATTGAACTTGATAACCCGAGTGGCCCTGCCCAAGCCTATCGCCGCAAATCGGCGGTGAATCTTAATCGGAATGTGTCTGTACCGCAGCGTGAGGCATTTTTGCCTTCGACCAACAGTGAATTGGCTTTCCCGCTCCTGACCAGCGACGGTCAATGTATCGGGGTGCTGGATTTGCAGCTTTCGAGTAACGTCATTCCGACGCAGGGGGAGGTTGAGCTTTATCAGGCAGCGGCGTATCAACTGGCAACGGCTCTACAACGTGAGACATTGGGAACGGATTTGGAGCAACTTCGCCAAGAAATGGATGCGGCCAATGTCTCAGCACGGCGCTATCAGGCCGAAGTCAGCCGGATGAGCCAACAAAATGTCGGGATGGCGTGGGGGGCGTACCTATCCTATAGTGGCCGTCTCACTGCTTTTCAATGGGATAAAGGCACCTTGCGCCGCTGGCAACCTGCGACTACCCCCCTGCCAAATGCTCCTCAGTTAGATCAAACAGGCAGCGGTCAGCGCATGATGGTCCCGCTGACAGTTGGTTCTCAAACGATTGGGGAAGTTATTTTTGAAAACAGTAGTGAGGGGTGGTCAAGCCAAACCGTCGAATTTGTCAAAGAAGTGACCAACCGTTTGGCACTGGCCCTCGAAAATATTCGCTTGTTTGATGAAGTCCAGCGGGTGGCGGTGCGTGAACAGCTTGTGAGTCAGGTCTCGGCAGAATTGCAGGATGCACGTAATCTGGCTCGTTTGGTGAATGTGACCTCACAGGTATTTAATCGTTCGCTTGGTACTGACCAGACGCTTATCCGACTGGGTGTACCTACCGAGATTGAAGCACAGCCCGGTGTTGAAATAGAGGTGAATTAACGTGGAACGCAATCTGCCCCGTCCTTTTGATTGGCCTTTGCGGGCGAAATTTGGCCTCGGTTTTCTGCTGACCATTTTGATTCCCTTAATTATTATTGGCATTATTGCTCTGACGTTGCGCTTTCAGGCCCAAACGAATCAAGCCGAAGACACCGTTAAAATCATTACCGACACTAAAGTTAATACATTTACCCAGCGGCTTGACGACCTGACAACGACTTCTACCCATGAGGTAACACAGCCATACGATGTTGAACTCTATCAAGCAGCGCTCAACATCAACAGTACCAACCCCTCCGCCATTCAACAAGCGAATCAAACCCTTGACCGTATTTGGTCGAACAACTTATCGCTTGTGCGTATTCGCTTAATGCACCCCAGCCTGATTACCGTAGCACAGGCAGGTCAAGCGAATATCGAGGTCAATCAGAAGTCGTTAGAAATTATCAGTCGCAAGATTACCGCTACGACCATCGGCTCAATTTATCCCGGCCCATTCAATGAACCCCTGCTTGATATTATTGTGCCGATTCAGGTAGATAATCAGCAGATTGGCTATGTGGTGCTGACCCAAAACCTCGACAGCGAGGCGACGGACAATCTACCGAATATCTTGCGCGGCTTTGGCGAACAACCCGAACTCCAAAATTTGCCTGACGCCAACCTTTTCTTGTTGGATGAGAATGGCCTGTTGCTCGTAACCAGTGAGCGTGGGGTTTTGGTTTTCCAGAATTACCGTAGGCATCCGGCTTTGTCTGAAAGTAGCGCTCAACTTGACCCCCAACGATATGAAAGTCCCTTGTTACGAGCAGATGTGATTGGTACGTATCAGCGTGTAGGGGGTACATCGTGGATTCTGGTGACGGAAATGCGTTTTTCCGAAGTGGTCAACCCCCTCGTCAGCACTTATGTTCCTCTAGTAGTGGGTGGGGCGATTATGCTACTGCTTGTTCCAAGTGCCGTGTGGTTACTGCTGACCTATCAACAAATTGTCCCGCCGTTGTCCCGCCTAAACCGTATGATGGTCGAATTTGCCCTAAGTGAACGCAACTCCGATTTCCCGACCCTTAAACGTTCCGATGAAATTGGGCAGGTGCATAATACCTTTGTAGACTTGACCACTGGCTTTCAAAACAGCGTCTCCGATGCCGAAGCCCGCCAAACGCGGCTATCCAAGCAAGTCGGCCTGTTTACGGATACGGCTAGTTTGCTGCGAACCGTCTCCGAAGCGAATGTTTTGCTTGAAGAATTTGTGCGCTCGGTGCGCCAACACTATCCTAATGTAGATTATGCCCAAGTATTTCTCATAGACGAGGCCACCAACACTGCTATCATGCGGGTTGGCACAGGTGAACAGGGTCGCCGCCTATTCGTACAGGGTTATCGTGTTGGATTGGATAATCAGACCCCAATCGGACATGCCGCTGTGTTAGGCCGTCCGGTTTTGGTTGTGGATTATGAAAAAGCACCAGCCTATACCAAGCATGAGATTTTTAGGCACACCCGCACCGAACTGGCCGTACCTATGTTTGCACGCGACCAACTAATCGGCATCTTAGATTTGCACAGCGTTGCGCCAGAGGCGTTTTCGGAACGGGACTTTACCTTTTTCTTGGCGTTGAACACCGAGCTTGCCACTGGCTTATTTGGCCTGTTAGTCGGCGAGTTATCCTTAAATGGCGCGAATGGTGATAGTCAGAGTCTACAAGTGGCACGTGAAGGGTGGCAGGCATATTTCACGCAGCATCACGACCTTGCCTACAGCACCGGTGGACAACCCGCCGCGTTAAAAGATTGGACGTTTTTGCAAAAGCAGGCCATCCAACGCCGCAAACCCGTAACAGCCAAAGTAACCGAAAATCAGATCGCTTTTGCCTTACCAGTCGTTTTACGTGGTGAGGTGATCGGTGCGATTGAATGTACTGTTGAGGTAGCCCAATTTAATCAAGGGATGCTGCAAACGGCGGAAGAATTGGTGGAGCGGTTTGCAATTGCGGCGGAAAATGCGCGGTTGTTTGAACAAAGTCAGCAGTTGATTGAACGCGAACGTCTGCTCAATGAGATTTCGCAAAAACTGAGCGTTCAAACCGATTTTCGACAGATTTTGCAGGTGGCGGTCAAGGAGTTGGGCCTTGCACTCGGTACGCCAGAAACCACCATTTCGTTAAACATTGACCCATTGACCGCCCAATAAAACGCACCTGAGGCGTTCAAGAGGCTTTTATGCAAGACCAAAAAATTCAGCCACATTCTAGTTCTGGGCCATTTCGTTGGTTCATTAACCGTCCCTTCCGCACACAACTGCTGACGATTATTGCGGCCTTTGTGGTGATGTCTTTCTTGGTATTGATTGCTGTCACTATCCAGATCAACAACGTCGTGCGCAACAACGTCAAAGACGACTTGAGCGAACATGCGGATGAAAACGGTGAGCAGTTGAGCGTCCCGTTTGAAATCGTAGCCGCCGACTTTGATAACCTTGCTACCAACTATATTACCCCTAGCATTGTGGATGTGCTTGACCGCCGCAGCACTAGCGGCGAGGTAGACAATCTCGCACGCGAATCGGTCACACGGAGATTCGACGAACTACTCATCGGGCGGCCCCTCTATCACGCGATTCGATTGGTCGGCACCAGTGGGCGTGAATTGGTGGCTGTCGAGCGTTCTGGACGGACAGGCAACATCGAGATTGTGTCAATCGCCGATCTCAGAAATCGCCGCAGCGAAGAATTTGTCCAGTCGGGCCTGCAATTGCGCCGCACAGGACAGTTCTGGATTTCGGATGTGGTGTTGGTGCGGGACGCCACTGGCCGTCCGACAGAACCCTTCCAGCAGATTATGACGCTGACCACGCCTATCCTTGACGAAACAAATAACGTAATCGCCCTTCTCGCCATAGATATGGATATAGATTGGCTTGTTCGGGGCATTACTGAACGTGAGAGCAGTGATGAAATTATTCATGTGGTAGATGAAGATGGTTATTATATTGCGGCCTCGGAGCAAGATTTACTCTATGGCCGCTCGACCGCGGTTGGTGAACAGCTAACGGGTTCACTGGCAAATACCCTGCTAACCGACCTCCCTCAAGAAGCCATTGAGTATCGCCAAAACAACACCGATTATTTAGCGGCCACTTCCATTATTCGACCCTTGTCCAGCCTATCAGATACGACCAGTCAGCCAGTATGGACGGTGATCGTGTCTATGGAAGCCAGTGAAGTCGCTGGCCCAACACGCTTGGTACTGGGGACGTTCGCGTTCATATTTCTCGGCTTGCTGAGTGTCACAGGTATCTTATTGTGGTATGAGGCCACCCAGATTTCTCGCCGTTTTGAAGCTATTGGAGATGGCTTGGCACGGGTCAATCGAGGCGACTTGGCTGTCCGTCTCTCTGTTGCCGAAACCAACGAATTTGGTCGAGTTGCCACCTTGTTTAATGATGTCACCAAGCGCACCCAAACGTTGGTTGGTGAACTTCAGGCAAGGGTGCAAGCTCGTATTCGTGACCTTGACCTTGTCGCGGAAATCAGCCGCGAAATTACCGGGTTGCGTGACCAAAGCCTTGTTTTGAATCGCACTATTAACCGCATTGTTGAACAATTTGACTACTACCACTCCCAAGTTTTCTTAATTGATGATCTGGGTGAATATGCTGTCTTAGTCGCCAGTACGGGTGAGGCAGGACAGCGCCTCCTTGCCAAAAAACATAAGTTGGCGGTTGGATCAAATTCCGTGATTGGCCGCGTGACCGCGCTTGGTGTTACGGTCATCGCAGGCGATACGACCTCCACTGAAGTCCCTTGGCAGCCCAATGTGGAATTGCCTAATACCCGTTCAGAAATGGCCCTGCCCCTCAAGGTTGAAGATCGGGTGATCGGTGCGTTGGATATTCAAAGTATTCGTCCCGAAGCCTACAGCCCGGAAGATATTGAAATCTTCCAAGTGTTAGCTGATCAATTGGCGATTGCGATCAACAATGCCCGCCTGATTGAAGAACTCGAACAGCGGGTGGATGAAGTTGCCTTGCTCAATCAGCGCTTAACCGAAAAAGCATGGGAAGAATTTGCCCGTATCCAACCCGATGAAGTGCAGTTGGGCTATCAATATGACCTGATTGGTGTCAAGCCGATTCAACCGGATACACCAGAAAACGGCAATCTGCTGTCGCCGCCGCGTGACGAGCACTCCGTATACAGCACCCAAATTTCAGTAGGTGGTAAACCGATTGGACAAATCGAGACCAAAGCGCCGCAACGTGCCCAATTGAGCAAAGATGAACAGGCCTTGATTGATGCGGTTGCGGTACGTGTGGCTCTCGCGGTAGACAATGCCCGCTTGTTCCAGCAAACCCAGATGGCGCTCGGAGAATCGCAGCGTCTCTATGAAATGGCCCGTACCGTCAGTAGTGCCGCCGAACTCAATATTGAAGCCGTTTATGCCCTTATCACGGAGCAGTTAAGCTATTATGAAAATCTGGATAGTCTAGCGATTTTGTTAGCTGATCCTTTCCCGTCGCACCTAGCGCCCAATGTTATTGTTGCCCATCTGTGGTCACGGATTGGCAGTATCTCCACTTGGGAGACTGGTCAACGTGTGCCTTTATTACAACAGGGTCTTTCGGCTCAATTCGAGCTTGCCCCCCGTAGCCCGATGCTCATTCATGCCCATGAATTGAACGATCTTGAGGGCAGCGACCAAATTTTGGGCTACCTGCTCAGGACGTTGAATGCCGACACGCTCTATCTTATGCCGTTGGTGACAGGTGCAAAATGGTTTGGTGTCTTGGTGTGCAGCAGTCAAACGCCACGCGCCTTTACCGAAAATTATATGAGTTTTACCTCAGCTGTCGGTGACCAATTGGCAATCGCGGTTGAAAACCGTCGTCTCCTCGAAGAAGTCCAAAAAGAAGCACGGCGAGCATTGGCATTGGCCGACGCAGGTCAGTTGGCGAGTCGTATCAGCACGGATTTTGAGTCTGACGTAAACCGCCTGTTCCGGGCAGTATCTGACCCCGGCGATTTTGACCGCTGGTGGTTTGGGGTGTTGGATACGGATGGGCAATCGCTCCGTCAAGTGGCAGCTTTTTCACCCCAAGAATCAGGTGACAGCCCCTTTATGCCGCAACGCATGAACCTGAAGCGTGACCGTAATGCCATTACCGAATCCGTGCTAATTCGCCAAGTCGTTTTGGTCAATGAACGGGTTCATCCGACGTTTGGCAAACTTTCCGCCCAAGAACATATCGTGTATGGCAAGCATCTAGCTGTTCCCGTCATGACCAGCAACGAAGTGGTAATCGGGGCGCTCTTGATTGGTCGTCGTGCGTCACAGCATGATTTGGATGAACGCGATATTCAGTTGGCGACCACACTTGCCAGTCAGCTTGCTATTGCTACCGAAAATCAGCGCCTCTTTGCGGCGATTGAAAATCAACGCCAGACGCTGCAATCCACGCTTGAAGCGATGCCCGCCGGGGTGTTGTTGTTAGCCCCACGTGGCAACAGCCTGCTTTCCAATCAACGCGCCGTTGATCTTTTTGGCGGTGGAGTCAATAAAGCTCTGTTTTCATCCAACACCTTCCCGATTTACAAGCTGGGCACAGATGAGCTTTACCCATCTGAAGAATTCCCCACCACCATCGCCTTGCGTGAAGGGGCCATCGTCAGTGCGGAAAATATCTCGGTGGAATACCCGGATGGTCGTCGGGTGGACTTGCTCGCTAACGTCGCGCCGATTCGCAATGAGAGCGGCGAGATTTCCTCGGTGGTGGCGGTTTTCCAAGAAATTACTGAACTGCGCGAACTCGAAAAAGCATTGCAAGACAGCCTAAGCGAAACTACCGCGCTGTATGAGGCTAATCGTCAAATTACCTCCGCCACCAGCGTCAATGACCTCGCCAATGTGCTGGTCAATCAACTGCTGACCTTGATGCCCAATCAGGTCTATGTGGTTTTGCAGGAGGGTATGGATCGAGGGCCGCTGCAAACCCGTGTGGTGGCGGCATGGCCGGAAAGTTATGCGGGGGTCACTGATGTCGATTTGCTGGCTCTGCCACGTAATTTGTTAATGAGCGAAGAGCCAATTATTGTTTCCAACATTGATCAGAGTATCGGTTTTCTTGACCAAACCCTTGAATTTAATATGCGCTTGCAGGCCATTCAAAGCGGTATCCAGTCGTTTGCTTCGATTCCGCTGCGGGCCAGAGGTCGTACTCTCGGTTGGTTCGCGGTGGTCTATTTCGATAAACATTCCTTTATGGCCGAAGATCGGCGCTTTATGACGGCCCTTGCTGACCAGACGGCCCTCGCATTGGACAGTATTTTCCTATTCCAAAGTACCCAAGATGCCCTGCGTGCGGTTGCCAATCTCTATCGCAGCAGTCGTCGTATTGCTGAAGCCCGCGATCTTGAGGAAATGCTGGATACTATCCGCACAGAACTGTTGAATTTCAATCCCGACCGGGTGGATGTTTTGTTGCAACGCACACAAGAAGACATTGCCTCGTTCTATTTTGGTTTAGAATGGAGTAAAGACCCCGTATTTGCTGAAATACCCAGTCTGCCCCTTGTGCCAAAAACAGGCGAACCAATTGGCGATTTCGACCCGATGACTCGTGATGAATATTACATCCAGTCTATTGATGACGAATCCGAAGCGACGATGAATCAGATCGTCCGTCAATTGCGGGCCATCCAAACCCCCTATCAGTCTATTCTAAGTGTGCCGCTGTCTGTCGGGGGTCGTGTTGTGGGGCGTATTTCGATGGGCTTCCGCGAAGTTCACATTTTCACCCCGGATGAATACCAATTCATCACTACATTGGCCGATGCGGCAGCCTATTTGGTTGAAAATGACCTGTTGTTCAGGCAGACGCAGGAATCATTGGAAGAAACGGGCGTCCTCTATCAAGCCAGCCGTGCCATTGCCAATGCCGAAAGTCGTGATGAAATTGTGCAGGCCGTGATTGACTATGCTGCTGATGCCCTCGTAGACAAAGTATTTCTGCTTGGTTTGCGTTCCGAAGATTGGAACAGCGAAAACGCCGAACTCGAGATCGCTACGTCATGGGGCCGCGACCAATTAGTGGACTTGCAGGGACTACGGTTTACGCGCAACCAACTGCCCTTCTGGAATGACCTCGCAACCATCAGGATGAAGTGGGTGGATGATGTCACCCGCGATCCCGCGATCTCAACCGATGCCCGCTTGGGTTATAAGGCCTTGCGTATCAGTTCATTTGTGATTGTACCCTTACGCACCCCCACCCGCTTAATCGGCGCGATTTTGTTGGCCTCCGCCGAGACCCGCGAGCATCAAGAACGCGAAATCCGCATTTATCAATCATTGGCTGACTTAGCTGCTGTGCAGTTGGAAAACAAGCGCCTCTTTGAACAGACCGAACTGCGTGCCCGTCAATTAACGACCTCTGCACAGGTGAGCCGTGCTGCGACGTCTATTTTGAATTTGGACGAACTGTTCCCGCGCGTCGTAGACCTCATCCGTGAAGCCTTCCAATATGACCATGTCCAGATTTTCATGATAGATGCAACGGGACAGAATGCCGTCCTACGCGCTTCAACAGGTGAGGCAGGTCAAAAATTGTTGAGCCTGAACCACAGCCTACCCGTTGGGTCACGTTCCGTCATTGGACAGACCACCAGCCGGGGTATGCCCGTATTGGTAGCGGATACGGCGCTCAGTGAAACCCATCGCCCCAATCCCCACCTGCCCGATACACGATCTGAAATCGCCTTCCCCCTGATTGTGAAGGGTCGCGTTGTGGGGGCTTTGGACGTACAGTCGAATCAAGCAGGACTATTTACTGAGGACGACGTACAGGCCTTGACCACAATGGCCGACCAATTAGCTGTTGCCATTGATAACGCTCAGTTATTTGAAATCTCCCAACAGCGTGCCGCTGAAATGGCCTTCTTGTTTGATGTCACGACCTTCGCCGCCGCCATGCCTAACCTTTCGGTGATGTTAGAAACGGTCAGTCAGGTCTTGGCAAATCGTATGGATGCGAGTAGTGTAGTCTTTTTCCTCAATGAGGTTGGACGCAATCGTTTAGCGGCCCAAGCAATGGTGATTGCCGTCCAAGAGGGTGATTCGCAGACCCTGCATTCGATTGAACCCACTGTCAAAGTTGCTATTGGTGAAGGTCTAGCGGGGCAAGTTGCCGAAACCCGCACCCCCATTATCGTGCCGAATTTTGAACTTGGCCCCTACACCCCAATGGACGTTTCGGCCCGTTCAGCGATTTACCTCCCAATGACCAGTGGTGAAACTTTGATTGGGGTCATGGGCTTGGAGGGTCAGCGTGAGGCGCAGTTTGGTGAAGACACCCTGCGACTGCTACAAGCGCTCAGTACGGCGGTCTCGGCGGTTATTCAAAGCACCTTGTTGGTCGAGGAATTGCAGCGCACCAACGAGCGCCTGCGTGAAATTGATCAACTTAAGACCAATTTCCTTGCCGCCATGAGCCACGAACTCCGCACCCCGCTGAATTCAATTATCGGCTTTTCCAGTGTCATTTTGAAGGGTATTGACGGCCCGATTAATGACATGCAAAAGCAAGACATCCAGATTATCCATTCCAGTGGTAAGCATCTGCTCGGTTTGGTAAATGATATCCTCGACCAAGCCAAGATCGAAGCGGGCAAGATGGAACTTTCGCTGGATTACTTCGAACTGGCTCCCGTCATCAAGGGGGTGATGTCCAGCGCTATTGGCTTGACCCGCGATAAGAACATTCGTCTGCATACCGAGATTGAAGAGTCTATTGATAAGGCGTTTGGTGATGAGTTCCGCACCCGCCAAATCTTATTCAATCTGATTTCTAATGCGGCCAAATTTACCGAACAAGGGAGTATTACCCTGAGCGCCTTTATCGAAAAAGACGTTGAACCGCCCATGATTACCGTTGCAGTACGGGATACCGGAATCGGGATTCCACAGGAATATCTCAATACGATCTTTGAGGCGTTCCAACAAATTGACAACTCTACCACTCGTTCCGCCGAGGGTACCGGTTTGGGATTGCCGCTGTCCCGGTCGTTGGCCGAACTACAGGGTGGACGGCTATGGGTGGAAAGCCAAGAAGGGGTCGGCTCTACCTTCTATGTCACTATCCCCTTAGAGCCGCCACCTCCGTCGGCAGCAGAAATCGCTGAAGAAGAGATGTCCGATACCCGAGAATTCGGCACCGACTTCAATAATTTGGTAGATGAAATCAAAGCTGAACGTCTGCCCTCTCGTCAGAAGGTCATTTTGGCAATTGATGACGAATTGGGCATGATTAATCTCTATCGTCGTTATCTCACCAAAGAAGGTTGGCAGGTCATTGGCCTCACCAACCCTGAAGAAGCGGAAGAAATGGTCGCCAATCATAACCCCATGATGATTTTGCTCGACA
The DNA here is from genome assembly GCA_013112715.1 of Chloroflexota bacterium. GTDB lineage: Bacteria > Chloroflexota > Anaerolineae > Aggregatilineales > J027 > CFX10. The sequence goes on from JABFGB010000013.1 coordinate 107,483, forward strand.
TCAATATGCCCAATCGGGATGGTTGGCAGGTATTGGAAAGACTGAAAGACAATGACCAGACCTATCATATTCCGGTGATTGTATGCAGTATCAGTACCGATACCCAACGCAGTTATCGGCTTGGGGCGACCAGCCATTTGGTCAAACCATTTGTCGAAACCGATCTTATCAAGGCCGTCCGAGAAACTGAGGCGAATTTAGCATCGTGACCGTAGATCAACTTTCTTCGACACAGGTGAAACCGATTCACCTAGAATGTAAAAACTGTGGCTGGCACAGCGTCTATGAACGCCCGCTAAAACGCTGCCCGACCTGTGGTGACGATATTCTCTATGCCCGTTATGATTTGGAAGCGCTGCGCCGTGACAACTGGGGCGAAAAAATCATCAACCGTAAGCGCGGCATGTGGCGGTATCACGAATTGCTGCCGATCAAACACACTGAAAACATCGTCTCGCTTGGCGAAGGCGATACTCCCCTCATTCATGCCAAAAACGTCGGTGCGATGCTGGGGTTGAAATATCTCTATATCAAAGACGAGCGTCAAGGCCCGACCAATTCCTTTAAAGACCGCCAAGCCTCGGTTGCAATTTCCGCGATGGCTGAATTGGGTATTCAAGAGGCAGTCGTCGCCAGCACGGGGAACGTCGCCATTGCTTATTCCGCTTATGCTGCTCGTGCCGCGATCAAACTTTGGGCCTTTTTCCCTAACCTCGTACCTAGTGATAAAATTCGAGAGGTAGCCTTGTACGGCACGGAAGTAGTCAATGTGACGGGCACCTATGACCAAACCAAAGAAATCGCCGTCCGTTTTGCCCAAAGTCAAGGCATTCATTACGATCAAGGTATCAAAAATATCGCCGCGATGGAGAGCATGAAAACCATCGCCTATGAAATCGCTGAGGAATTAGGGTGGCGTGCCCCGGATTGGTTTATTCAACCCGTCAGCGGCGGCATGGGACCAATCGGTGCTGCGAAGGGCTTTGAAGAATTGCTAGAGCTTGGTTTGGTAGATAAGGTGCCTTCGCTAGGGATTATCCAATCTACCGGATGTGCCCCGATGGTAGATGCTTTTAACAATGGGATGTCGGTGGCCGTGCCCGTTGAAAACCCTGAAACGGTCATTGCGACCCTGAGCACTGGCAACCCCGGACGGGCCTATCAACTACTGTATGAATTGATGCAGCAGTATGGGGGGGCCGCCGAAAGTGCCACCGACGAGGAAGCCTTTGAAGCCACTCGCATTTTGGCGCGGAATGATGGTATTTCGGTTGAACCAGCCACTGCCGTCGGTTTTGCTGGATTAATCAAATTAGTGCGGCGCGGGGTCATCAAACCCAACGACGTGGTGGTGTTTAACTGTACGGGCCACACCTTCCCGGTGGAGAAGGAAATCTTGGGCGAGCGGTGGGCCAAACAGGTGGATATTTCGAACGCCAGTCGTACTCCATCACTGCCGACGGATCGTCTCCTAACCGAGGTCGGCAAGGTCAGCACATCCAATGCGCGGCGTGTGTTGGTAATTGAAGATAATGAAGATTCGGCCCGTTTGATTCGACGAATTTTAGAGGGCGGGGCAGGCCATGAAGTCACCATTGCCCAAAATGGACGTGAAGGGCTTGAAATCGCCATGCAAGAAAAGCCCGATCTGATTGTGACGGATTTGATGATGCCGGAAATGGATGGCTTTCAGGTGGTTGAGCGTTTAAAGGCCGCCCCTGAATTACGTGATATTCCGGTGATTGTACTCAGCGCCAAAGAATTGACCCCCGTCGAACGCAGCCGCCTTGCGGGACAGGTGGAATCATTTTTGCAAAAGGGGTCATTCCTAAACGAGGAATTATTGCAACGAATTATTGACAGCCTAAATTAGGGAACTGGGGGAAAGGACGCGATGACACTATCGCCTGCTCCAAAGCCGAAGAAAATTCTCTATATCGAGGACAACCCCTCGAATGCGACGTTGGTGAAGCGTATTTTGCAGCCCAAAGGCTACACCATCATTATCGCTGAGACCGGGTTAAAGGGCATTGATGCGGCATTGGAGCACAAACCCGACCTCATTTTAATGGACATCAATTTGCCGGATATGAGTGGACGTGAGGTGACAACTCGCCTCCGCGCTTTTGAACAGTTCCGCGACATGCCCATTGTGGCCCTGACTGCCCAAACCGACGACAAGCAGCGGGCCATGACGCTTATTTCCGGTGTATCTGGTTTCATGGCGAAACCCATTGATGTGGCCTCTTTCCCCAAGCGTATCGCCTTTTATTTGGAAGGGGGCAAAGATTTACCCAAAGTTGCCAATCCCGAAGAGGCCCGCCGCAATTATCACAAAGAACTGACCGAACATCTTGAAAAACGCCTGCGTGACCTAGAAGCGGCCAATTCCAAGCTGCGTCAACTGGATGTCATCAAAGACGACTTTATCAAACGCACCGCGCATGAACTTCGCACTCCGCTCACCATCATTTATGGCTATGGACGTTTATTGCAGACCGCGCCACCTATTCAGCTATTAACACAGTCCAGCCCTGAAATTGGGGCCTATGTGGATGCTTTGGTCGAGTCCGTCGAGCGCCTGCATGATGTCATCAATGAAATCTTTACCGTTTACCGCTTGACCACCGGACAAATTGAATTGAATCTAGCCCAATCAAATTTGGGTGAGATTGTCCAATATGCACTGGATGACTTTAAGCAAGCCGCTCAACAGCGCAATGTGAATGTCGAATTTACCCGCGACGGGTGGCCTACCAAACTGATGGTGGATTTTGAACTCTTGCGCTTGGCGCTGGCAAATGTCATCGGTAATGCTATTAAGTTCACCCCCGACGGTGGCAAGGTCTCTATCAATCATGTCGAAACCCCTGAAATGGTCAAAATCACTGTCCACGACTCGGGTATTGGGATTCCAGTTGAAGAACAGCACCGTATCTTTGAAAGTTTCTATTCCTTTGAAAAAACCGAGCACCATTCCACCAGCAAAACCGCCTTTCGTGGGGGTGGGTTGGGGCTAGGGCTATCCATTTGTAAAAGTATCATCGAGGCACATGGAGGTAAAATCCACGTCGAAAGTCAGGGGCAAGACGTTGAAAAAATGCCCGGTAGTACCTTTCATATCGAAATTCCGCTCACCAATCGCGTGCCCGTCCCAGTGGATGTGACTCCCGCACCATAAGGAGTCATGTGAAGCAAAGATGGTTTGAAAAACGGTCTGGACTGAATGAATTTGAAACGGTTTGAAAAGCAGTCTGGACTGATCGCCGCCCTTTTTACCCCCATTTTCTTGGGGATGAATCCGGTATTTGGCAAAATAGCCCTGCATAATGGCGCTGATCCCTTTACTGTCGCAGCCGTCCGCACGGTGTTGGCGGCGGTGTTGCTGTGGTTGGTGTACCGCCTTTTTGCTAGGCAATATCTTTATATCTATCCCCTCGGTTTGTTGAACTGCATCGCTATAGGCTCGGTCAATGGCATCGGCTCGTTAATGTATTACAACGGCCTGTCGCTGTTGAACGCTTCAATGGCCCAATTAATCAACGCCCTCTATCTGGTCTTTGTGATGATTTTGACCCGAATCAGCGGTCAGCAGCTAAGTTGGCGTATCATATTGCGCACTGGGATCGCCATGCTGGGCATTTTGTTGATTGCCGGTGGTGTAGCGGGTAAAACCAACTGGCTTGGTATTGGCCTCATGATGGGTAATGCCCTCTTATTTGCGGGGACGGTGGTTATGAGCCAGCGTGCCCTCTACGACATGCCTGCCCAAACCGTCGCTTTTTATGTTCTGACGACAATGGCAGTAGTCGTTGCGGTGGCCCGTTTAGCCTACAATTTACCCCTCTTCCCCGATGCCCCTACCAGCGGCGATATTGAAGCATGGTGGGCGATTTTAGGCCTTGCCGCCACAACAGCCCTCTCCCGTCTGACAATGTTTATAGGAGTCAAGGGTTTGGGTAGCGTCCGCACTACCCTGTTGGTGATTTTGGAGATGGCGGTCTCAATTTCATTATCGTTCATTTTTTTGGGCGAACGGTTCACGACTATTCAATGGTGGGGCGCGGCGATTTTGTTAGCCAGCATTTTGTTACCTACCGGGCATATCACCCCGGATGTCAGTCCTACTGAGTATCTCCCCCGCCTAGTACGTGTGCGGCTCTATCGGGTGGCCTTTAATCATGTGTTTAACCCCCGCAACAGCAAAATCTCGACGCAAGAAGTTCGCAAACTTCAAGAACTCATCGCCAAAGATAAATTCGCCACCCAAGATTTGCGCATTATTGACGACCTCACCAATCCCGACGACTAGGTGTTGTGATCATACTTTTCGATCCCTAACGGTCATCCCCATTCACTCTTTTATAATTTTCACGCATAAATTCGTAACTGTTGTTACGGATTCCCTTCTCATTTATATAAATTGCAGATCATATGTTCTAAAATTCGTCGCGTACTGCCTCGGCGAAACCGCTCAAAAAAGTTCTCGCTTGAAATCCCCTGTACAAATCTGATAAAATTCCGCCGCTGAATTCGCTAAGAATTCGCTTTTTACTAATCTCCACACATCCTGACGACGCAGTGTTGCCTATCCCTAAATGGGCGGGTTGATGCGCCGGATGATGGATGTGGTCGTGAAAACACAATCTAAGGAGCTTTACAGATGTCTGCACCGTCCTCAAGTGTTGTCTCCCTCAAAGCTTTGTTGGAGACAGGTGTTCACTTCGGCCATCAGGCTCGCAAGTGGAACCCCAAGATGAAACCGTATATTTTTACCAAGCGCAATGGCATCCACATCATTGACCTCCAGCAAACCGTTGTCACCGTCAATGAAGTGTATGATCTCGTGCGAGATTCCGTCGCCCGTCGTGGCACCATCTTGTATGTCGGCACCAAGCGCCAAGCCCAAGAAACAATTGCTTCCGAAGCCGAGCGTGTGGGAATGCCCTATGTCAATACCCGTTGGTTGGGGGGTACACTGACCAATTGGAAGACGATTAAACAGCGTATTGATACCCTCAAGCGGTTGGAAGCCGCCAACGCCGAAGGGTCTTTCGAAGAACTGACCAAGAAAGAACGCTTGCTGATTGAGCGTAAGATTGCACGCCTGCAACTGCGTCTAGGTGGTCTGCGGTCAATGGAACGCCTACCTAGCCTGATGTTCGTGGTGGATGTTCGCCGCGAACAAACCGCCGTCAAAGAAGCCAATATCATGAAGATTCCGGTCATCGCGCTGGTAGATACCAACTGTGACCCGGATATGATTGATTTCGTCATCCCCTCCAACGACGATGCCATCCGTGCCATCAAATTATTGACCAGCGTGATTAGCGATGCGGTCAATGAAGGTGTCAATATGCGTAAGGCTTACGGGTCGGATGTTGAAGTCGCAGAAATAACGGATATGGGCTATGCAGGCGCGATGGATGAGGGTGCTTTGGACGAGGCCTATTTGGGCGAATCCACCCTCGCCAAACTGCGTGAAGGCGATCTGGAATTCGAAGACGATATCTTCGAGGAAGACGAAGATCAGCCCAAACGCAGAAGATAGTTGAAACAATCAGAAGCAGCAAAAAGGGAGAATAACAAACTTGGTGCAAATTACGGCTCAACAGGTCAAAGAACTCCGTGAAATGACGGGGGTTGGCCCTGCGGAATGCAAAAAAGCGTTAGAGCAATTTGAAGGCAATTTGGAAAAAGCCGCCAATTTCCTGCGTGAAAAAGGCTTGGCGAAGGCCGCCAAAAAAGCGGGCCGCGTTGCCAACGAAGGCATTATCCAAACCTATCAGCATCACAACGGACGTTTAGCGGTAGTGGTCGAAGTCAACTGCGAAACAGACTTTGTAGCCAAGACACCCGCGTTCCAACAATTTTCGCGTGATGTGGCCCTGCATATCGCCAACCTCGCGCCCAAATATGTTGCCCGTGAAGAAGTCCCACAGGCGATCATTGATGCCGAGCGCGGCGTTCAGCAAAAAATTGCCCTCGAAGAAGGCAAATCCCGCCCTGCCAATATCATCGAGAAAATTGTGGATGGGCGCATGGAGAAATTCTTTGCGGACATCGTGCTACTGGAACAACCCTTCATCAAGGATGATTCCAAGACCATCGAACAACTTCGCAAGGAAGCAGTGGCCGCAGTTGGCGAAAACGTGGTGATTCGGCGCTTTGTCCGCTTTGAACTCGGCGAAGTGGGTGATGAACCCGCTGAAGGCGAAGAATAACACGGGTCGTGGAGCGTTAATGTGAACGATCAAAAGGGAATCTGGCAGTGGCCGGGTTCCCTTTTTTTGTAGAACAACATCCCTAGAAAGGAACAAAAAATCGCATGGTAGGTTCACTTGGTACTCTGGCTCAAACGCCCGTCTATCGCCGGATTGTCATCAAACTCAGCGGTGAGGCGATGGCTGGCCCCGAAGGATATGGAATTGACCCTGTCGAAGCCGCCACCATTGCTCGGCGTGTCAAAGAAGTACATGACCTCGGGGTTCAAATCGCCATTGTGATTGGTGCGGGCAACCTTTGGCGTGGCAATATGGGAGTGCAGGGGGGCATGGATCAAAGTACCGCCGACTACATGGGCATGATTGCGACTGTAATGAATGGCATGGCCCTGCAAGATGCCTTACAGCGCTTGGGGGTCGAAACCCGTGTCCAGACGGCGATTGAAATGAACAAAGTCGCTGAACCTTATATCCGTCTGCGGGCGATGCGGCATATGGAAAAAGGGCGTGTGGTGATTATCGCGGGGGGGACCGGCAATCCATTTTTCACCACCGACACAGCAGCAGCCCTACGTGCAGCCGAAATTCAAGCCGATGTCATTATCAAGGCCACCAAAGTAGATGGCATTTATCGGGAAGACCCCAAGATTAATCCCAATGCCGAGCGCTTTGAACGTATTACCTTTTCTGAGGCCATTAATTATCGCCTCAAGGTGATGGATATGACAGCCTTCACCCTCTGTATGGATAACAATATGCCAATTGTTGTCTTGGATTTTTGGCACGAAGGTGCATTGGCCCAAGCCGTTTTGGGACACCCAATTGGGACGTTTGTCGGCAAAGAATAGTTGTCACCAGCCAACGAATGGAGAATATTCCGCTGCGGCTGGTATTGATTTATGGACAAAAACCACACGGCAGGTTTGTCATTTTCCGATACAATTAAGCTACAGTTCTTTGACGATACTCGACTGAAGTGTGGGCTATCTTGACAACAAGGGTTTAGCACTATTGTTTGGAAGTTTGCGGATTAACCGAACCTCATATGGGATGGCCCGATGGGAGCTATAGCATGAGTTTTTTTGGAAAAAAGAAATCTTCGTCACCGGATGAAGACCATAGCGCCTCGTCTCTCGTGCCATCCGACCAATCGTTGGGGCGTAATCCTAACCGCAATGAGAATCTTTTTTGGTATACCGAAGAAGGGTATATCATTGCACAGGACAACACCTGTCAACATGAATATGTCCAGACGACACCCTGCCCATCCTGTGGCGGCAAACTGCGTGTTATTGCCCATTTGAATCGGGCCGGACAAGGGCTGAGTGAATTGGTAACGGTTTGCCAAAACTGTCGCTATACCGTCAATTTCATTTTTGACATTTCCAACGAAGTGTATCAGCAGTGGTGGGCAGATCAATTGGGGGCATTATATATTCGCCAATATGATGGCCCACCACGCGAACCCGTCAATCCAGATTAGATCATCCCGGTGGGTACATCGGATAGCTAGGTGGATGGGGTGGTTCATCCTCTACAGTAGATTCAACGGGTGGCACAGCCCCGGCGGAGGTTCCGGGATAGCTGGTTGGAACTTGCGGCGTGACATAGCCTGCTGGTGCAGCCGCTGGGCCATAAGTGGTCACTCGTGATACCGATACGCGCTCAGTTGTGGCTACTGGTGCTTGGGCGACGGTGTAACCACCTTGTCCTCCCACCAATTTACCCAAATCACTGTTTTGCAGCACGCTGGTACGCGAATTCACCAACTGTGTTAGGGCCTCTTCGGTGGCGCTTTGTCCCCGTAACACCGTTAACTGCCACATCTCACGCTCACTGCCAAAGACCGTCTCAAATTTGCGAACCCAGTCCAAAATTTCGGGCGGAGTTAAATTATCCATTTTGGGTTCAAGCTGATTGACTAAGTTTTCTAACTGACGGGCCGTCTTGCTATAAATCCCATAATTTTGTTCGTATTGTTGCAACCCAATGTACGCCAAGAGGCCATTCACCAAAGCCACCGTTACTGCGACCAAATAGCCTACTCCCATCGCGGCAAGGGCCGGGCCAACCACCCCCACAAACAAAATGATGGCCCGCCATTGACGGGTTTTTTTGAAATCCGCGACGGCCCGACGGTTATACCACTCGGCTTGCGGCAGGACGCGCATTCGCAAATACTCATCGAGTGCCAATGGGCTGTATCCATCATCTTCTGGGTGGTCGGTAGCATACAGATTGGGCTTGGCAAATTGTTTCGATTCTTTGCCCTCGTTGTCATCAATCAAGTTGATTTCAAGCGGGGTGCTGACTCCCATTCCCTCAAGCTGTTCGTCCGTTTTTTCAATCACCTTTGCCAGTTTATCGAGGTCATCTAGGGTGACTTGATCGAGATACCGTTTGAGTCGAAGTTCATAGATGCTCAACTTGATGGTTTCTGCGGCAACCCGGAATCCCACCCAACCATTGCCTGCCTCAAATCGAGCGGCATAGGTTAGAATGGCGGCACTCAGAAGGGGCAGGATGACCAGCAATACCCCCATAAAGATTTTAAGTCCTTCATCGTCTTGACTGAAGCGGGCATCAATCACAGCGGCACAAGTGGTAATGAAACTGATCAAAATGATGCTCCACCGTACCCGCTTGTACCGCGTTTTGAGTTTTTTGGAGGCTTCATCAAAAGCATTAAAACGCCGCCACGCATTGTCCAGCGCCGCCAAAATCTTGCGACTGGATGCTGGAATGGGTGGGGGGACTTCAACGAGTAGGACAGATTGGTCGGTCATAACGAACTCCTGTGAGTGGAAGATAATTCAAACGCTGCATTCACTCGCTAAGATTATAGGCGAGAGGATATAATGGTCAAAACTTTTCTGAGGGATATTTGGGAAGTATGTCGAGCCAAACACCGAAGCCTGATGGGCAAGATGCCTTTTTACGCAAGGTTTTTTTTCGTAGCACCGCCGAAAATCAAAAACAGGTGGTGGCGGTGGTTGTCTTGGTGGCGGTGGTGACCATTATTATCGGCGGGTTGTATCTGGCCCAAACCACAACCAGCATTACGACGGCCCGTGATATTCAGCAGATGAGCGAATATCGCAGCCGCCTTGAACGCGAAAATGAGGTACTACGTGCGGATATTGCCCGAATGCAGAACCTCGCCAGTTTGCAGACCCGTGCCGCCACACTTGGTTTTCAACAAGCAGGCCCGGAAGATATTTTCTATTTGGTGGTGGATGGCTATGTGTATAATGTGCCTGCACCAACGCCAACCCTTGTGCCGTCTACTGTGACACCGGAAGAATATCATGAAAATTTCGCGGGTTGGCTCAAACGCCAATATGACGCCTTAATTGACCAATTCAGCGAGTGGGGCAACTAGTACCATTGCAGGAGAACATGCGTTATGCCATCCATCAATAACCGCCTTAATTTGGTCGGACTGTTGATGACGCTGATTAGCGTCGCCCTAATTGCCCAACTGCTCTCCTTCCAATTCCGCCTTGATCCCGCCGTTGCCGAAGAATTGCAACTGCGAGCAGGGTCAACCGAAAACCGGGAAGTCGAAATTAAGCCTAACCGGGGTCAAATTATTGATCGGGATGGCGATATTCTGGCGGTCAATCGTATGGAATATCGCATTGCGATTAGCCCCAGCCTGCTCGGTCAAGATCGGCGCGAAACTGCTAAGGAACTGGCAAAGGTTTTGGATGCCAGCGAACTCGATATTTATCAGGCACTTTTACCTGACGAAAACGGTATCTATCCGGGCTATGTGGTTTTGAAAACGCCCGTTACCGCCGAAGTCAGTCAAGCGGTGGCCGATTTGCGAATTCCCGGTATTCTGATTGAACCAATTCCCCAACGTGATTATCCACAAGGGTCATACATGACCCAAGTGTTGGGTTTCGTGAATTACAATTCATCAGGATATTATGGGGTTGAGGAGTTTTATCAGCGTGAATTGGCGGGCCAAAGCCGTATCACCACCGAATCCGACAGCTTATTGGATATTACGGATGATTTTGAAGTCCGCAACGGCCAGACGCTTCAACTCACCATTGACCGCGATATTCAATGGCTTGCCCAAGGGGTTCTAGATGAGGCCGTCGCTGAATATGGGGCATTGGGCGGCACGATTCTCATTATGAATCCGCGCACAGGTGAAATTCTGGCGATGGTCTCCAATCCGACTATTGATCTTGAAACTTATTTGGAAGACCCATCCATTCGGGGGAATAACGCTTTTACCCCGACGGTAGGGTATACCTATGAACCGGGCAGCACCTTTAAAGTCATAACCGCCGCCGCCGCATTAGATATTCAGCAGCCCGGCCTCGACCTCAATTGGTCATATACCAATTACGGCTGTGAACAGATGGCGGGGGTGCAGATTTGCGACTGGGATCGTCGTCCCAAAGGTGGCACTACCTTTACGACTTGTTTGGTCACTTCTTTGAACACTTGTACAGCCCATTGGGTGGCGGATGGTATTGGCCGGGAACGATGGTATGACTATTTACAGCGTTTTGGGTTTGGGCGGCCTACCAACGTGGATATTGCTGGCGAAGAAGTCGGCATTGTCAATTGGCCGGGCACGGGGGGCTATAATGAGGCTAATTTTGTCCAAACGAGTTTTGGTCAAGGGATTGCGGTGACGCCTATCCAATTGATGACTGCCATTAATGCTATCGCCAATGATGGCCTGATGATGCAACCACATATCGTCAAACGGCGCATTGATGGCGACCATGTATTTGAACATACCCCGACTCCCATCTCGCGTCCCATCTCGGCAGCGACGGCCCAACAGGTATTAGAGCTTATGGCGGCGGTAGTGAATAACAATGGCGAGGGAAGTAAGGGGCAAATCGAGAATTATCAAGTCGCGGGTAAAACGGGCACCTCCCAGAAAATCGGGCCGGATGGTCGTTATTCCGATACCGAAAGCTGGGCCAGTTTCGTCGGGTTTATTCCCGCCAACGATCCTCAAGTTTCGGTGTTGGTGTTGCTAGATCGCCCCGGTTCGCCGGAATGGTATTATGGCAGCCTAAGCGCCGCGCCGACCTTTGCAAAATTAGCGCAACGCCTAGTTGTTTTATTGGATATTCCATCGGACACCGTGCGAAATGAACTCATTAACGCAGGTGGACGCCCATTTGATAGGGAATAGGTAGCGTGAATTCAGATATTCCATTTGCAATTTCGCTTGGTGCGGTCACATTTTTGCTGGTCGCCATCTGGGGATCGCCTTTTGTTGAAATCTTGCGCCGCCTGAAAATCGGCAAACAAATACGGGCGGGTTTGGAAGAGCATCTATATAAGACGGGCACCCCAACAATGGGCGGAATTTTGATTCTCATTCCGGTCTTGGGCATCACGATGGGCCTCAATTTAGCAGGGCTGATCCGCGAGGGCCTGACGGGACAATCTATTTTGATTCCCCTATTGGTGCTCATCGGTTATGGATTTTTGGGAGCCTATGATGATTGGGAAGGGATTCTACGCTCCAAAGATAAAGACAAGGCCAAAATCGGGTTGGGAATTTCGCCACGTGCCAAATTGATGGCCCAAATTGCCTTAGCTGTTATCGTCGCCGTGATCATGAGTCGGGCCAAAGTCCAATTTAGCAATGCCATCTTGATACCCCTCTTCACCGATGAAATTGCGATTCCCCCCATCCTCTGGATTGGAATTGCCACGCTTTTGTTGGTCGGCTTCTCGAATGCGCTGAATTTTACAGATGGCTTGGACGGGTTAGCCGGAATTATCACCGCCAGCGCTTTTGCCGCCTATGGTTTTATCGGGGCGCTGCAAGGGCAGGTCTTTTTGGTGCAGTTTTGTTTTATTATGGTCGGCGCGTGTTTTGGCTTTCTGTGGTACAACGCGCATCCCGCCCAATTATTTATGGGCGATACGGGGTCGCTGGCGCTGGGGGCATCGCTGGCTACGATTGCCCTGATGACCGGACAATGGCTGCTTCTCCCACTTATTGCGATTATTCCAGTTGCCGAAGCCTTGAGTGTGATTATTCAGATTTCCTATTTTAAGTGGTCAGGCGGCCAGCGTATTTTCCGCAAAGCCCCTCTGCATCACCATTTTGAGATGGCGGGTTGGAGCGAAACCCAAGTGGTACAGCGCTTCTGGCTGGTTGGTATCCTCGCCGCGATGACCGGCGTCGCGTTTGCCCTTCTATAACCTACCTATGGAAAAATCACCCCACTCTGTCCAAGAATTGACCCCCATCGCCCAACTCGGCATGGCGTTTCATTTCACCTCCGACGATTTGCGAGCCAACAGGGAAGGGAAAATGACGCTTAGGCAACGGCGAAAATTGATGTCGCAATTTTGGTCGACAGTGCTGGTCGGCTTGCTGTTGTTGTTTGGCCCCAGTGTGGTTGGACTGATCTTGGTGGCGTGGGGCACGGATCAATCATTCAGGAATATTTTGACGGATAGTGCGGCGTTGGCGGGTTATCTCACAGGTGTCATCGCTTTTAGCTTTTATGTGACGATTAACTTCAAATCCCTTTTGCTGCCTTTTGATGTCTTACGCGGACGGGTATTGACCCTCTCTGGCCCAGTCAAACGACATGGCCTCTATTTGCAGGTTCGGCATACCCATTTGTTGATGGAGGCGGCAGTGCTTGACCTTATCCAAGATGGTTTACACTATACTTTTTATATTCTGCCCCGTTCCCGCAAAATTCTCAGTGTCGAATTTTCGGAATAGTCCCACAGTAGCGGTACAATTAAATAAAATTATCTTGATCCCAATCAATCTATCTTTGAAATGGCTAAGTTGCTATGACCACTGTAAATGAACCCGACTCCATATCTTTAAAGGGCAAAAACGTGGTTGTCCTCGGCATGGCGCGACAGGGTAAGGCATTGGCCCGCTGGCTGCCGACTCAAGGCGCTCGTGTGACGCTGTCCGATAAGCGTGATGCGGGTGATCTGGCCGATGATATTATGGAATTTATCACCGAACCCAATGTAAAGTTTGCCCTAGGGGGGCATCCCAATGAATTGCTGGATGATGCCGATATTTTGTGCGTTTCAGGGGGGGTGCCGCTTAATATCCCGATTGTGCAAGAGGCCTTTCATCGTGGCATTCGTGTCACCAACGACGCCATCCTCTTTTTGGAACGCTGTCCTGCTCCAGTTATTGGGATTTCGGGCAGCGCGGGCAAGACCACCACAACTACCCTCGTGGGTGAAATGTGCAAAAAAGCGGGTAAACATACGTGGGTCGGTGGCAATATTGGCGACGTTTTGCTTGACCATTTGGATGAGATTCAGCCCGATGACACAGTGGTGATGGAACTGAGCAGTTTCCAGTTAGAATTGGCCGATGTCAGTCCGCCGATTGCCTGTTTGTTGAACGTCACCCCGAATCATTTGGATCGGCATGGCACGATGGAAGAATACGCCAGAGCCAAATCGCAGCTTTTTATGAATCAGGGGCCGGATGACATATTGATTTACGGGCGGGACAATCTGATTGCGAGTGCTCTTAGCGATCACGCCCCTGGCGAAAAAGCCTCCTTCTCGATTGCGACCTTAGTGGCAGATGGCGCGTGTCTGGTGGGTGAACGTTTGATGTTAATGGGTAATTGTTCACCGACCATGATGGCAAAGGTGATCTGCAACCGCGATAAAGTCAAGCTGCGTGGAATGCACAATATCTCCAATGTTTTAGCGGCGTGTGCCGTGGCCGGTGCTGCCAAAATCCCACTGGAGGCTATGCAGGAAATCGCCCAAACCTTTAAGGGTGTACCGCATCGCCTTGAATTGGTCGCCACAGTAGATGACGTGTTGTGGGTCAATGACAGCATTGCAACCTCACCGGAGCGCGTGATTGCCGCCCTTGAAAGTTTTAAAGAACCGATTGTTTTGCTGCTCGGCGGACGCGATAAAAAACTGCCGTGGGAAGAACTGGCGGCTATTGCAGTGAATCGGTGTAAGGCACTGGTGTGTTTTGGTGAACATGGCCCAGCCATTGCTGAACATGCCCGTCGCGCACGGGGCATGATCTCTACCGGAATGCTGAATCGGGTTAATGTGGTCTCTGATCTGGCAAAGGCCGTCGAATTAGCCGAACAGCTGGCTTCTGCCGGAGACGTTGTGTTGCTGAGTCCCGGTGCGACTTCCTATGACGCCTACAAAGATTTTGAGGAACGCGGTGAACATTTCCGCCAGCTAGTCGAACGGGTGCGTCGTAAACGCATGTGACCTTTTCAGCTACATAAATGTTTTGCGCTACAATCAGCCTCATCGAATATTTCAGTAGAACTTGATGAGGTTTATTGTCTATGCAAAAGTATTTTTTACTCCTTACCCTTTTGGCGATATTGAGTTTTGGTGTTTTGGGTGGCGACCATTCCCCAAGCCATGCCCAAGATAACGCAAGTTACCCCTGTGCGGCCACCCATTACCCCACATTCGGTGATTGTGAGGCTGCCCCCAATAATGAAGTCACGGTTGCCTATGGCGTCTATAACAACCGCGAGAATGACCCAGTGGCTGTCCCAGCTGAGACAGTAACCGCAACGGCTGAAGCGATTACCGTATCCATCGGCGTTAGTGTTCGGGTAGTCAATGATTGGACTGAGGCGCAAAGCGACTCCGACGTGCTGCAAATCGTGAATAATGTGCCTGTCGAAGGGGCGCTCTATACGATTTTCCTGCCCATCGGCTGGACACCCGATGGCTCGTATCCCGTCGCACTGAGCGGCAACGGCGCAGGTACCTCCAATAATCAACGTTTTTACATGGGCCAAGAATTAGATGCCCCCTTGATTGTGGGTCGTAGTACCCAAAATGGCAGTTCCGGCGTAATTTTGGCGATTTCCAATGCAGGCGGCACTGAAAGTCAGGGCATTGACGACGTGACCTATCACTCCGTCGAAGCGTTTTTCAAATGGATTGAAGCCAACGCCGGGGGTGATCCTGAACGATTTGTGACGGCAGGTGCGAGTCGTGGGGGTGGTTCGGCGCTCATGTGGGCCATCAACCCGCTTGGGCTAGATTACACAGTGCGTGGGATATTTGCCGATGTGCCACCGACGCAATATGGCACGTTGACGCAGCGCAGTCCCTTGACTTACCCGTCGCTGGCGGCTATCAACATTTTGGTGCTTAAAGATTTACTCGGCTGGAAATATGGCACACCCAAAGGCCCCGGTCAAAATCCCTCACTGGCAATGGAATATTTGATTGGTGAGGGGGATGCTGATGCAGCTAATGCGTTGAGTCCCTATGCGATGGCGGAAAAACTGGTGGGCAAGGATTTGATGATTGGGCATGGCACGCACGACGCCTTTTTCCAATTTGCCTTGTTCCTCGAATTCGACCGCAGGCTAAATGAACTGGGTATTGAACATGGCACGGTGATTACAGTTGGCAATGGTCATGCCCGTTCAGTCTATCTGTGGCAGGCGTTTGAGCAGTATATGAACGCACTGGCAAGCGGGGAAGATTTTGCCCTCCCGACGGGTCGCCAATTCTGGATTGATACCGCCCCCGCCAGTGACAATGATATTCCGCTGGCCGATTATTTCAACAGTGTCGGCATGGATGTGGCAATGGCATCCGAACTGCCTTTCACGGTTGAAATTCCCTATCAAAGCGGGGTAGGGTTGCCGATTGATGTCAGTGCATGCGGCGCTCCGGGTGCGGATTTTTCGGTGGCATGGACACTCCCCAGCGGTGGCGATCCTGTGCCTGTGATTGAGGGCACCTTTGATGAAACCGAGTGCGTGAGTGTGCAAATCCCCACCCCTGATGAAGTGGGGGATTACGTATGGAGCTTTACCTATCGTGGTGAAGAAATCAATCCAACGAATACAGCCGCCCGTGATGAAAATGGTTGTGCGACTGTTCCCGCCATGACTACCGTTACTGAACAGCAGCCATTTTTTACTCAGACCTATGCCTATGATGGGTCACTGGGGTTTGGGATTGACCAATATGTCGCCCAAGCGAGTGATTGTATGGTGCAATAGGCTTTTACAAAGGCGGTTTGCAAAAGCCGTCCTTTTTTAAGCCATTATCACTCTAATAGGATTGCCCTAGAAAGCTGAATGATTTTTCTTCGCCACGCCATTGAATCCATGCGATAAGGCTCTATTAATTCCAATAATTTTTGCGATGGTTGAGTTGTTGTATATCGCCCTTTATTAAGCGAGGGAGTTTTCACATAACCCATTGCTTCAGCTATTGCAAGGGACTCTTTGTGGGTCAGGGCATAGGTCACTTGCTTTTGTTTATTCTCTGATATTACGTTCCAAACAAAGGCAATGACCAGATTTGGGAATTTTTCGTATTTCTGATCAATCATGAAACTACTGTTTCGTGAGGCCTTTATTTGAATGGGGATGGCTGTGAATTGGGGGATTTCATCGTCAATATCAAGGTAAGCGATTAAATCTACGCCACGATCTCGTATAGGTTGGGCAACCTCAAACCCTGCCGCCAGCAATTCATTGACCAATCGGTTTCTTCCTATAATTTCAATGATTTGACTATCCACTTTACCCATAAAGATTTCGCTTTCGTGATAACCCGATCTATTTTCACTCTGTTGTACTTTTCAAAGCGCTTGAACCTCAATGGCATCCGTTCCAATTCGGTTGTGATTGGATAAACGATCCAGTAGTTCATCACAAATGGCAATCCCCGGCTTGGGAAAGGTCATATGCACCGGAAAGTCACGATCAGGTCGGTGAACAGCAACACACAATTCATCTTCGCCGGGGTAACTCTGGGCGATCTGGACAATGCGTTTCAGAGTACGTTTATCCTGTTCATCATCACTGCTGCGATAGAAATGCACCACCAAGCGCTGGCGTGGAATTGCCGCTTTAGAAATTGGACTCGTCGCGGTTTTTAATTTTGCCGTGACTCGGTTGGGCGCGGATGGCTTTGTTTCGACAGAGGTTGTCATCTCAAACAGGGGCAGCGGTTTTTCGACGGGCATATCCGGTGGCAAATCATCATCATTGGCAGCCAGCATGTCATCATCATCCAGTTCTGTCGCCTCAGCAAATTCATCGGGTTCGTCGCCCATAAGCATGGAGGCTTCTAATTCATCTTCGGTGAGGATAGGAACTTCGGCCTCATAAGAGACGCTGGCGGTTTCGCGTACCTGATGATGTCCATTACCGCCATTGGAAGGGGGTAGTGGATAGGGGGTGTCGTCGGATGGGTCAAGAAGATAACCGTCATCGTCCATATAGGGTGGCTCGTCGTCGGGCAGCCAGTCAAAAGGCATATCATTGAGTTTTTGTAGGGTATCCGCCCCGCTAAGGTGGTCATTCGCGGGAGCAGCGCTATGCACGGTAAAGTTTTGTGTTACTCGATCTACAATAATCTGTACCTCGCCATTGCGTAAATCGGCTTTGCCATAGGCGACCAAAACCTTATCTTCTTGCACAATGTCACGCTGCAAATCCCACACTTTCGGGAACATGACGGCATTGATAACCCCGTGCATATCCTCGATTTGCAGGATCGCCATCCCATCACCTTTTTTGGTAGTGATGACGCGCAGTTCCGTGACTAGGCCCGCCACCGTCACGAATTTTCCACTGATGACCTCGGATTGTTCTAACAAATCTGCCGAGGTATGGGTGATGATTCTTTGCAGGACGTGGCGCAAGTCACCCATTGGGTGGTCGGTCACGTAGAGGCCGGTTAATTCGCGCTCCCAGCGGAGTTGTTCACGTTTATCCGCAGGCTTAGAGGGTTTTTCAATTACACTCCACACCGACCCTACGTTGTCGCTGTCTTGACCTCCGCCCATCAAATCAAACATGGTAATTTGACCGATTTCGGCATCTTTACGACGGGCAGCACTGTGGCTCATTAGGCGCTCAAGGTTATGCAGGAGGGTCGGACGATCTCCAAAATCATCCATCGCCCCCACCCGAATCAGCGATTCGAGGGCGCGTTTGCCAATCACCCGCATGTCACAGCGTTGCAGGAAATCATCGAGGTCTTTAAAGCGACCTCCAACTTCGCGTTCTTCCAAGATATGGGCAATAGACCCCATGCCCACGTTTTTGACCGCCCCCAAGCCAAACCGGATGTGCTTGCTGTCATCGTTGGAATATTCAATATCAAAGTCTTGCCATGAGTAATTGACGTTGGGCGGGAGGACATCAATGTTCATACGGTTCGCATCGGTCACAAACTGACTGACTTTGGCCGAGTCGTCATAATAAACCGACATCAACGCGGTCATGTATTCATGTGGGTAGCGACACTTTAAGTAGGCCGTTTGGCAGGTAATAACGGCATAGTCGGCGGCGTGGGAGTTATGCACCAGAATATCATTGGCGATGAAATTGTGTGTGCCTTCGATGGTCAAATCATAGGTCATTTCATTGCCGATGTATTCGATTGAGACGATCTCGTCCCAATAAATATCGTTGTTGGCATAACGTCGAAGTTCTTTTGAATCGAAGAATTTCGCAAGGCGATTAATGACCTCATGCGTAAATCCTGCTTTTGTCTCATTGGAAGTAGGGTAAAACTCCCGAACCGCGACACCTGCCTGTGCTGATATTTGCTCCCACGAGAGTTTTTGAACTTCTTTCTCACGACGAACAATATTTTTAACTTCTAGTGGTACAACATCTTTTGTCCCGGCAGGGTCAATTGCCACCATGTAATCAAGTTTTTCACGGCGTTGATTGCTCACAAAATGATAGGCAATTTCGTCGGCAAAGATTCTAAGATTGCTGCCTTTGGTGATAAATACTTGATAACCTACCCGTCCATCTTTGTACGGAAATTCAACGCGACGTAGCCGACTGACTATCCCTAATCGCAAAAGCAGGTGTTGAAGTTGGCGGGCCATTCGCTCAGAAGAAGTAGCATAATAGGCACTTCTATCCTTTTCATTGAGATGCCCATCACCTTCCCACATACGGGCGATCAGAAGCGCTATCTGGCGATTGGTTAGCTCAAAAACTTCATCAGGAATGAATTTAGTGTACGAATTTGTGTTGCGTAGCCCTAATTTTTCAACCCATTGGAAAACACCATTGGGTTTGGAGCGGTGGATGCGTTTGCCATATACGTCATACATCCCGCGACGACAATGCGTACTGGCAACAGTATTCTCGAATTTCTGAAGGTGAGTGGTATAGTCATGCCACTGTTCCTCGCTACCCGTATAGTAGTATACGCCTGTGGGGTGACATAAATTGCCTTCCGCCAAGAGATGGCCTAAAACAATAACCTCATGATCAGGCCACTCTTTCGTGCCTTCGACGGGGATACGGCGTGGTACAGCGACTTTATCCCCCACCGAGAGTTCGCCCAACAAACGCCATCCATCAAAGGTATAGAAGGGGTGGTTGTCCGTCGCTTCGATTTGTCGGCCTAGACGAGTCGTGAGGCGATAGATGGGCTTGATCCCATTTTCCATAACCGCGGTGATCGAGCTAGGCTGCAATCTTAGGGAATCAATATCACAGCTTAGGGTTTGCTCAATGTGTGCTTGACCAGCGGCAAGGTCGCCGATTTTTACAATCCGCCCCGTCGCTGCATCTACAACTTCGGTGTTTCTACTGAGGCACTTATTAAAGCCATAGTTGGCGAAAAACTCGATTTGGTCAAAGATTTCGGCGGCGGTCTTGGCATCTACGCCATGTTTTGGCCCATTTTCCATAAAAATATCACGGTGGGCTTGGAGGTCTTTTTGTTTTTTCTTGGATACGGCGCGACGCATCAAGTCGGCATCACCCAAGCTATACCCGAACAATTCCGCTGCAATCTGCATGATTTGTTCTTGATAGGTGATGATGCCATAGGTGTTGCCGATGATAGATTCTAGCTTGGGGTGCAAATAGACGGGGGCTTCTTCGCCATGCAACCGCCGATTAAATTGCGGGATAAATTGCATCGGGCCGGGGCGGTAGAGAGAAATCGCTGCAATGATATGCTCAAAGGTCTTGGGGCGCATCCCGGTGAGCATCTGGCGCATTCCACTGCTTTCCAATTGGAACACGCCGATGGATTCACCCCGCCCCAGCATCTTAAAGGTTTCCTCAACCCAGTGGGAAACTTCTGGGTCGTTGGGGTCGGGTTTAAACGGGATATTCGACATATCATATTTGACGCCATGATGCTTTTCAATCAATTCACAGGCACGGCGCAGGATGGTCAGGGTGGAAAGACCCAAAAAGTCAATCTTGAGCAGGCCGATACTTTCCGCCGTCTCCATTTCAAATTGGGTAACGCGCTTGACGGGGCTGTCGTCATTGTCTTTGGTGGGACGATGCAGCGGCAAATATTCATCTAGTGGCTTATCAGCCACAATAACCCCGGCGGCGTGAGTGCTGGCATGACGTGGCACACCCTCCAAATGCCGTGCGGTATCAATAATCTGACGGGCATATGGGTCGCTCTTGTAAAGGTCAATAAATTCCTTGCTGGTTAACTCGGGTTTTTCTTCATCTTCCCCTAAAAGCTGATAAATCTTGGGCGGTTTGGTGGTGGTTGGCACTAATCGCGCGATTCTGTCCACTTCGGTGAGGGGTAGATCGAAAGCACGGCCTACATCTCGAATGGCGGCTTTCGCCCCTAATGTTCCGAAAGTGATGATCGCAGCGACCTTTTCTTCCCCATACCGCTGGACACAGTATTCGATCATTTCGGCGCGGCGATCTTCGGGGAAGTCGAGGTCGAAGTCGGGCATTTGACGGCGACCGGGGTTTAGGAAACGTTCAAACAGGAGGTTATTTTCCAGCGGATCGAGTCCTGTGATGCCAAGCGTATAGGCGACCACGCTGCCGGCACCAGAACCGCGCACGTTCCACCAAATATCTACCTCACGGGCATGACGGCACAAATCCCACACAATCAAGAAATAGGTGTCGAAGCCCATATCATGGATAACGCTGATTTCGTATTCCAAGCGTTCACGAACTTCAGGAGTATCGGCAGCGGAGCCATAACGCCAATAAATCCCTTCTTCGCAGAGGTGGCGTAGATAATCGCCGGGACTGTTAAATTCATCGGGTACAGGGAAAATTGGTAGGTGATATTCTTTGGTATCTAGCTCTACGTCCTCGCACATCTCAGCAATCATCATGGTATTGTTGAGTGCTTGTGGAGCAATATGACCAAACAAGCGCCACATCTCGGCCTGTGTTCGCATGTAATACGAATTGCCGCCCGACATGCGGAGGCGATCCTCTTCTCTTTTGACATTGCCCGTCTGGATACACAACAAGGTGTCGTGGTAATCGTAGTCATCTGGGCTGACATAATGCACGTCGTTAGTGGCGACCAGCGGCACATTAGCATATTTGGAATTTTCGACCAGCCAGCGATTTAGTCTATCCAATTGCGGGATGTCATGGGCCTGCAATTCAAGGAAAAAATTATCCTTGCCAAAGACATCCTGATACCAGCCAATCAATTGGCGGGCTTCTTCATCGCGGCCATCTTCGACCATACGTGGAATTTCTGCCGCCAAACAACCGCTGGTTGCAATCAGGCCACTTGCATATTGGGCCATCAATTCTCGGTCAATGCGGGGGCGATAATAAAAGCCTTCCAATTGAGCCTTAGAAGATAATTTCAGCAGATTTTTATAACCTTGTTGGTTTTGGGCCAGCAGCAGCATGTGATAGGGTTTGGAGTCTATTTTAGGGTCACGACCAAAGCGGCTGCCCCGAGCCAAATAGGACTCTACCCCAATCAGTGGCTTAATCCCTTTGGCCTTGCACGCCCGATAAAAATCTATTACCCCAAACATCGTGCCATGATCGGTAATTGCCAGCGCGGGCATTCCCAAGTGGGCGGCATAGGCGACGGCCCGATCAATGACAGCAAAGCCGTCCAACAGGCTGTATTCCGTGTGGAGGTGCAGATGGACAAAATTTTGATCTACATGTGAATGGTCGTCGTGCATCAGCTTCTCTAACAGTACAAGTATAGAATTTTCGTTCTGATATTGGATTTATCTACAGTATAGCACAGGCATGGTTGAAAATGGGTTTGATTAGAAGATCAGGCGTGGCAAAAACCACAGGCAGATTCCACTGACAATCTGGCTGATCCATGCTGCTGCTAATCCGTTGCGATAGCGCAGGTAGCCGTACAGAAAATTGAGCAGGGCAAACACGATCACCATCACAAACGCGACCCCGGAGGCATTGCCGAGTTCCATATGCGGGAAAAACAAGATAACTGACCATATCGTTCCTAAAATGCCGGAAACAATTGGGCCACGTAGTTCTTGCATCGCCCCACGAAAGAACAACGAATCGGCGGCGGGCATGACAAAACAGACCGCCATAAACACCCACGTATTCATGAGGTTTGCTGGGACACCACGTTCATTAAACATCCGGTCGGACACCGTTTGGAGGGCCGACCCGAATAAAATAACGAAAGGGATGCCGATGACAAGGCCAAACAACAGGCCTGCCCGCAGATTTTCAACCGAGGTATCGCTTAGACGTTGGCTTGTTCCCAATATATACGTCACGAGACCTGCGCCACCCAATGCTGCCCATAAAGCCACGTATCGGATACTGGCATCAATCGGGCTGAGGCCAATGGATAGGGCTATGATGACCATATAAGCAAAAACTGGGTCTACTTCACGTTGGAAAGGGTTAATGAACAGGGAGGGGTGTTCCTCGGCCTCAATTTCCTCGGCATCTTCCGCCAACTCATCTGTCTCAAATTCCTCCTCGTCGCCAGTTTCGATTTCTTGCAGCAAGGGGTCGGGTTGCATGGGGCGAAGGATGGCGTGGGGAATACGGGACAACAGGCTTGGTTTAGCCTCAACAGTCGCCTCTACAATTTCTGGTTCAGTTTCACCGATTTCATCAGCCGGGGGTTGCGAGATAGGCCAAGCCATTTGGTCATCGTGGGGTGGCCCTTGACGTTCTGGCCGCTTCACGTGAGATAGCTCCGAATTCGTTCCACCACAAATTGAGCACGTTCCGGGGTAATCCAATAGTGTGTGACGGCGCGGAAATTTTGCGTGTAGACAGGGCGGATGAGGATATTGTCTTTTTCAAGGGCGGCGGCAAGTTGAGGGGCGTTGAGTGGAGAGGACTCATCTACCGAAAACAGCACGATATTGGTGCGAATTTGACTGGGGTCAATTTGGATATGCGGAATAGTTGCTAGTCCTTCTGCCAAGATACACGCGACGGCATGATCTTCAGCAAGACGCTCGGTCATTTCTTCTAAGGCGATAATGCCCGCAGCGGCTAAAATTCCAGCTTGACGCAATCCACCCCCCATCGCTTTACGGATGCGACGAGCGTGGCGGATAAAGTCGGCAGAACCGACGATCATCGAACCGACGGGGGCGCACAGTCCTTTGGAAAGGCAAAATTGCACACTGTCGGCGGCTTGTACGACTCGTTTGACATCCTCATTCACCGCGACGGCTGCGTTGAAGATACGTGCGCCGTCAATATGGAGCTTAAGGCCGTTTTGGTGGCAGAGCGCCCCAACCGCATCAATATAATCAACGGGAAGCGGCTGTCCCCCGACGGCGGCTTGGGTGTTTTCTAAACAGACGAGCGTGGTGATGGGATAATGTACATTGTCGGCGCGGATGGCGGCCTTAATTTTTTCAAGGGGCAGTGTGCCATCTGGCCGAACTTCGACAGGCCACGAATGGACACCCCCATAGGCGGCGGGATTGCCCGTTTCATTAATGAAGGCGTGGCTCTTATCGCCTAAAATGACCTCATCGCCGCGTCCACAGTGGGTCAAGATGGAGACCACATTGCCCATTGTGCCGCTAGTGACAAATAAACCCGCTTCTTTGCCGAGTTTTTCAGCCGCCAGTTTTTCCAGTTGATTAACCGTTGGGTCTTCGCCATACACGTCGTCCCCAACGGGCGCGGCGGCCATCGCCTGTCGCATTTTTTCAGTCGGCCAACTAACGGTATCGCTCCGTAGGTCTATCTTGTCCATAATGCTCCCGTGAGGCTAAATAATGGTAAAAAGAATGCCAAACAAGCAGCAGGCAAGCGTCGAAAACCCAATGAGACCTATGATAAAACTAACCAATAGGGGCAGGGCAGAAAAATAAGCGACGATCTCAGCAAACCACTGCGGGACTTCTGCCTCATCTGCCAATTGGGATGGTGCTCCCACCGGGCCAGTTTCATCATCAATACGCTGTGGTAAACCCATGCCCTACCCCCATCAAAAAACTAATAACGTTTCACAATCGCCCGATACGTCAAAGGCTGACGGGTCTGAATGTGTTGGAACTCCTCGCGGAATTTGCGCACTTCATCAAGGTCAATGCGGGCAACGGCGTAGCCTTCGGATGGTTCGGTCTTGGCTGGAGCAGCCGGGGGAGCAGTTGGAGTTTCTGCTGCGCCTTCACCCGCAGGTTTCTCGGCTTTTTCAGCCGCTTTCTTTTCCAATGTAAGGGCTGCATGAACCTTGCCGCGTGGGCCAACAATCATGCTCTCACCGCCATAATTCACCGTCACATCTTCGCCAACGCGATTGGAGGATGCCACAAACACAGCATTTTCGAGTGCGCGGGCTTTGACGTAGATCTTGTATTCGTCAATCTGGCTGGTTTCCCAGTTGGACATCACACACAGCAGTTCCGCACCCTCAAGGGCCAATGAACGGGCTGCTTCGGGAAAAGCCAAATCCCATCCCAGTAGCAGGCCGATGTTGCCGATCTCTGTTTCAATGACGGGATATTTAAACCCTTCGCGGAAGGCCATACGCTCTTCACCACGCAGATGGACTTTGTTATAGTTGCCAAGCAATTCGCCATCTGGCCCGACCAATACGGCAGAGTTGAAGATCACACTTTCGACACGCTCTTTGGTGCAAAGCCCGAAAGCGATATAGACCCCATATTCGGCGGCGCGTTGGGCCATCAGATTCACCGAGGGGCCGGGAATACGTTGGGCGACTTCGGTAAATCGCACACCCAATTCATTGCCGCTGGTGGCGAGTTCGGGAAAAATAATGAGATCAACTTTTTGCTGAGAGGCAATCTTGGATACAAAATCCGACATCTTCACAAGATTATCTTCAGGTTCACCCATCTTGGGTTTGAACTGAACGGTGGCTATCGTAATTTCGCGCATGGGAACTCCTGCGTATTAAGGTATCCTCTGAGGATTTCGAGTGCGAACGGCTGTTCAAAGGGGCTATTTTAGGCTATGCTGGGCTAACCGTCAAGCAATTTGGCCTCCCAAGATTCAGGGATTCATATTTTCTACTCTATGATAAAATCTAATCACCTAATTAAGGTTAAGAATAAATAATGGTCATCCTATGATCCGAAATTTTATTGTCGAAAATATTGAAGACGCAATTATTGTCTTCGATTCTGAAAACTATGTGCTTGATCTGAATCCGGCTATGGAAGCGCTTTTAGGCGTTTCACAAGACTTGGCTGGCCGCCCTTTCATTGAAGTTGCCCCTCAAGTCGCCAAGCTGCTTGAACCTTATCTTTTGCTGGATGATGCACACGGAGAATTAATTTTACCTGTCACAGACAGCAAGCAGCGCCATTTTGAACTACGAGTATTGCAGGTTAAGGGAGAAGATACCCAACCTCTCGGACGATTATTCATTTTACATGAGATCACGAAACGGCGGGATGCCGAAGAACGCCTGCGACAAAGTGAGGCCATGCAGCGAGCATTAGTTGAGGTTGCTGCCGACGCTATCATTAGCATTGATTCTACAGGGCATATATTAGCCTTTAATGCAGCGGCCTCGCGCATTTTTGGATATGCAGCCGAAGAAGTCATCGGGGAAAACGTCAAAATCCTGATTCCTGAACCTAATAAGTCTCGCCATGATGACTATCTGCGGCGACGGATCAGTACGGGTGAGACCAAAGTGATTGGCGTTTTGCGCGAAGAATATGGACAGCGGCGGGATGGCTCGGTTTTCCCCATTTATCTCGCCATAAACGAAGTCAATGTAGATGGCAAACTCATTTATACGGGTATGGTGCGGGATGTAACCGAAAACAAGCGTATCGAACGCGAACGGGATCGCCTGTTTGAACAGACCCAGACCGCGCTTTCTGAGACTCAGGCCTATGCTCAACG
This sequence comes from Chloroflexota bacterium, assembly GCA_013112715.1. Lineage (GTDB taxonomy): Bacteria > Chloroflexota > Anaerolineae > Aggregatilineales > J027 > CFX10. The sequence continues at coordinate 133,797 of JABFGB010000013.1, forward strand.
GTTGGATCTGCTCAATGAAATGAGCCAACAAGTCAACATGGCCTCCGCTGAGCAAGATATTTTTCGGATTGGCACAAAATATATTACCCAAATTTTGACACCTGACCAGATTACAATTACCCTCACCGCAGCCGACCCGGAATACCTCGAAATTGTAGTTCATGAGGGCGAACCTCAGTTATTTCAAGTAGGGCAGCAAATCCGCCTCAGTTCCATTAGTGTCCATGAGACCATTCGCCAACATCGTTCAATCATTATTAACCATTTCGCTGGCTCAGAGGGGTCGTATGTCGAAACCGATCGGCGGCACGGCATTCGATCTGGTATAGTAGCCCCGATGGTAGTCAACCAAAATCTCGTAGGGTTAGTGGGGATTGGCAGCAAAAAAGCCGTCGCCTATGATGAGCGCGATGAAAACCTTTTACTACACATCGCGTCGTTCTTGGGTATCGCTATCGAAAATAACCGCCGTAATTTGGAACTTCAACAGGCTATTCAAGCCGCTGACCAAGCCAATCGTGCCAAGAGTGAATTTTTGGCAACAATGAGTCATGAGCTCCGCACCCCGTTGAATGGGATTTTGGGTTATGTGCAAATCTTGAGTAAAGACCGCAGCCTCAACACCCATCAGCAGCAGGGCCTGTCTATTATTCAGCATAGCGGTGAACACCTCTTGACCCTAATCAATGATATCCTCGATATTTCGAAAATTGAAGCCAAACGCATGGATCTGAGCTTGGCACCATTCAGCCTCACCGATATGTTGGAAAGCATTAGCAGCATTATCCATGTGAGGGCCGAGCAGAAAAATCTTTCATTTCGTTATGAAGCCTTATCTGAGCTTCCTCCGGCAGTACATGGGGATGAAGTCCGGTTGCGTCAAGTGCTACTCAATTTGCTGGGTAATGCCGTCAAATTTACCGAACGTGGCGGTGTGTTGCTAAAGGTTGGGTATCACGAGGAAAAAATCCGTTTTCAGGTTGAAGATACCGGAATTGGGATTTCGCAAGAAACTTTGCGGGTCATTTTCCAACCCTTCCGTCAGGGAAATAAACAATCGCGGGCAACATTGGTCGAGGGCACTGGTCTTGGCCTTGCCATCAGTAACCAATTGGTCAATCTCATGGGTGGGCGTTTGCAGGTTAAAAGCCAAGTTGGGGAAGGGAGTACCTTTTGGTTTGAGCTTGTTCTACCGGGTGTCGAAGATTGGGCTGGGACACCCAAAATTGAAGAGCGCAATGTGGTGGGTTATCGGGGTGTCACGCGCCGTATCATGGTCGTGGATGACCGCTGGGAAAACCGTTCAGTGCTCACCAATATGCTTGTTCCACTGGGTTTTGATGTCCAAGAGGCGGTGGATGGTGAGGACTGTCTTAAAAAAGTAGCCAGTTTCCATCCCGATGCCATCTTGATGGATTTGAGGATGCCTGTTTTGGACGGCCTTGAGACGATTCGTCGTTTACGCGCGATGCCGTCCGGTAAAAATCTAATTATTATTGCAGTGTCGGCCAGTGCTTTTGAATATAATCGGGGTGAAAGTTATTCCGCCGGAAGCGATGACTTCCTTGCCAAACCATTTCGTTTTGCTAAGTTATTGGATTTATTAGCCAATCACTTGCGACTGGAATGGATTTATGAGGATGACATGCAAGTGAGCGAAGCTGAACCAAGCGATGGTGTCATGATTACACCACCAGAAGAAGATTTGGTACGATTGCTGGATCATGCCAAACGGGGCAACATTCGTGGGCTGACTGAAGAGGCAGATCGGCTGACTTTATTGGGATATAAGGGTTTTGCCGCTAATCTTCGGATGCTGGCTCGTAATTTTCGATTGAAAGAAATCCGGGATTTTATCCAGCAGCACCGGGAGCAAGGTGATGGACGAGCGTAAAGGTGTTATTCTGATTGTTGATGATATTCCAACCAATCTCGAAGTGCTGATGCAGTTCCTTGAAGGGGCAGGTTATGAAGTATTAGTGGCGACAGATGGAGAAAGTGCAATTGAGCAGGTAGAATATGCCCCCCCAGATGTGATTTTACTGGATGTCATGATGCCGGGCATTGATGGATTTGAGACCTGCCGACGCCTAAAGGCCAATCCAGTCAGCAGTGATATTCCCGTGATTTTTATGACGGCCCTCTCCGATACTGTAGATAAAGTACGGGGGTTCGAGCTAGGGGCCGAGGATTACATTACCAAGCCACTCCACCAAGAAGAAGTTGTGGCACGGGTAACAGCCCATTTAACCCTCCACCGTCAAAAGCAGGAAATCCAAGCCCTTCGCCAGCAAGAACGCCTTTATTATGAGCGGCTTGTCAAAATTAAAGATAATATTCTAAGTACCGCCTCGCATGATCTCAAAAATCCCCTCACTTCGATCCTCATTACTGTTGATATGATCCGCCACTATCTGCCTAGAGACCCTGATATTGTTTATAAAAAACTGGATACGCTTCAACAAGAAGCGGATCGCATGTATAACTTGATCGTCCAACTGCTGGATTTGGCACGTCTTGAATCAGATATTGTGCTGCGTAGACAGGCCCTCTCACTGACAAGTTGGATGGAAGGAAATATCAATTATGTCCATCCGCAGGTAGATGATAAACAGCTTAACGTCATTGCCCAACTGCCAGAAGAAGATATCACCGTCTATTGGGATAACGAGCGCATGAATCAAGTCCTGCAAAATTTATTGTCCAATGCAGTGAAATATACGCCAGTCGGGGGCACAGTTGAAGTTTCAGCAGCCGTACACGGTGAAGACATTCATATTCAGGTAAGTGATACCGGACTAGGGATTCCGGCGGGGGATATTCCAAAGCTGTTTACCAAGTTCTATCGGGTCAATACCCGCCAGCATATGGCGGTATCGGGGAGCGGGCTTGGACTCTCGATTGTCAAAGAAATCGTGCATAAACATGGGGGACATGTGTGGGTAGACAGCGAAGAAGGAATCGGCAGCACCTTTGGATTCACGATTCCCGTTGGTGAAGAAATATTGAGTGAATAGTCAAGACGCCCCATCCAGCAAGAACCATTGTAATAAGCAAAGATGTCGCTACAGCCACTTTGCTCATGAAAGCGCCATAGGGAATCCCAAATCCTACATCACGGGGTAATTATTCATCCAAGTTTTTCCGCGATGAAGAAGGCTACCTCCGAAGCGGCCTGTTGAGGTGACTTGGCCCATAGAATGGCCCGCGATGAATTAATAATCAGGCCATGCCCCTGACGGTTTAAGCCGACCTTCAATACCTCGTTTAAATCCCCACCTTGACTGCCGACCCCCGGAACCAAAAACGGCATGTCGCCAACCAATTGACGGGCTTGCGCCAATTCCTGCGGATAGGTCGCGCCCATGACTAACATGCAATTGCCATGCCGATTCCACTCTTGGGCGACCTTTTGGGCCACGACCTGCCATAGTTTTTGTGATCCGATTTCTAAGTCTTGCAGTTCGCCTGACTGCGGATTGGAGGTACGACACAAAATGATGCTGATTTTGTCAGGTCGTTCCAAAAAAGGTTGTAATGCTTCCCCTCCTAGATAGGGATTGAGCGTTACCGCGTCGAAGCCAAGCTCATCAAAAATAGCATGGGCATAGGCGGCACTGGTCGAACCAATGTCACCGCGTTTGGCATCACAGATTGTCAAAATATCAGGATGCTCTGAACGCAAATAGCGCATGGTCTCCACCAACGCTTGCCAGCCAAGCATTCCTTGTGCTTCGTAAAAGGCCATATTGGGTTTATAGGCGCATGCATAGGGATGGGTTTCTTCGATAATCCAACGATTGAAGGCAAATTGAGGCAAGGGTTCACGCAAAAAACGGTTGGGTAGGTTTGCCAATTCACTATCCAATCCTACACAAAGTAAACTGCGAGTTGCTTTCACCCGTGCGACATATTTTTCCATTGCGTTTTCATTTGCTGTATTCATCAGTTTTGCCCCATGTGTATGGATCAGCGTGCCAAGTTTCGACCATTTGCGCCACTTCTGCCGATACGGTTGGTTTTAGGAACCGCCAAATCGTGTCAAAGTTGGTCAGGGTATGCAATTCGACATTGGCCCTAGCGAAATTTTCCGCCGCCTCCGCAAAGCCATAACTCACGATAGCGATACAATGTTCCACAATCGCTCCTTCTGTGCGAAGGGCCTCGACTCCACTCAGACTGCTGCCGCCCGTCGTCACCAAATCCTCAACCAACACGACACGCAGCCCTGCCACATTGCCCCCTTCGACCCGTTTCTGTTTGCCGTGTTCTTTGGCGGCCTTGCGAACAAACACTGATGGTTTATTCATAGCATAACCTAATGCCGCGCTGTGTGGAATTCCCGCCGCCTCAATGCCTGCGATCACATCAAGAGGTAAATTTTGCAGATAGCCCTGAAATGCAGCAATGACTTCCTTCCACTGCGGAGGATGAAAGGGCAAACTCCGATTATCCATGTAGACAGGCGACTGAATCCCGGATTTAAACTGAATCGGCTTATCGGCGTTTACCCCGATAGCCTCAATCTCCAACAAAATTTGTGCGATGCGCTCCGCTGACATGCTCATCTACTTTCTCAAAATAACGGCATAGGCCCATAACCCTTGATAGACAAATGCCGACCAATACTGGACTGCTTGAACCCCCAAGTTTCTGAAATCCTGATAACTTTTTGCATCCATCACCCCGCCACAGCCAATCACATCCACCGGATAGCCTTGTTCGCGTCGGGCCTCCATGAGATGCCGGGTGGCCTCTAATGCTGCCATGTGTAACCGCCCACCCCCGACCCCGCCTGTCACCTCTGCGTCAGTGGGAGTTGGCTGGGGCAAGGTATTGGTGGCAATGACCGCCCGTACTCCTTCCGCCGCGAACGCCCCAATCAATTTCGCGTATTGTTCTGTGCTTAGGCACGGACTGATCTTGACCCACAGTGGGATTTCGCCAAGTTGCGCCACCATCGCACGGCACAAACGGCGGGCTTTTTCTTCGGTTTGATGACCGCGCGGATCGTCTTCGGTGTTGGGGCAGCTTAAATTGAGGGTAAACCAATCCGGTAGAACGCCTGCTTCTAGGAACAATTGGAGCGACTCCACCAATTCAGCCTCTTCTTGGTCAGGGTCGGTTACTTGCGGGCTGACGGCGAGGTTGATGCCAAACGGTTTTTTCGGCGGATGTTTGGCTAAAAATAACGATGCCGCCCGTGCCCCCGGATTTTTCAACCCGACGCGATTCTGGGTAGAGCGAGTCGCCGCATCCCGCCAAATTACCTGTCCCGTATTACCCAAACGGGGATAACGGGTAAATGAGCCGAACTCGACAGGCCCGACGATGTTTGGCATGGTACGCCACCCCGGTATGATATTTTCGCCACGTTCGACGGCCTGAATCGCCTCATCTTCGGTGGCAAACCCCTGCCCTTTGACAAACCCTGCCGCCAGAATTATGGGAAAATCCAGTGTGACGCCGCCGACATGGGTGGATTCAAATGAGGCCATGCGCCGATAGAGGGCTTGTGCGAGGGATTGCACCCAATCGTGTTGATCGGCCCGCGCTAAAAAGGATAGGATTCGCTCATGGGCGGTCTGGGCATCCATCGAGCCAAAGATCAACGGGCGAAAAAGCCGCTGATAAGTGAATTGGTAGCTCTTTATCCACATATGACCCGCTGCCCAAATCCATTCGGCACTAAAACCCGTTCCCCATCAAAGACTTTTTGCCCGCGTATCCAAACCTCAAGGACACGCCCATACCCGCGCCAGCCCTCAAAGGGGGACCAACCACAGGCCGTCCGCAAATTTTGAGACTCGATGATAGAGGAATCATCGAAATCCACCAGCGTATAGGTCTCCGATGGGGGAGTAATCTTGAAAATGCGCTGGCTGCCCGTCGTTAACAGAGCCACCACCTGTTCCAATGATATTCGCCCCTCGTGTAGCGCTAATCCCATCAGTGGCAAGGTGGTCTCCAAACCCGGCACGCCATAGGGAGGACGATCACTCATTTTTTCAGGGAGGGTATGCGGGGCGTGGTCGGATTCAACTACGTCTACCCACCCGTCTTTTATTGCCTGCCACAGAGCGCGGCAATCGGCGGGGGTTTTGAGTTCTGGTTTCATCAGCCCTCGACTCCCCAACTGCGGTAAATCATCCTGTGACAGATACAAATGATGGGGGGTAACGCCAATGCTGATGGGCAGACCCTCCCGTTTGGCCTCTATCAAATAGGCCATTTCTGTCACACTGCTGATATGGCAAAAATGGGTCCAGCGGCGATATTTTCGCACCAATTCCAACACGGCAGGGATGACATCTTCCTCCGCATGAACCGCGATAACCCCGTGCCATGTTCGATAGTGCTGTTCACGGATGGCTTGGTCGGTAATGAACAGGTTGCCCGTCGTGGGGTTGTTATAGATTTTGAGGCCGCACGTATCCGCGATTACCTGTAGATATTCCGCCCAATTGCCCTCGCGTGATGCGCCGAAATACACCCCCCAATCGCACACCGCCCCGGCTTGAAAGGCTGCTAATTTTTGGTCGAGTGCCGCACGGGTAAAGGTATTCGGGGGAGTATTGGGCATGTCAAAAACGGCCCAATATCCTCCGGCTAAGGCAGCGGCAGTCTCACTGGCAAAGGTGGCTTTATGTGCCCACTCCATATCCCGCAAATGGACATGGGGGTCCACCATCCCCATCAATTTTATCGGTTGGCTCACAAACTTATCACTCCCAACGCCTTCGCCAACAGCGCCATTCGGACAAACATGCCATTTTCCATCTGGTGGAAGTAGCAGGTGCGCGGATCACGATCCAGAATATCTTGGTCGGCTTCCGTTCCCATTTCATGTTTGCGCGGTAGAGGGTGCATCAGACACATATCCGGCTTGGCCTGCGCTAACAAATCGGGTGTCATGATGAAATTGTTGCGAATCGCTTCATACTCGGCGGGATTTTCAAACCGTTCTTCCTGTACCCGTGTCCAATAGATAATGTCGCTGTTGTTTAGGACATCAAACAGGTTATCTGTTTGCCGATAGCGGATGCCATAGCCATCCAAAAAGGTCAGCACTTTGGTGGGCATGGTGAGACTTTCTGGTGAAACAAACGTCAGCGTGATATTTTCGCCACCGTAAATCGCAATCAGCTTGGCAAGGGAATGTACGGTGCGGCCAAATTTGAGATCGCCAACCAGCGTGATCTGTAGGTTGTCCAGTCCACCTTTGGCATCCTCAATTGTAAATAAATCCAAGAGGGCTTGCGTGGGGTGTTCACCGATGCCGTCGCCGCCGCTCACCAAGACCGCTTTATGCCCAATCTTATCTGCCAGCATATCCAAATAATAGGCGGCTTGATACGACGCGCCCTCCGCTGGATGACGCAGGATGATGGCATCAGCATAACACCCGACAGCGCGTACCGTATCGGCGATGCTTTCGCCCTTATATAGCGATGAGAACGAAATCCCATTACTCGCTCCGACCCAACGACCCCCTAAACGACTGATGGCAGCTTGGAACGATAGGTCAGTGCGGGTGCTGGCCTCAAAAAACAGCGTCGCCATGATTTTATTGGCACACAGATTGTGAATCCACTGCTCGTCCCGACGTACCCCATCTCGAATTCGGTGAGTAGTAGCAAAGATTTGATCGAGGTCGCAGCGGGTAAACTGCTCAACTGTGACAATCGGCTTGCCGACAAACTCCCCGTTCATTTTCGGCGGGGTATAGGTATCCAAAAAGGCTTTCATATGAGTTTGCCCTCCAAAGGCTTATGAATTTGAGAATTGGAAAACAAAGGGTGGTGTGAGTTCAGAAGAAAGGAAAAAGGAGAAAGAGGAAGGAAAAGCGGTTGGATTTTTATAGGGTTTTTTCGTTTGCGTCTCCCCCTTATAAAAAATAAACGCGCCGACTGAAAACTCAGTAGCGCGTTCGAATCATCAACGCTGTCCGGAATTTTTAAACACGTCTGCAACTTATGAGGCGTGATATATCTATCCAAAACCGCTGGCATCGGGCGTGCCTTTCTTATCTTGTCATTTCGGCGTGTAATTTAACCAAAAACGAGCGTAGTTGAAAAGGATTCAAACGGCATTCTGTCATTTTTGACCAATATAGCCTCAAGGCTGGCTTGTTTCCACCAACTGCTTGACCGCCGCAACCAAAATCCGATGCTCGGTCTGGTGCATTCGGGTTTCAAAATCGGCCAATGTATCACTTGGCAAAATTGGCACAGTTGCTTGAGTGATAACCGCTCCCATGTCCACTTCAGGGATGGCATAATGCACCATACACCCGCTTTCGGTAATCGCGCCGTCTTGAAAGGCTTGATAAGCCCGTTCAATCGCGTGCGTGCCGGAAAACATGCCGGGGAGAGCGGGATGTAGATTAATCACCCGCTGGGGAAAGGCATCCAAAAACGCCGGACTTAGGATGTGCATCCATCCCGCGAGAACAACCAAATCCACCTGATGGCCTTCGATTTGTTCCGCTAAATCCGCATCATATTGCTGGCGATCTTGGCCTTTTTTAAACGGAAAATACAAGGTGGGAATGCTGGATTGTTTGGCCCGTTCCAACCCATAGGCTGTTTGACGATTTGATACCACCAGCACAATTTCCGCCGCGATTGCCCCAGCGCGGATAGCATCAATCAAGGCTTGCAGGTTACTCCCCGAACCGGAAATTAGCACACACAGCCGCTTCATCATTTAGGCTCTTCCAACTGTACGCCGCTGTGGGTCGTCACAATTGCACCGACTTGATTCAGATGGGGCACAAGCGAACGTTGATCCGGCGGAATGACGACTAGCATTCCCAAGCCCATATTAAACACGCGGTATAGTTCATGGGTCGCAATATCTGCCAAGCCTTGTATCAGCCTGAAAATCGGCGGGATTGACCATGTGCCAAGATGAATCATTGCCCCCAACCCCTCTGGCAAAATACGCGGCAGGTTGTCTATGATGCCTCCCCCGGTAATATGTGCCAACCCACGAATCTCGACCCCCGCCGCCCTCATTTGACGAATTGGCTCAAGATAGGACTCATGTACCGCTAGTAGCGCATCCCCGATAGTGCTGCCCAAATCATCCCGCCAAACCGTCCAATCCAAATCGGCCAATACGCGGCGGGCCAGCGAAAATCCGTTGGTGTGCAGCCCCGTCGAAGGTAGATTTAAGATAATGTCGCCTGCCTGAATTTGCCGACCATCAATCAGGTGATCTTGATCCACCACCCCGATGATCGTGCCGACCACATCCACCTCATTTGGGGCATAGACTCCCGGCATCTCGGCGGTTTCACCCCCCAACAAGGCACATCCCGCCGCACGACAAGCCAACGCCATGCCCCCCACAATTGCGGCAATTTGCGCGGGGTCAAGTTGGCTGGACGCGACATAATCCAAGAAAAACAGGGGTTCCGCACCCTGCACCAAAATATCATTGATGCAGTGATTGACCAAATCCTGCCCGATGGTGTTCCAGCAATTGAGCCGCGCTGCAACTTTGGTCTTGGTGCCAACCCCATCCATTGAGGCAACCAACACGGGTTTCGCCATTGCTTTCAAGAATGACCCCGCGAACAACCCCCCAAACGTGCCAACATCTGATAACACATGCGGGCCATAGGTGGATTGGACGGCGGCTTTCATAAGATGAACCGCCTCCGCCCCCGCGTCAATATTGACCCCTGCGTTTTGATAATGACTGCTCACTGCTAAATTTCTACCCCTCTGCCTATATCCCGCCGAAAGTGCATTCCCTCAAAATGAATCCGATCAATCGCCGCATAACTTTTTTGCAAGGCCGCATCGAGGGTTGGCCCAAGCGCTGTCACTGCCAAGACCCGCCCCCCGGCTGTTACCAATTGCCCCGATTCGAGCGCCGTGCCCGCGTGAAACACCATCACATCATCGCCTATCGCATCCAATCCGGCAATCGGCAACCCGACAGCATAGTTGCCCGGATACCCTCCCGACGCGAGGACGACGGTAGCGCAGTTTGCCGCCTTCCAACACAGTTTGATTTCATGCAGATGCCCTTGAACACAGGCCAGCAGCACCTTATATAAATCGGTTTCGAGCAGGGGCAAAATGACTTGGGTTTCGGGATCACCAAAGCGGCAGTTAAATTCCAAAACTTTCATGCCATCAGCGGTTTGCATCAACCCCGTATACAGCACCCCCACATAGGGCGCCCCCTGTGCTGCCATGCCTTCCAAGGTGGGTTGGAAGATTTCACGACACGCCTGTTCAATCTGAGCCGGGGTGATGTCCGGGGCAGGTGCAATCGCGCCCATGCCACCTGTATTTAAGCCTAAGTCGCCATCCAATGCACGTTTGTGGTCACGCGCCACAACCATCGGCGCAATCGTTTTGCCATCCGAAAAGGCCAGCACCGAAAATTCTTTACCACTGAGCCGTTCCTCAATCACAACCCGCTTGCCCGCTGCACCAAACTGACGATCTTCCAAAATCAGGCGCAGGGCAGCATCGGCCTCCTCTACCGTGTCACAAACCAACACCCCCTTGCCTGCTGCTAATCCATCCGCTTTGACGACCACCGGACGACCAAAAGCGTGCAACCATTCCCGTGCTTGGTGAATATCCTCAAAACAGGCATATTCAGCGGTGGGGATGCCGTGCGTGACCATAAATGTTTTGGCAAAGGCTTTGGAGCTTTCCAACTGGGCGGCGGCTTGGCTTGGGCCAAAAATAGGCAGGCCAGCGGCTTGAAAGCGATCTACAATGCCATCTGCCAACGGTTGTTCCGGCCCAACAATGACCAGACTTACCCCCTGCATAATCGCAAAATCAATCAATTTCTCAATTTCATGGGCCTTAATGGGCACACTCTGGCACGCCGCTACCCCTGATGCCGCCGACCAGTTCATGCCGCCATTGCCGGGGGCGACCCAGATTTGGCTTACATGCGTGGAACGTGCTAAAGACCAAGCCAGCGCATGTTCGCGTCCACCTGATCCGATAATCAAAATGGGTTGGTTGGTCATCCGCCCCATGCTCCTTCAAATATAAACTTGTCACGCTCGTCGGCAAACAGCCATTCGGGAATCGCAATCGGATAGCTGCCCGAAAAACAGGCAGTGCAATAGGTATTGGGGAAACCCACTGCTTCCCGAATCGCCCCCAACATGCCTTCGAGACTCAAAAATGCGAGGCTGTCTGCCCCGATATGAGCGCGGATTTCTTCTATATCCAAACGGTGCGCGATTAGTTCGTTATAGGTCGCCATATCCACGCCCATAAAACAGGGATGTTTGACGGGTGGGGATGACACACGCATATGCACTTCCGATGCCCCGCCATCGCGCAAAAGCTGTACTAACGGACGGGCGGTGTTCCCACGCACAATCGAATCATCTACTAAAACGACCCGCTTGCCTTCGAGGTTGGAGGTCAGCGCATTATATTTCAGCGTAATGCTTTCTTGGCGCAGGATTTCATCGGGTTGGATGAAGGTACGCCCGATATAGCGGTTTTTGGTGAGGCCCTCGCTAAAAGCGATCTGTGATGTTTGACTGTAGCCAATGGCGGCGGGGGTGGCGGAATCCGGCACACCGATGACAATATCCGCTTCGGCAGGTGCTTCCCGTGCTAGTTGTCGCCCCATGCCCTGACGGACTTTATGTACCATCTGACCATCAAGTAGAGAATCGGGCCGCGCAAAATAGACATATTCAAAGGAACATAAGGAGCGTTTCTGGGGAGGCTTGCCGACGAAAGAGGCCAGACCCCGGTCATCCACCCGCAAAATCTCACCGGGTTCGACATAGCGGATGTATTCCGCGCCGATGGTACTCAACGCGCACGACTCCGACGCGATAACATACCCTTCAGGCAGACTCCCCAAACACAAAGGCCGTAAGCCATGAGGGTCGCGTGCTGCATAGAGGGCGTTGCGGGTGAGGATGACGATCGAATACGCCCCATCGGCCAAGTGCATCAGGGCGCGGATGTGCGAAATCCAGACATCATCGGTATCTTCTGTCAGGCTCACCTGATCTCCCCAATTGGTAACAGGGGATGCTAGAATCTGGGTCATCATTTCAGTGTCGCTAGTCGAGGTCAAGCCGACACCACGTTGGAGTAATATCTGGCGCAATACAAGCGCATTGGTAAGGTTGCCATTGTGCGCTAATGCCATCGGGCCATGTACTGTCTCAATCAGATAGGGCTGCACGTTCCGCACATGCACTCCACCCGTCGTAGAATAGCGGTTGTGTCCAATGGCAAGATGCCCCACTAACGGTGCGAGATTCCGTTCATTAAAAATCTGCGACACCAGCCCCATATCCTTATGAATATAGGCTCGCCGACTATCAGCGGTTGCGATGCCCGCCCCCTCTTGACCCCGATGCTGTAAGGCATACAGGCCAAAAAAGGTCAGACGGGCCACATCTCGCCCCGGCGCAAAGACGCCAAAAACTCCGCATTCTTCACGCGGTTTATCTTCCAAATAGGTCATCAGTATCCCCTAATATCCTATTTTTCTCTAGTTTCTTGTTTACGCCGGAGTTCGGCATCATCTTGCAAAATGGTGTCCATATTGGCCTGCTGAAAAGCCGCGATCCGTTCACGTAATTTAGGATAGGCTACACTCAAAATCTTAGCTGCCAACAGTGCCGCGCCAGAAGGGTCGAGCACCACCGCCGGAGCAACGCCACTTGGCATCCGCAGGGATGAAAAAATATCCCCGCCGGCAAATGCACTCGACGTGGGTGGACAGGCGATCACGGGGGATTGGACTTGGGCATCCACAAACGCACTCAGCGCATTGGAACGGCCCGCAATGGTCACATACACTTTGGGACGGGGGTCGGCTTCATAGGCTGCGATCATCTCTAACACATGGTTGGGTGTTTTATGCGCTGACCCCACCCGCAACTCACTTGGAATTCCTAGTGTTTGCAGCGTATCGGCTACCGCGCCGCCCTGCTCCAAATCGGACTTTGACCCCATGATGATTGGTACGAGCATTAGTTCCCTCCTAGTTCATAATGAGCAAGCCTTTGAGCGATGCGGTTGGCGGTTGGCTGTTCACCGGGTACAAAGGGGAGTTGGGTCAGACGTTCATACGCTGCAATATACCGTTCGGCGACCTGTGCTTTAAATTCGGGTGGCATCACTGGGGGTGTACCTTCACCGCGATAGCCCCTTTCTACAAACCACACCCGCAAAAATTCCTTATCAAAATTTTCGGGCGGATTGCCATTACCACCTGTGCCTGCAATCCAATAGCGGCTGGAATCCGGCGTATGCACTTCGTCAATCAACACGACCTCGCCGTCAATCAGGCCAAATTCATATTTTGTATCTACCAAAATCAGTCCTGCTTGCTCGGCGATGGCCTGACCGCGCTTAAACAATGCCAATGCCGCCGCTTCGACCTGTTCATAAATATCTTTTTGCACCAAGCCCCGTGCCAAAATCGCGCCGCGGGTCAGAGCTTCATCGTGCGCTCCTTGATCGGCTTTGGTAGTCGGGGTCAATATCGGCTCTGGCAGACGGTCATTTTTCCGTAGGCCCTCTGGTAGTTGAATCCCATACGGTTTGCGTTCACCCTGTTCATACAGCGTCCACAGTGAGGTTTTAGTGACACCTGTGATAAACCCACGCACAATCACCTCAATTGGCAGGGGCGTGGCTTCACGCGCCAGCATCACATTTGGGTCGGGCACATCCAGCATATGATTGGCTACAATGTCGCGGGTCTGCTCGAACCACCATGCGCTGAGTTGATTCAAGATCTGTCCCTTAAACGGAATCAGACCCAATACCACATCAAACGCCGATACGCGATCCGTTGTAATCAGCAAGCGTAGCCCGTCGCGGCGATAAATATCGCGTACTTTGCCGGAGATGCGCGGTCCCCAGCCTTCCAATTCCACTGTGTCCAGCGGGGTTGCCGCCAAAAGTTCATTTTGGGAAATCACCTGATCTGATCCTCCTAAGCGTTCTTGATTGCATTTTGGAAAATGGGCAGGCCCGACATTCCAGCATGACCGCGCCGCCACTTGGGATGCTGCCAATGGAAAATATGATCTTCGGGATGGGGCATCAATCCCATCACATTGCCTGCTGGGTTGCAAAGTGCGGCAATCCCCAAAGCCGACCCATTGGGATTATAGGGATAGCCTTCCGGATTCCCACATTCATCCACATAGGTCAGCGGCACAAGTCCATCCGACCGGAATTGCTGTAAAGTCGCTTCATCACGCACGGCAATGCGTCCTTCGCCATGTGCCACTGGGCAATAAATGAGTTCCTCTAGTCCCTCGGTAAATAAATTGTGGCTCGGCGGATTAGGTTTCAAATAGACCCAGCGACACTCAAAATGACCGGATTCATTGTGGGCCAATGTGACCGGACGGGGGTTGACGTTACCGGGGAGTAGGCCCGCTTTGACCAGCACCTGAAATCCATTACAGATGCCCAGTACCGGACGGCCTTTTTCGATAAATGTACTTAACACCTCCGCCAGACGGGTCTCTAACTCCAAGGCCCATACCCGCCCTGCACCGAGGTCATCTCCATACGAGAAGCCCCCCGGCAGCACCAGCATGTGATAATCCAGCAAATCGCGCTCATGATTCAGCAATTGATTGAGATGTACGATTTCCGGTGAACCTCCTGCCAGTTGACAGGCCAGCGCCGCGTCATGATCTCGATTGGTGCCCTTCGCGTGCAAAATCAACACGCGGGGGTTTCCAGCCTGAATGGTGGGGATGGATTTGACGGTGGTTACGGGTGAAGGATTAGCAGTCTTCGGATGGGTAGTCATTCCGCGCCACGCCGTTTCCAATTCTGCGACGGGCAGGTCAATCGCGTTTTCAATGGTGAGGCGGGGTTGCATCGTGACGATGCCCAATTTTTCCAGCGGGGTATCTACCAAGAGGCTTTCAAATACCACTGCGTCTTCTGCCCGAACTTCGACGATAAATCGGCTTAGGGATTCGGAGAATAGATCATTTTCAAATTGCACCGATGCGCCTAAATCGCCTGCGATGCACATTTCGGCCAGTGCCACCGCCAAACCACCTTCCGAACAATCATGGCAACTTTGCACCACGCCCTGTGTAATGGCCTGATGCAGTTTCCGCATATGCAGAATCGCATCGGAGACGGGCTGTGGCACCTGACCGCCTATGAGACCCGTCACTATTTCAAAGTGACTGCCTCCTAGTTCGGGTCGTGTTTCCCCCACCAGATAAATCAAATTCCCGGCTTGTTTCAGGTCGGCGGTGATGGTGCGTTCGACATCTGGCACCAACCCAATCGCGGAAATCAACAGCGTGCCGGGGATAGCGTGCCGCGTCCCATCCACATCGGTGTATTCATTATTTAGGCTGTCCTTGCCAGAAATAAAGGGCGTTTGATAGGCCAGCGCCGCGTCATAACAACCTTTGGCACAGCGCACCAGCGCCCCTAAACGATCTGGCAGATTGGGATTGCCCCAACAAAAATTATCCAAAATCGCCACTTGATCGGGGTCAGCCCCCACCGCAACCACATTCCGCATCGCCTCATCAATCGCCGCCCACGCCATCGCATAGGGGTCAATTTCGCCATACGTCGGACATATCCCGTTAGAAATCGCTACACCTTTGATTTGCTGATTAGTGGCGTAGGGAATCAGCACCGCCGCGTCGCCATGCCCTTTTTCGTTAATCAGTGGCTTGACGGCCATGCCCCCTTGCACTTCATGGTCATAGCGCCGGACGACCTCTTCTTTGCTACAAATATTGGGATGGGCGAGCAGTGCCAATAATGTGGCTTCAGCATCAACCGGAGGCATTTGGCTGGGGGTTATTTGAGGATCATTCCATTCCGCTTGCAACTGTCGCATGGGGATGCCCTCGTGCAAAAACTCAATGTCTATATTGCCAACCTCTGTATCCCCATGGTGTAAAACGAGCCGTCCGGTGGCCTCGAATGTGCCGATGGATACCATTTCGACATCATGCAGATTACACACTGCCTGCAAACGGGCTACATTTTCCGACGGGATGGCTAACACCATGCGTTCTTGGGCTTCACTCAACCAGATTTCCCACGGAAGCAGCCCTGCATACTTCAGCGGTACATGTTGAAGCTGCACCGTTGCCCCGATGCCGGAACTCATTTCCCCAACCGCCGATGACAATCCACCTGCGCCGCAGTCGGTAATGGCATGGTACAAGCCTTCATCACGCGCTTGCATGATGACTTCCAAGACCTGCTTTTCGTTAATCGGGTGTCCGATTTGTACGGCACTCCCAGAAACCACCCCGGTGTCGCTGTTCATCTCCATGCTGGAGAAGGTTGCCCCGCGCAGACCATCCCGTCCGGTACGCCCCCCCATCACGATAATTTGGTCGCCGGGTTGCACTTGGGTCGGATGCGCTTGGTGGGGTAATAACCCCAAGCAACCACAGAATACTAACGGATTCGCCGTGTACCCGGTGTGATACAGCACCGCGCCATTGACCGTCGGGATACCCATCTTATTGCCATAATCCTCGACGCCATGTATCACGCCTTCTGCGATGCGGCGGGGATGGAGTGCCCCTGTAGGCAATTGATTGGAATCAAGGTCTTGTGGGCCAAAACACAGCACATCCGTATTAGCGATCGGGCGGGCACTCACCCCCAAAATATCACGGATAACACCGCCAACGCCTGTATTTGCCCCACCAAAGGGTTCAATTGCTGAGGGGTGATTATGGGTTTCGACCTTGAAGGCCAAGTCCCACTCCTCATTAAATCCGATAATCCCCGCGTTATCCACAAAAGCCGAACGTACCCACCCGCCTTTATCCATTTGTTGGGTCGCGGCGCGGATATACGTGTTTAACAGACCGGGAATCGTTTCGGGTTGTCCGCCATTTTCGGTGTAGGTGATATTTGCTTTAAAGGTCTTATGAACACAATGTTCGCTCCACGTTTGGGCGAACATCTCCAATTCTATATCGTTGGGTTCACGGCCTTCGGCTTGATAGTGCCGCTGAATGGCCCGCATCTCACTGAGGTCAAGCGATAAACGGCGCGTTTGGCTGATCTCCATTAGGCCCCGATCATCCGCATCCCGCAGCGGAATGGTTGTAACTAATCCATCATCCGCCGAAAGGGTTGTATATAGGGGATGGATGGGGTGATCAATGGTGACTCGTTGAATGACGGGATTGGAGAAGGCTTTTGTGGCAAGGAGTTCCAAGTCGGTGGGTGCGAGTGGGCCATCCAACAGATAGGATTGGCCCGTTGCCACTTCATGAATTTGATCCCACCCCAACCGATGCACTGTCGTCAGTAGATTTTCGGCAACCGTGTCTGTCACCCCCGGCAGATAGGTGACTTCAATCCTGTGGTCAGTGTCCGTTTGGGTCGGCGTCGCTTCAAGGGGATAGACCGTATACTCTTCGACGACTATATCTGTCAAAATGGTCTCGGCAATCGAACACGCAAGGGCTTCATCTACATCGCCAGTAACAAAAAAAAGACGGGCAGTTGAACAGCCCGTCATGGTAGTAACCCCTAATTGATAGCCTAAATCAATGAGTTTATTTGCTGATTTATTTTGATCACGCAACCGTATTTCTATGCGGAAAGTGGTCAACCAATATTCCCTTTCATCTCCTCTGATGATGGTACGCAAGCGTACTAAATAAAATAGATGCTTGACAAGATCGAAGGTTAATTTTTATTCAAATTAACCAGAAGTATGCGAAAACTGCCTATTCACTTTTGAAACCGGAAACCTTTTTGTTTGACGCAATCGCCCCAAACTACCATTGACAACCCCCCTCTGCCTCCGCTAAAATCTCGCTTGTATTAACAAATGGCGGTTTGACAAATGCCAATGGCCTGATATTAGGCGAAAGCGCCGGCGTAGCTCAGTTGGCAGAGCATTCGCCTTGTAAGCGAAGGGTCATGGGTTCAAGTCCCATCGCCGGCTTTGGCAGTTTCATTAACAACCCAATATGGGTCGATGTCCCGAGCGGCAAAGGGGGCGGACTGTAAATCCGCTGGCAGACGCCTTCGCAGGTTCGAGTCCTGCTCGGCCCACAGGTGAGTTTTCACCGGACTGCCTACGTAGCTCAGTCGGCAGAGCGCATTCTTGGTAAGAATGAGGTCATGGGTTCAAATCCCATCGTAGGCTTTTTTAATCTATGATTTCAGATATGGCCCAAATCGCTGTATCTCCATACTTGTAGACATAAAAAACAGTTTAGAGGAGAAGGTCATTCCAATGGCCCAGTTTGAACGAACGAAACCACATGTGAACATCGGGACAATAGGTCACGTCGATCATGGCAAGACGACCTTGACGGCGGCCATCACCAAGACACTGTCCTTGAAGAAGATGGCCCAGTA
>JABFGB010000014.1 GCA_013112715.1 Chloroflexota bacterium
GGCGGGGGTCCACCCGGTCCCATCCCGAACCCGGCAGTTAAGCCCGTCAGCGCCGATGGTACTGGGGGAGTCGTCCTCTGGGAGAGTAGGTCACTGCCAACTCACATCCACTCCCTTCCTCCTCCCTTTCCTCCTTCACCTCCTCCTCCGTCGTGCATTTAAAAATCCGAAACACTCTGAACTTCTCCTCACCCTGACACTCTGACCCCCTCGCGTAATTCAAACTTACTGCCTATTTCGAGAGCGATTTTGCATTCAAGCCTAATATCAACCAAACCAATCCACCCCGGTGGGGCTATGAGAGTTTCTTCAGGCAAAGTTATCTCACAAACAAAATTGGTTTCATAAATATAGAACTGAGGTCGATAACCTGAAAAGAATGGCTTTGTACGACCACCTTCCCCCGGCGATAATACCTCTACCTGCGCCTGACATTGGTTATGCGCGCCAATAGTTTTAGGGCGAGCCAATACCCGTCCGATTCCAAATCGGTCTAAATCAACGCTTTCAATGAGTATCTTTATCTTGTTAGTGTGACGACGTGATGGTTCAGTGCTATTTGGATCAAACATGATTACCTTTGATGAGATAGGATAGTCGCTAAAACCAACGATCTCAACTTCATCGCCGATTCTTATTTTTCCTCTTAGAACTTGACCTTCAACCCAGATACCTCCCCTTTTATGTTTATTAGGGTAGGTTTCCAAAATGCTCATCAAAAAAGGACTTTCAGCGCCACTCATTTCTTATCTCCCCAAGCGAACACGCGGATTTAGAAAAGCATACGTCAAATCCGCTAAAAAATTCGCCAGCAAGATGACAGCGACGGTAATCATGACAATGGCTTGAATAATCGGCAGATCACGATTTTCGACGGCAAAGATTAGTAAACTGCCAAGCCCTTTATAATTAAATACTGCCTCGACCACGACCAACCCACTAATCAACCAGCCGAGACTTATCGCAATGACGGTCACAGTGGGGGAGAGTGCATTACGCAAGACATGACGCACGATCACGATGGGGTAGGGGAGTCCTTTGAGTTCAGCGGTACGCACGTAATCGCGTTTGAGTTCTTCAATGACCCCTGCGCGTGTTAGACGAGTTACATAGGCCAAAAGGACAAACGTCGCGGCGATGGCGGGCAGGGTGAGATAGGGCAGGGATTCCGTAAATGACATTTCTGGCTTGAATCCTGAAGCACTTCCGCGTAATTCAAACGGTAGCCAATCCCAGTTTTTAGCCCATTTAAACGCGACGGTGTTAATCAAAAAGATGCCTGTGACAAATTCGGGCAGACTGACCACCCCCAAAGTCAAAATTGAAATCAACCCATCCACCAAATTTCCTTCATTCAAGGCCGCTACGATACCCAACACTAGCGAAATAGGAATCGCAATTAGCAGTGTCAAGATGGCAAGCCGCCCTGAATTTTCGAGCCGCTGACGCACATCGGGATAAATAGGGGTATTGGTGGTAAAAGAGTCCCCCCAATCGCCCCGCACCAAATTCGTGATCCAATCGAAATATTGCACCGGCAGGGGTTTATCAAGCCCTAAGTCTTGGCGTACCTGCTCAACGGCTTCGGGGGGGGCATCACGCCCAGCCTTGATGCGTGCAACATCACCGGGTAAAACGCGGGTCAACAAAAAGATCAGGATGGAAGTGAAGACCAGTGTAATTAGAAAAAAGAGCAGGCGTCGAAGTACAAACATCAACATGATGAGTCCTCCTCAGCTTGGGGCAGGGGGGCGGATTGCTGCAATAGGATTAGTTCCTCAATTGTGCGGTGACAGCGAATATAATGCCCGTCGCCATCATCTTGCCATGGCGGGACTTCTTGTTCACAAATCGCGCCAAGTTTGCGGGGGCAGCGCGTATGAAAGCGGCAACCCGTAGGCAAATTGCGTGGGCTAGGAATGTCATTACTTAGCCGAATATGCTGGGTTTGGTGGGTGGGGTCGGGAACCGGAATGGCAGAAACGAGCGCCTCAGTATAGGGGTGATAGGGTGGGGCGAACAGATCATGCCCATAACCGACCTCAAAAATCTGTCCTAGATACATCACAATCAAATAATCCGCCAAATAACCAACTACCGCTAAATTATGCGATATAAAAAGGTAGGAGGTGTCGTTTTCGGCTTGAAGACGAGCCAAAAGATTGAGAACGGCGGCTTGAACGGAGACATCCAGTGCTGAGACAGGTTCATCGCAGACAATTAATTCGGGGATGGAAGCAAAGGCACGGGCAATGGCGACACGCTGACGTTCGCCACCACTAAGCATGGTGGGGAAACGATTGACATAGCTCTCGTCCAAATTGACTGCCACTAGCAGTCGTCGGACTTCTTTTTCGGCCTCGTGGCGGTTGCGTTTTGCTAGTTTCATGAGAGGACGGCGGATGGCTTGTCCGATGGTCAAGTAGGGGTTCAATGAGTCTTGTGGATTCTGGAATACCATCTGGATTTGGCGTAGGGCATCCCGACTGCGCTGACGCACGGTATTTCCAATGGGCTTTCCGTTTAATTCAATCGTGCCATCGGTACGACTGATTAGGCCAACAATCATGCGGGCGAGGGTGGTTTTGCCGCTGCCACTTTCACCCACAAGACCCAGCGTGCGGCCTTTTTGAATGCCTAAGTTAACAGCATCCACTGCCTTAACAGTAGTGGGGGGCTTGCCCTGCAAAAAGTCTAGCAGGCCACGCGGCACGTCGAAATGTTTGGTCAGGTTTTCCACTGCCAGAAGCTGCTCCCGTTCAAGGTGTTCGCTAACTTCGAGGCCACTTTGGAAGGCTTGTTCAACCACTAATTCGCTAGATGCGGTTTCTTGCCAGCGGTGACAGCGTATTTTGTGCCCATTAGCCGCCTGTTCTAACGGAGGATGTTCGACAAAACACTTCTCTAATGCAACCGGACAGCGGGGGGCAAATTGACAACCGCGTTCACGCTGTTGCAAAGATGGAGGACGACCCGGAATGGTACGGAGGGCTGCTTGCTGTTTGGTTTGACCCAAGCGAGGCACGCACGCGATTAAGCCAATCGTATAGGGATGCAGCGGGTGGGCATAGAGATCTTGGACAGACGCATCCTCGACGATTTCTCCGGCGTACATGACCGCTACCCGTTGGCACAGTTGGGCAACAACCCCTAAGTCATGCGTGACATAAATTGCTCCGGCCTGTGTAGTCTGGATTAATTCACGCACAATATCGAGCATGATGGCTTCGGTAGTAACATCTAGGCTGGTGGTGGGTTCATCCAACATCAAGATTTGTGGAGTTGCGCTGAAGGCCATCGCCAAAACGATGCGCTGCTGCATCCCGCCGCTAAGTTCGTGGGGATAACGACGGCTGACTTCTTTGACATCGGCAAGTCGCACTTGCTCTAACATGGAAATGGCTTTTTCACGCGCTTTTCGCCGACTAAGGCCATCCCTAACCCGGATGGTTTCTGCTACTTGCTCACCTACTCGAATAGACGGATTTAGCGCTACAAAGGGATTTTGGGGAAGCATGTGCATCCGAGTAGCCCATACCCTTTTCATTTGGCGGCGCGGCTTACGGGTAATGTTTTCGCCATCTAATAGGATCTGACCGTCAATGATTTTGCCGTCTTTGCCTAAATAGCGAATGATGGCTTTGATCGCAGTGCTTTTGCCGGAGCCGGATTCGCCCACAACCCCGTAGATTTGGCCGGGGTAAACCGTGATCTCGAAGTCTCGAATAGCTTCGTACCAACTGTGATTGGCGCGATAGCTGACATGCAAATTTTGAACTTCCAAGACTGGCGTATCAGTTTGATTCGTCAAGGAAAATTTCCATCCGTTGCATAAATGGTGTGAAGCCAAGATTGTGATAGAACTCGATGGCGATTGTGTTAAAGTGCCAAACATCAAGAGTAATCCGCCGAATGCCATGCTGCGTAGCTAAATCATAAACGGCCTGCATAAGGGCTTTGCCATATCCCTTGCCGCGTGCATCTGGGTTGACCGAAATCTGGTCAATATGGAGAAAGGTATCGGCATAAGTATAGGGATTTACAGGGCGGTTGATGTGCTTCACGAAAACGTAACCTACTGCCGTACTCCCCTCTTCGACAATAAAAAAATAATTGTCAGGTTGGGGTAGGAGGTCTGCATAAAATTTAGTCAAGTCCTCGGTGACTTCGGCGGGCCGAAAGGTGCGCGGACGGGCTTGCACATGTACCTGCTGAACATGGGTACTCAATTCGGCAAGTAAATGGGTATCATCCGAAGTGGCTTGGCGGATTATCATAACCAATCTTCCTAGCTGTTGCGCTGAACAAGTTTACGGATGCCGTCCGACATCAGGTTGACTGCGATGACTAAGACGACAATCGCGCCTGCTGGATATTCCAACATCCAAGGGGCGATGCTGTACCAAGTACGCGCATCACTCACCATTAAGCCCCAATTGGGAGTAGGGGGATGGGTGCCGATACCTAAAAATCCCAGCGATGCGACCAAGAAGATGCCATAGGAAAAACGTAGCGAGGCCTCAACAACCAGTGCTGGGATGACGGAAGGCAGGATTTCACGAAACAAAATATAAAAACGGGATTCACCCCGTAATTGAGCCGCTTCCACAAAGCCGCGTGTTTTGATTTCGAGTACATTACTGCGCACCACACGGGCCACGATGGGGGCATATACGATAATGAGAACTAAGAACAGACTGTTTTCGGCGTCCCCCAGTGAACCCAACAATACAAGGGCCAATAACAGGGCAGGCATGGCAAGAAAGCTATCCAGCAGCCGAGCGATGATTTCATCTACGACGCCACCTTCATAGCCGATAATCAAACCAATGGTCGTACCGATTAAAACAGCTAGAAGTGTTCCTAAACCCGCAAGCCTAAAGACCTCCTGTGTACCCAATATCACCCGACTATAGACATCTTGCCCTAGATTATCTGTGCCAAATGGATGATCGCAGCCGTCGCGGAAGGGATTGAGGACACCTAGCCCACAGTCGGGGGGGTGCCGGGCATCAAAATCTTGATTGTCGAACTCATAGGGAGCGATTTGGGAACCAAAGATTGCCAGTATTAAGAACCCCAAAAAGACTAGCATTCCGATTAGTGGAAAAGGCACCGAGATAAGCCCCCGCACGGAGCGCATAATCTGGGAGGGCGGTTGACTCACCTTGACCGCAGTCAAATTTTACCTACCAGTTTGATGTAACATAAGAAAATTAAGAGAAAATGGGACAGACAAATGAGCCTGCCCCATAAAGTTTTAGCCGACAGTTGCGAAACGCAAATCCATGCGACCGGGGAAGGGGTGGGGGGTAATGCCCTCAACCGATTCACTGGTCGCAGTTAGGCTGGCAAAGAAGTAGGGGATAATGAGTGGGCCACGTTCGATCAGCACTGCTTGAATTCGACGATAGGCCTCTATCCGTTCTTCTTGATCAAGGGAAGAACCTGCCAAATCAATCAGCGCGTCGAGTTCCACATCCGAAAACTTGGCTTCATTCCAAACCGCTCCGGTCTTGAGCGCAACATCCAGATAGAACTGTGGGGTGGGGCGTGATCCCCAAGGCGTAATGCCCAAATCGGCTTCGAGCCAGCTATCGGGGCCGTCTGCATAATAAACGGCTTCTTCACGCGGGTTCAATTCGACCCGAATGCCTGCATCCTGCCATTGGGAGCGCAAAATTTCAGCCAACTGCTGACGGTTGGGGGCAGTGGGGAAATAGAAGGGTAAATCGAGACCGTCCGGATAGCCCGCTGCGGTTAACAAGTCGCGTGCTGCTTGCGGATCGCGTGCGGGAACACTGAGATCAGGGTCAAAATACATGCCATAGAGTGGGCCAATAGGGGTGTCTTTCCCCTCTGCCCCAAAACCCAGCGTCACCTTATCAAAAATCTCAGCGCGGTCAGTGGCGAGTTTAAAGGCCTGCCATACACGCGGATCCGTGCCGACGCCCCGGTCAAAGCGCAGACGCGCTGCATCATAGCCGTTGGTGGCGATGTCGTAGGTCTTGTATGATCCCTCAGATTGCAGCGCAAGGAAGGTTTCGTTTGCCATGCGTGGCAGAATTTCAACGGATTCGTCGCGTAGGGCATTGACACGCGCATCTTCATCGCTAAAGAAGATGAACTCAAGATTGGCAACCCCCGGCGCACCTGCCAGCCAATAATTGGGATTCGCTTCAAAGGTTGCGCGGTCTTCTTGGCGATATTCAACCAATTTGAAAGCCCCAGTCCCATTAAAATCGGCGGTGGGGTCTTCTGTACCGTCCTTGAGAATCAGGGTGCGGTTATCCGAGAGACTATAGAGAAAATCCGGGTTGGTTTTGTTGAGCCGGAAGGCTACTGTGGTTGGATCAACGGCCACAATTTCATCCACCACGGTAAACAAGTCAACCGCACTGGAAATATTCGGGTCTTTGAGGCGGTTGAAGGTATAGACCACATCCGCTGACGAAAAAGGACTGTTGTCGTGGAAGGTTGCACCCTCAACCAATTTCAGCGTGTATTCCAATCCATCTTCACTGACCGTCCAGCTTTCCGCCAGTCGAGGCATGAGTTCGGCCTTGTCGTTGGTATCAATCAGGTAATCATAGACAGCATTCAAGAAGGCGATTTCACTGTCGGCGGAGGCTTTAGCTGGATCAAGAGTGACAGGGGCGGGCCATGCTACACGCAAAGTGCCGCTCGCTTGACGCCGCAATAAACCATTACGGGAAGGTTGCTGCCATACGTTTGATATGCGATTGTTGAACGGGAGGGGCAGGGTGGTGGCGGCTAGGGTAAAACCACTGACGCGGAGAAAATCGCGGCGGGAAAGTCCAGATTGAGTGATCGAAACACGATGCTTTTTATTATGTTTCTTAAACATGCGAATCCCTTTCTTGGAATCTGATGGGTATGGGCTAATCTACTAGGATGTAGATTAGTCTTGTGGCCTTGTGGAAACGTTACAGTATTTACCAATGGATATTTGGAAGGGTTGCTTGACTATTGAATCTCTCACCTCCCCAACCCGACGTGAGGATTGTAACTATCTTGTGTGCAGAATAAAAATTTACAAAATTCAGAATCGCACGAAGAGGTATTTGAAACATGTGTTCTGCTGTATTTAGAGCCATTTTGATTGAATTGTTAGAATATTCTATACATGGCACAACAAAAAATTAACATTTGACATTGCTTAACAAGTCGCCTAAAACAATTCTAAAACAGCGAATCGTTCAATTCACGTTTATAATGAAGATTGGATGAGAGTCTAATTAATTCTTGGGCGAAGAATCGTTAATGATTTGATTCTTATTCATTGTTTTCTGCTTCGCTCTAGGATATTTCATCGGCAGATCGCCATATGGCGAATAACCATCGGAGAAAGCACTTATGAGGAAGCGCGTCCTACATAGGACATATCATCTGGTCATTATTCTGACCTTGATTATGAGCTTCATGCCTTCCCTAATGTCACAGGAATTAAGCCCTGTTAGCACCTCGGATAAGGCGGAAGCTGCAAACACAGACAAACCTGTGGAAAGCACTTCGTCCTCACTCCTCGAAACCAGTTCAGGAGGAGGTGACACCGACCCGACAGCCCCCGGTCGTCCGGCCTATGCGCCGCCAGATGTAGAGTGTATGGTGAGTTTCGAAGGGACGATTTTCATTGATGGCGGTCCCGGTACTTACCCAACCCAGTTCTATCCCGTCGCTAATGGTGACGTGCAGGACCCGGCCTGGATTAACCAAGATATTACGAGTGTTGTCGGCGACCCGCCGTTTGTGACATTAAACCAGCGACTCGTTCTGTATTTTTCAATCCAGAACACTTCGGAAAATGGTAATCCGAACTGCGCGGTTGGTGGTCACGATGTTGTGTTGCGAGAACTTGAAGTCCGTGACCGCGATACATTGTATAGGCAGATGTGGAATATTACTGGCACCCCAAGTATTCCTACCGCTGATCCCTTAGCTAATCTATTTTGGTCAAGTGGAACCCCCGGTGTTCTCAATCGTGGTCAAAATGCTTGGGGATTCATGTTTTTTGATGCTGATCAAGTGTCAAATGTGACGGGGTTAATTCGTTTCCAAATGATTTGGACAATGGATTCCTGTACGCCCGGTGCCCTAAACGGTAGCTCGTGCTCCGGGGCGATTGGGCCGACGATCAGCGCTCCATTGGACAATCAAGGGACGGCGGTACAGGTTCGGGGACCCCGTGCCCAATTGACCTTTATCGAACCCACCATTGATCCGCCCGTATTTGCTAACCCTGACCAATTTGTGACCTATATTCTAGAGGTGAACCGCCCCGCTGCCCCTGCAACAACACAAGACATCGTGGCTGCTGCTGGTGATCCTGCATCTCTTCCCGATTGTGCGAGTGGCACATTTAATGACGGGAACCCCTATGGTTGGTATGATGGCCCGGACCCATTCACGGCCACTGAGATTGATAACATGGCTTTGAATCCGCCCATACAGACAGATGGGCCAAGCGGGGTTTATTACTGCTATTTCCGAGTTGAAATGGACACGGCTCTCGCGGATCCGGTTACCGGTCAATTTGTGTTTGAGGGCGATGTCATACTAACCGATATAGTCGGCTTTAGTGAAACATTTCATGTAGTGGCCCCGCCCGTTACTCTCCGTATTCCTGAGGTTACCGTTACAAAGGTGATTGTATCCCCCGCTACTCCGGGACAAGGGGTTTCGATTGGTGGTACAGTTACCTATGAAGTCACCATTCGCAATACTGGTGAGATTCCCCTCAATCAAATTTCGGCGATTGATAGCCTAACGGGACCTTTAGTGATTCCACTGAATACTACGCTGGCGGAGGACCCGGACGGGGATGGCCCACTGCTGGGTGAAGAGATTGTCCTGACGACCTCTTATACGGTTAGAGCTAATGACCCATCCACGCTGGTCAATACAGTGACGGTGACGGCTCATCTCAATTTGCCGGGAGTTAACGACACTGTTACAGACACTGCGGCGGCTTCGATTCGAGTGATTTCGGAGGATCTACAGGTCACGCTGGTGTTGCGTTCGGTGGATGGAATTCCCTATGATCTCAATAGCAATACTCCGCCTCCTCAACCCGGTAGTGTTTTGGTTTTCACGACCCTATACGACAATCGAGGTACGATCAATCTCCATGATCTCCAATACGTCGCTAACTACCCGACCTATGTAAATGCCCCTGCGCCGACTTATGTCAATTCTGTCATTGGCGCTGGATTGATTTTGCCCGGTCTGTATGGCGATGCGCCGAGTGAATCGGCCTCAACGTTCACCTATACAGTACCCGCTTCGTTCCCACCTGATCCTATCTTCCAACGGGTGCGAGTACGGGCTTTCCGGCCCAACAACACGGCGGTTTTTGCTGAGGCATTGTTAGTCGTTGACCTCACAAATCCCAATGTATCCATTACGGCGTTACGTTATCGGCCCGGTGATGGTCCTGTCTCTGATACAGAAGCAGCCCTTCGTGGTGATACCCTCTATTTCAGCGGGACGATTACAAATGAGTCGGCTTTGGACATATGCGGTATTGAGATTCGGCAGTATGTTCGTAATCCAATTACAGGCCTGCTGACACCCGGTAATCCCTTTGTGTTGCCAGCGAACACCATTACATGGCCCGGACCTGCGGGAACATTGGCTCCGTCGGCTTCAGCCGACTTTACAGGTGTGACCTATTTGGTGAACGCCGCAACCCCTGACCCGTTGGACATTGTTTTCGAGGTGTATGCGCCACAACAGGGTAGCCCAACCTGTGCCGTCTTGAGCACGCCGCTGGTTGACCGC
Organism: Chloroflexota bacterium; assembly: GCA_013112715.1. Lineage (GTDB taxonomy): Bacteria > Chloroflexota > Anaerolineae > Aggregatilineales > J027 > CFX10. Next base: position 9,802 of record JABFGB010000014.1, read on the forward strand.
ACAACGGTTTCGGTGGATATTTCAGACGTCCAAATTTCGGCATTCATTCAGGCACGCCGGGTCAGTGATAATGCGATTGTCGCCTATGGTCTCTATCCGCCACCCGAGATTACGTATCGCTTTACCTACGTAGCGACCAACGTGGGTGGTGTCCAATTTACAATCCAACCCCCAAATTTAGTTTACTGCGTGGGTGGCTACCCGATGACGTGTAATGCGACATTCCCGACTGACTCTGTTAACTTTATGGATCAAGGGAGTGTGTTTACACCTTTCCAGACGCGGACGGATTATTTCGACCTGACGTTGCTTGCAGCCGATGCGGGGAGTTACACTAATCCGTTCCAAGTGCAGGTCATCCTGACTGGTATAGACGCTGAAGGTCAGAATATCGTTCTTCGGACACTCCTTCAGTTCCCGCTTATCTCAAGCGAACTTCCCGGTACACTCACTGGCCCACTCAATACTTTAGTGTCGCCAGCCGATCGTGCTCAAGATTTGATCACGAGTTTGGTGCGCGGTGATGCGAATGTGCCATTCCAGTTTACCTTTGAGAATGAAACCAACACGGTGTTGGAGAATGTGTACATTGTCAACCTGCTTGAAAACAGTGTGACACCGCAAGTGGGGTATTATCAAGTTGGGGCGTTTGGTTTCAATGACTATTACGAATTGTGTACCGTTACGGGGTTAAGCGGCGGTGGAGCCGTGAATCCGACAGGCCCCAACACCATGCAGCCGAATGAGATCATCTCTGGGACATGTTACTTCACCTATGCAACGACCATGCCAGCAGGTGATTTCCAGATGCAGGTGTTGGCAGTAGCGAATCGAGTGATTGACCCGACTCAGCGTCTCATCTCAGTGGTAACATGGGGCATCCGCGAAGTGCCTCATCTGCGTGTCTTGAAGCTTGGCCCGGGTAGTGCAGTTGCGACTGAGCCAATCGAATACACCGTCGAGATTTATAATCAATCCATGTATCAATACGTGGATTTCAACCCCTCGAATGGCTTTACGGATGTCATTCAACCGGAACTAGACCCAAGCACGTTACAGCCTCCCAATTTCACTATTGACCCCTCATGGACGGGGCTAGTTACAAATGCGACAGATCCGACTGTGCCCCCGGTGGCACCCGGTCTTTATCGGTTGCTTGCACCGTCAAATCCGACCAGTCCGGCCAGTGGAACGTATCAGCGAAATCCTCCCGGTGGTCAGTTCCCAGATACCTCCTATCGTAATGATGTCACGGTTACGGGGACGGCTCAAAGTGGCTTGATTGTGAGCGCTACTGCTGCCGCGACGGTGGCGATTACCTGCCCACTGGGGATGTTGGGTTTCTATGGCGATATTCCCGGTGATCCGTTTAGCGATACCGATGCCCAATTCACACTGGGTGAACGTCAGCGGTTTACGTTCTTTATCATCAACATCTCCAATGTGCCGATTACCTTACTCACAGCGGAAGATGAGATGTATAACCGTGAAAATGGTTTGCCCGCCAATTCGACTGCTTATCCAACCTATCCGCAGTCCTTTACCTGGGATGATCCAGCCCAACCGGGAGTGATTCCTGTAGACGGGTTCGCAGTTTATGAATACGACGTGATTTTGCGTCCGGAAGATTATCCGGATGGTACAGACCCACAGCGTATTTTCTTTACAACTCATGTCAGTATCGCCAATCCACCACCGAACTGCGACGAATTCGACATTCTGTGGTATTTCGACTCACCCAACCCGGTGACGATTGAAAAGAACGTGACTCCGTCATTGGTCTTCCCCGGCAACGCGGCGACCTATGACATCCAGCTTTTTAATGTCAGTCAAGTCTCGGATATGCAAGTCACGCAGGTGGTAGATGACCTTCTGAGCCAATCCCCATTGGTGATGGATTTCACCTCCGCCAGTCCCGATGGTCAATCCGGCATCTTGGAGGAATTGGGAGAAGAACCGCCCGGTAGCGATGATAACAGCGCCGTGCTGCTTCAGAATGGTCAGCAAAACTATATCGTTCAAGCAGACGATCCGCCGACGCTGACTAACGAAGCCACAGTGTATTACTATCCGCTCAATGGCCCGACTTCGGCTGCCCCCGGCACCGTCAATGTTGGCCCGCCCGGCACGTTCTTTGTCCCCATGGCAACTGGGCCAAACGCTTTACTGTCGAATACAGCCGAAGCGTCTATTGGAACGGCCAGCCCGCTGTCCTGTATCATGGTGCCGAGCCAAACAGACGTTCCTGCGGGAGGTTTGGTGGATATTCTCGTGACACTGGTTAACGGCAGCACGGATTTCGATATCACCGCTATCCAGTTTACGGTAGTGGATGAAGCAGGGAATGTAATTCTAACCAACTCATCGGCGGGTGTGCCTGCGCCGCTCGACCTGACACCCGCTAATCGTCAGTTTTCGATCAACGTCTCCTACCTAGTTCCCGCAGGTTGGAGCGAACCGACCATCACCATAGACTGTACAGCACGCGGTGTGTTTTCATTTAACGGTGAACTCCTGCCAGATTCGACTACCAGCATTCGCTTGAATGTGGATGTGCCAGAACTCTTGCTCGAAATGGTTGTGTTTGGCGACCCAACGTGCCCGCGCATTGATGGCCCTGATCTTGACACCCTGCTTGATGATCCTGACCCAGCGGCTCTCTTGCCTGACCTTGTACCCCCCGGTACTCCAGATGGTGCTCCAGAGGCTACGGATGGTCAAACGATCTACTACGGCATCCTCTTGCAAAATACCAGCTTGGGGCTGAATTTCCGTAACTTGGTGATAGACCAAGCGAGCTTGAACAACGGCGTGTCCTTGCAGCCTCAGATAAACACGGAGCTAGGCACCCAACTGCCGTCTCGTCAACTCGCGCCCGGTGAACAGGTGACACTCTGTATTCCGCATCAAGTTGATCGGACGGTGGATCCGCTGATTCACACCCTACAAGTCGCAGCCGAGTCGGTAGCTCCTGCGCCCCCCAACGCTCCTGCAACGCCATTTACCCTTCAGGTGGTGGCTACGGTAGATGTTCAGGATGGGAACGTTAGGATCTTCAAGCTGGCGACGCCAACGGTCTCGTTCCCGGGTGATGTGGTTGAATACACGCTTTACATTCAAAATGTGAACACCGACCCCACCCGCGATGCCACACTGCTGCTCGATGACGTTTGGGATTCGCTCCTCGGTGGGCCACTGGCCGGTGCCAGCTACTGTGGTAACACGGCGACACCACCCGTGAACATACCACCCGCGAACTTGGCGGTGTGTAATCCGGCGCTGCCTTCAATTCGTTTCGATGATATTGCGGATGGCCTTGATCCCTATGGGTGGACATGGCCCGACAACAATCGCCCGGGGGTACTCTTTGAAAATGAATCGGCCTCCTATCGGTATCTCTACACCGTTCAGGACATTGACCCGAACCCGTTGATTAATACAGCAGGTGTTCGCGCAGTGCTCTATGATGCGAATGGCAGCCCCACGGTTCCCGCTAACTGGGATGTCCTGTTGGATATCAATAGTAATCCGATTCAACCCACCGATGAGACCTTTGCTTCGGTAGCGATTACGGATTCACAGTTGCTGGTCATTAAAGATGGCCCCGCGACGGCCCCAGCGGGTGCTAATGTGACCTACACAGTTACGGTCGTCAATATCGGCGATGTGGATGTTGCCAATGTGCGGGTACGCGACGAGGAATACAACCTAGATCGTGGACTGCCTCCGGGCACTTTCATGCCAATGACCGAGTGCTTCCGCCAAACTGCAAACGAGTCGGTGACCCTTGTGGCAAATGTGGGTACGCTGGTCTGTCAATACACCATTACGATGCCGGATGCCACTGAAATTGGAGCCAATCCAGCGCTTGATCCCTATATCAACACGGCATTTGCTATTGGGGAAATCTCCAATGGTGGACAACTGGTGCCCCTGCCCAATGAGGGTTCAGACACCGCCATCGTGGACATCTTGGTTCCCGGTTTGTTCTTGGACAAGATTCCAAGTGTTGGTAGTGCGGCTATTGGCGACACGGTAACGTATCGTATCATCGCTGAAAATACGGGTGATGTACCGCTGCGCCTTGACCAAATCGTGGATGTTCCACCACCCCCATCGGTGACACCTGCGTTCTCAGTCCCGAGTGTCCGCATCAATTCAACCGATCAGTCGCCGACTTCATGTGGTGTGACAGGGACTTCGAGCAACCTGCCTGTTGTGTTGCAGCCCGGTGATGTGGCGTGCGCTACGGTATCGCTCGTGATACCGAATCCGGCCCCTGCCAGTGAGTATGTCAATACCGTGCGGGTTTATGCGACGGTTGACCCCGGCGTTCAAAATAGACCGTTGGTGGATAGCACTAGCGGCTCGGTAGATGTGCGCAATCTGGGTATCGTGGTTGAAAAACAGGCGTATGACTGCGACCCGTTGGTGTGCGCCAACCCACAAATTATCACTTCGATCAATGAGGGTGTCACCTACTACTACGGCATCACTGTCACAAACACAGGCGATGCACCGTTGGATATGATCGAATGGCGTGACCCGATGTACCAGAATAATGCGTGGCAGCAACTGGTGAATGCCTTTGACACAGATGATCTGATAGACCCGACAGATACTCCCGAATTGGAGGTGAATGAAACCTTCATGATCGCGTCCTATTCATTCGAGGCCAACTATGCACGCGATGGTGCTTTGTTGATCAATCGAGTGGATGCCCGAGGACGTGAATCTACAACCAGCAATTTCACCCCTATTCGCAGCGATACAACGCAAGTTATTGTCCTACCCACAGCACTGCAAATTACCAAGCGTGCTTGTGTGGACACAAGTGGAACTGGAACGCCACCCGCCAGCTTTAATCCATGCCCAGTCAATACCCCGGCAGCGGTTCGCCCCGGCGGAACGATTTGGTATGAAGTCACTATCGCCAATCCTTCCGCGACAGTTACGGTGATCAACGTTGAAGTTACCGATACTTTGCAGGGGGTATGGGCTGCTGGCCCTGCTACACTTGGCCCGGGAGATGTGGTCACGTGGGTCTATGAAGGTGCTCCAGTTTCCGCCGCGTTGACCAATGTGGTCAATACCGTGACGGTAAACGCTGAATCGAATGGCTCCCCAATTTCAAGCTCGGATAGTGTTTCGGTTCCTGTAGCGTTGGGTGAACTCGCGGTGCTGATTACCGAGGATAGTGGTCGCTCCACCGCTCAGGTTGGCGACTTGCTGAACTTCACTGTCTTGGTACAGAACCTTAGCAGCACTCAGACGATCTCGTTTATCAATGTGGGGGTGCCATTCTACAGCCCCAATTTCTTGAACCCAGTCGCGTTTGATCTCGCACCCGGTACGACTTCGGCACCGTTTAGATTCCAATACACGGTGACGCCTGCCGATAATACGATGGTCTTTGCCGCGATTGCCCAAGGTATCTTGCAAGGCAATCAGATAACAGCCCAAAGCAGTTGGACGGTGACTCGTTCAATGAATGGACTGGCTGTGACCAAGACCGCCGACACGAACTATGCATCGTTGGGCGATACAGTCAACTACACCATCTCGATCACCAATGACAGCGGTGATGCGATCACGGGACTGACAGTCACGGATCCCTTGCTGCAAAACCTGCCAGCTTGGACTTCTCCGGCTTGGCCTTCAACACTCGCTGCGGGGCAGTCCCTCACTCGTACCTTCGCGTATGTGGTTGGTGCGCCGATTCCGTCGAACCCCATCCTCAATACGGTGACGGTCACGGGAACGGTCAACGGTGTGGTGACGACGGTACAGGCTGGCCCAGTGGCGGTCTATATCCCCGACGGTAATTTGTTGGTGACCAACACGCCGAGTGTATTGGATGCGCTGGTGGGCGATATTGTCTCCTTTACCTATCGCATCTGTAATTTGGCCGACGGTACGCCTACCCCGCCGAACAATCAGCCGATCACCAGCATCACATTGACGGACAATCTCGGCCCGATAACGTTGCCCGGCTTTGATTTCAGCCTTGACCCCGGCGAATGTTATGAAACGGCTCGTTTAAACGTCGAGTTGTTTGCGACAGATGTACCCGTCTATACGATGTCGGTGACCGCAACAGGCTCACAATTTGACGGTGTTGGCGATGTGGCGCTGGCGCAAACAGTGTCGCGTGATGTTAATGTCCGTCAACCCGGCCAAAACTTGGTGTTTAATGTGACGGCGGTTCCGAATCCTGTAGTCTATACCGGTACGCCCGTACCCGTGCAGTTCAACTTTACGCTGCAAAATATCGGGACGACGGCCCAAACGATTACAGGTATCTTGGACAACAGCCCGACGCCGCTCTGTATGGCGTACAGCCCCGTCCCAACCGCACCCGCCTACGCGACCCTCGACCCCGGTGAAATTCTGGCGTTTACCTGTGCCCCTACTTACACTTATTCGGGTACTCCAGACCCGATTGACGGCATCTGGACAGCGAATATGGCCTCCGGTGACACCGCGACGGCAACTATCTCGATTCCGGTTGTCTCTGACCCCACCGCGGCGATCATCATTTCCCAAGTGGAAACGAATCCAACGGTTGGCGTGCCGGGTGGCCTTGTCACCTACACCTATCATGTTCGTAATGTCAGCGGCGCAACGGTCTTGGATGTTCGGTTGGATCATGACCCGGCCAACGATTTACAATGTGCGTGGTCGGCTGTTGATTTCGGCTCTAATCCGCTCTGGCTCGGAACTGCCAGCCTAGCTGTAGCTGCGGAAATGACGGCCCAAGCCACCTGTGATATTTCCACAACGGCAGCAGCAGGCAGCACCGCCACGCACGTCATTGAGGCGTATATTGGTGCGGCTGTTACACCCGTAGATACGGCAACGATCAACACGTTGATTCAGCCGCCCTTGACGGTCAGTGCGCCGACCTCGGCCTTCACCGCGACCCCGGGCACCAATATCACGGCTTGGCGAGTAGGGGCTGGTTATGCAGTCAATATCTCGTTCGATATTACAAATTCCAGCAACTCGTTACAGGTCACTGGCATTGTGCCGGAAATGTTGGTTGACGGAACGGCGGTTTGCACAGGTGGGTTCCAATACTCACTGCCCCCGAATCCGAATCCTATCACGTTCAATGGGACGCTGAACCCGAATGCGACTATCCGGGTGACGTGCCTCAACTACACGCCAACGGTGGCCCTCGCACCACTTGCAACAGTGGATGTGGCCGCAACAGGCTTCGTACAGGGTGTCAGTATCAGCGATGATGCAACAGCCGACTTCCCAGTTTACGATCTCGGTTTTACAGTCGAGTTGACGGCTGATCCAACGGCGGCGGATATTGGCGATACGGTCAATTTCACGCTGACCTTAACCAATACGGGTACATCACTGCTCTTCTTACCGCCAGCAAACCAAGACCCGGTGACGACTGGACGTTTGGATAACCCGACTGCACCTGATGTGTTAGGTGATCTCTACGCCGCTTTGAACACGGTCTGTTTTAGCAGCGGTTCACTCGCTCCCGGTGCAACATGCACATTGGCCTTTGATAACCCGGCCCTGACGAATGATGAGTTGACTTACATCATAGATCAGGCTGACCCAGCGACGATTACCTTCTTGGTTGGCATTACGCTGTGGAGCAATCAACCTGTTGCTCCTGCCACAGCGCCGGCCTTTGAAATTGCGAATCAGGATACGGTGGAGATAACAGTCAACCAACCCGTCGTCCCCGCCATCAATGCCTTCGGTCTGGCTGCTAATCCAAATCCGGGAGCGGTTGGAAATCAAATTGTGTTTACCGCCAGTATCCAAAACAGCGGTACACAGGTGCTGACCAATCTCACCGCGACACTCCAACTCACGCAGTTGACCTTCACCAATGCGGTTGGAGACAATGGTGGCATCGTATTGACGGGTGGGCACAATCAGACACCACTTCCGACCATCACGATGATCATCAATGACGCTGATGGCACGTTGAATCCGGGTGAAGTTGCTACTGCGACAGGCTATTGGGTCGCTGATCGTATTGGTTCGTTCCGCGCTACCCTGACAGCTACTGGACGGGCCGGCACTACCCAAGCGACCGCCACCGATACTGAACTGTTGGAATTCCGTATCAACAGCAGTGCGATTGCTACGGCGACTCCAATAACCCCCGGAGCAATTACACCAACCGCGACGATTGCCACCACCGACCCGGACGGCAACCCGCTTGATCCGAATGCGCTTGACCCGACGATCACCAAGACTGTGACGCCCGAATCGGCATTACCCGGTCAGGATGTCACCTTCACTGTTACCATCACGAATGGCAGCACAACGGCCATGGCAAACGTCACGGTGACCGATAATATGCCGCTCGAATTGACGATCAATAATGCGACGACATCGGTTGGGGCGTCGGTGGTCAGTGGACAACTTATCACGGTTACGACGGGGCAATTGAACCCCGGTCAACGTATCACGGTGGTAATTATTGCCCGCGTGAACGACGATGTTTCAATACCGTCGCTGATCACCAATGATGCTTGTGCGGCGGTGACAGGTCGTACACAGGTCTGCGCGAGTGTTGAACTGCCCATCGGAGCAGATGCCGAAGCCTTACCCACAACAGGGCAGGGTGAACCGGAATCCGCCGATCTCGACATAGCGACTCAGGGGGTGGCAGGAGTTGCAAGCCGCCCTTTTGGAGTGGCCCCGTTGTTAATGCTTGGTCTGCTGGCCCTCTTGAGTACCGGGCAGATCAATCGGCAACGATGGCTCTTGGGTGGTCTCGCCGTACTCATTATCGCAACTATTGCGGGCGCCCTCGTTTTGGTGGGTAGTGGAGATGAGAAAGATGATGCTACGGGGACACCCCAAGTGGTGCTCCCCCCGGGTGTCACTCCAACCGCTTCGCCAACACTTGACCGCGCACCGACCTTAACGCCTTTGGCAACCGGGGAGTCACTGGGAAGCCCAGTGGCTCCCACGCCCCTAGATGCACCACCAACACTGCGTCCATCGCCAACACCGTATATCCCCCCGACCCCTTCGGGTGATCGGCGGATAGACATTCCAAAACTGAATTTCACCGATCCTGTGCCGATTGTGGAGCTACCCTATTCAGATGCTGCGTGGGATGTGAGCAATCTGGGACACAGCGTTGGTTGGCTAGAAAAAACAACATGGATGGCACCCACATGGGGTAATACCGTGTTGGTTGCGCATGTCCAGCTTGCCAATGACGACCCCGGCCCATTTAAACGTCTAAATGAGCTTGAGGTGGGTGATGATATTTATGTCTACGATGGCCCTTACAAATATGCCTTCCGCGTCACCGAAGTCATGACTGTGAATGCAACGGCGATTGAAGTGACCCATCCTACGGTTGACCCTGTGTTGACGTTGTTAACCTGTACCAACTGGGATTTTGCGCGTGGGGTTTATGCTGATCGGCTCATCATCCGGGCCGAGCCGCTCTTAAACGTAAACTAGACCAGATGGAATCCGCTAAACAAAAAGGGCAGGGGGATAGACCTCTGCCCTTTTGATTTTTGTTGGTTGTATTGGCTCGCTTATTCCCCGCCGAAGACCTGAATAGGCATAATGATGGGGTCACCGACAGGCACTCCATAATCAGCAAATTGCAGTTGCCATACCCCGAAATAACAACCGTAGCGGTTTGAGGCGAGGCCCGTAATGGGGATGGTCAATGAATCACCTCGTGCGACTGGCCCCTCTAAGAAAATACGTGGGCGGGTCGGGCTGGTATAGTTGACATCCGTGAAGATGCGATCCCGCGAACTGCATTCTTGGCTCAAAGGGCCATAATCTATCTCTAGGGTAGTAGTATCTCTGATAAAGAAAAATTCTAGCCCTGCATCGCTAGGCCAGTCGCATGTGCTGGCATTTTCGATCACCAAGTTAAACGTAAACTCTGAACGGGCCTGTACTAGACGTGGATTCACAATGTCGCGCAGGGAGGGGGCCGTATCCAATTCACGCGGCTCTATAATGGCGTAATCTAAATCACACCGAGCAAGCAGTTCTTCGACGGTTAGGGTAGGCGTTGCGGCGGTTGCGGTTTGGATTAAGGCAGCCGTCTGACTTGCAAACATCTGCACTCGTGCGGTTTGCGTAAACTGCACCGCTGAAGTTGGGGACGATGTTGACGTCGGGGTGCTGCTGGCAGAAGTGGTTGCTGTGTTGGTGGGGGTTGAGGACGGCGTGAAGGTATTGGTCGCTGTCGAAGTTGCAGTTGCAGTTGCAGTTGCGGTGTTGGTTGGTGTACTGGTCTTGCTTGGAGTGGGGGTATTGCTGGGTGTTGGTGTAATACTGGGTTCACTGGACGGCAAGACGGGCAGCGTAGCGCTGGCGTTCTCCGACGCGATTTTGGTGGTCGGCGTATCCGTATCCCCGTTTTCAAAAAACCCTGCGAGTGGGCCATCTCCATTTTGCCCTGTGATGATGAGGCCTAGTATTCCTCCCAACAGCACTAACATAAACAGTACCGTGATAGCAACCGAGGCACAGCCGCGACTTTTCTGGCGGGTTGGGGTTAGCTCTGGGAGTTTGGTACGTCCGGTGGTGGTCGCAGGATTCAGATTGCGTGCTCCCCCGGTTGTCATTGTGCGCGGTGTTTGTGTAGGTGGGTTAGGCGCTTGGCCGGCTCTTGGACGGTTAGGATCCAGAACGGTACGGTGCGACCCGGTGACGCGACGTTTGTCTTGTTCCGTCGCCTCATTAATCACAGCCAGCGGGTTGCTGCCAGTAGATAATATACTGGCGGAAATTGAATCACCCATAGAGACTGAATTGGGCGTTTTGACATCGCCGATTAATGTCCGCCCGCCAATTCCGCGACGTAAATCCTCTAAAAACTCCTCCGCTGATTGGTACCGTTTTTCGGGGTCTTTTTCCATTGCTTTCGATGTCACCTGTACCACCCAATCGGGCAGTCCGGGTTCAATTTTGCGAAGGTCAGGCACGGGTTCGTTGAGATGTTTCAAGATAATGGCTAGGGGGGTATCCGCATCATAAGGGAGGCGACCTGTCACCATTTGATACATGATAACACCAACCGAATAAAGATCGGAGCGCTCATCGCCTGCTTCTCCGAGACCTTGCTCGGGAGCCATATAAGCGGGTGTTCCCACCATACCGCCACTGGCTGTAAATTGTGCCCCGGTGACGATCTTCGCAATGCCAAAGTCGGTTAGAACCACCCGACCATCTTCATCTAACATCAAGTTGGCGGGTTTTACATCCCGATGAATCATATTGCGCTTGTGAGCATACGATAGGGCGTTGGTTGTATCGCTGATGATTCGAACGGATTCTTGCAGTGGATAGCGTTGATCGCTGGCAGCCAATTCGAATAGCTTATCCTTTAGCGTAGGGCCATTGATAAGCTCCATGACCATATAATAACTTTCGCCATGCTGATCATATTCAAAATCAAAAACCTGCACGATGTTTGGATGGCGCAGCTTGGCAACATTGCGGGCTTCTTTTTCAAAACGATCTTTAAATTCAGGGTCATCTGCCAAGAAAGGGTGTAGAAGTTTGATGGCAACATAGCGGTCAAGCGCGGCGTGATAGCCCTTGTAGACCTCTGCCATCCCACCCCGGCCTAACCGTTCTATGACTTCATATTTACCAAGCGTTTTTCTTGCCACGAGTGTTTTTTACCCTTAATATCACGGCATGATGGGAGGAAAATGAATTAGCTCCCCACAGCGGGGTAGTATACCGGATACGTGCATCATTCTCCAATATAGCACGCCTCAGGCAGTTTGTACGAATTACCACTTTTTTCCTTCACAAAATTTAGAAAGTGAAACGGACACTTGCGTGAATTAATTCTTGAGTGTGTCTTCCGGCTTTGGCTGATATTTTCCTTCAACCCATGCCGCGCCATCTGGGTGGATTTCCTTTTTCCAAATGGGCACAATCTCTTTCAGACGATCAATCCCATAACGGGCCGCCTCAAAACAGCCTTGATCTCGATGCCCAGCCCCACATGCGATTAAGACGGTCGGTTGGCCTACTTCGAGATGACCAATCCGTTGTGCGACAGCGATGCCTTGTACCAACGGCCACTGCTGACGGATTTCGGCAATGACCTGCTGCATTTTCGCCACTGCCATTGGCGCATAAGCTTCGTATTCTAGGCGGGTGGTGGTCTCAATACCATGTTGTGTCTTGGTCTCCCCCCGCACATAACCGCTAAACAAGGCTATTGCACCAGTAGCAGGCGTTACAACTTTGGCGGTCAGTTCGTTTAAATCTATCGGGTGTTCTGCCAACAGTGCGATCTCGGGCCAGTTTATGACCTCACTTCCGCCAGAAACGGGCGGGAAAAATGCAACCTCATCACCCGCTTGGACAAGATGACCCTCAAACACGTACTCATGATTCACAGCGGGGATCGCACTTGCTAGGGCGGTCTTCAATGCTGGTATCTGATGAACGAGGTGTTCTCGCACGGCGTCAATAGTTGTGTCTTCGGCGAGTTGGAGGGTTAATTCGCTTGACCCCGCCAAATCTTTGAGCGTCGCAAATAACTTTACTTTTAAGGTAAAGGTCATGGGAGGATGCCTTGTCTGTTGTCTTTACCAATGGGGTTAATTTTACCGAAAGCAGCGTAAAATATCAGGGTGGAGTTGCCTGATACTTAAAGTATTTCCTGTACCCCGAAAGGTATGACACATGTCGAAGGCTGTATATAAGCTAAAGACCACTAAAAATCGTTAGCGCGATAATCCCCACTTTTGCCACCGCGTTTTTCGAGCAGATGAATACCTTCAATTTGCATTTCGCGGTCAAGCGCTTTCGCCATGTCATAGATGGTGAGCGCAGCTACACTAACAGCAGTGAGGGCTTCCATCTCAACTCCCGTTTTTCCAGTGGTGCGGGCCGTCGCTCGAATATTCACCGCTGACGCACTGGTATCTAGTTCTAAGTCAACGTCAATATGGGTGAGGGGGAGAGGGTGACACAGGGGAATTAATTCAGAGGTTCGTTTAGCTGCCATAATGCCTGCAATACGGGCTACAGTCAGCACATCACCTTTTTTGACAAGTCCATCCCGAATGGCTGCAAAAGTTTCGGTATTCATCAATATCCGTCCATCTGCAACCGCGACACGTTCAGTATCAGCTTTATGCCCAACATCAACCATCCGCGCCGTACCTTGTCCATCAAGGTGAGTCAGCGCGGACGGTGCATTTTCAGATGATTCTGGGTCGGGCGGGTTAGGGGGCTGGCGAGACGACATCACGCAATCGAATCCTCAAAGCTGGCCCGCATGACCAGCCGTCCGAGGCGGACTTCATCTCCATCCCGTAAAATGCGCGGCTCGTTCGAAAGAATTTTCTGCCCATTCAAATAAGTGCCGTTGGCGCTGTCTTCATCAATAATAACAACTGTCTCATTTTGCCTGCGCAGCCGTGCATGACGACGTGACACACCCGCTTCGACTGCTCCATAAGGACTGAAGTCTACATCCACTTTTTCGTTGCCGTGCGTGCGGCCCAACACCAGTTCCGTTTCTAGGTGGAGTTTTAGGGGCTTGTCGTTGCCGCGCACATGGAAAATTACCACCGTTTCACGATCAAAACGTGCGGTTCCCCAACGACGCTTAGGGACGACAGGGCCTTCATCTTTTTCTTCTAATTGACGAGTTTTAAGACCAGTTTCTGGTAATAACTCACCACAGTTTGTGCATAAAACTGGGTTTTCGCCCGTATTTTCGGTTCCACATTTGGAACACACTTTGGTTATCATAGAAACATTGCTCACTTCCATGACCGTTGCCCTCAAGTCCCAACACTGTATACAATTTTAGTTTACTTGAATAAGGATACTAAGGGAAATCATACACATTATTTTTGCAGCTATAACAATCTAACACAATATTTACAAAATTCAGTTATTTTTGATTTAGGATTTACTCTTGAGTGATATTATACACCTTCCCAACACAAGCGTGTATTTCAAATTTCCAACCCTGAGTCGAATATTGAAACGTCGCTTTTGCACAGGTATACTTCCAATCCCGAACACGATCAAGTAAATCATTTAACACAAAAGACGCTAAATTCAGCAGTAAGTGAGGATAAGGTGGGTTCACTGGTAAGAGGCTTGAGCCGGACCCGGCAGGCCGTTTTTGGGCGGTTAGCACAAGCGTTGGGTAACACCAACATTACCGAAGATACATGGGATGAAATCGAGGCCATGTTTTTGCAGGCCGACATGGGTGTGCCGACCACAACGGAGTTGATTAAACGATTGCAGGTGCGTGTTCGGCGTGATGGACTGACCAAAACTTCCCAGATGAACGACGCGATTAAAGCCGAATTACGTGGCCTCCTGAGCACACCAGTTCCTTTAAATATTAGTGGACGCCAACTTTCGGTGATTATGATTGTAGGGGTCAATGGGTCGGGCAAAACAACCACAATTGGCAAGCTGGCCCGTCGTATGCAGCTGAATAACCGCAAGACCTTGATTGCTGCGGGTGATACGTTCCGTGCCGCCGCGATTGACCAAGTCCAAGTATGGGGTGAACGGGCGGGTGTGCCGGTGATTGCAGGCAAACCCGGCATGGACCCCGGCGCGATTGTGTATGACGCCGTGGAAGCGGCCAATGCACGCGGCGCAGAAATCTTGATTGTGGATACCGCTGGACGCCTTCACTCGAACTTCAACCTGATGCAAGAATTGAAAAAAGTGTATGCTGTCATGGGCAAGGTCGTACCGGATGCTCCGCATGAAGTGCTACTGGTTTTGGATGGCACTACCGGGCAAAACGCGCTTACACAGGCCAAAAAATTCCAAGAAATGGTCAACGTCACAGGGTTGATTGTGACCAAACTGGATGGCACAGCTAAGGGCGGCATGATTTTTGCAATTCACCAAGAACTCGGTCTGCCGATTCATTATATCGGTGTGGGTGAGACCATTTATGATTTAGTCCCGTTTGATCCAGATCGGTTTGTCGCGGGTCTGTTTGACGAACTTGAGGAGAAAGAAAGTTAATGGAAGTAGTAAGCCGCCTCAACGAAATGCGTGAACGAATCGAAACCCTCATGGAGCGTCTTTGACATCGCTAAGAAAGCCGATGACCTGGCTCACCTCGAAGAAAAATCCATTCAACCCGATTTTTGGAACGATGCGGCGTCGGCCCAAACCACCATGCAGCATATCTCCAAACTGCGGAATGAAGTCCAAAAGTGGCAGGTGACGTTTCAGCATATCCAAGACGCGCTTGAATTAGCCGAATTGGGTGATGAGAGCTTGGAAGCTGAATTGGAGCAGGAAGCTGACCAATTAGCCGAGCAGGTCGAAAAACTCTCGTTTCAGGCTATGCTAGGTGGCCGATACGACAACGAAGATGCCATCCTTGCTGTCCACGCCGGGGCGGGAGGAACCGATGCTCAGGATTGGGCACAAATGCTGATGCGAATGTATGTACGCTGGGCGGAGGAGCACGGACACAAGATTGAAGTCGTAGATGAGATGGAAGGCGAAGAAGCGGGCATAAAAAGTGCCATGCTATCTATTCAGGGCGATTGGGTCTATGGCTACCTCCAATCCGAACGTGGCGTGCATCGCTTGGTGCGGATCAGCCCTTACAACGCCAACAGCAAGCGGCAGACCTCGTTTGCATTGGTTGAGGTGTGGCCGGATATTCACGGCGAAATTGAAATCGAGATCAATGAAAAAGACCTGCAAATTGATACCTACCGTTCTAGCGGGGCGGGGGGGCAGCACGTCCAGAAAAATGACACGGCGGTGCGAATTACCCATTTGCCTACCGGCATTGTCGTATCGTGCCAAAATGAACGCAGCCAAGTGCAAAACATGAATCGGGCCATGCAGGTCTTAAAATCGCGCTTGTTGGCCTTAGAGCAGCAAAAACAGGACGAGGAATTTGCCCAACTCAAAGGTGAGCACGTCAGTGCGGAATGGGGACATCAAATCCGTTCATATGTCCTGCATCCCTATCAGTTGGTGAAAGACCTGCGTACCGATTATGAAACAGGCCGTACCGCCGATGTACTGGATGGACGACTGGATGAGTTTATGGAATCCTATTTGCGGTACAAGGTTGGGTCGTAATATCATTCCTTGTCATATCGTGTGCAGTGCAGCTTGGACAAGGAGACGATTATGTACGGTACAGTCGCTCGGATGCGGGTAAGACCGGGCATGGAAGACCGATTTGACCAAATTACCAGAGATATTGGAGTAGGCCGCGCACCCGGACAGGTGGCGGTGATGGTCTATCAAATGGATCGTGATAGTAACGAGTTTATCCTGACCGTAGTTTTTGAAAGCCGTGAAGCCTATTTTGCCAATGCCGACAGTCCTGAACAACATGAGCGTTTCATGAAAATTATGCAGGTGCTGGAGAGCGAGCCAGAATGGAATGATGGCGAAATCGTCTATTCCGTTTTCTAATGTCCCTGCGTCCCTGTTGCAGTAAATTTTTGAGTGGGGAAATTTACTGTGACAGGGGTAAGTTAAGCAAGGGATGAGTCATCTAGTAAACGCTCCCATAGATTAAAAATCGTATTAAAACTATAATGGTATCTAATTTCAGATAGCAGTCTGTCCGCTTGAATGGATGGGATAGGCTTGTGATTGGTTCTGGCGAGAGGTTCTGAGGTTCTATGAATGACTTTGTGTTAGCCGCCCTGTCCTTTTTTATTGTGCTGATTCCGCTGGTGATTATTCACGAGCTAGGCCACTTCTTTGCGGCCAAAAGCGTCGGTGTGACCGTCCTTGAGTTTGGGATCGGGATTCCGCCGCGTGCCCTTGTCCTGTTTCGGAAGGGGGATACGATCTATACCCTCAACTGGATTCCGTTGGGTGGCTTTGTGCGTCCCTATGGTGAGGATTTTGTCCGCCCCAAGACCGAAGAGGAAATGAAGGAAGACCGCGCTGAAATTGAAGGCCGCCATATTGAAAACCCCAAGAGTGTTTTTGAGGCGGGGCCGTGGGAGCGCATCTGGTTTTTGTTCGCTGGGCCTCTCGCCAATTTCATTGCCGCACTGGTACTGTTTATCGTCATCGCAGGCTTTTTCCAACCCTACGAAATCGGCGATATTACGATGATCGAAATCTTGCCGGGGTCGCCTGCCGAAACTGCTGGCCTTGAGGCTGGCGATGTGGTTACCCATGTAGATGGTCAGAAGGTCGAACGCCTTGAGGAATTTGAAGATGCCATTGAGGACAAAGACAGCATCCAATTTACCATTAATCGGGATGGCGAAACACAGCAATTGACCGTCACGCCTGCGCCATTCCAAACCAGTGAGGTTAAGGAAAAGGTGCAAATCGTCAATATTGAGGAAGATGCTCCTGCCCATGAAGCTGGTCTCGAAATTGATGATGTTGTAGTCGCAGTGGACGATCAGCTACTGACCGATGTGGATATGCTGGTAGACTACACTAAAGAACACGAAGGTATTCCCATTGACCTGACCATTCAGCGTGCTGACGAAATCATCCATATTGAAGTGACGCCCCGTGTGTTAGATGGTGAAGATGTAGCTCGTATCGGGATTCAGATTGCACCCGCTCCGTTGGATGAAACGATTGGTGCAGTGACTGCGACCCGTGACCTTCATACAGAAGTGCGTAAGGCAGACAATGTGGTTGAGGCTGTCCAGACTGGTTCAGGTAATTTTGTTCGGGCAATTGGCGTAATATTTTACGCGCCAGTAATGCTTATTCGCGGTGATATTGAGGCCGAACAAGCCCGTCCCGCAGGCCCGGTGGCAATTTCCCAAATGGGCGGAAAATTTATCAAAGAGAGCCAAGAAGAATCCAACCCCTATCCGATTCTAGGCTTCGCAGCCATTATCAGCATCGCGTTGGCAGTGACCAATCTCCTGCCGATTCCAGCATTAGATGGTGGTCGTATTCTGTTCGTCGTGATTGAGTTATTACGTGGCAAACCGATTTCACCCGAACGCGAGGGCGTGGTGCATATGATTGGGATGCTCTTTTTGCTTTCGTTAATGGTCGTCATCGTATTTTTCGATATTGTGAAACCAATTGACCTAAGCTCGTTTTAGCCGGGAGGGAGACGCATGGCGAAGAAGCCAACTAAAAACGGGTACGACTTTGATTTTGATAACAACCTTGACGATGACAGCAATGGCGAGGAGCGCCGCCCCCAGCCATTTCCAATCGCCGAGACAATTGCAGCCTTGCATCAAACCGATCACTTCGAAGCGGTGCTGCCTGCCGGAGCGGTTTATGGCCTGTCGGATTTAGTGGATGAATCGGTAGCGGCGCTGAAGCAGGCATGGCCCGCAATTCCAGTCGAGCAGCGTCGCCGCACGGTTCGTTTGCTGGCTGAGATTAGCGAGACGAATTTTGACCTCGATTTCGAGGCCCTGTCCTATCTGGCCTTTGAAGACCCCGACCCTGAAGTGCGGGCCGAGGCTGTCGGTATGACATGGTATGTGGATTCCGAGCGCATGTATCATCGCTTGATGAAGCTGGTTAAGGATGAAGCCCCGGTTGTGCGGGCAGCCGCAGTGGAAGGCTTGGGACGGTACATCCGGGATGGTGAGTTGGAAGAATTTGATGCTCGCTTGGCAGAGCAGGCCCAAAGGGTGGTGTTGGCCCGTTATGATGATTTGCGCGAGGACGATGAAGTGCGCCGTCATGCATTGGAGGCCATTTCATTCTGTGGAAATCCGCGCGTGCCAGACATGATTTACGAGGCCTACTATAGCGACGATTTACCGATGAAGGTCAGTGCGCTTTTTGCGATGGGTAGCTCGTGTGATGCACGATGGAAAGACATTGTGCTGAAAGAACTGAATAACCGCGAACCCGAAATTCGGTTTGAGGCGGTACGGGCTGCGGGACAGTTGGAACTGAGTGCTGCTGTGCGCCGTCTAATCGAATTGGCCTATGAGGATGATTACGAAATCCGACTGATGTCCATCTGGGCAATGGGCGAAATTGGCAGCAAAGAAGCGCGTGAGGCCCTTGCCGGGATCATGGAACTGGCTGACCAGAACGAAGATGACGAACTCGCCGAAGCCGCTGAGGAAGCCCTCGGCATGGCCTCATTGGTCGGTGAGCACTTCTTCCCAATGTTCAATTTGGAAGATGACCTCGACGACGTGGACGACTTCGATTACGCCCTTGATGACGATTACGATGACTTCGGCGATTATGATGAAGACGACGAAGCGGATGGCAATGGTTGGGCTTCGTTGAACTAAGTCCACTTTAATTCTCACAATCTGGTGATAAAATCGGCAGGTGGGTCAACTGAACTCATCTGCCGATTTTTTTGCGAGGCCAGATAAAACTATGCCGGAATCAGGTGAACACAAACAACTCCACGCGATTGTACATGGACGAGTGCAAGGCGTCAGTTTCCGCTACTATACCGAACAACGAGCCAACGAATTGGGCTTGGTGGGGTGGGTGCGTAATCGTGGCGATGGCTCGGTAGAAGTGATTGCCGAGGGCAACCCTGAGCAACTGCGCCATTTTGAAGAGTATCTGAATCTTGGCCCAACCGCTGCTCGTGTCGAGTCTGTCGAAAAGAGCTATTCCCCCGCCACTGGCGAATTTACCCGATTTAGAATCAAGTATTTTGGCGAATGACAACATCTATTACCGCACGTTATCCGCAACGAATCGCATGGGCTACTTTGCTCGCGGCTTTTGTGACATTTTGTCTGCTCATGGCGGGCATCGCATGGGCCATCAATTGGGTGGTTTTCGACTCCACTATTGATTTACGTACCACTGTCAAAGTTAGTCGGGGCACGATTGGCTATACCGCTCCCAATGATACCGAGCGGGTAGTCCGGGATCGGTATCCTGTCCAGACGGGTGATACTGTGCGGACGGATGAACTTTCACAAGGGTATATTACGATTGATGACCCCTTAAATGACGACCAAGTATTGGCAACGATTCAGATGTTTGGCGGAAGTTCAGTGATTTTGGAGCGTGCGTCACGTCCCCGTTTTGGTTTGGGGGATAATCCCTATTCAGTCTTACTAACAGATGCATTTGGTAAATTTGATGTGACGGTTAGCTCCAGATTAGAACGGGAATTTCGATTAGAAATAAGGGGAAATAACTATAGCGTCCGTTTGGATCATGAAGGTTACTATACACTTCAATTTGGCGTAGATGGGGTCAACGTAACTGTTCAAAGGGGACAAGCTGTCGTTATTGATAAAGATAATGAGGCTAAACTGATCGAAGCAACGGAACCCATTGAAAAGTGGGCTTTCCGGAAAAATGAAGCGCCAAAAGTTATATCCATTCTTATCAACCTCTTGGATAATCCATATTTCCTACAAGGTGCTCCTGAGGGCGATGATGTTTTAGATGTTTGGGGATGTCAAGAAGATCGGTCAGGCGAAACTCGATCCAATGATTCTGCAATTACCGATCCACGGGGTCTTCACGAGCGCGTATTTTTTCAAGATCGTTTTACTCTGCATTTTAAGCGAACCGGCTCTGAGCCTGTTTATCCTCACTATAGTGGATGTAAACAAACCGCCTCAACTTTTGCGGCCACTGCCCCTGATCGTTCCAATATAATCGTTTTTGAAATCGTTAACCCTGTGACTAAGAATATCAATTATATGTACTATATTGATACTTCCCAATACGAACGCCTTTATGTTCGGGCATCTGTTTATATTGCTTCACAATCACTTAGCGGTTGTGGGGCAGAAGGAACAGAATGTGCTATTATGCTCAAGATGCCTTTCAAAAATGCAGGTAATGTTCAAGCTAATACCGAAAGTGCTTGGATTCAGGGATTCTATACGTATTATGATGAAGGGGTTGGGCAAGTTCAGTGCCTCGGATGTCAAAACCATGAGCATATTAATGGAAATTCATGGTATACATTTGAATCTAGCGATTTTATGTTAGCTACGGAAGAACTTCGTCCTGTGATGATAAGGGAAATTGAAGTTTATGCCTCTGGGCATTTATATAATTCATACATCAGTGAATTATCAATTATTGCTGAAGTTCCAGTAGTCTCGGCCCAATCAGTCGAACCCTAGTCCGCGTTCGCGCATCGAAACCCATTCACCCCGCCCAATCACCAAATGATCGAGGATGCCGATGTCCAATAATTTCCCCGCAGCAACGGCATCTTGGGTCAGTTTTACATCGTCATCGGAGGGGGTCGCATCGCCGGATGGGTGATTGTGGGCTAGAATCAGGCCCGCACTATTCTGCAAAATAGCAGGGCGAAAAATTTCCGCTACCCGCACGACTGTGGTATTGAGACTGCCGATATAGACCGTCTCCAAACTGGTCACGCGATTTTGGGTATCCAACAGCACGACAATGAGTTGTTCTTGGGGCAGGGTGATAAGATGCCGTTCAATCAATCGTACTGCATCGGAAGGGCGGCGAATTACAGGGTGATCTTCGGCCTGAAATAGTGAGATGCGCTGACCTAACATTAAGGCGGCTTGTAGGCGCGCTGCAAGCCCCGGCCCAATACCGGGAATTTGGATTAGTTCATCAAAACTGGCTTGAGCAAGCCTTTCTAAATTGCCAAAATGCTGTACAACGTATTCCGCCAACGTCAACACATCCTCGCCGACATTGCCATTATGCAGAATCAGAGCAAGCAACTCGACATTTTGCAGCGACCCAATTCCCTCACGATTCGCTTGGACGCGCAGGCCTTCAATTGTCTTCTTAGGTGGCCGAAATTGCCCCATCATATGCACCATGCTATACTTTGCCCCATTGATTTGACTTGATTTTAGCCCATGTGGTCGAATGCAGATAACCGATACCGACCAAACAACGGGAGTCACGATTCATGAGTACGGATACCCTAAACAGTCTTGTCCTTGCCGGCGTCACAATTTTCGGCGCAGTTTTTACGGCCTTTTCAGTGGCGTTTGTCATTTGGACATATAACGACATGAAAGCCCGTTCGCGTGACCCCCTTGCGCAGATTGCTGCCGCTATTCTGGTCGGTCTACTGAATATTTTTGGCCTGATTATCTACATTATGCTGCGCCCGCGTGAAACATTGGCAGATGCCTATGAACGTTCGTTAGAAGAAGAGGCATTATTGCAGGAGATTGAGGACAAACCTGCCTGTCCCGGTTGTGGTCGCCCAACCAAACACGAATGGCAGGTCTGCCCGTTTTGCCACACCAAGCTAAAAAAAGTGTGTGTGGTGTGCCATCAAATGTTAGAGCTTTCGTGGAATCTATGTCCATACTGTGCGACGCCTCAGTTGGCAGCAGGGGAGGCAGAGGCGATTACAGCGGGCAGTGGTAAACGCCGTAGCAGTACCCCCGCCCCCAGTCGTACCCAATCACCCTATGATGTCGGGGAATATGAACCTCGTCCACCCAGTCGTGCTCAACCGAAAGTGCAGAACGAAAACCTCGAATGGGTGGACGATAACAACTACTAACTTTGGGTGATAAAGCTGACGGCCTTACACAGACGCTCGGCAAAATCGGGTGGATAGGCGTGTGCCATGCCTTCAACGATGCTTATGTTACAGGCAATAGAATGTTCTTTGAGTATTCCGGTTAATTTGAGTGTGCCGGGCAAACAGGGTTCGTCCTGATCGCCGATGATTTGCACCCCACGCACGTGCTTAATCGCTTCATAATCCACCTCAGCCAAAAGTTCCTCGGGGCTGGCGATGTATGTCCCAAGACCGATGAACCCTTTGGCTTTGATGTCCTGTTTTAGAACGACCCGACACGCGAGACCTGCCCCGGCTGAAAAGCCACCGACGATGACCTGATTTTCGTCAATGGTGTAGTCATTTTTTAGATTGGCTAGATGTGTCTGAATTTCGGGCACAGCGACGGCATGGTCATTCCAGACGTAGGTTGTTGCACTTGTGATTTGCGAAGACTGGGCTACCGCGACCAACCACCCTGCATCGGCCAATGATTGCCAATATGGTGCGGTGATTTCGGTGTTGCTGTTGTTGCCATGCAGGGCCAACAAAACCGGGTAGGGGGCTTTGGCATTGGGGTGTAGAGGCAGCACCAGTAGTTCGGGCTTGGAATTGGCCTGTGCTGCCTGCTGTCGCGCTACTGAGATTTCGCGCAGACGGATAAATTCGGAGTGACTGGTGGCGGGTAGCAAATCTACGTCATCGTCGGCTAACTGGCCCGCACCATACCAATACCCGGCATCTATCGCTTTTTGAAACTCGTTGATGGTAGCGTCTACATTTTTGAGCCTCCCATACATGCACATATTCCAATAGACAAGCAAATCGGCACGTTGAGGATGCTGCACAAGCGCATCAGAGATACTGGTGAGGGCGTCCTGATATTTACCTTGATTGTAGAACCCTAAAATTTCGTCACGAAATTGATCAAATGGTCGAGCCGTCATTTTGAATCTCCTTGAGATGGAAAAAGCTGTCTTCTCGAAATCTACCTATTCATTTGAAGGCCGGTTCAAAAAATGAGCAATTGCGCGATTGTGCAACTATGTGATCCAAATATTTATCTTTATCACACCGGGGTAATCCGCTATACTGAGGGAATTACGCCCATATTTTCAGCTTTGCAGGGACGGTTGGATGGATACTTCGCGGATTCGGAATTTTTGCATTATCGCTCATATTGATCATGGCAAAAGCACACTGGCAGACCGCTTATTACAGGCCACTGGCACGATCAGTGACCGTGATATGGAGGCCCAGTTGTTGGATAGCATGGAATTGGAAAAAGAACGGGGTGTTACCATCAAAGCCTCGGCAGTTCGCATGAAATGGACGGCGGCGGATGGCGAAGAATATGAAATGAACTTAATTGACACCCCCGGTCATGTGGACTTTACCTATGAAGTCAGCCGTGCGTTGCAGGCATGTGAAGGGGCACTTCTGGTGGTGGATGCCTCACAAGGGATTGAGGCGCAAACGCTGGCGAATCTCTATTTGGCATTGGACGCCGACCTTGAAATCATTCCCATCATTAACAAAATTGACCTGCCCGCCGCTGACCCTGACCGGGTGGCGCAAGAACTGGAAGATTTGCTCGGCATCGAAAAAGAAAAGATGCTGCGAGTGAGCGCTAAAACGGGTATTGGTGTGGAAGATGTGCTACAGGCGGTGGTGGATCGTGTACCGCACCCCGAGAGTCACCCCCACAAGCCGCTACGTGCATTGATTTTTGACAGCCACTATGATAGCTATCGTGGCGTGATTGTGTATATCCGTGTGATTGAAGGCAGAGTCACCAAGCGCGACAAACTGCTTATGATGAGCACCAATGTCACGGTTGAGCCGATTGAAATTGGCATTTTTACACCCGGCCTCACGCCGATTGATGAATTAACGACGGGCAGTGTAGGATATATTGCCACTGGATTAAAGACACTGCGCGAGTGTCGTGTTGGGGATACGGTCACGCTCAAAATCAATGGCGCAGGCGAACCATTGCCGGGGTATGCGCCGGCGAAACCGATGGTATTTGCGGGTTTCTATCCAGTCGAAAATGATGACTATGCCGAACTCAAAGAGGCGCTCGAAAAATTACAGTTGAATGACGCTTCGTTGAGTTATGTGCCAGAGACCTCACAGGCGCTGAATTTTGGCTTTCGCGTCGGCTTTTTGGGCCTATTCCACATGACGATTGTGCAGGAACGCCTTGAACGCGAATATGACCTTGATGTGTTGGCAACCGCGCCAAGTGTGGAATATGAGGTGGTACTGCGGAATACAGGCGAGATTATCCGCATTGATAGTCCCGCCGCCTTGCCAGATGAATCCACCATTCAAGAAATTCGGGAACCTTGGATGACGATTCAGGTATTTACCCCAGATACCTATATCGGCGCGATTATGGAACTGGTGACATCCAAACGTGGCGAATACATCACAATGGAATATCTTGATCCCAAGCGCGTGATGCTTTCCTACAATTTGCCGCTGGCGGAACTGATTGTGGATTTCTATGACAAGCTGAAAAGTGCCACCAAAGGCTATGCCAGCCTCGACTATCAATTTAAGGAATACCGACCTGACAAATTGGTCAAGCTAGAAATTCTGGTGAATAACGAACCGGTGGATGCCCTAGCCATGATTGTGCATAAAGACCATGCCTTCCATAAGGGGCAAAAGTTGGTTTCCAAACTCAAGGAATTGATTCCCCAGCAGCAGTTTGTGGTGCCGATCCAAGCCGCCGCCGAAAACCGCATAATCAGCCGCGCCAACGTGAAAGCCCTTCGCAAAGACGTTTTGGCAAAGTGTTATGGCGGTGACATCACCCGTAAGCGCAAATTGCTGGAAAAGCAGAAAAAAGGCAAGAAGCGCATGAAGATGATTGGCAGCGTGGAAGTTCCCCAAGAAGCATTTATGGCGGTTCTCAGCCTCGACGAAGATTAAGACAATTGGGCAGAATCATCTGCCCATTGTGTTTTTTAATGCGCCCCGACCAACGCCGTCCCCGTTGCCAGATAGTGCTCAATGGCGTGCTGCCAGAATGCCATCTGCTCACGATATGCCTCAGCTGTGAAGGGGGCTAATTTGGCATTGCCCGCCTCGCTCAATCCCGTGCGGGTATAGGTGACACGGACGGTTGTTTTATCGCCTATCACCAGACATTGAATATCAATGGTGGTCAATAGCATATCGGGCAAAAAGCGCACGTATTGAACGCGATGCTCTTGTGAATCATAGTCAGCCATCACCCAAAATTCTTCCAATTGGTCGCCATGGTGGGTTTTGAAAACTGCCCCGATTTCTTCTAATGACGTGGTGGTGTGATAGATCGGGGTAAATTGCCACTGGGCCAACCACAATTTCTCCTTGACCGGGGTAAATAAGGGGAACACTTGTTCAATAAATGCGGTAAACTCTAGCGTGTGCGAATGGGAAATGCGCTGCGCGGTAAACATGTTTGTTTATCCTTTCCGTTTATAACTGCCTACATTTCCATTTTCACCGCAAAGTAGGACAGCATCGTTCCTAGAAAGGGTGGGGGATTTATGTATACTCCGGCGACACGCCTGCTGACGCTACTGCATATTTTGCACGCCAACCCCGGCCTAAACGCCAACGAACTTGCCGAACGATTAGAAGTAGATACCCGCACAGTACGGCGCTATGTCATGCTGCTGCGTGATTTGGGGGTACAGGTGGAATCGGATATGGGGCAGGGGGGCGGTTATCGGTTAATGCGCGGGGTCGTCTTACCACCGAGTCTGTTTTCGCGTGATGAAATTGAAGTGCTTTTGCAGGCGTTGGAGGGAATCGCTGCCTCTGAATCGGACAGACAAGCTACCATTGAGGCGCTAAAATTGAAACTTCGCCTACTGTTGGAAAGTGTCTAATACCATGACATTTTTACAGGCCGCTATTGAAGTCCTACGCCAAGCTGATCGTCCCTTATCCGTCGCGGAAATTACCCGCACGGCATTGGAGGCAGGATTGATTGACACAATGGGCCAAACTCCCCGTCAAACGATGGCCTCGGTCATTATTGCCAGCCTGCGCCATGAGCACGATGGCATTGAAATTTCGCCATTTAAGCGGGTTGAGCGAGGCCGCTATACCCTTCGTGGAGAAGATGACCCCATCCCCGAAAATGTGATAGATAATGCCATTTTTCGGCAGCATGGTGAGTTTTTGAGCTATAAGGATGCCGCCTATGAAGTCCTAAAATCCGAAGGGCGAGCCATGTCATATGCCGAAATCACCCAAATCGCGCTGGAATTGGGCCTGATTAATCCACAGGGTATGACACCGGAAGCCTCACTTTCAGCGCAACTCTATACCGATATTCAAGAAAATGGCTTGTCTTCGGCTTTTCGACGGGAAGGGCCGGGAATGTTTGGTTTGGCGGAATGGGAAAGTGAGGTGGACACCATTTCGCGCATGGCGGAAAAACAGCGCCATGAGGTCAAGCGCCAGCTAAAAAATGTGCTACTGAATGTTGACCCCTATGCGTTTGAGCATCTTATCGGACGGCTGCTTGGCAAAATGGGGTATAACAATATCATCGTCACAGACCGTTCGGCGGATGGGGGCATTGATATTGTCGCGGAGGTGCGAGTTGGGATTTTGCAGGCCCGTACCGCGATTCAGGTCAAACGTACCAGCGGCAATGTCGGGCGGCCTGTCGTCAGCCAATTTCGCGGCGATATGTTGGCGATGGGGGATATAGATCAAGGGTTGGTGATGACCACTGCCGCGTTTACCAAAGGAGCGATGGAGGTGGCCCGATTACCCAACACCGCGCCGATTATTTTGATTGATGGCGACAAACTGACCGATCTGCTGATTGAGCATCGCATCGGGGTGCGGGTAGAGCAGGTGGCCGTTGTGAGCTTTGACAGCGATAGTTTGGTGATTGAGGAGGTGGGGGATTAAATTCTATCCGCCTTCGCCAAATTACAGCGCCGGCAAAGGAGTTGCACATTGGTAATTGTGCTTGCCCCGCCTTTGCTAAATGGAATGATATGGTCAAATTCCAAGTAAGAAGTTGACCCACATTGGGTACATTTTCCTTGATCTCTCTGCCACACAGCCGTTTTGACATCCTGTGGAATATGGCGACTTACCTCACTATCATCTTGTGGAGCAAGTAGTTGGCGCTTTGCGATACGGGTTAGGGTCAGTAATACGGCTTGAACTAGCACTGCATCAGCGACTTGATATAGCCCATTGCCTTTCTTTGTAGAAAGTTCAACATAAACCCCTTGTGATTCACGTTCAACTCTTAAGACATTTTTCCAAATGATTGTTGTGGGATTTGAACTAGATAGGAAATACAGTTTTTTGTTAGTTGCGACAAGACGACCTATTACCTGAGTCACCTTTGAAGTGCCGACTTGGTGATAACGCGCATCTACTTCCAGATGGCATGTTTCATCTGATTCAAGCTGCACAGTTGGATTTACAGAGGGTAGTTTTCCAAGCCGTATTGCAGAAATTTCTTTCATATACTGGAATCTATCAACTAATGGCCTCCCCATTTCATATGGTAGCGCCAATAGCATATACAATTCTTTGAAATTTGCATCTTCTTCATCGTTGATGATGCCATCTGCTGCGATGAAAGCAAGTGTTCGCTCCAAGAAATACATTGCGTCACCCCGAACAAACTGAAGGGCTTCACTCCAATCGAGATTTAATTGAGCCACGCCGTTTTTAAGGCCCGCAATCTCTTCGTTGGATAGTAAACCGTCAGCACAGTATTTGAGAAAGGCTTGGCGAAAGCCATTCAGCCCGGATGCGACTTCTTTTTCACAATTGCTGCAACGATTCGTATTTTTGTTGAAGCCTAGTGACCCACTGAGAAGACCAACTTCTTTTTTGCAGCGAATACATGTTGGCATGATATTTCCTCAAATAAAGACAGATATTAGCAATGTGTATGGTGATTTATGCTAGTTATTATAGCCCATTGAATTTAAATTTCACTAAATCTGTCTTGAACCCTATAATGGTGATATAGCGGCTTCTGGCGTAATCGTCTGCTCCGAAGTATCTTCAATTGCTTGTACCTGAACATCGAGAACATGGTCAGGTACGGATTTTTCAACATTTCGTATCGCTGGCAACAGATACCCCGCCAATCCAATAACAATCATCATAAGCGACGAGCCGATATAAATCACGGCTATCCCTGCGCCTTTTTCAGTACCGACCAGCCACCCGAAAATCGTGCTCAAATTGCCATCCGGATGCATCGCAGGCTCAAATACTTGGTCGGCTAATGGCCCTGCTATCAAAGTGGCCGCCGCTGTCAAAATGCCTTCGAGCAGATAGTTAAACGCAAACACACGCCCTTGAATATCCGGCTCAACTTTTGACATCCAAATGCTGTCAATCGCGCCACCACGTACTGGAAAATTGAAGGACGAAAAAATTTGGGCAGGGAACCAGACGATTAGACCTTGCCCCAAGCCAAAAATCGTCTTGGCGATGCCTGCACCAATCGTGCCCAACAAAAACGGATGGATACGCCGAAATCTGCCACCACCCCAAGCACTCATAAAAATCGCCCCGGTAATGCCGCCAATGCCTGCTGCGGTACTGACAGCGGCTAAGGTACGGGCACTATCGCCACTGCGTGCCAAGACCAGCGGGGCATAGAGAGCGCCGCCGAGATCATGCACCAGCCAGAAGATTACGGCAATCAAGGATAGGGCAAAAAGATTTGGGCGGGCACGCAGATAACGAAAACCGTAGCTGATTTCCGTCCACCAATTCTGGCGGCTTTCCCGTCCGGCGTCGGTTTCGGCGGCACGCGGAATATGAGCCAGTGCAAGGGTGGTTAGGGCTATTGAGAGGGTGATCAGGTCAACCAGCATAATCCCCGGTAGTTTGACAGTGTAATACAACACCCCGGCGAAGGCTGGCCCGATAATGGAAGCTCCATAATTCGTCACAAAACGCAGACCGCTGGCACGGGCATATTGCTCACGGGGAACGAGCAGTGTGATCGAGGCCGAAAATGCGATGCCCTGCAATTGGCTAAAGACTGTGTTCACGGCGCTGGTGATATACAGATGCCAGATTTCCAGATGACCCATGAGATAGAGAATCAGCAGCACAATAGTCGAAAGACCTGCAACTAGATCACTGCTTATAATCAAGCGCTTGCGATCCCAGCGATCAACCAACATCCCCGCAATCGGCGCGACAAAAATGGTCGGCAGGATACTGAAAAAGATCATCAAGGCAACGGATGTGGCTTGGCCTGATTGTCCCCACAGCCACAGCGTCAGTCCAAAATGGGTCATGCGACTGCCAATTTGAGAGACGGTTTGACCGAACCAAATTCGTAAAAAGGTTCGCATCCCCTGTGGGAGCGAGGATAGTCGTGTAGTCATGAGGGATTCAATTCAATTATGTCAGGGTGGTTTGCCAATCGGCGATACACTGGGCGAGATGTGTAGTAATCAATCCTTCTTCAACCACCCATTCCAAACTTTGAGTGAGGGGGAACAAGGCTCGAATATCTTCAATGCCATGCTGATGGAAGGCTTCGTAGCGGCCTTGCCGTGCATCTACCAAGCTAAGGATGCGCTTGACCGGAATGCCGACCCGCGCCGCCCGATCTGCAATTTGTAATTCAGTGGTTCCATCTATCAGCACGTCGGTGAGCAGGGTGGTGGGGTGGCCGACATCGGCTGCGCCTTCAATGGCAAACGCGGCGGTGTAGGATTTGATTTCGCCATAGGGATAGAGCATGGGGACATCGGTTAACGTCGCCAGCACCCCACCTAACGCGGTTGTGTTACGTGTAGTCAGTAACCTGTCGCGTTCACTCATTGGAGAGTAGAAGGTAGCCAATAACTCCGCCGTCCATTTCATCAGCCTCGGAAACGACGGCAGAAGGGTCAAATGGAACGATATGGGCCAAAACTCGCCATTTTCGGCCTGAAATCGTCCAAAAAGGATCAATCCGGCACGGGCATACTCTACAAATAAGCCATGCCGTGCCTCAATCTGAATAGGTGAATTGTCCAACATGACCTCAACCAGAGGGGTGCAAATCGTGCAGAATCTTCCACGCCATACTAAGTCCCCATGTCGCGGCCCATGTTGGGGCTTGAGTGGCTTCGCCACCATAGCCATACGAACGGGCACGGGTTTCATTCTCGCTGGCAACGGCGATGGCTGTTCCGTGATCGCTGGTGGCGATGGCGATGGCTGCAATGGCTTGGCTGTTTTTGAGTGTATGGCGGGCGATATTTTCAACATGCCCTTTCAAATCGGCATGTTCGGCATCGGGGTCAAGTTCGGGTAGGGCGCTGTGTAATCCGGTAAGACCATCATAAACCGAAGCGGATTCGATGACCGCTTCGCCACCAGATGCCTGTTTAACCCGGTCCCGTAATGTACCACCCGTGCCCGTTTCCCAAAGCGCGACCTTGCCGCCGATTTTTTGGAGGAGGCCGACCACTGCACCCTCGAGCGGGTCTTTGCCTGTACCATAGATAAAATCACCGAGCCGCTGGCGCACGATATGTTCAATTTTGGCGATCATCTCATCCGCTTCGACTTCGGTATCAGCGCGGGCTGTGATGCGAATATCTGTTTGTCCCGTGTGTGCTGCCAGCCCGACTGTCGGATTAGCATAGGTCATCAAATCAGCGATTTTTTCATCAATCAGGCTTTCCCCGATGCCTGCCGTTTTTAATACCAGTGCCTTGATAATGCCTTTTTGCCCCATCTTTTCTTGTAGATAGGGGATGACTCGCTGACTGAGCAGGAATTTCATCTCGCTGGGCACACCGGGCAAACTGATAATAATGCCCTGCTCATCTTCCACGATGTAACATGGGGCTGTGCCAACCGGATTTTCAATCGGAATCGCTCCGGCAGGGATATGCGCCTGCTGGCGATTATTTTCACTCATGCGTGACCCAAAACGGCGGAAACGCTCGGCGATCTGGTCAAGCAGCTCTTGACGAAATTCCAGCGGACGGCCTGTCGCATCGGCAACGGCTTGGCGGGTCATATCATCAACCGTTGGGCCAAGACCACCCGTTGTAATAACTAGGTCGCTGCGGGAGAGGCCCAATTGAATAGACTGGGTAATGCGCGGTAGGTTGTCGCCTACGCTGGTCACATAAAATAAATTCACCCCGATGTCACGCAGGGTTCGCGCAATGTGGGTTGAATTGGTGTCAGTGATTTCGCCTAACAAAAGTTCCGTGCCGATGGCAATGATTTCGGCGTTCATGCAGAGGGCTACTCCTCGGATTGTTGAGAATACATAATTTGTTCACGGATTTGCATGTCCGCACCACGAATTTTGGTGGCAAGATCAGTTGCCAGATTAAACATCAGCCGATAGCCCAGCTGGGGATACATATCGCACAGATTAATCAAGCGCTGACGTGGGATGATGATCAATGTTGTTCCATTTTTGACGCAGCGCGCCGTCGCTGAACGCAGTCCTTCATCTAACAAAGCCACTTCACCGAAGGATTGCCCGATGCGAAAGGTCGCAACGGTGCGTGGGCCGGTCAATCTGCCCGTGTTACCCTTGCCAAAAATAGCAGTGTCAACCTGAATAGCAATTTCTCCCTCCGCAACGACATATAGCTCGGCACTGGCCGAGTTTTCCGTAAAAATCACATCGCCATCGTTGTACGTCTGTGTTTGGCAAATGGAGGCGATTAATTCTAATTGGGTCGGGGTTAAATCGTAAAAAATATCGGCCTCTTTGAGAATCGGGGTGATGGACATGGGTATGCACTCCACAAAACCAGCTAATGGTGAGACTTGTGTCATTATAGCACGCCCTTTTGGTCAATTGCAGGCCATTGTTATAATGATGAAGATGGATTTGGAGGTTACAGAATGCCGACCAATACCACTCGAAGACTGCTTGGTCAGCAAGGTGAAGGCGTTGTCACTCAGCACTTGCTTGGTTTGGGTTGGCAGTTAGTTGAACGGAATTGGCGCTGTCGGGCGGGCGAAATAGATTTGATTATGCAGGATGGCAAGACGCTGGTGATTGTGGAAGTGCGCACTCGACGTGGCAAGGTGGCGATGGAAAACGCACTGGCAAGTGTGAATGCTCGTAAACAGGCGAAATTGATGGAATTAACCGCGACCTACCGACTGGAAAAAAATATAGACGATACCACCCCCATTCGCGTAGATGTGGTCGGGGTTGCGCTTGCCACTGATGGCACATTCGCAATAAAGGTGATTCACGATGCCCTTAGCTGGTGAAATCCTTGCGTGTCGTCCGGTGGTGGTCATCATTGGCCCGACAGCGGTGGGCAAAACCGATACAGCGATCCAAGTGGCGCAGGCTCTTGATGGCGAGATTATCAGCGCCGACAGCCGCCAAGTCTATCATTATATGGACATTGGGACGGCGAAGCCTACCGCCGAACAACGGGCGGCTATGCCCCATTATTTGATAGATGTCGTAACACCTGACCAGTTTTATACGGCTGTTGATTTTCAGACCCAAGCCGCTACTGCCATTGAGGACATTCATGCTCGCGGCAAACTCCCGTTGATTGTTGGCGGGACGGGCCAATATATTTCGGCATTGCTGGAAGGCTGGCAGTTCCCCGAAGTGCAGGCTAATTACGAACTGCGCTCGGAATTGGAAGCCTATGCCGAGGCACATGGTTGGGAAGCCCTACTAGAGCGATTACGAGGTGTTGACCCTGTAACCGCCGAACGGATTGATGGGCGGAATATCCGGCGGGTGGTGCGGGCGTTAGAAGTCTCTTTGGAATCAGGACGACCTTTTTCGGAGTTTCAGCAAAAACACCCACCTGCTTATGACGTTCTGCAATTTGGCCTGACATTGGATCGGGCTGTCTTATATGAACGGGCAGATCGGCGGGTGGATCAAATGGTTGAGATGGGCTTGGTGGAGGAGGTTCGCGCTCTGGTCGAAGCAGGCTATACTTGGAATTTGTCGGCGATGAGTGGATTAGGGTATCTGCAAATTGGGTATTATTTGCGCGGCGAGATGTCGTT
Source organism: Chloroflexota bacterium (assembly GCA_013112715.1). GTDB lineage: Bacteria > Chloroflexota > Anaerolineae > Aggregatilineales > J027 > CFX10. The sequence continues at coordinate 43,259 of JABFGB010000014.1, forward strand.
GGATGGGGCCCTGACCGATTTATGTCACCAGACCCACGCCTTCATTCGACGACAGTACACTTGGTTTCGTAAATATAACGCGGCGGCCCAATGGCTCGAGAGTAATACTGAGGCCGCTAATCAGATAAACACGCAGATTCAGCAATGGCTTGCTGCACGGGCTGAAAAGGGTGAATGATGAATGTAATCAGAGGCGCAAGGGGTCGAGCATCGGACGCGGCAGGGGGTGCGTATCGCCGATCCCGACGATTCTTTATTGATACCGAAAACACCAAGATAGTTCTGGCTTTGGTGATTCTCGGGGTCACGTTATCACTTGCCATTCCTAACGTATTTCCCGAACTCAAGCGCAGTGGCCCAGAATGCACGAGCCTAATGTCACCGCCGGGCGGAAATCAACGTTCGATGTTGGCTGAAAATGGTGACACACGACAGGATTTGACCCTAATTGTGGACATTGACGCGAATCAGACAAATGAAAGGGAAGACCCTCTCATCAAAGTGGGCGAACCTCTCATAGTGGATGTGGTATTCCAAAATGATGACATAGGGGCAATTACTCTCTATTTTGTGGATGATGCGATTGCTGTTGGCTCTCCAGCTTCCCCTGATTCAGTAGGTGGGATTTATCTCGAAATTCGAAATAAAGCAACCAATCAACTTTATAGCGGTTCGCTTCAAGGTGTACCTCCAATTATCAATGGTTCCTTTGATTATGAGGATTTACATGTGCTTCAATCACGCCGAAGATGCTCAGTAAGGGTTATATTTGAACCCCAGCAATTAGCTGCTATGAATATGGGGGTGGGGGAATACGAAATCCGTGCCTATTACAATAACCCCAATCGCGGCGTTTTGCCTGCTACTGCTCCCGATGGATCAACCCCAACCGCGACTCCAATGTTCCAAGATCAGGGTGTTTGGAGAGGAAGAATCAATAGTAAAATAGTGACTTTTGAAATCTCACCGTGAGGGTGATTTGCCAATCGTATCCGCGAACCAATTTGCCAGCAACACACACATCATGAGCGTCCCCCCCGGCGCTATGACCAAAAGGGGTGCTTCACGGATGGTGCGATAGCCCTGTGCTAACATTGTGCCCCAGTCCGGCTGTGAAATATCCCCGCCCAAGCCCAAAAAGGTCAGCGCGGCCTGATAAATCAGCGACCAGCTAAAAACCACTGATCCGAAGGCAGCTAGGGCAGGTAGAGCCGTTGGAATAATGTGACGCCGTAAAATATAGCGAGGTGTCGCACCAATGCTGCGTGTGCCCTCAATGAATGGCTGACTTAAAGCGGCGCGTAGGGCATCCGCCGTAACTTGGGCATAGAGTGGGATGCCTGCGATTCCTAATGCAAGGGCCAATGTCCATAGGCTCGGTTCAAGCGCCGTCAAGATCACCAATGCGGTGAGGATTGATGGGAAGGCGAGCAGGGCATCCAGCAAAATTGAGAGCAACCAGCGGATTGGCGCGGGGGCGATAATCAATAACCCGCCTAACAGCAGGCCACCAGCAATGGCAATCCCGGTAGCGACAAAGGTTGTGCTGAGGGTGCGCTGTCCACCGACCATCAATCGGCTAAACACATCCCGCCCCAAATAATCTGTGCCAAGCCAATAATTTTGAGAAGGCGGAGTAATCTCATCCCCGGAATTGGGGGTTAAAGGGTCGTGAGTGGCGAGTTGAGGTGCGATCAATACAAATCCAGCTAGGATAACAATGGGTAGCCATAATCCAAAATTGACGCGATGGGGCAGGGGAGGCATGAGGCAATTAGGCAAATTCAGCAAAGTGGGTGCTCAGACGGGGGTCAATCAATCGCTGGCCTAATCGGGCAAGTCCATTAGCCAACAAATAGACCATTGCCGCCAATAACGCTAATGCTTGCACCATCGGGTAATCGCGGTCAAGCACCGATTGAAAGAGTAGGCTACCCAACCCACGCCGTACAAATAGCCCCTCAATGATCACCGTCCCTCCCAATAAAAATCCGGTTTGTAGGGCCACCACGCGCAGCACAGGCAGCAGGGCTACCCGCAGTGCATGATCGAGCAAATCAATCGGCGGCAGTCCTTTGGCGCGTGCCGTTAGCATAAATGGCTGCTGAAAAGCATCGGTCAGGCTGGCACTCAGCACCCGTGCCACCGCCCCGGATGTGTGAAACCCCAATACCAGCGCGGGCAAAATCAAATGGCGCGGCGTATCCGACCCCACCGAGGGCAGGAGGTCTAGCTCAAGGCTGAAAATAAACACCACCACAATCGCCGTGATGTAAATCGGTACGGATTGGGAAAAGGCGATCATCCCTCGGCATAAAAAACGCAGAGGGGTCGGACTCGTCTCGATGCTGGCAATCCCCAACACGCCTCCTGTCAGCACCATCACCGCAAACGCTGCCATACCAAGCGCGAAGGTCGGGCCGATGCGGTCTTGGATGATATGCGTTACCGCGTCTCGATAGCGCAGGGATTGACCCAAGTCGCCGTGCAAAATATCCGTGATATAGCTGAGATATTGTTGAGATAGGGGGTCATTTAAGCCCAGTCTCTCTTTTTCAGCCTCAACTTGGGTGTTGGATGCCCCGGCAGGCAGCAACTCAGCCGAAATTGCATCTCCCGGTAGCACCCGCACCGCCACAAAAACGAGTGTCACCGCCGTCCACATGACCAGCACCCCTCGCAATAAACCAAGCACCGAGAGTTGGACAATCGTCAGCAGACGGCCTTTGGTCATAGCAGATTATTCGGCCTTTACCTGCAGATTATTCAGCAAGGGCCACCACCCCTGCGCTGTAAAAATCAACCCTTCTAATCGCGCTGACCAGCCAATCAAATTGACATAATCGCGGATGGGCAAGATAAGAGCTTGATCCATAATGCGCTGTTGAATCTGGTTATAGAGCGTCACGCGCGTGGTTTCATCTACCGATAGGGCCTGCGTTAGCCATCCATCCAATTCCGCATCCACATAATGCGTATAATTGGTCGGACTAGTGGAGAGATAGGCTGGGTTAAGGATATTGGGGTCAAGCCCAAAATCTTCAAAACTCAAGAGGTCATAGTCACCACTGGTTGCGACTTCTTGCAGGGCTGTGAACCCTGCGACCTGATTAATTTCCACCTCGATACCGATTTCACGCCATTGACTTTGAATTAAGGTGGTTACCTCTGGCAAGAAGCCCCAATTGCCAATGGCGATTTTTAACTTCACGGGCTGTGTATTGAATTCAAGAATGCCGTCGTCGTCCGAATCCACAAGGCCGATTTGTCCAAATAATTCACGGGTGCGCTGCAAATTATTGGGGTACATTTCCGCAACTGCCGGATTGTAATAGGGCGACGCAGCGGCTAATGGGCCATAGGCAACAGGTGAAAGATCGCGGAAGAACACAGTATCTACAATGGCAGCACGGTTGGTGGCATGGAGCAGGGCCTGTCGAAAGCGTTGGTCATTCACCAGTGGGCGAGACGTATTGAAATAAAATTGGAGGGGTTGACCGGGGATGGCCTGTTCAAAAATTTGGATTTCTTGGTCACTTAGTAGGGCTTCGGCGTCAGTGGGGGGCAGTTCACCAACAATATCCACGTCCCCAGCTTCGAGGGCAATGCGGCGGCTGGCAGGGTCTTTGTCAAAAAATCGGAATTCAATCCGTTCAATCGAACGGTCTGATTGCGGCGCATAGAAAATCGGCCCCCATGTATAATCCTTGTTCCGCTCCAAAACAATCCGATCTCCCGGAATGACCTCAACCAATTTATACGGCCCTGTCCCTACCTGATGCCATTGGTAGGTATCCACTGACCAGTTGGCAAGCGCGGTTGGGCTGGCGATACCCCAATAGGGCTGACTCAGGGCATCTAGCAGCGGGGTGTAGGGAGTAGTCAACAATACTTGGAATGTGTAGTTGTCTACAATTTTATAGCCATTGTAGAACGGCCCGATCAAATCCAGCGCTTTGCCGGGGCGCCAATCGGGATACTGCTGATTAGTGATACGGTCAAAGGTCACACCTACCGCATTGGCATCAAAGACTGTGCCATCGTGAAATGTGACGTTCTGCCGCAAATAAAAGGTATACGTCAGTGCATCGGGGCTGATTTCCCAACGTTCTGCCAAACCTTCCACAAATTCACGGGTTTGGGGGTGGCGATAAATAAGGGTGTCATAGACGCTGTAGAGTGGAATACCCAATTCCGCCGAGCGATTGTAATGCGGATCAATGCCACTGGGGTTTAGGGTTAACCCATAGATAAGGGTATTGCCGCCACTAGTGGTTTTTTCTTCTTCCGAGATTAACGTGCTGATGACTGCCAGCAGACACGCGACGAGGGCTAAGGTCAACACCGCCAATACGGGCAGCCAGACCCCCCAACGAATTCTACGCTTACGTCGTACTTCCAAGACACTCATTTCCTAGTTTAATATCCCTTCCTGTTGTTGTGTTGGAATATACCAATAGGGGACATGGCTCAAGAATTGTTAAAATGTGCCGCTGAAGTATAGCGCAAACAGGGTAGCGCTTTTCAAGGGGTAAGTTGTGTGAACTGCCATAACGAATGAATTTGACATGAGGGGCAGTCCTGCTTAAACTCATCCATGCTTAGAACCATGAGTTTCAAACTGAAACTGAGGAGAATTTGAACATGCGTTACGGAAAGAAATTTTTGATCTTGCTAACGGTTGCCTTGCTGCTGGTGATGGCTTTACCAGTTGCTGCGACTTCCCAACCGACTACGGAACGTGCTACCCGTTCACAGGTAGAAGGCCAGACCATCAAGGTTGGGACGAATGCCGAATATCCACCTTTTGAGTCGGTAGATGAAGAAGACAACATTATCGGCTTTGACGTTGAATTGATGGATGCCATTGCCGCCGATGCTGGTTTTGAAATTGAATGGATCAATACCAAATGGGACGGCATTTTCACGGCACTTGCCAGCGGCGAATTTGATGCGGTCATCTCGGCTGCTACCATTACCCCCGAACGTGAAGAAGAGGTAGACTTTTCCAATCCCTATTTCCTCGCAGGTCAAATCATTTCCGTGCGTGCTGCTGATGCCGAAAACGTAGCTACTCCCGATGATCTGGCAGGTCTGCGCGTCGGTGTACAAACCGGAACAACGGGTGATACCTTTGCTACCGAAATCCCCGGCGTTGAAGTCGTGCGTTTTGACGAAGCGACCTTGGCCTTCCAAGCGTTGGGCAATGAAGAAATTGATGCGGTGATCGTAGATGCTCCCACCTCCGCCGACATTATTGCCAACAATCCTGATCTAAACTTGACAACCGTTGGCGAAACCCTGACGGATGAATTCTACGGCATTGCCATTCGCCCCGATTTTCCCGAACTGCTGGATGCGGTCAATGCTTCTTTGGTGAATGTCATCGCCGATGGCACCTATGCCGCCATCTTTGAAAGTTATTTTGGCACTCTGCCCAGCGAAGACTTCCAAGAGGGTGGGACGGGTGTAGTGCTGCTCGATACTACTGACCCAGCCTCAGTGATCAATTATGTTTTGACAGCTACCTTCGCAGGTGACGCCGAAGCCATTGCTGAGGTTGCCTGTGCCGATGGTGAACTGCCAACCACTGAGGAATTGGCCCAATTTTTGGGTCTGACCGTTGACCTGTCTGGCCTTGAATACACGGTCACGATTGATGGGGAGACTGCTGAAGTGGTTGTTGGGGGTACACTCTTGCTCGAAGGGGCTGAAGTCGCTGCTAGTGACATCTTCCCTGAACCCGCGCATCTTGTGCTGGAAGGCGAAGACTGGCTCTTCTGTGAAGCTACTGCCGACGCTGAACCCGACGCGACAGAAGAGGCCAACTAGGATTAGTCGCTAGTTGGATAGAGTTTCAATAAACAGTTTTACCGGGCGGGTGAACAACCCGCCTATTGTTTACTTAATAAATTTCTGAAGGAAAGAAAGATGGGTCAATCCACGAAAGCAAATGTGCCGCCACCCGTCCCTGAGTTAGTTCAAGAACCTCCGACGGTTCCCGATTTGCTGCTTGGTATGGCTCGCCGAGTTCCATGGTGGGCTGTGTTGCTGTTCCTGCTTATTTTTTGGGTCGGCATTGATATGCTGAATGACCAAAATGATCGGGATATTTTGGACTGGTTAGCAGATCGCCCTGAAGTTAACACGGATGAACTCTATGATGTTGTTTACGAGGTCAAGACGGAAGTTCTACTGGTCAGCGAAATGGTACGGGTACGCGGGTTGGACAACACTACCGTAACTGTCCCGATTCAACAGGTTGTTTCACAAGAAGACGGCGTAATCAATTGCCCTGAAGATGCAGTGGAAGGATGCCTCAGCCAACGCGGAGTGGTGGTCACCTATCAAGATTTTGAAAACGCCAACCGTGAATCACCGGAGGGGACGGTGGAAACGAAAGGCTTACGCACCGGGGTGGTGGGGCCGCTTGTTCGGGTGACTTTGGCAGATGGCGTACAGACCGTTGTCGCACCGAATGACATTTTGAGCGAAGAAGAGGGGGTGTTGGCTTGTGATGCGATCGCTGCACCAGACTGTGAATCACTCAGCGGCCAAATTATCACGTTTAATCGCCCCTATACCCTACGTCAGGGGATTCGGGTGCGGGCCGATGCGCGGATTCGGCATTTAGAGGATGGCTATGAAATCACCATACGCCCCAATCGTATCCTGTCGCGCCGCGAAGGAACTTTGGAGTGCCCTCCCAATGCCGCACCTGATTGCGTGCCGATCCCAGTCACTTACGTGGTTTACCCTGAAAAGATCATTGGGACAGAACTGCGTGGCGATGATGATAAAGAAGTTCAAGTGCGGACGGTTGAGCAGCAGACAGTGCAGATTTCGCGCAGTCGTATCATCAATATGGAAGTTGGTACGGTGACATGTGACCGCTCCGAAGACCCGCGCTGCCAAGATTATGAAGGAACAATTGTCTCTGTCAGTGGCGAAACTTTTTCAGGCCGACTCAGCACCGAATCTGCCAGCCAATATGACATCATTTTGGAGGGTGATGCCGAGGCCACCGAATTTGAGCGCCGCGACATCAAAGAAGAAATACGCAACCCCGATGGCTGCACGGCGACGGACGCGATTGCCTGTGAAGTGACCATCACGATGAATGACAGTACAGTGGCGGGACGCATTATCGCGGATAACAACAGCGGGATCACGATTGAAACCGTACCGGAGAAAATCGTTACGCTACGTAAAAGTGATATTTATTCGACCACTGCCCGTACTTATAAGACCTGCGCTCTCAATAATCCACGCGGCTGTAATGCCGGGATTTGGTTGACTATTATTGTCACGCTGTCGGCGTTTGGTTTGGCCTTATTGATTGGCTTGTTGATGGGCCTGTTCCGTGTTTCTTCGAATCCTATTTTCTATCATCTCTCGACGTTCTATGTCGAATTGGTGCGTGGTGTACCGTTGTTGGTGATTTTGCTCTACTTTGCGTTTGTGGTTAGCCCGCAAATGCGTGATGCGACAGGTGTTGTCGGGGAAATTACCCATCCGATTTATGATACCTTGACCAAGATTGAAGTACAGGTGTTGGGCAACGAGTCATTCCTTGCCGAAGCCGTGATTGGCCTAGCGGTAGGCTATGGGGCGTTTCTTGCCGAAGTGTTCCGCGCCGGGATTCAATCCGTCTCGAAAGGTCAAACTGAGGCGGCCCGCAGTTTGGGTATGTCCTATTTCCAATCCATGCGGTATGTTATTTTGCCCCAAGCGATTCGGACTGTGCTGCCGCCACTGGGCAATGACTTCATTGCAATGCTCAAGGACTCGTCGCTGATTGCAATTTTGGCCTTACCAGAATTGTTGCAGCAGGGGCGTCTCTATAGTACACGCACGTTCCAAGCGATTCCGGCCTATAATGCCGTCGCCATTTTCTACATTGTGATGACGTTAAGCCTCTCGCTGATGGTGCGTGCGGTTGAACGCCGGTCCCGATTGCCCTGAGGAAGGTTAGCGATGACTTCACCAACCAAAAAAGATAAACAAATTGGCGATGTAATTATCCAAATTCGGAATGTACATAAGCAATTTCGCACTCCGCGCGGGGTAGTTCATGCCCTCCGCGATGTGTCAGTAGATATTCGCACGGGTGAGGTGGTCACGATTATCGGGCCAAGCGGCTCTGGTAAAAGTACCCTTCTACGCTGCATTAATCGCCTTGAGACTTTTGATCGGGGCGATATTGTCGTGGATGGCATCCCGCTGCACGGCGCGAAAAATATCAATCGCATCCGGGCTGAGGTCGGCATGGTGTTCCAAAGTTTTAATCTGTTTCCCCATCTCACCGTGCTGGAAAACATCATGCTGGCCCAACGAGTGGTGCGGAAACGTGCTAACTTTGCCTCCAAAGAAAAAGCGATGGAGTTATTGGGGCGGGTGGGGATTCCTGATAAAGCCGATGTCCACCCCAGCCAACTATCTGGTGGTCAGCAGCAGCGTGTAGCGATTGCACGGGCACTGGCGATGGATCCCAAAATCATGTTGTTTGACGAACCGACCTCGGCGCTTGACCCCGAAATGATTAATGAAGTGCTAGATGTCATGATGGCCCTTGCATTCGGCGGTATGACGATGGTGGTCGTCTCGCATGAAATGGGCTTTGCGCGGGCCGCTTCTGACCGCACCATTTTTATGGATAGCGGCATGATTATCGAGGAAAACACCCCTGATAATCTATTTGATAATCCACAGCATGATCGGACTAAATTGTTCCTGAGCAAGATTCTCTAGATTCTTTATAAGGGTGGGAGCGAACATCATGAAAAAACTTGTGATACCCCTGCTGATATTTGGTATTGTCGTGGGTAGCCATTGGTTTTTACCAGCCCAAGCACAAGGCGGCGATTGTGATCTCTCACCCGAAGATTGTGCCATTCTTGAAGCCCATGCCGCGAAAATGTTGGATACGACAACGCTGGCTATTGAAGATTTGGCCTTCAAGGGCTTGATTGATTTGCCTGACCCTATTGAATTCTCAGCACAGGGCGACGGTATCACTCATTTTGAGGTTAAGCAGGGGACCCGGTTGCTATTTGACATCGTAGGCGAGGGGGTTGAGGAAACAACCAAACAGCAGACCCGCGATATTTTGTCTCGGCGTTTAGTGACTCTGGGATTTGCCAATGCGTCGGTACAAATTGTCCAAAATCAACTTGTCGTTGAAGTTCCTATATCCCCTTTGCCGGAATCACTTGTTTCTGATTTGACCGCACGGGGTGGTGTCCTTCTCGAATTTGTGGATTTTTCCGAGGCACCGATGGATGTGACCGATGGGGCGTGCATCTTGACCGATGTGCAAATTGCGTTTGGGTATCTCAATGGGTTATGCTCTCCTGAAAATCCCGGCATTGGCAGTGATGGTCAACCGGATGGCCCGCCGTTTCATAGTATTATGACCGGAGATGAGCTTGCCGATGCTTGGGCTGAAGCCACAAGTTTTGGGAATTGGGTCATTTCGTTTGCCTTAACCCCCGCAGGCCAACAGATTTTCGCCGATTATACGGCACAGCATATTGGTGATCGGTTGGCAATTGTGCTTGATGGAATAGTCATTTCTGCACCTACCATTCAAAACGCTATTATTGGGGGGCAGGGGCAAATCTCCGGAGATTTCAGTGAGACACAGGCGAACTCTTTAGCGGAACAACTACGTGATAAAGATGTGCTACCCCTCAAACTCCTCTTGAATACTACTGAAACTAGAAGCATTTTCCCAAACTTACAAATGCTCAGTCTGAACCTTACCCCATTTGTCTGTTGCACCTCGGTTTCAAGAACCGAGACCGATCTCCTCCTAGGGATTTTCTCTAGTAATCTGAGCATTTCCGGCAGCAGCACTCCGATGATGTCTATTGATTACGAGGAAAATGCGATTACTGACTTGTGGCTAAGTCTCGTTGCTGCCAATAGCAACCTCTCTCGCATCGCCAGCACCAAATCCACTGATTCAAGTGCGGTTTTTCAGAGTGAGATTCCCCTCCAAGCACTTTTTAGCAATGACTTCCTTGGTCGGCTATTGGCGGAATTTCTGATCCATCTTTTGTTCGATGAGATAGATTTTGCCGCATATGGACTGACCTACGGCAAAGTTGTGGATTTTTTGGCGACAACATTGGCAGGGTTTCCAAGTGATGACATATTACTTGTCCGGCGCTATATTTCACTCGACGACTACTCGCTGCGACGGGTGGAACTCTCAACCGACTTTGAGTTCCCGGTGAGCCTGCTTGCCGATACCCTCGGAATTCCACTTTTCGAGGATGTGAGCGAAACGTCCATAATCCATTTTGAGCTACAAGCCGATTTTGATGAATAGAAAGAGGGGCAGGGGGTTAAAATCCTGCCCTTTTTATTTGTAGTGAGTTATTCAGTTGGGAAGTTGAAAGTTGCTACTACGGGGTCGTGGTCAGTCACCGCATAAAGGTTGGTTGCATCGTCACTGAACTGATACGGATAATCCGAATTAACATGGGCCACCCCAACCGAAGCCAATAAATTCGCCAGCGCGGGTGTCACCAAAATCTGATCGAGGGTTTGCGTTTGCCCCTGATAAATATAGGTATAGCGCGATACGGCTGGAATTTCATCCCACAAATTATTAAACATCGCATCAAACAAGCTGACTTCCGACGAATAGGGATAGTTATTGAGGTCGCCTGCCACGATGAAATAGGCATCGGGATCGACCGCCAACACACTTTGTGCCAATTCGATGTTATAGGCCGCTTGCCCTTCACGCAGAACATTACTGGCATCGGGGTTGCTGATGAAGTGGTTCGCCGAGACATACACTTCAATATACGGCGATTCTGGTGAGGTCATGCCTTCGGGGAAAATATGGAACAAGCCCACCAGCGGCGCACGGTCATATTGCGGCGTGCCAATTGCAAACATGCGACTCAAAGATTTGGGATTGCTGATTTCCTGATTCATCGGAAATTTATCGGCGTTCGGGTCGTCGGGACGTGGGCCAAGAATCGGGTCTTCGGGGGCAATGGGCATGGTCACGCGGTCAGTCCGATAGAGGAATGCTTGGGTAATGCCACGAGTATCGGCGCTGTCCCGGTCAATGGCGGGCATATAAATGATTGCGCTATCGGTCAGATGGGCGATTTCGATACTCAAATCTTCCAGCACATCCGGCAATGCGTTGGCGTTATCGACATCCCCACCGCATGTCCCATAGATTAAACCGCCGCTGACACACACATCCTGATCTTCGACCTCTTGCAGGGCGATGATGTCGGGCGAGTGCATTGCTTCTACAATTTGACGAGCTAGTTTGGCGATATGGGTCTGATAGGCTTCAAGCGTGCGTGGCACATAATTAAAGGCCAAATTTTCAGGATTGTCATTGATGTCGAAGGGGTCATTATAAAAATCGTAGAGATTTTCGACATTAAACGTAGCAACCGTAAATTGGGTTGTGGGGTCAGCGGCGACTATAGGTGTATTTTGATCGGGCGCGACTCCGGCTTGCACTTCGGGGAGGGTATCAATTTGCAGGGTATAGCGAGCAAAGGCATACACCAAATTTCCGGTGAGAGGGCTGGTGAAAACCTCATAGGTCGAGTAGGGTGGTAGATTGACGTTGTAATCATACGCCAACCCTTTGAGAACGTTGGCCTCTACCGAGATGCGATAGGGGTTATCATTATCCAAACCATCGTCCAAGGCTTCGCTGTCACGGAACACACGCCGCTCATAGAGATTTTCGCGTTGGGCCACCGGAGCATCCCCGCGCATTACATATACTTCGCTGTCGTTGCTAGAACTATACAGATGTGTTCCCGAAATGACATAACTCATTTCCGGTACAAACACGCGCATGGATTCAAGCCGTTCGCTCATCTGGGCAACGGTCAGCGCGTCACCAGTCGGATTGTATTCGACGGCGGGAACGGCGGTGTTTAAATCTTCGACTGCACCATCTACGCTTACAAGGTCAATCTCCCGTAGGCGGGTCATGTCATAAAATTCTTCAACCTTACCTTCCACCGTGATGATGTCACCGAGTATAGGTGTGTAATCATCAAAAGCAGTTTTCGCGCCAATTAAGACCTGAATGGCATCCGAGGTATTGGGGTCGCTGTCACTGTTTTCGGGTGTTTCTTGCAAGAAAAATAGGTTTAACTGGCGCCCACTGGTATCAATCATCATCAGATTGGTGATAACACCTTGTACCTGTACACGCTTGTCTCGATAGGGCGATTTAAAGGTTTGAGGTTCGGCTTCATCATCGCTTACTGCTCCCTGTACCTCGCCGATCTTGAGCAAGGGGATGTCTTGTGAAAATGCTCGTGGACTGGTCATTACAACCGAGCTAATCAGGATGGAAGAACTCAACAAGAGTGCGACAAGATGGCGTAAAGAGTGTTTCATTGGCTAGAACTTATCTCCTCCCAGCATTTATCAATAAGCGCATCCATTTTAACAGGTTGGGCGCAGAAAAACGTATTGTGGAAATTTTTGACTACCTGATATACGCTAGAGTCGTTTTTCCAGTTTGAGAGATTTAGGTAGCAGGAGAATATTCAAAAACATGGCATTTAAGCGAGCAAGCGGTGTCTTGCTGCATCCCACCTCGCTCCCCGGACGACATGGCATTGGTGATTTGGGGGAGGCCGCCTACATTTTTATTGATTTCCTCGTCGCAAGCAAACAATCTATCTGGCAAGTTTTACCGCTCGGCCCCACTGGGTATGGGGATTCACCCTATCAATGTTTTTCGGCGTTTGCTGGCAACCCTATGTTAATTAATTTGGATCGTTTGGTTGAAGAGGGTCTCTTAACGGCTAACGATGTTGTGCCCGACCCCGCTTTTAGCCATGAACGGGTGAATTTTGGCCCGGTGATTGCCTATAAAACCGAACGCTTAAAACGAGCCTATGAAAAATTCAAAGCCGATGGGCATCGCGTCCGCCGCATGTATGACGAATTTATCCAACGTGAAGCCAGTTGGTTGAACGACTATGCCTTATTTATGGCGCTCAAGCTGGATTATGGTGGTGGCCCTTGGGTTGAATGGCCGACTGAACTTGTCCGTCGTGAACCCGACGCGCTTGAGGTTGCCCAAACGCGCCTTGCCGACTCCATCGGGTATCAGAAATTTATTCAATGGCTATTTTTTGAACAATGGCACGATGTCAAACATGCTGCCAATTCCAAAGGGATTCAGATTGTCGGGGACGTGCCGATTTTTGTTGCCCATGATAGCGCCGATGCGTGGGCCAATCCCCATCTGTTTTATCTTGATGAAGATGGACAGCCAACAGTGGTAGCGGGTGTCCCACCGGATTATTTCAGTGCCACTGGTCAGCGTTGGGGCAATCCCCTTTATCGTTGGGATATCATGGCCCAAGATGGTTATGACTGGTGGATTCGCCGCATGAAGGCCACCTTGAATCTGGTAGATATTATCCGCATTGACCACTTCCGGGGATTTGAGGCCTATTGGGAAATTCCCGCCACCGAGCCTACCGCCGTAAAAGGCCGCTGGATTGATGGCCCCAAAGCCCATTTCTTTGAAGCCGTCAAAAATGCGTTGGGTGGGCAGGTGCCTGTGATGGCGGAAAACCTTGGAGTTATCACACCGGGTGTCGAAAATCTGCGCAAGCAGTTTGATATGCCGGGGATGCGAATTGTGCAGTTTGGCTTCGGCTCTGGCCCCGATAACAACTTCCTGCCCCATAATTATGATAACAATACCGTCGTTTACACAGGCACACATGACAACGAAACGATTATGGGGTGGTATCTGCGTAAGGACACGACGGGTACAACGGATGACCCAGAAACGGTCAAGCGTGAACGCTTGTTTGCGACGCGCTACGCTAATATCAAAGACCCCGCCGATGCCCATTGGGAGTTTATCCGTTTGGCGTGGATGTCAGTGGCAGATTTGGCGCTGGTTCCAATGCAGGATATTTTGGGACTTGGCAATGAAGCCCGTATGAACTATCCCAGCAGTGAGAGTGGCAATTGGCAGTGGCGGTATACTCCGGAGCAGCTCAAGGTTGAACACGCGGAACGCCTTGCTGAATTAACGCATATGTATTCACGCGATTAGGCATAGTCAAAATGGGCAGCACAGCACATTTCACCATTTTGGATGGCGGGTCACTGCATATCAGCGACATTATAGGGGTGGCACGGCGTGGGCAGACGGTTGTGCTGCATCGTTCTGCCCGTGAAAAAATCGAGGCCGGACATGAGGTGGTCAAAAACACAGTAGCACAGGGCAAAGTGGCCTACGGCGTCAATACGGGCTTCGGTAGCCTCAATCGTGTCCGCATTCAACCTGAACAAATCCGACAGGTACAGCGCAACCTGATTCGCAGCCACGCGGCGGGTATTGGTGATGCCCTACCCGATGAAGTAGTACGCGCGGTCATGGTGGTGATGGCGGCCAGTCTGTGCCGGGGGTATTCGGGTGTCCGACCTGTCGTGGTTGAGACGCTTGTGAATATTCTAAACGCGGGTATCACCCCCGTTGTACCTTCGCGTGGGTCGGTTGGGGCCAGCGGTGATCTTGCACCCCTTTCGCATATCAGCCTCGTGTTGATTGGGGAAGGGGAGGCATGGTTTCAAGGCCAAATAATGAGCGGGGGAGATGCGCTGGAACAAGCGGGTGTTACCCCACTTGTTTTGGATGCTAAAGAAGGGTTAGCCCTCATTAATGGCACGCATCTGATGTGTGCGATGGCGGCCTTGTTAATCGCCGATATCGAGCATCTTTTAGCCTCAGCCATCACTGCCGCCGCGCTTTCAATTGATGCTTGTCGCGCCACCGATGCCTTTTTGGATGGTCGGGTGCATATGATTCGCCAACAGCAAGGGCAGATGCGCGTGGCGGATCGCCTGCGTACTCTACTTGAAGGCAGCACCATTCTCCCCAGCCATAAAACTGATGACCCACGAGTCCAAGACCCCTATTCGCTGCGCTGTACACCACAGGTGCTCGGCGCGGCATGGGATATGTTGGATTACGTGACGATCATCATCAACCGTGAACTAAGCGCCGTGACGGATAACCCGCTGGTGTTCCCCGACAATGGCGACATCATCAGCGCGGGCAATTTTCATGGGATGCCGATTGCGCTGGCTCTGGATGCTCTCAAAATAGCGGTGTCGCATATCGCAGGCATTAGCGAACGACGTGTTTACTTTTTGTTAAGCGCTTCCGACAGCGAAAATCCACTCAATCCCCATCTTAGCCCGCAGCCGGGATTACACAGCGGCTTGATGATTGCCCAATATACTGCCGCCGCCGCTTGTAATGAAATCCAGACTCTTGCTACCCCAGCGAGTGTGCATAACATTCCAACTAGTGCTGGCATGGAAGATTACAACAGCATGGGGGCAACCGCCGCCCACCAAGCGTGGCAGGCTGTCCGGTTGGCGACCCATGTGATTGCCATCGAATTACTCTGTTCGGCAGAGGCGTTGGAATATCAGCGGCCTTTAAGAAGTGGGGTGGGGGTCGAACGCGCCCATACCCGTATCCGCCAACAAGTGCCCCGTTTGACTGAAGACCGTCCGCCGAACCCCGATATTGAAAAAATCGTTCAACTGATTCGACAGGGAGTTTTTGATTAACATGACCCGTGTAATCCGTGCGCCGCGTGGTTCACAACTGCAATGCAAGGGGTGGTTGCAAGAGGCCGCCCTGCGTATGTTGATGAATAATCTTGACCCCGAAGTGGCGGAAGACCCCGCGAACCTGATTGTTTATGGGGGCAGGGGGCAGGCCGCCCGCAATTGGGACGCCTTTGATGCAATTGTCCGCACCCTGCAAGCGCTAGAAAATGATGAAACCCTGCTGGTGCAGAGCGGTAAACCCATCGGTGTCCTCAAAACTACCCCCGATGCGCCGCGTGTCCTCATCGCCAACAGCAACCTTGTGCCACATTGGGCCACCCAAGAACATTTTGATGCCCTTGCCGCTAAGGGGCTTATCATGTACGGGCAAATGACGGCAGGCAGTTGGATTTATATCGGTACGCAGGGCATTTTGCAGGGCACCTATGAAACGCTGGCGGAGGCGGCCCGGCGTCATTTTAACGGCACATTACGCGGCACACTCACGGTTACGGCGGGTCTCGGAGGCATGGGTGGCGCACAACCCCTAGCGGTGACGATGAATGAAGGGGTGTGCTTGATTGCCGAAGTAGACGAACATCGTATCCAGCGCCGCATCGAAACCCGTTATTTGGATGAATGGACAACTGATTTGGAGCAGGGGATTCAACGGGCGCTTGAAGCCAAGAATCGTGGTGAGGCCATCAGTATTGGTGTATTGGCGAACGCCTCCGATTTATACGAAACCCTGCTCAATAGCAACATTATCCCCGAAATTGTCACCGATCAGACACCTGCCCACGACGTCATGATGTACGTCCCTACCCATATGCCTTATGAAACTGCCGTCGAATTACGTACCTCCGACCCCGCCGCCTATCATGATGCCAGCTTGATGACCATGCGGCGCTCGGTAGAGGCGATGGTCGCCCTGCAAAAACGCGGCTCAGTGGTGTTTGATTATGGCAATAACATCCGTCAGCGGGCTTATGATGCCGGATTTGAG
This sequence comes from Chloroflexota bacterium, assembly GCA_013112715.1. Lineage (GTDB taxonomy): Bacteria > Chloroflexota > Anaerolineae > Aggregatilineales > J027 > CFX10. Next base: position 59,865 of record JABFGB010000014.1, read on the forward strand.
GAGGCATTTGCCTTCCCCGGTTTTGTGCCTGCGTTTGTCCGCCCCCTCTTTTGTGAGGGCAAAGGCCCATTCCGCTGGGTGGCCCTTTCCGGCGACCCACAGGATATTTATCGTACCGACCAAGCCATCCTTGATTTATTTCCCAAAGATGTAGCCCTGTATCGCTGGATTAAAAAGGCGCAGGAGAGAGTAGCTTTTCAAGGACTGCCCGCCCGCATTTGTTGGTTAGGACAGGGGGCACGCGCCAAAGCAGGCTTGGCCTTTAATGAATTAGTCGCCAAAGGGGAAGTCAGTGCCCCGATTGTGATTGGCCGCGATCATCTGGATACGGGGAGTGTTGCCAGCCCCAACCGCGAAACGGAGTCTATGCTGGATGGTACGGATGCCGTCAGCGATTGGCCTTTGCTCAATCTAATGGTCAATGTTGCCAGCGGCGCGACATGGGTCAGTTTTCATCATGGCGGGGGTGTCGGGATCGGTTTTAGTCAGCACGCCGGACAGGTGATTGTTGCGGATGGCACGCCACAAGCTGCCGCTCGTTTGCAGCGCGTTTTGACCAATGACCCGGCGATGGGGGTTTTGCGCCATGCCGATGCAGGCTACGACCTTGCCGTTGAAACTGCGGACAAGAACGGCCTTGTAATCCCAACTAGAGAAAAGCTACCATGAACTCATTTCGCTATTCTCTACGTGTCAATCTGCTGAATCTGCGCCACAATTATTGGTTTATCCCACTATTGATGATGGTGGGGGCAATGCTGCTCGCCTCGATCATGCTCGAACTGGATCGGCGTATCAACACCAAAACCCTTGAAGCATTAGGCCTGTTTTATGACGGTGATATTGATGGTGAGCGCCTGCTGCTGGCGACGATTGCCGGATCAATGATTACCGTAGCAGGAGTCGTGTTTTCGATAGTGATGGTCGCGCTGTCATTTACTTCGACCCAGTCTGGGCCGCGCTTGCTTATCAACTTTATGCGTGATCGTGGTACGCAGATTGTGCTTGGCGTCTTTACCGCAACGTTCATCTACAGCCTTCTAGTCTTGCGCACCATCCGCGCGGCGGACTCTGAAAATGGCAATCTGCCACATTTGTCTGTCACTGTCGGTATTGTATTGGCCGTCCTAAGTTTTGGCGTCTTGATTTACTTCATCCATCACACTGCTGAAGCGATTCAAATCCCCAACCTCATTGCCCGCGTAGGGAGTGATTTACATGAAGCCGTCCATGCTAATTTCCCCCAAGCTACAGCGTCTGAGTTGAATTCACCCTATCCAGCCATTGAGCAGACTATTGCCGAACTTCCTTATCCACTTACTGAATTGATCAAGAGTCCGCGCAGTGGTTATCTACGACTGATTGACTTTGGGATGTTGGCGGAAATTGCCATCTCCCACAATTACGTGATATGGGTGCGCCATCACCCCGGTGATTTTGTTTCGGCAGGGGGTACATTGGCAAAAATTTGGTCGGAGAAGCCCATTGAGGCAACGACTAAGGCCGACCTTGAAATTGCCTTTGTAACGGATACCCATCGTTCACCCGATTACGATATGGAGTTTTTATTTAATGAACTGGTGGAGGTCGGTTTGCGGGCAATCTCACCTGCCATCAATGACCCCTTTACTGCGATGAGTTGTTTGGACTGGCTAGGAGCGGCGCTATGCCAAATTGCCGAACGGCAGCTGCCATCCCCGTATCATTATGATGAAAATGGCATACTACGCCTAATCTGTTACGCGCCAAGCTTCAAAGGCCTGATGGATGACGCTTTTAATCAGCTTCGTCAATATGGACAATCCAGTGTAGCTGTAACCATTCGTTTGTTGGAGACCTTACAAACGATTGCGGAACGGCTGTATCGTATAGAGGATTTTGAGGTCGTCAAACGCCATGCATCCATGACACTGCATGGGTCAACCTTGACACCCCTTGAAGCAACTGACCGTGAAGATATTGAATCGGCGTATCAGGCTGTTATTGATACTCTTGAACAGCGGAAAACTCTCGTTGGATCCGCAGAAGCATAACCAACCCCGGAAATTGCAGGGAGAATATGCCGGGGCGGTCTTTTGGGAAAGTCGCCAATATAGACGTTGGCTGGCTACTCGGAATAGCTATCAAGAATGGAGTTAGCGGCCTCAATGTCACCTGAAATGACTTTCGAGAATACCTCGTCTAATTGACTATCATCTATATGGGCTTTTCTCAGTTTAAATAGGCGCAATGGGAGTTCCAACTGTTCAGCGGTAAAGGCGAAATTAGCCCCGTCGAATGTGCTGCGAGTTTCTTGCAGCATTGCCAAATATTGATAACCAAACTCCTCCGTAGGCTCGATAATCGTTCCCTCGCCATAATCATTCCATGTGATGAGTTGGACAATATCCGGATTTTGGTCAAGCGCCATTTGCAGGGTATAACGAAACGTCTCGCCGCCCTCAGCATCCAAATAGCCGTAGCTGTCACGTACACCTGCCTCCGCATAAATATCATGGAAGCCGGGGAAAGCTCCGCCCACCACAAAATCCTTACGGGCAGCCTTGCGATAAAAATCACTGAGATAGGCTTCAATGGCCGCACGGTTATAGGTAACACCGCCTTGTATGGGGGGCCAAGGATAGCTGCACAGCGCGTTGGAAACATTGTGTTTATCGAGGGTAATCAGTGCTGGTTGGGGTTCGAGTCCTGTAAACAGGGTTTCCCAATCGCTGGCACTCTTGAAATACTGTGGGCCGAAAGTGAACAGTAACGGTTGTCCATTGGCCTTGAGATAGTTTTCTTTTGTGAACCACTGTTTCTGCGCAAAGTTCATATCCGCTTGCCCATAGGTGAGTCGTTCGTTTTCTTCAATATGCCCGCTCTCTACCATGTGCATGACCGTCTGGTCTTCATAACATAGCGAAAACAGCAGCCCTGCCTGCTCGATATATTCAAACAGCTTAATAGTGGCATCGTTAAGATCGGCATAGTCACGGAAATTTTCGATGCCATACCAATCCACAATGACCCCATCAATACCACTGAGTTTCATCAGCAGCACTTGATATTCCAACAAATCGGGGTCGCTGGAATCATATGGCCCAGTCAACGGCATATAATGGGAAGCGATCTCCGGACGACCATTTTCATCCGTCACACGCGGATTAAAATGCTCCATCGTCCAATGCCAGCCCCAATGATAGCTGATTTCAGGGGTTTGATACCAAGGCATGTAGTGAACCATCAAAAGTGGACGACCTGCTGTTTGGCGCATGTTTCGGGCAGCCTTTGATTCGGGTGTCGAGAACGCATAGCTGGTATTGTAATGCAGAGCTTGTCCAATGAGCAGTGCTCCAGCCCCTTTAAAAAATGTTCGACGTGAAATAGGCATGATGATTTTCCTTCGTTCACGAATAGATAAAAAGGTGCTCGTGTTGTGTCAGGGGGTATTTTCTCGATACCCTTCCGATGCCGTCCACAAATTGAGATAGTCAATTTGGGCGTGCCATTGCGTATGGTGTACCTGTTCCTCATAAGCGCCGTGTCGCCAAACATTGACGGGAGGGGTAAGGGTCGTGAAACGTGGCAACACGCCGTTGGTGTGATTGACCGAGCGTAAAAATCCAAAATGGAGATAAGCGTCACGATAGCGATAGGTGATAAGGGGGTTCTCGGTATTGTTCCAGATCACCATCCTGATGGGTTTTTCGGTGTCGGTGACGATATATAAGCCGGCCTCGCAAAGCACTTCAAACAACACTCGGCTTTGTGAATCCGACAGTGCGATGATATAAGGTGCTAATTGAGCAGGGTCGGCCATAATCGCATCTATCTCGTCAGCTATTCGGTTGCGTACCCCGGTATGCAGCTTAAAAAATCGCACGTGATGGAGCAAAGTCTCACGTTTTCGAGAGCGATGGGAGAGCAGGGAACCCGATGGGCTTTCCAACACCAATTGTAGGCCCGTTTGTCGGTCTAGTTGAATCGCCGTCAGGTGGAGGGTCTCGGTGTTTACATCATAGCGCTGGTCAATGGAATGCCCATTTGCAGTAACCTCGACCCGTTCGGCGACCCCGTGAATATGGATATGGAAAAGCCGTTGTTCTGGAATGAGTGTAGTGTCACCAGAAGGGGCATCCATGACCAATTCCAGCTTTTGGCCCGACCAATGCTGAGTAAAACGGGTCTCGCAAAAATGACCCTGAGCGAATGCGGTGGTCTCGCCATCGTCCTCATACAACGTAAACGTATTATCCGCACCTGCAAAAACATGGATATGCAGTTCGCTCGGATTGCCAACCCCATTGAGTCCGTTTGCAAGGGGGATAATTGCACCTGCTTTGGCGAGTAAGGGGATGTCGCCTAATCTACCATAGATCGCGTGCCAGCGATTTCCAGCGAAGTGTTCCCCGCTAAAGAAGTGAACCCAATCACCTTCGGGCAGCCATACCACTTGGCGGCTTAACTGAGTATCAGGGTCGGCGGGATGGACATAGGGCGCGACGATTAATTCAGTGCCAAATAGATATTGGTGTGGACAATGATAGGCTTCTTCGTTTTCGGGATACTCATAATACATAGGCTGCGTTAGAGGAAGGCTGTCTTGATGGGCGCGGCGGGCCATTGTATAGAGATAGGGGATCAAGGCATGGCGTAATTGCAAAGCTTCACGCAGCACCTTTAAGACTTCGGCATCTTCAAAAGCCCAAGGCCGCTGGTCATAATATTCCCCTTTGCCGACATGTAAGCGCATAATCGGGCTGAACACGCCAAACTGCACCCAGCGTACAAACAGTTCGCTGTCCTGCACGCCGCCTGTATGTCCACCAATATCGTGACTCCACCAACCATAAGCGATGTTGGTCGCGGTGGGGGTCATATAGGTTTGGAAACGCAGCGAGTCCCATGTGCGGTAAGTGTCGCCGGAAAAGCCAATGGGATAACGTTGGTGGCCTTCGTTGCCCCAGCGCGAAAAGATAAACGGGCGGCGCGAACCATCACGACCTAAATCATAAAAATGCAGATGATTAATTAACCACAGTGGATCAAGGCCGGGCAGAGAGCATTTCTGACCTTGCTGCCAATCTACCCACCAGAAATCAATGCCCATCGCCTCATACGGGTGGTGCAGAACTTCAAAGTACGCTTTGGCAAACTCCGGGTTGGCAATATCAAAAGCCACTGGTTGCTTGGTGCCGGGGTCAATGCCCATACGCCGTGCCATTTCGGGATATTGGGCCTCGTGGTCATGGATGCCTTCCGCAGGATGAAGATTCAGGGCTGTTTTTAGACCCTTACGATGGAAAAATTCAATCAAGCCATCGGGGTCGGGGAACAAGTCACGATTCCAAGTATAGCCTGTCCAACCCGTACTGCCGTTGTGGGTTTCGGTGAGATGCCAATCCATATCTACGATGCACACCGAAAACGGCAGTTGGTAATCCTCAAAATCTTCAATCAACTGCACAAGGTCGGCTTGGGTATAGTTCCAATAACGACTCCACCAATTCCCCAAAATCCAGCGTGGTATCATGGGCATTGGCCCACTGATATGGCAGTAATCACGGAGGCAGGCTTTGTAATCGTGCCCATAGCCGAAAAAGTACCAATCTATTCCCCCAGCAGCACGTGGCTCAATCCAAAAGTCGTCATTAAAAACAAAGGTAGTTGAATCATCAAGCACCGACCAGCCCTGCCGCGACATTAGACCCTGTGTCAGCGGGGTATAGCCATTGATGAAATCCAGCGTGCGGGTAGTGCCACCCAGATTACCATCGGGATTGTCACCGGGATGCCACACCACACCTGTTTCTTTGAGTGTGATAGCAAGGTTATCCGCGCCGAATGGCTCACCGGTCTCACAGTATTCGAGGCGCAGATAGGCCGTTTCGATTTCAACGGCGTTGGCTGTGAAGCGGGATGTAAATCCGGGTACAGGTTGATCTCGATACCAAAATGCTTGGCTTGCCCGGTCTTCAAAAATTCTGTCTGGGTGATACTCAAGCCGAATCAGGCGATCAGTCAGAACAGAAAAACGCGCTGTACCAAATTGGATGACGACCTCATCATTGGCGATGGGGCTGAGATGGACATGAAAATGTTCGGGTAAAACCGACATAACGCTATTCTCCAAAGAAGTGGGTCGCTGCTGAATGATCACAACCGAGTTACCCCTTAATACTGCCCATCGTCAACCCTGCCTTGAGGTAACGCTGCATCAAAATGGCAATGAGCAGGGGTGGGAGCAGGGCCATGAATGCCGCCGCCATTTGCAGATTCACACCATAATCTTTGGCAACATAAAACAGACGGACGGTGATGGGCTGGCGCTCGGGGTCACTAATAACCAGCAGTGGCAGAAGATAATCTTTCCAAATATTCATGAACGACAGAATACCCAAAATGATGATGATGGAACGGGACAGGGGCAGGACAATATAAACCAGCGTTTGAAATGAAGACGCTCCATCAATTTTGGCGCTATCGGTAATGTCTGGTGGAATCCGATCAAAGAAACTCTTGAGGACAAAAATCCCAAAGGCATCCGCCGCGTAGGGTATCCACAGCCCCCAATAACTGTCCAAAATGCTTTTATGCACAATGGGTAGGTTGCCCAATGTCACAAATAGGGGCACGAGATAGGCAATGCTGGGAATCATTAGAGTTAGCAGAAATGCCAGCATGACAAGTTGGCGACCAAATGGCTTGAGTTGGGACAACGAATAGGCCGCCATGACGGAGACCGTCAACCGCAGCAAGACGCTTACTGTGACGATGATAAACGAATTGCGGAACAACTTCAGCATCTTGAAGTCTTCCCATGCGTCCCGGTAATTGTGCCACTGGGCTTTTTGGGGGATAAGGTTGAGGCCGGAGTTGAAAACCTCAAGACTCCCTTTTAGGCCGGATGTGAAGGCATAGACGAAGGGAAATAGCACAATCAGGGCTAAGATAGTGAGGATGACAACTGTGACCCCGTAATAAATCCGGCCTTTGGGGGTTTTTAATTCGATACTTGATAAAAATCCGCGATCCATGTTTGGCCTCCCCTAATTTTCTTGTCTTGCGGCGATACGGCGATTGGCGATTTGATAGAAGGCAGAGAAGGCTACCAAAACAATGACCAATACCACGCTCCACGCTGCCGCATACCCCATATCTGCGCGGCCAAAGGCACGGTTATAAATGTGCAGCACTGGCGTTAATGTCTCGCGTCGGCCCGGCCCTCCTTTGGTAAACAAGAAGGGTTCGGTGAATACCTGCACGACTGCCAAAATTTGCAGTACGAAGAGCAGCGACATGATGGGGAAAAGGTGGGGCAGGGTGATATGCCGAATACGCATCAATGGGGATGCGCCATCCAATTCTGCTGCCTCATACAATTCAGTGGGGATGTCGAGTAAGCTGGACAAATAAATCAAGGTGGTGGTACCGAATGTCCCCCATGTCATGACTGCTACGATAGAGGGTTTTGCCAATTTCGGGTCGTACAGCCACAGTTGGCCTTTGATGCCGAATAGCTCCAAGAATTCATTCAGTACGCCCGAATCCGGGTCATAAATAAAGCGCCACACAATTACCGCGATGGAAACGGGCACAACGCTAGGCAAGAAATAAACAATGCGAAAGAACCCTTTGCCAAAGCGCATTTCTCGCACCAGAATCGCTACAACGACTGGCACGGCATACCCCAACAAAATACTCCACGAGGCGAATTCGATGCTGTTCTCAAAAATTATTTTGCGAGCAGGGTCTTTCTTCATGAGTTCATAGTTTTCGAACCCGACATTCTTAGATTCACCGATCAGGCTGACTTCTTGAAAACTCATCTGGAAGGCACGCACAATGGGATACCACGCCACCAGCGCAAATACGATAATCGCAGGCAGTAGGAACAAGTATCCGTTGAGATGCCGAGTGAGTCGGTAGGGTAGCACCGAAAAAGGTCGTGTAATCGCTTGTGTGGTTTGCAAAGCGTAAGTAAGTTTCATAAGTGGGACTCCTTAAAAAAAGTCGGGCGGGACCCCTTCCTACCCGACCTCGGACATCTCTTAGCGATCAAGCACGAAGGCTTGGAATTCTTCGGCAACCTCAGCGAGGCGGCTTTCAGGGTCGCTGTTTTCATCGCTCAAAATCTCGCTGACCAGCACACCCAGTTCCGCATAGTAATCCTGCGCTGCGGCGGGTGGTTCGGCTTGCAAGGTCACTTCGCCAGCCTTAACTGCGTCGTTGAAGGCGGTATAGTTCTCAACGGGCAGCACATTGTATTGTGCTTCAAACGTCTCACGCGCAGTCTGATAGTCGCCCACGTACAGCGGCAGAACGGGCTGACCAATGGCGCGACCTTGTTCTGAAAGGGTGATCGTCGAGGTTTCATATTCAACAGGGTCGAATTGACGCCATGCTTGGAAGTAAAAAGCAGCTTCTTGTTCATCGGCGGAAGCGCTGCCATTGACCATCCACAAATTACCACCCGTTAGCGCCACGCGACCATTCGGGCCAGCAGGCATCGCAGCATAACCGAACTTGCTTAGATCGGCATCTGGGAATTGGTTGTTCATGAAGCCGAATTGATCGCCTGCATAAATTACCATCGCCACGCGCTCAGAAGCCAATGCTTCGGTGATCGTGCCCCAATCAAGGGTTGCACCGGGCAGTACGTCATATTCCCAGCGTAGGTCATGAACGAAATTGAGCGCATCAACCGTTGGGCCTTCGCCAAATTGAGCACTATACTCGCCATCACCTTCGGGCTTGATGATGCCTTCGGGGGTCGCACCAAAGCCGTAGGCGATATTGGTATAATGCCAACCCGTCGCGCCGGAGCCGTCATTGATAAAGGCAAAACCCGCCACGCCATTGTCATGATCGGTCAAAGCAACTGCCATTTCGGCCAGTTCTTCCCATGTTGCAGGGGGAGCGTCAAAACCTGCATCGGCTAGCATCTGGATGTTGTAGGCCAAACCAAGTGAATAGGCGAAATCTGGAATTCCGTAGACTTTGCCGTCTTGACTGGCAATCGCAAGGACATTAGGATTAAATACGCTGTTGAGTCCAGTCGCTTCATAATAGGTGGTTAAATCCGCCACCGCATTTTGCCCAATGAATTTTTCGGGTTCGGTGAAGTAAGTCTTAAAGAGTGTGGGGAGTTGGCCGCCTGCCACTAATGCAAGATAGGCAATCGGATCATATTCCAATTCCAAGCCTTCGATAGTCACATTGGGATACATTGCTTGGAATTTGGCGACCTGTGCTTCATAGACCGCTAGTTCTTCCGCTAGGTCAGCCGGGGGCTTGTTGCTCACGGTGATATGAACGTCGCGGCCTTCCGCGATTTGCTCTGGCATGGTGAGAACGGCGGGGACTGATGGGCCATCTTGCCCGCGAGTAGGGGCTATGTGGAGGCTGGCGAGTGCCACAACTACGACCACGAGTAGTGAAAACTTCAATTTCATAATCTTATGTCTCCTAAACTGATTATGATAATGTTAGGTTGTTAGACTGCTGCCGATAGTTTTTCACGGAAATTATCGGCGTTTGATCTTTTTGAGACGTCTCAAAAATAGTGTATACTTAGACTATGGGTTTGTCAAGCAACTCGCCCCGACGATTTTTGGTATATTACTTTGGAATGGGTACTGACTAACGGCAGGAGAATTTCTATGGCGACATTAAAAGAGGTAGCAGATTCAGCAGGTGTGCCAATGCTGACTGCGTTTCGGGCCCTAAATCAACACGACACCGTAGACGAGGTAACACGCCGTTGTGTGCAAGAGGCCGCCGATAAACTCAATTACACTTTGAAAATCACGCAGATAGATATTGCTGATTTGGCAGGCGTCGCCAAAGGCACAGTGTCTTACGCGCTCAACAATAGCGAATTGATCAAACCAGCCACGCGACAAAAAGTCTTGGAAGCGGCCCAAATGTTGGGATACCACCTCAATATTTCGGCGCGAAATTTACGCATGAACCGTACCGGGGTAGTGGGCTATTCATGGCACGTCGCGGATGACCCCAGCCGTATGAATAATTTGCTGGATCGGTTTATTTACCGTGTCACGATGGCAGCGGAGGAACGCCACTTCCATCTCTTGACGTTTGTGCAACCCCAAAAGAATGCGGATCGAGTCTATGAGTCACTAATTTCGACCAGTCGAGTGGATGGATTTATTATCTCGGATGTTACCTATAACGACCCACGCATTGCCCGCCTGACGGCTATGCGAGCACCCTTTGCAGCCTTCGGTGGGATGTATCTGGAAAATGCTGATTTTGCCTATGTAGATGTAGATGGCAAAAAAGGTATCCGGTTGGTGATGGATCATTTATTTGAACAGGGGCATGAACGTATCGGCCTCTTAGGTTGGCCGTCGGGTTGGCCTTTTGGTGATGCACGCGAGGTCAGTTATCGAGAGGCCATGCGTGATGCAGGGATTCGTATCGAAAACGGCTGGATTGCTCATACACATAATATCCTAGATTCGGCAGCGATGGCCGCACAAAAAATCATGAATTCCAAATTTCCACCAACGGCCCTCGTTTGTGCCAATGATCTGATGGCGTTCGGTGCAAAATCCTATCTGGATAGTGTGAATTTACGTATACCCGACGACGTGGCCCTAACAGGTTACGATGATGACCCCACTGCCCAGTTTCTTGGGATTACCTCAGTTCATCAGCCCATTGATGAGCTTGCCGAGGCTTTATTTGAAATTTTGTTGGGGGACATCAATCAAGAACCACTTCCCAACCGACAAATCATTTTCAACCCGGAACTGGTCATTCGAAGAAGCACCCAATAGCCTATAGGAGCAAAAATAACCAGCCTCATTCACTTAGAAGAATCACTTGGAGGCATGGGTGGTCGGGGACTACCTTCACCCACCACGACCACCTTGTTCTTGCTAAGTTTTGACCCATAGGGATTGGTTGCTCTCAACTGTTGATTTCCGCAAGCATCATGCCCGCTGCGTAGTCTGCCACCGTCATAATAGACAGTTGTGGGTTGACCTGTACCGATGTTGGGAAAACGCTGGCATCAGTGACCCACACATTTTGTAGGGTGTGGGAGCGCATATTTTCGTTAATGACACCCTTATCGGGGTCACGATTGATCGCATTACCGCCTTGGGGATGCGCTGACGCAACATAGAGGTCTTCCGCCCGCTGAATTTTTTCATCTATCATCTGGGCAATCTTGGCACTATCATCTCCCGCCCGAAATTCCAAATCCACATAGGTCGAAGGCATCACCCGCATCGCGCCTGCCGCCAAATAGACCTCCGCCATCAGCCGGATGCCATCTTTTAGAGCCTGATACGTCGACGCATCCTTTTCCAGTGAATAACTGAATCCGGGGAGATACCGACCCACAACGGGTAGCGGGGTGCGCACTTCTCCAATAGCGGAACTCGGCACCATTACCCCACCGTTGGCAAGATAGGCATAGCGTTGCATGTTATAAAAGTGTTCCATAAACCACCCCGGCATCGCCATCGCAAACAGAGCAGGGGGATTAAACAGCGTTTCCAACATATACCCGTCGGCCTCAAGATAGCCACACATCTGTACCCCATCATAACCACGCACGGGTTGTGGGAATTCAGCACTGACCGCCGCGCCGATGTTAAAGGACAGTCCTTTTCCAACCGGGCCTTTCAAACCACTATTGAGGAGTAATAGAGATGAGGCAATCGTGCCGCACGCCACCACAAAATAATCGGCATGGACATAAAAATCATGTTGGTCGTCCAATGTACATCGCAAGCCTACCGCTCGGCCATCTTGAATGTCGAGACGCAGGGCCTTGCAATTGGCAATCACTGTCGCCCCATGTGCTTCGGCGTCGGGAATGAAGGTCTCCAACATGGACATTTTTTTTCCATAACGACAGCCGATATTGCAGTATCCACAACCTACACAACCATCAAAATTCAGTTCAAACCATGCTGGCCCACCCTTGATGCGCCCTTGATCCAAGCCATTTTGCTTCAAGAGATTTGCACCCTCGGCGAATTTGAATGACCCCGGCCCGATTACCGCCTCCGGAATAGGCTTGATATTGAGTCGCTGACGGACACGCTGGGCAGATTCCTTCAATTTTGTGCTATCAAGGCTTGCTCCTATCAATTTCCAATTTGCTACTACCTTGTCTGGCAGGTCGAAACAAATGCCATTGTTATGAACCGTGCTGCCTCCCACACATGCTCCTTGCAAAACGGGCATGTTCAGTTCCATGCTGATTTGCATTCCGCCATCTTTGTACAGCGCCGCGATCATATCCGGTTCGGATTGCGTAAACTGCGATGCTCGTAAATAAGAGCCAGCCTCCAAAATGGTTACTTCACCGGGGAATGCCTGTGCCAAGCGTGCTGCGGCAACCGCGCCACCCGCCCCGCTGCCAATCACACATATTTTGCAGTGGTGTTCCCGTTCACGCACGACATTTAACGTGGTTTCTGGCCCGACCGCTGGGGTGATGGGAATGTCAGCGGCAATCAAGTTTTGGTAGCGTGGTCGCTTTGGAAATGGCTCAAAACCTACTTGGGAATAGGTGCGTGGGTCGGAATAATAGCCCAATACAATGAGTTGTTTGATCTGTATCATGGGGCGATAAATGCCACGCCCCCGCCGAAAGACGTATTCGATAAACTGCCGCCGTTCTAAATAACCCATACGTGACATAGAGAGGTGCAAGCCCCACAGCGGCCTCAGAAAGGTCACAAAGAGCAGCGAAATCATGGCGCTCAATTTACGTGGGGAGTGTACACGCGAAAGATAACGGTCAACATTCATAGCGACTGCTTGCGGAGTGACGACCTCAGTGATGCCGTCACTGTCCCGCTGTTTCTCAGCTGCAAGTGGGCCTTCAATAATAACCTCAGCAAACGCCTCTAGTTCTCTGAATAGCCAGAATGGGATATATAGCCCTGAATAAACCGACTGCTCGGCAGCGAGACGCACCACAATTGTCACGACTGTAAAGCCTAGCAGCAACCATAGGGCGGTTTTGGAATAATCCCCTGTCCAATCAAAGGCTGTTGCGACGAATAGAGTGAGGGTGCCCATCACGAGAACTGTCACCAACATATCTCCCATCATCAAACGCCAGCGGGGTCGCCATCGCACAAACAGGCCGGATGCCATGACCATTACCAACGCCATACCACTGCCTGCCACAAAAAGGGGGTTGCCAATCCGACTCGAAGCCTCGGATGAACCCAGTTGCAATGCGATAATCAAGCCACTTGCGATTGCTCCAACGGCAGCGATTAACACCGCCCATTGACCGAGCCGTTTTTGGGCAGGGGTTAGGGCTGCTTGGCTTTCGGGTTTAAAAGGCACGGGTTCACACGAAATAAACCCCCGTCCGATGCGATAATCATAAATCGGCACGGCGAATATCCATGTTAAGGCGGCACTTCCTACACCAACCAATAGGCCGATCACCAGCGCCATTTGGGTCAGGGTGTCATCGGTCACGCGCAAAAAGGCGGCCATGATGACCGCTGCCAACAGCGTTGTCCCGATAAGGATGTCTGCAAAATAGGCGTTTTCCCGCACACCATCCCGCAGGGTTTGGATGGCGTAGAACGTCCCGCTCAAGCCGCCAATCGTCAGCGCAAAGAAAATCGGATTACCCAGATAGGCGGTGCTTTTTAAACCCAGAGCCGCGATGAGCAGTGTCCCAATGAGGACAATGCCGATATAAATCCCCCAGACATTCATCCATTTTTTGAACTTTTTTTCGGGGGGTGTTAGTTCATAAAACTTGGCCGAAGCATCCATACTACCTCCTATTCAAATCCGGATGGGCTGAATACCGACATGACTTCACGGATCATGGCCTCGTAATCGCCGTCATAGCGGGACACTTCGTAGCAGCCAAGCGGGTTTTCAATCACGTTTGCCAAACACTTGTTGCAGTGGGTACAGGGCTTATCAGGCCGATCCTTGCCTTGCGCAAAAATCTTCACGAGATCGTTGTTGGCGACCAACGCGCGGGCGATACTGACCCCATCACACGCCCCGGTGTTAATCGCCTGACGGATAAATGAGGCGGTTTGGAAGCCACCTGTACACAGGACTGGGATTTGTACCTCCTTTTTGATCGCTCGGCTGTCCTCAAGATTGACCCCTTCAATCACCTTGCCACGCTGCCGATTCCATAACAACCGGAAGATGGGACGCAGTAGCCGATAGCGCATCAAGAGGAAGTTGCGGAAGGTAAAAACACCACTCGAAATCATGCTGTCGTAGGTTTGGGCGATCATTTCGGCGGGTAGGCCGCCAATCGGATTTCGGGGGTGGGGGAATAGACTGCCTGTGGAAACATGAATAGCGTCCGCACCAGCCTCCTCAATCCATCGGCAGACTTGGATCGAATCATCGAGTGTATTGCCCTTCTTTTCCCACGGGATGACGGCGGCGTTGTAATCTACCGCGCTGATTTTGACCTGCAAATGGAAATCGTGACCCACTTCGCGGCGAATGGCCCGAATAATGTCCAATAGAAACCGCGCTCGATTCTCCAATGACCCGCCATATTCATCCGTCCGGTCATTGACCCCTGAACTCAGAAATTGGGTAATGAGATAGCCGTTTGCCCCATGCAATTCCACCCCATCCAATCCGGCTTGGCGGGCACGTCTGGCTCCGTCGGCAAAATACTGCACGGTCTCTTGAATTTCGGCGTGGGTCATGGCCTGTGGACGAAAGCCATGAAAAGATTCGGTTTTGCCCGTTGAACTCAGCGGCTTGCGTTTCAGATTTTCGACCCCGGCGATGTCCTGCTGCCGCCCTGAATGGCTCAGTTGCAGAATAAACTTGCAGTCATATTCATGCACTTTTTCACCCAGTTTGCGCCAAAATGGGATGCGTTCATCGCGGTCAATGGTGGCGTAATTGGGCACGATGCGCCCTCGGATGGACACAGGGACGAATGAGGAAATAATGCCGCCAACACCACCCCGCGCAAACTTTTCTTCCCAATTAATGCGCGTTTGAGTACCAGAACCATCATAGTTATCAAAGCGACCTGAGATATTGGAGCGAAAAACACGGTTTTTGACGGTGAGGTTACGAAAATTGAGCGGTTGAAAAATGATGTCGGGTTCCATGCGGCGCTCTCCAATGGCGATGTTTAAGTCTTATGCGATCTTTGCTCCCTAACGTGTTGACGGGTAAATCGAATGAATGCCCACTACCACGGCTTGTATTCAATCGGCTGGCGATGACCCAGCAGAAAATAGCAGTAAAAAACATTGAGCCGGGGCAAAAATTGGAGATATGCCTTACACAACACAAGGCTGTGGTCGCCCTCATTGGGTAGCACTACAAAGTCGCGGATGACCCGAAAAATGAAATTGAAGCCCTTATTCATCGGGATGTTGTAGTTGTAATGCGCCAGATGTTGATAGGGTTGGCTCAGTTTTTGGGGTGGCTCATCTTGAACGAGCGAGGTGCGAAAATAACCGACTTGGATGGGCCGATTGTTTTTCATGCGGGATTGCCATTCGCCACGATAACCCTTGCCATCTTGGACGACCAGTTCATTATAGCCATACACTTTGTCGTCTTTTTTGTAGAAGCCCTTCTTAAATTTTCTGCCGGAAAGCGTCCCGACCCATTCATGATTCCAGCCGCAGTAGATATAGCCATTCATTTGTTCCACGTCTGGGGGTTTTCCGGTGCGAAGGATTTGCTCAAGCGTAGAACGGTTTGCTTGGGCGAGGGTTTCATAGGTCCATGTCTGTCCGAGTGCGGTCATCTTGTCCTCCGATGCTGCGTTAATGTCGTGAACCGACTGATGCTCCGAAGTCACCTATGGATGTTGGATTGCTCTAATAGCAATAAATGTATAATAAACCCAAATTGTCACATCGTAAACAAAAGTAATCCAAGCGGCACTTATTTCTCAGCAGGAGACCGCCAAAACCATGCCGAAAAATGCGCGGGGTAATCAGAGGGGTTTTATGGGGTGGCTTAAACGTGGCTAAATTTAGGCTAACCCCAAGACAATTCTCAGTGAAATAATCACCGCAAAAAGCAATGCGGCAAGATTAGCCGCAAGACAAGCAATGGCTAGAAAGTTGTAGGGTCTATTTGATTGATTCATGGTGTCGTCCAGTGCGCGTCTACATTTTTTGATACCATCAGGATACGGCATCGCTCGGCTCGCCTAGAGTACATTTTCTCTGCTAAGAATAGATGGATAGCACAAAAATCATCCGATGCAGGCGATGACTTGGCGGTGGAGATAGTGGGGAATAATGGACTTAGGTTGCCGATGAGGGAATAAAAACGAAGCTACTAAATTAGAAAATTTATAATGTCTGTTGCCATGCTCTCAAGCCCTGAGTGATGAACCAAATTTGCGTCGTCTGGTAACAGATGGCCCAGTAAATTAAAGAAGTATTCGAGGTGGAGTTGATATTCTTCTGTAATGGTAGGGTCATCTAGTTCTCGTAGGACTTCTATTGCATCCTTTTTGGCAGTCTCAATATCGATAGGCTGCTTAAGCCAGCATTCAAATGTGGCTCCGGAAGGGTGGCAGATGTAAATACGGAATTTGGCAACTATCTCATATGGAGAGCGCGGTACGATTTGTTGTGATTCAGGAATTGGTCGGATGACGATTTTGCCATGGGGTGAATCGGCAAAAATGCCATCCTCGTCCACAAGTTGCTTCCAATGCAGAGAGTATGTTTGGCTTGGGAGTGGGTCAAAGATATTAAAAAAGAAAAGTTTGAGTCCTAACTTATTATCAGGAGAACGCTTTTCTATACGCCGTTGCCTAAGCCATTCCTTAACATTGTCAATTCGTTGGAAATATGACAGCGGCGCGTCTGAGGGAAGTAGCGTCTTACAGTAATCCAAAGTTTGGAATTGTCGTTCGAGGCCCGTTTGGTCATCAGTATTTTGATCGAGTTCCCCTATCAAAGCCGAAGCCCAATCTTCGACTATCTCACGATTTTCAAGTTCAGAGCCAAAATCAAAAGATGCGAACTTTTTGCCCTCGTTATTTTCTATATGGGCTAAATAGCGAATCACGCCCTTTTTGCTCGCCTGCTTCCGAAGTACCACTTTACCAAAGCCAAAATCTACAATCGAATCGAATTCACGTTCTTGCCAAGTTAGTTTCGACATGCTATTTCCCTCAAACCATCCGCTGAAAAATATCCTTCATTGTGGTGATAAATCCCGGTATCGGATTTGGCTACCCGTAAGCTATTTCAGCCAAAATACCAAATTGGCGCTTTCTTCAAGGCTATGATTTTCCCCGAAAACTCCCAAAGCTATTACCATTCCACCAATGTCGTTTTGTCTGCCAGTCCAGCAAATAACACCAGCATGATAGAGCAATTCATTAGCCCGTCCTGCAAAGGGCCTATCTTGTGTCACTAGGGTAAGACTATGTTCCGTAGCATATTGTAGATGTTCTAGTAGGTCATCTTTGTCCACCATCTCAACATCTACTGCCATTACGACTTCAAAACCACGTTTCTGAAGCTGTTCGGCAACTTTACGGGGCATCATTTCATCGAAGTAGAAACTAATCTTTGCCATACAGACGGTGCATTTCGTCAAGTTTGGCCTGTTCAGCAACTTCCAAGAGATCAATTTCTTCTTTATGTTCCTGATAATATAGAAGTGCTGCCAAAACTTGGGTTTCAGTGAGGGTAAATTGGAAGGCCAACTCGGATACGCTCCATTGTTCGCCATCATAGGCATTATACGCAATACTGGCGACGGGAACACGGCGATCTCGAATGTGGGGGCGATCTCCAAACAACCGCTTTTCAATAAACTCCGTTAGGTCAATCGTGACGACAGGGCTTTGATTAGTCATAATCTTTGAGCCACCTCTACTCTATTCCATTACATATCCGCCGGAAAAATATCTTTCACCGCCAACGTAAACCCCGGTAGTACATTTCCACCGCTTAGAATATCTTCGATACCCAAAATCTGAACGTCTTCGCTTTCAATGTCATACACTTCGACGGTTTTGGTTTCGGGGAAAATGACCCATACCATGCGTGTCCCATAAGATAGATATTTCTCAGCTTTACGGCGAATTGCCCGTAGTCGGTCAGTAGGGGATTTGATTTCTACGGCGAGGTCAGGTGGCACGAGGACTTCCCGTTCGGGCGTTTTGCCAAGACGCTCATTCGAGATGTAGCCGACATCAGGAATAAAGACATCGGGATCATCGTCATCGCTCATGATATAGCTACCGTCGGGGGCGGTCAGGCGACCAATAGGGTTTTGTTTGAGGTAATGTTTAAGAAAGTAAATAATTTCCGTAGCAAGTTCTGATGGCTCAAAGCTGGGCATTTTTTCAATAATTTCCCCGTCAATAAATTCAAAAAGCCGGTCTCTGTTTTCCGGCATCTCACAAAACCGCTGATAATCGGCATAGCTTAGGGCTTTTTTTTGAATATCGCTCATGGGGTAGCCCCCTATGTTATTCCAACGGCTTGACTTCCGTGCGGGGCAGGGTGAAAAAGAAAGTTGAACCAGCCCCCAATTTACTTTCTAGCCACATATTGCCTTCGTGCGCTTCGACAATACGTTTGGCGATCGCTAGACCGAGGCCTGTGCCTTGTGTATACCCGGCGGTATCTGGCACACGGAAGAATTTATCAAACATGCGCTTCTGATTTTCCTCGGAGATGCCCAATCCGGTATCCTGCACGGCAATCCGCACAAATTTGATTTCGGCCAACGCCTTAATATGGCAGTGAATTTCGCCGCCTTCACGATTATATTTGATGCCATTGGTCAGCAGATTTAGCAGCACTTGTTTAATCTTGCCACGATCCGCCAATACCGCCACTTCATCGCCCTGTGCATATAGATTGATATGCCGATCTTGGGCTTGGTGGCGTACTACATCGAGGCTTTCTTCAATCAATTCCTTAATACCAAAGGCTTCGGTTTCAAGGCGAGTGCGCCCTGATTCCAAACGCGCCAAGTCGAGGAAATCAGTTGCCAGACGGCTAAGGCGTTCGGTTTCGCGCTGCATGGTCTGGATAATTTCGGTGCGGCGGTCTTCCTGCATATTGGGCTTGAGCAGCAAAACCGTGCTGGCTTTGAGGGCTGCCAGTGGGGTGCGCAATTCATGTACCATCTCGGCGATAAAGTCACTTTGTTGGAACAGGCGAGCATTTTCAATGGCAATCGCGGCTTGGGAGGCCAGCGTGCTTAATGTGTTGATGTCATCCTCTGTCCAAGGGGCGTCATCAACTTTGTTGATGGCTTCCAACACCCCGATGGTTTTGCCATGCACAATCATTGGCACACCCAACAGACTGCGCGTGTTAAAGCTCAAAATCTGGTCAACCTTGCTAAAGAAGCGCTTATCGCTACGGGTATCTTCTACCAAGACGGGTTCGCCGTTGGTCGCCACCCAACCTGCAAGACTACCTTCCATTGGCACAGGCATGGACGCCATCGCCCCTGCTGTTAAATTCGAGGACGCCTCAAACCGCAGTTCACCGCTGCTGGGGTCAACCAACAAAATCGAAGCCTGTTCGGTGGTCGTCAATTCGGTGGAGGCTCGAATAATGCGTGATAATAGGGTGCCAACGTCGAGTGTTGAATTTAATTGACGGCTGATTTCCATAAGACGTTCATAACGCGCCATCAATTGAAGATATTTACGCACCGGGTCGTCGTTCGAGTATGATGCGATTTGCGGGTCGCTGGTCATGAAGCCGCACCTTCCAGTTGGTTGACAATTCGCGGGAGGATGTCTGCGACATCGGCATGAATCACCACGTCTGCCATTTTATCATAACTTGTTGGCTCAAGATTAATCAACACCAGACTGCCCCCATGTTCCTTTACACGACGGGGTAAATCTGCCACTGGAAAAACTTCCAGTGACGACCCTGCAACGATCATCATATCAGCCCGTCGCGTATCTTGTTCGGCCCGCAGCAAAATTTGAGCCGGAAGCTGTTCCCCGAACAGGATCACATTTGGTTTCAATACCCCACCACACTTGGGACAGCGTGGAATATCGGCCTGATCATTATTTAAAAAGGGGGGCAAAAAATCTTGGGCCGGATAGATTGTGAAACACGAAATACAGGTGACTTCGCGGATATGACCATGCACTTCATATACCGTTTTTGAACCAGCCCTACCATGTAAAAGATCAATATTTTGGGTAATCACACTTTTAAGAATGCCAATAGTTTCTAACCGTGCCAGTGCTACGTGCGCTGGATTTGGTTGGGCATTGAGAATGAGGGTTGCGAGTGGGCGAATCCAGTCATAGAAGCGGGCAGGTTGATAGCGAAAACCTTGAATACTGCCCACTTCATAAGGATTGTGCCGTGACCACAATCCTGAATCAGGACTGCGATAATCCGGTATTCCCGATGGTCGGCTAATTCCAGCCCCTGTCAGTGCAACGGCATACTCAGCATGATGTAATAATTCAACTATTTGTAAAATTTCTTTTTCATACATTGTCGTAAAACGGTCTCACCAAATTAACAGTGTGGTTTATTATAGCCAAGAACACTGCAATTCGTGACACGCAATTTAGGGCTGGCTCAAAATTGAGTGCTTAGGCGAGTTCCCCCCTTGTCCGCTTGATTAATTCCTCCACCAATTTAACATGCTGGCTTGCCATAATGGAATCTGGAGAGTACAGCACCATAGGTTCTGCCGCTTCGGTCGCTTCAAACGCCAAATCGGGATTTGAGGAAATCATGGCGGTAATCTCATGATCTAGAATTTGCTCGGCATCTTGCCAAGGAATTTGTGTACTTGACGGAGCACGTTGAATCACCACAACGCTGATGCTGGCAGGGTTAAGTCCTATCTGCTTAAGTTCCTGCAAAATCCCACGTGCCATAATGAGCGCAATACGACTGGGTTCAACGGTGACAATCACATGATCTACTTCACGTACCAAGCGAGCACTCAGACGATTTAAGCCGGCTCCCAGATCAGCAATGACGTTTGTGGCAAGGTTGCGGAGATGGCCCAAAATTAGCGCGGCTGCATCTTGGGACATATTTATCTGGTTTTCACGCGGACGAGAGGTCGAAAGCAGCAACTGTATTCCTGATTTGTGCCCGACGAGTTCCGACTCAACCTTTTGAGGAGTAATTTCGTTGGGGGGCAAGCTTAATAAATTGGCAAGCCCAGTAGATTTGACCTGCCCCAAACCTAAGCCGAGTGTACCCTGCCCAAGTCGGAAATCGGTCACAATGGTTCTTTCGCGGGTTGCCAACAGTGCCCCAATATTTACTGCTAGTGTGCTAGTGCCAAGTCCGCCCTTTGTCCCCAGTAAGGCAATCACCGTGGTTTGGGCTTCACCGCCACCCGATTCTTTTTTACGGGCGATGCTGCGAGCCAAAACTGCTTTTACCCGCGAGGCCAGTTCAGCGGGATGGGTGGGTTTGGTCAGATAATCATCCGCACCCGCTTCAAAGCCCGCCACCTTATCATCAATCAAGGTTTTCGCCGTAAACATGATGATGGGAATATCCCGGGTGCGGCTCTCACTGCGAAGCTGCCGACAGACTTGATACCCATCCATATCTGGCATCATCACGTCCAGAATAATCAGGTCGGGTTGCTCGGCACTGGCTTTTTCGATGGCTCTAAGCCCCGAATCCGCCGATATTACCTCATGCCCTTGACGTTGGAGCATCAAGGAAATTAACTTCAGACTATCTACATCATCGTCAACAACTAGAATTGTGGTGCCCATAGATGCGCCTCTCTGAAATGAGAGTTTGCTGAATTTTGCTCTTGTTAACTATATTCTTATTGTGGGCAGTGTAGCATGGTTACTAGGAACGTGCAACACATTTGGCTTGCAGCGGGAGCAGTCCGTGTGAATTGGGTTTGCTGACTTTAGTTATTTGCTCCATTGTCGCATGGCTGAGAATTTTGCAGAATTGCGAACGGGACGACAACCTTGCGGGTAAATCCATAAATGAGGCTTCTACTTCCTATAGCCGGAAATCCATGAGAGGGGCTTATTTTGAAGATCGAGTGTTTTACCACCGCGGCGGCATTTGATATTTTACATGCGGAATGGTCTGAATTGTTAACCCATGTTCATCACAACCGGATTTTTTTGACATGGGAATGGCAGTCTACATGGTGGACGGCCTATCACCCCGGCGATTTGTGGGTACTGGCGATACGCAATGATGAAGATCAATTGGTCGGCCTTGCTCCTTGGTTTATTGAACAGCGCGTCAAAACAGGCCGGACGATCCGCAGTGTGGGTTGTGTGGATGTGACAGACTATCTTGAAGTGATTGTACATCAAGAATATGAAGAAGCCGTCTTTGAAACATTGGCGACCTACGTGGATGATAATCAAGCGTATTTTGACTTCATTGACTTATGTAATATCCCGGAAGGCTCACCTGTCTTGAAATATTTCCCTGCATTGCTACAAGCACGTGGTCTTTCGGTAGAGATCAAACCCCAAGAAGTCTGTCCTGTCATTGAACTACCCACCGAGTGGGATGTCTACCTCGAAAGCCTAGATAAGAAACAACGTCATGAAATCCGCCGCAAACTTCGCCGGAGTGAGGAAAGTGCTGCCAATTGGTATATTGTTGGACCAGAACACAATTTAGCTGCCGAGACCGAGATTTTCCTGCGCTTGATGGCAAGTGCCTCTGCGGAAAAAGCGGAATTTCTAGCAAATCCTAAGAATGGGGCCTTCTTCAGACAGTTGGTTCCGCTGTTGATGGAACGGGGTTGGCTGCAAATTGCCTTCCTAACAGTTGAGGGCCGCCAAGCTGCTGCCTACATGAATTTCCTCTATAACAACGAGGTGCAAATCTACAATTCGGGCCTAGACGTTGAAGCCGCGAATGGCATAAGTGCAGGGATTGTGTTGTTGGGGCGGCTCATTCAATATGCAATTGAGCACGGTTATCAACGTTTTGATTTCCTACGTGGCAACGAGGAATACAAATATCGCATGGGAGCGGTGGATACCCATGTCTTTATGCTGATGGCGTCCTATGCCGTTGTGCCTGCCACCTCTAATTAGTCGTTGAGGGTCCGTCGTGAATGATCTTTTGATTCCATTAACCACATGCAGCTACCTCCCACGTCGCGTTGCCATGTTAAGCATCCATACCTCACCGATGGCCTCGTTGGGGGGCAAAAAAACGGGCGGCATGAACGTCTATGTCCGCGAGATTGCCTGTGCGATGGGGCGGCGGGGTATCAAAGTAGATGTCTTTACCCGCGAAAACGCACCCGAAACCGTTGGGGCAATTGTGCCGATGGGTGAAAATGCACGCCTCATTTATCTACCCGCTGGCCCAACCGAGGTGCTTGATCCTGATGTCGTCTATCCCTATCTAGCCGATTTTCGGGATGCCTTGCTTGATTTTACCCGTACTAACGGTTTGCATTATGACTTGATCTACAGCCACTATTGGTTGAGTGGAGTGGTGGCATACGAGCTAAAACAGATTTGGAAAGTGCCCTTTATCCAAATGTTCCATACGCTAGGCCATATGAAAACGCGCATTGATAGCCCGCGCCAGCCCTCAGCACGCACAACCCAAGTCTCTTTGCAGGTCAATCGGCGCGTCATGATGGAAACGGAAATCATCAATCAGGCGGATCGGCTGATTGCGGCCACCCCTGCCGAACGGATGCAGATGTTATGGCTCTATCGGGCAAATCGCCGCCGTATCGAAACCGTATCACCGGGGGTGGATTTAATGCGTTTCCATCCTTTCGACAAGGAATTGGCCCGTCAAAAAATCGGTCTCCAGCCGAATGAAAAAATGCTGCTGTTTGTTGGACGTATCGAGCCGCTCAAAGGTGTGGATACCATCTGTGAGGCATTGGCGCGTCTAAAATTGAACGCGCCAGACACATTGCGAGAAGTAAAAATGGTGATTATCGGCGGCGACCCGACGGATATGAACCATCAAGAAATGCAGCGCATTCGCACTAAATGTTGTGACTTGGGTCTTGAAGAGACAATGATTTTTATTGGGGCGAAAGATCAAGACGCTCTACCGTACTATTACAACGCCGCCGAAGTCCTGATTATGCCATCCGATTATGAAAGTTTTGGCATGGTCGCATTGGAGGCGATGGCTTGTGGCACACCCGTCATTGCTTCACAGGTTGGGGGACTAGCGTTTCTGGTGCGCGACGGCGAGACAGGGTATCTGGTTCCGGTGCGCGAACCTGCCGTCCTAGCCGAGGCCATCCGCAAAATAGTGACTCATCCTGAGCGTCGCGCCAAAATGAGCGAAGCTGCTACGGAGGTTGCCGAGCAATATAGCTGGGGGCGGATTGTAGATCAATTGTTGGTGGTGTTTTCCGAGTTATTGGAGCAAATGCGGCCTATTCCCTGTACGACCTGTGTCTGCGGGCAATAGGCCCTTCACTATCCACCGTAGGCTTGTACCGAGTTGATGCTTGATGCCTTGATATATGGCTCTTTAGTTTGAATCTCAAGCGCCTTTTCTTCGTCTATCAGTTCTTGGCCTTTGTGATACAGCACATCCGTCACCACATCATAAGCATAACGGCGATTGACCCAGCCATACTGCGGGTGCTGGAATACAATATTGAAATAGAGGGTGTCAATATTCAACGCGGGTTCTTCTGTCACCAACCAAACCGGGGCATACTGTACAAAATGCTCGTGTGACTTTTTATCACGACCCTCTTTCATTGCTTTAATGCGCTGTTTGTCTATCGTGGACTCTTTTGCCATAGTTTTATATCCCCGAATTTGCTGGATGCAATTTCGTCAAAAATTTGCAGTTCCTTGTGAAAAAACGCAATCACTTTTAGACTCAATAAAATATTGTAATCGCTGAGACGCAGTTAGCAAACTGCAAATTTTGCCTTTTAGCGAGATTTGCCAATCATATGCCAAAACGTTCTGGGATGGACTCACTCAATCTAGGTCAATTCAGGCCCATCTATTTGTGGGGTGGGCCGGGTACGCGGCGCATGTTGCGTATCAAATTTATGAACGCACCCGTAGACGACAAAATCTACGATCTGGCTCACTCGATTGATGGGGCGGAGATGGTGGCGCAAATGGGCTTCAATTGGGCGTTCCTTGCCTTCAATTGGGGCTTCCCGCCAGAAATCGAAGAGCAAGACTGGGAATCATTTCGCTCGGCGGTGATCCATTATCACAAAGTCGGGGTGAAAATCTTTGGCTATATCCAATCCTCCAATTGTGTCTATCAAGGCAGCTATTTAGAAAAAGATTGGTATGCCCTTGATCCTTATGGTCGCAAAATCCCCTATTTTCGGGGGCGATATTACACCTCCCTCTCCAATGCCACTTGGTTGGCTGAGGTACGTGAACGGGTTCGCAAAATCATCGAAGCGGGGGCGGACGGTATCTTTTTTGATAACGCATGGGTTGGCGGCACGGGTATAGACGTGGCTGAGATGCCGCTTGGCCCGATTGGGGCGTATGACGAACACAGCCGTCGGGCCTATTCCAATGCGTTTAATGGCGCGGAAATCCCGCTAGTGTTGGATACCCGCGACCCGGCTACCCGTCAATATTTGCGCTGGCGTGCCGATATTGCGGTGGCGGCTATCCGCGATTGGTCACAAACTGCCCGTGATCTCAATCCTTCCGTGGTTATCACCGCCAACAGTTACGATGTGATTGCCAGCAACAGCTATGTAGCGATGGGTGTGGATATTGAAAACATGGCTTCCGTGCAAGATGTGATGGTCGTTCCGAATTTTGCCCTGCCGCGTCTCCAAGAAGATAATTCAGTAGTGGCAAATGCCATTACCATTGGCGCGGTGCAGTCGCGTGTGGGTAACAAACCCGTCGCTACCTTGCCGCAGCGTGATGGGGTAGGGGTCGAGCGCATGGCAACGGCCAAGCAGTTAAGCCGCGCCATGGCTGAATCTGCCGCCCTCAATGCACCGATGGTCGTCAATGGTACGGGTTATCTGCATCGCAATGAATTCACCTCCCTCCTGCACAGTCGCTATGAACCCCAGCGTCGTGTGATGGGCGCGATGAACCATTGGTTAGAGGAGCACCATGCGTGGCTAAGTGAGCGTGTGCCGATCAGCCCGCTTGCCATCTATCATCCTTATGAGGCGGTGCGCTGGGATTGGATAAAGATCGCGCCTATCTTTTTTGCTGCCTGTGAGACACTCATTCAAAATGGCTACCCCCTGCGTATTGTCAGCGACGACGATGACTGGTCAGGTGTCCAAATTTTGCTCGTTCCCCGCGGTCAGGTAGATGGCCTCGATCAACGTCTAACCCAATTTGTTGAGCAGGGCGGGCGGGTGATTGCATTGGGCCAATCCCGTCCAGTCGCCACTAAAACGATTTGGGAAGGCTGGCGGCCCTTGCGTCATCGCATTCCGCATATTCGCCAATTACGGATTCGTGTCAATCAGGGTGCGATGATCTGTTGGCGGGCTTACCATCGGCATCGGCTCTCGCGCTGGTTGGCAGTCCGACTAAAATTACAGGAGGCGATGAATCATTCGCCTTTGTATATCGTGCCCCCGCCAGCCTTGCAATCGGCCTTGTTGGACGCAATTGGTCGGAACTTTTACCCACGTGTGGAAAGCGACGGCCCTATTTTGCTGACCTTGTGGGCAGAAAAAGATGGGACGCGCCAACTGCATCTAGTGAATTATCAGGATACACCGCAGCGGGTCACGATTCATTTAGACGAATTAACTGGAACGTGGGTCTATACCCCCGGTGTCAGTGAACCTCCCAACAAAGTCGTCGGTTCATCTATCATGTTGGGGGTGGATGTTGCGAAGGTGCTGCGTTCGCCTCATGAAGAAATCGAACAATAGCAGGAATAATTTGTGGATTCAGGAACTGATTTAGAAAATGCCCAGCGCTTGACGATGCGTAAACTCATGAGTGTGTTAAACACGACGGAGGAATTTACCCATCTCAATCTCCGTGATGTCACCGAACTGGCGGAGGAAGTCTCGCGGATTTTGCCAGCGGGTAACGTGGTGACAATGGTCTGGTCACAGCTTGCCAATATCAAGGGCCGCCGTGTTAATGAAAACGAGACACGCAAGATGCTGGCCCTGCTCAATCAAGGCATGGCGACATTTTTGGATCGTGCCGCCTATTTAACTTTCTATACCACGCCAGCGATTTTAATTAGCGGCTATTCCAAGATGCTCCAAGCGGTAGGGCGTGACCCCAGCGAAGCCTTTCCGAATGGCACATGGCAGTTTTATTTGGAGTTTGGCCTGCGCGAAGATACGGGCCGTCATGCCTGCGAAACGATTGGCTTTCAGCAGGCAGCCCGCCAAGAGCAATTTTCCCCCAATGAGGCTGACGATTTGGCTGCATGGATTCTCGCCGCGTCTGATTTGATGCTGTTATATGACGACCTCCTGTTGCAAGAATGGCACGAACGTAACCATTTGCATCGGCTCGATGAAAAAATTGGCGCGGACAGCAATCTTATTTCTGAATGGGTCAAGCGTCGTCCCTATGGTGTTCCGTCGCCCTTGTCTCAGGATTATGTAACTTACCGCCAAGCCCAATTTCGCATCTTTGTACAGGAATCCTTAGAGCGTAAACTCAAGGGTGGGCAGATTGACAAAATTATTCAGGCATGGGAAAAAGACGAAACCATGCAGGTTGGGCGGCGCAGAGCCTATCAAGAGCAAATGTCGCTTTTAGCGATGCTCGATCCCGGTGAATTTAATGATACTCGTACCCCCATTTCCCTCGAATCTGCCCAAGTCGCGGTGCAGTATCACGGCGATTATTACCTGATTCCTGTGCAGCATCGTGGACATCGCCTCGATGTGGAGACCATTCGCGCCTTTGCCCAATCTATCCTCAATGCCAAAACAGGTCGTGACAAAACCACCCTTGACCAATACCTTGTGGTCATTCCCCGTCAACATCAGCGCGGGGTACGTAATCGTCTGCCTCGTGATATTGCCGATCAACTGGAACGTCTGCGGTATGCCCCGATTTTAATTAATTGGGATGAAGCTGATTCGGCCCAAGTTCTCTCTGAAATTCGACGAGGACGGCGGGGTATTGGCGATCATGCCCTCACCATTTTCCGCACCAACAAGAGCATGGTCTTTGACCAATCGCACATCTTCTTTGATGCGATTTGGGGCATGGCCGTAGCCGAAATTCTGACGAATCAGGCTGTCACCACCCGCCGCAAGATGAACCATTTACCGCCGATTGAAAAACCGAGTTTACGCCCAGCCCAAGTCGAGATGGTTGCTCCTTCTGCAATTATGGCTCCGCTCCGCAAAGAGGCCATTGAGCCGTTTGAGATGAACGCTGAAGTCACCCTACCGCTGGTGCGCGAAATGAATGAGCTGCGCCGCCTGCTACTCAAACGGAATCAAGAACTTAAGCTGACCATCAATGATTTCCTAATACTGTATCGGGCACTCTACAACCAATATTACGAGCCGAGTCAAAATCTGCGGCAGGCGCTTGAAACATTGGAAATGGGCAGCGCCAATCAGCGTAAGGCCGTCGCGGGGATGCGGGATGCCCTGCGTGAACTTAATTTGGATGTCCCGGCCTTTCTCATCCCAATTGACGCTAGTATGCACAATCCACAAGACCGCATTTTTCCGGTCACGTTCCGCCCCTTGCCCCCTTGGACAGATATAGGCCCGCAACACGAAAAAACCTATGCGTGGATGTTGCAGGTCAATGATCCGAATAACGGCAACAAAAAGGGCGCTGCCAAAGAATTTAACGAGGCCCGCACCTATTACCTTGAAATGCTCAAGATGTTTTCGGCGCTGATGGCCCGCTACAAAGAGGTTGCTTTGATGGGTGAGAGTTTTAGCACCGTCACCCTCAAAATTTTGGCAAGCGTCCCCAAGAAATTACAACCCATGCTCCGCAGCATCCCGGATCGCATTGATATTTTGAATGATATGCTGAAAGGGACGGAGGTCTTTAGCAATGTGGGGCAGGTATCGTCAACCTCCTCGCTGACGCGCTTCATGACCGCCAAAGACGACAATGAGAAGAAAGTCCTGTGCTGGGGCATCATGACCCGTGCGGATGGCACAATGGTCATTTCCCTGCGCGATTTCCGTCCCCAAGTTGAAGCTTTACATCGTGCCGGGGCAGGCGATGTGGCCCGCCTTGTTACGCAAGATTTCCTAAATGGCTATGCCGATGGGTTGCGCCGCTATATTTTTGAACTTGTCGAAATTGTCCGCGTCAGAAGGTAATGCTCTTGAACGACTCCTTTGAACAATTCCAGTCCCCCTTTAGTTGGCGCTATGGCTCTGTTGAGATGCGTCGTATTTGGAGTGAAGTCCATAAACGTCAGCTTTGGCGGCGACTGTGGGTTGCACTGGCTGAGGCACAAATCCCCGCAGGTTTTGTAACCCCGGCCCAAGTCGCTGAACTGCAAGCCCATGTCAATGATGTGGATATGGCTCAAGCGCACGCCATTGAAGCCGAAATTCATCACGACCTGATGGCGGAAGTGCGGGTATTTGCCGGCCAATGCCCAACCGCTGGTGGCATTATCCATCTCGGCGCGACCAGTATGGATATTGAAGACAATGCTGATGCTCTTCGCCTACGCGAAAGCCTTGCGTTGATACTTGAGGCGATGCGGAAACTGCTCTCAACCCTTGCCGCCCAGATTGAAGCCTACGCCGACACCCCCTGCATGGCCTATACCCACATCCAACCCGCCGAAATTACCACCGTTGGCTATCGGCTGTCCCAATATACACAGGATTTGTTGGTAGATTTTGGCGAATTACAACGTGCCCATGTCGATATTCGGGGTAAGGGTTTTACGGGTGCGGTGGGTACATCGGCTTCCTATCAAGAATTAATGGCAGGCACACCGCTAATGCTAGAGGATTTTCAGCAGCGGGTCATGCAATCCGCCGGAATAGAGGCCTTTGCCGTTTCAACCCAAACTTATCCGCGTAAACAAGATTGGCGGGTACTGACGGTGTTGGCGGGGGTCGCCTCTAGCCTCTATAAATTTGCGCTCGATTTGCGGATTCTGCAGTCTCCGCCCTTTGGTGAAATGGCCGAACCCTTTGGCGCAAAACAGGTTGGCTCGTCTGCCATGCCTTTTAAACGCAACCCGATCAACGCCGAAAAGATTTGCAGTCTAGGGCGATTGGTTTTGTCACAAGTACAGGTCGCTTGGGAAAACGCTTCCCATTCGATTTTGGAGCGCACACTGGATGATTCCGCCAATCGCCGCACCATGCTGCCAGAATCTTTTTTGGCGGTGGATGAAATGATCGCCGTCGCCACCCGGATTATCGAAAATCTGCGGGTGGATGAGGCCACTATAGCCCGTAATTTGGCGGTCTATGGACGATTCAGCGCGGTGGAGCGGGTGTTGATGGCGCTTGGCAAGGCCGGGGCAAATCGCCAAGAGATGCACGAGGTATTACGTGAGCATTCGCTGGTGGCATGGTCGGCGATTTCAAAGGGGTTGGCTAACCCATTGGTTGACCGATTGGCGAGTGATGAGCGTCTATTGAATTACCTGCCCGCTGATGCCATTCGTCAGTTAATGGATTACAGCACCTATGTGGGCGATGCTCCCCTACGTGCCAAACGGATGGCCCAGCAAACTTTGGATGCGCTTGTTGAGTAGAACCATTGTCGTGCGATTCACTGCAACGGAGGAAATCAAATGCGAAAATTAGGCGTTCTTTTATGGAGTACCTTCTTAATTTTGGGATTATTGCCGCTAACCCCGACCTTTGCACAAGGCGGGGATGGCCCAACCGCGCCCCCCGATGGCACAGCTTTGCCACTGGTTGAGGTTGTCTATGAGGCTGATTTCACCGATAGCGAGCAGTGGCCCGAAGGCACGATTACGGGCATGGAATTTGCCGCTGCCGATGGTGGCTATCAAATCACCAGCATCAATGCCGATGCCGGGATTGGCCTTGCTCCGCCGATTGCCCTTTCCATAGATAACTTCTACAGTGAAGTCAGCTTCACCATTGAAAGCTGCCAAGTTCCTGAGAGTGCCTTCCTCTTTTTGACACGCCTGACACCGAACGCCCAGACCGCCGCACAGTTGGACACGTATGCCTTTGTATTGCAATGTTCTGGGGATTATCGGTCACGCAGTATTACCGCAGGCAACCCCGGTGATATTGATGTGCAGGGACGTGCTCCGGCGGCCTTAGATGAAGGCTCGCAGCATGTCATGGGGGTCTTGATGATCAATAACTCTGTGACTTGGTATCTCGATGGTACGGAACTCGCCACCTATGATGTGCTTTCCCCACTACGTGTGGATGGCGTTTTGGCGATTGGGGCACAGCGCGGTTTGGGCTATATTGCCACTTCTTGGCGGGTGTGGAGCTTGGATTCGACGACAGTCGTCAGCACCATTGACCCTAGCGCTGACACGGGTACAACTACTGATGGTGCATCGGAAGGCCCATTGAGCGAATTCGGGGTAGGGGATTTAATATACAATCCAGATTTGACTCAACCCGGTTCAATTCCCACCGGATTAAGCCAACCCGTCGCCACACTTTATCTAGCAGGCGGTCAAGTAGGCATGTATAACCGTGAAAGTTCGGCGATTCTACCCTTTGAAGGGGTACAGGCTAGGGATTATTACGCCGAGGTCGTCTTTGGAACCCGCGCTTGTGACGATGCCTCTCTTATCGCGGTGATTTGGCGTGCGGCGGGTGAATTTGGTTCCTATTACGCCTTCGGAATGCAGTGTGATGGCAGCTATCGGGCATGGTTAGAAACCCCCGATGGCCCAAGCGAGCCATTGGTGAGTGGTGAAGTGAGCCAGCCACCTGTACCGGACACGGGCGCTCATTCATTGGGTGTCTATGTCAAAGGTGACACCGCGTGGCTTTATTATGACGATACCGTTTTGGGGTCATTCACCGATTCAACCTTGACCGAAGGGGGAGCAGGGTTGCTGCTTCAATCCGACCCGGCAACCGCTAAAGCGATGGATATTGTCGTGGTAAGTTTAACTGTCGCCGAAGCCAGATAGGATTTTCGCAACGCTATAGGAAGGTGTGCTGATAATTCGGTACACCTTTCAAGCTAGATTCTGCACGGCGGCTTCTAGATACGCCCAAATTCTTTTTCCAACTGCTTATTACTCAAATGAATCATGATCGGACGACCATGTGGGCAGGTGTGTGGATTTTCGCAGCGTTCCAACTGCTGAATCAACCCCTGCATCTCGGTATGACTCAAAATCTGCCCTGCTTTGACCGCCGCCGCTTTGCATACCCGCCGCAGGATTTTATCTTCAATCGTTTGCACGCCGGGGATTTTGCCACTTTCTGAATCTTGCAAAAGCAGATGCAGCACCTGATGAGGGTCTTGGTCAGCCAAAATCGCGGGAACACTTCTCACCCGAAAGGTATTGACGCCAAACACCTCAATTTCAAACCCCATCTCGGCAAGGACGGGCTGAATTTCTTCGAGCAATTGCGCCTCAGTGGGATTTAAGCTCACACTTCCGCCGTCCAATACCTGCTGCACAGTCAATTCACGCGCCTGATACTGCTCCAAAAACTGCTCGAACAAAATGCGCTCGTGGGCGGCGTGCTGGTCAATCAAATACATCCCGACTGGCCCTTCTGCCACGATGTAGCTGGCGTTGATTTGACCAACCACCCGCAAAATCGGCAGGGTGCGCGGTTTTTTGGGGCGGCCCACACCTTCGGGAATTGCGGTTGGGTCATCTGGCTGTATGGCAGGACGCATGGTGGGCGGCGTGGGGGGGGCATAATGCGGATAGAAGGCATCCGTGTCCGAATCTGCCTCATATTCCGATTCCACTTCATCCACAGGCCGCTGTTGGCTGTAGCGNCCCGGTGCGGGTGTATCGAAATCAAAATCCATCTGGGCTGGATATTGGCGTGGCGGCGGCAAACTGCTGACTCGATTTTGCGGCACGTTCTCGTCCGCCGGATACGATGAACTGTCTTCGTAATCGTCAGAGTGGTAAATCGCCGCTGTTCCCGCCTGTGAAATGACGGCCCGCCGTACTCCGCGCTGGACTGCTGTAAAGACTGCTTCGGGATGACGAAACCGGACTTCGGCTTTGGTGGGGTGAACGTTGACATCCACATCTTCCGGCGGTACTTGAATCAACAGTACACTGACCGGATAGCGGCTGGCAGGTAGCAGCGTGTGATAGGCCTGCACCACCGCAAAGGTGAGTCGCTGGTCGTTGATGGCCCGCCCATTCACAAACAACGTGATTTGGGTACGATTGGCGCGATGCAGGGCAGGGGTGGTCGTAAATCCAAAGACCTCAATCGGCGGCAAATCAGGGCGGGTAGGGGGCAGAGGCGTGACCTCTACCATTTCCCGAAAGGTCTCTAAGCCCAATGCCTGCACTAGCACATCCGTCAAATTTCCACTGCCCGTACTATGAAAGGCTTCGCGTCCATCCAGCGTCAATTGAAAACGCACCTGTGGATACGCCATCGCATATTGGCTCACCAGCGCGATGACATGGCGACGTTCGGTGGCATCACTTTTGAGGAATTTGCGGCGGGCGGGCACATTAAAAAATAATTCGGCCACCTCGATAATCGTCCCAATCGGTGCGCCAACGGGCCGAACTTCCAACACCTTCCCGCCTTCGACTAAAATCCGCGCCCCCACGCTTTCTTTTTGGTGGCGCGAGGTCAAGGTCAAGCGGCTAACCGAGGCGATGCTGTGTAGGGCCTCTCCCCGAAAACCGAGTGTATGCAAATTATAGATATCGTCCAGAGTGCTAATTTTGCTGGTGGAGTGTCGTTCAAGTGCGAGGGGGATTTCGTCGGCAGGGATGCCATGCCCATTATCGCTGATGCGGATTAGGCGACTGCCTGCGCCGCGAATCTCGATGTTGATGCTGGTGGCCCCGGCATCTAATGAATTTTCGAGCAGTTCTTTAACAACGGAGGCAGGCCGTTCAACAACTTCCCCCGCAGCAATCTGGGCGGCAATAGTTTCGGGGAGAACTCGGATTGGCATTATGAAAATTAAGTCACTGTTCTATTGAACTAATCCCCAGCGCCGCGCAAGTTTTCGTCGGTTAGGGGGATCAAAATTTCAAAACGACTGCCTTTGCCTTCTTCGCTTTGGACCCTCGCATCACCACCGTGCTGTTGGGCAACATTCCGCACGATAAATAGACCCAGTCCAGAGCCACGAATCCCTTTGTGTTCTTTGCGGCGCACCCGTTCACCGCGTTCAAAGAGGCGTTGTTGATCTTCAAGCGCAATCCCTAAACCGTTATCGGTCACAGCAAAGATCAGGGTATCGTTTTTCATCTCGACTTCGACCGTCACCTCGCCATTTTCCGGGGTGTATTTGATGGCATTCTCCACCAAATTTTGCAAGGCGCGTTCGATCATCATCTCGTCGAGATACATAATCGGGATATTTGAGGCTGAACGCGAACGCAGGTTGATTTGTTTTTTCTGGGCTGCACTCGAAAGTGTCGAGACCACCTTCGAGATCACATCCGAGGGGTCAATGGATTCGCGCCGCAGTTGGTACGTGCCCATCATTGGGTCAAGCCGTCCCGCATCCAATACCTTTTCGACCAGATTGGTCATATCTTGGATGCTGGTGACAATCTTGCCCATCATGGTTTCTTGCTTATCATTGACCTCACCGACCATCGGCAGCATATCCAAGTAGCCTTTCGCGGCGGTCAGTGGGGAACGTAAATCATGTGAGACCGTATGCAAAAAGGTGCTCATATTTTCGTTCAGTCGCTTAAAACGACTAACATCTCGCACTGCCAATAACCAGCCATCGGTATTGCCGTTTTCACCAATTACTTCCGAAACGTGCGGCGCAAAAATTCGTCCATCCGGTGCTACATATTCAACAATATTCTCAGCCCCATCGTTCTGTTCGTCGGGGTACACCAATTTGAGCAGGGTTTCGCTTTTGATAATATTCTTAAAGGGTTGCCCAACCGCAGTTTTGGCGGTGACTTGGAATAGGGCTTCGGCGGCAGGATTAAACACGCGGATTTTGCGCTGCTTGTCCACCATAATAATTGCATCGGCGACACTGGCAAGGATGGCTGCTAGTTGTTCCCGACCACTCTTGGCCTCTTCAAAGGTGCGGGCATTCGTAATGGCAATGGTGGCTTGCAGCGCCAACAGTTCTACAAAATCCCGTTCATCTTGCGCCATTTGATGGGCGTGTTCAAACGCGACCCACAGTATCCCCACCTGCATTTTTTGAGCTTGCAAGGGCAGAATCAAAATTGAAGAGACTGCTCCTGTCAATTCGCTCAAATCGAGGTCGCTTGGAGGGGTACTTATATCCAAAATATCAACAGGGCTGAGTTGGTTCTGCCCATAGTTGAAGATGGGACCGTCTGCCGCTTCAAATTTACCCCCTGCCGACCCGCTAGCAAAAGAAATCGTCCCGCCATTTTCGCGCATGACGGCTCGTGCTGATACCGCCCCTGTCGCTAGGCAGATACCGTTCAAAATGTGGGGTAAGGTCTCAGCTAGGCCCGCGCTTGTGGCAATTCGGCGGCTGACCTCGCTTAACAATCGCCTTTGGTCAAGGTAGCGTTGCAGAGTCGAATAAAGTTCGGAAGTGGGTAAGGTCTCTTGCACGGTCACAGGAGTGAAAATTGCCTTTAACTGAGTTGTTCAAAATGGGTCATTCTACCACCTGTCATTATAGCACTGTCAGTAATGTGGGCAAGTTTGCAAATTGTCTGCTTGGATACGGGCTGTGCTGATGCCCCTCTTGCTACGAATGCCATCGCTCGTTAAACTTTCTCCCATGCGAAACAAACATATGCGAACTCTCACCTTCTCATTGGCACTTTTGGCGCTTGCTGCCATAACGATTGGCCCCTTATGGTGGCCCGCACAAGCACAGGATAATCCGACTCCGACGCCAGACCGTCAAGAAATTCAAACCGTCGGTATTTATGAAAAATTTGAAATTACGCTGGAGGTGCCGGGTGAAATCACCAACCCCTACGACTGGAGCGAGGTGCAGGTGTGGGGTAATTTTACGGCCCGCAGCGGACAAACCTACCAAATCCCGGCCTTTTATATGCAGCCCTATAAACAGACTTGCCAAGAGAATTGCCAAACGGAAATTCTCGCCCCGGTTGGAGAGGGTGAATGGCGATTGCGTTTTGCTCCCACCGAGCTAGGCCTTTGGCGCTATAATGTGCGGGCCAAAGTTGGGGAAGCCACTGAGGTGAATCTCACTGCGGGCAGTTTTGAGGCAGTGGAATCGGCTAACCCCGGTTTCGTGCGAACAGCTGGACGCTATTTTGAATTTGAAGACGGCACGCCCTATTTTCCAATTGGTCACAATTTGGGCTGGTCATGGTCGCAGGGTGGGGGCATTTTTACCTATCTGGCATGGCTCGATAGATTAGCCGCTGCGGGTGGCAATTACGCCCGTCTTTATATTGACACCCCTTGGTTTATCGGCTTTGAGTGGAATGCCCCCGCCGGACAATATGACGAAGAAGGCCAGCAGTCGGCATGGCGTTTGGATACTCTCCTAGAGGCGGCCCAAGCACGCGGTATCTATCTGCAATTAGTCTTGGTCTGGAGTCAAGCCTTTACCCAATATACGGGTGTGCCCGTCGCCGTTCCTCCTACGCCGGCTCGCCCCGCCATTGATGCCGATTTTGACAACAACCCCTACAACAAAACCTATGGCGGTGTAATTGGCGAACCCGATGATGTTTGGACAGATCGTAATGCCGAAGCCCTTTTGACGAACCGCCTGCACTACATCGCGGCGCGTTGGGGTTATAGCACCACCATTTTTGCATGGGAAATCACCGACGCACTGGATTCAATCGAAGGATTCAATGCGACCACTGCCAACACTTGGTTGGATCGTATGATTGGGGCCTTGCACGAAGGGGACGCTTACAGCCATTTAGTGACAGTCGGCACAGATAATGTCCAGCCCGACATCTTAGCCAACCCCTTGCTGGATTTTGTGCAGGCTCAGGTCTACCAAGCCCGCCCGATCGAACAGGCCAAAGATCAAGTCACAGTTGTTCTCAATGGCTTGACGGATGTGACAACCTTTACGGATCGTCCGGTGTTGCTGACCGAATTTTCACTCAACCCTTGGTTTGAGCCAACTGCCGACGACCCCAGTGGTGTCCACATTCGAGACACGATTTGGCCTGCTGCACTGTCGGGATCGGCGGGTGGGGCGATGTCATGGTGGTGGGACACCTATCTGGACCCGCAAGACATCTATCATCTTTATACCCCCCTACGAAGGTTTACCGACGGTATTGCATGGAACAGTCTTAATCTACAACCCGTTGATGCTGCCCTTGTTGCCCAATCCGATGTGACTTATGAACCGCTGCGTATTGAAGAATTTAACCGCACGTTTCGGGATGGCTCGACATCAGCCGCGGTCTATCGCATGACGGGGGATGGGGTTTTCCCGCCCTCGACCCAGCTTTCCAGTTATCTCTATGGCAGCAAATTTAACGCCGAAAATCGTCACCCTCACACCTACCTAATCTTCCCGCCAGTGAATACCACCATGCGGATTGGTATTCAAAATGTCTCAACCGCCGCTGGAGCGCAGTTAGTCGTAACCGTAGATGGGCAGGTGGCAACTCAAGTGGATTTAGCCGCTGGCACACAGGCGTTAACCATTACCTTGCCCTTAATGGCGGGCCAGCACACACTGATTTTGGATAATTTGGGGGAAGATTGGCTGCAAATTGAATATCTAGAAATTGAGGCTTACACGTCACCCATGCGTGCCATTGCGTTGACCGATCCTGCTGCTGGCATTGCCCTTGCATGGGTGCATCACCGCGATTATACATGGGAGACAGTGCTGGCGGGGGATGCCATTACGCCCTTGCCCTATGAACTTCAACTGCCGGGGATGGGCATTGGGGAGTATCGTGTGGAATATTGGGACACGATGACGGGCAATGTGGTGGGCGAGGAGCGTGTAATTTTGACCACCGAAGGCGACACGCTTAATTTAAACCTGCCTTTGATAAACACTCAATTAGCCCTGCGTGTTTTCCGTATCGCTGGTCCCACATAGGGAACAAAAAGAGGCCAACGCGCTGGTTAGCCTCTTTAAATTTATCGAAGCGTGGTTAGGGCCGTGCCTCTAGGGTGATTTCAACGTTTTGGGTTGCCCCATCGCGGATAATCGTCACCGTGACCACATCTCCCGGTTGAGTTGTATCCAGAAAACTGACCAAATCGCTCATGCTGACGATGGGTGTGCCATTAATCGCGGTAATCACGTCGCCTGATATGCTCAAGCGCCCCAGCGACGTTCGGATTTCATTACTCGAACCGCGAATTCCGGCTTCGGCTGCTGGGCCACCTCGTTGAAGATCGCCCACCAATACGCCTTTGGTATCAGCAGGCAGGTTCATCGCCTCGATTTGCTCAGGACGCAGCGTATTGCCCGTGATACCAAGCCATGTATGTTCATAACTGCCATATTGAATTAAATACGGCACAACCCGCCGCACTGTGTTGGAGGGCACTGAAAAACTCACGCCGGAACTACTGCCGGATTCCGTATTGATGGCGGTGTTGACCCCAATCACATTACCCGACATATCCAGTAGGGGGCCGCCGCTGTTACCGGGATTAATGGCCGCATCGGTTTGGATGACTTCGGGGATGCTAAAATTGCTTTCGGCGGTCAGACTGCGGTCAAGGGCACTGACGATACCCGTAGTCAGGGTAAACGATTGCCCGAATGGATTGCCAATTGCCAAGACCTGTTGCCCGACGAACACCTGATCCGAATCGCCGAGAGTAACAGGGTATAAAGTCAGCCTAGAAGGATCAATTTTGATGACCGCCAAATCGGAATCGGGGTCACGCCCGACCACCGACGCCTCCCGAATCGTGCCATCCGCGAAGGTGACTTCGATATATTGAGCGCCTTCGGCCACATGGTTGTTGGTGACGATATGGCCGTCAGTGTCAATCACAAAACCGCTACCTTCACCAAACGCATTGGCTTTGACGACGGATATGTTGACGACAGATTGTATTGCCTGTTCATAAAGTTGATTGAGGCTCAACTCAGTGGTATTGGGTTGATAGGGTGCGCCCGAAGGCAGAGGGTCGAGACGATTGCGGTTATCTTGGGCCTGTACCCCAACGACGACTCCGATGGCGAACACCGAAGCGAATACCATAACAATAACACTCATCCACATGAGACGCTTCATTGCGTTCATACCAATTCATTCCTCCCTAGACGTCTATTGTGAATTGGAAACCAATAATCAAGCATAGCCAGATTTTGTTATCACTTTAGATGCGATTTGTAAAAAATGTATTACCCGAAGTTTGTGAGTACCTTAAAAATTCTTGAGGAAATAGTAAGCAAAGAAAAAGCCCCCTAAGCCTATCTAGTAGGCAAGGAGGCTGTTGAAATTCCACTAATTCCGAGGAGGTTACTTCTCGATGCTCTCGAGGGCGAAGAAGACAGGCTTGGGATTACCAGCCGGGTCAAGTAAACTCCAATAGCATTCCGTCGAGCCGATGCCAAAGACCTCACAGAAATTCAGATTCCATAGGAACATTGGCCCAACAAAGCCGAGTTCATTACCAGTCTGGAAGGCACGAATTGTGTATTGCGATTGTTCATCCAAGCTCGTGAATTCCACAAAGCCCAAGTTCGGATTGACATCACCGGGTAGATTTTCCGAACTACCCCAACCAAATTCCGTGACCCACAGAAAACGCCCGCTGTCATTAAATTCACCCATAATGGCGCGGTAATCTTGCAGGGTGTTTTGGAAGAAGAAACTGGGGTGATCGTCCCAACCCGTAATTTGAGGATTGGTTTCACAGCAGGTGGAATCTGGCGGATTGCCAAAACCGAAGGGGTGTACCCCAATGGCATCTGCTACGTTATGAACCCCAGCCTGATACATCTGGCGTAGGAAGTTGCGGTCACTAATGGCATTATCGGCGCTGTCCAAGCCCGTCGGCGCAAGTCCGGCACTGACCACCACCGCCGCTGAATCGGCAGCTTTGACAGCCGTAAAACCGGCCCGCAATAGGTCAACATAGCCTGCCGCGCTGAGGGGTTTGCCATAGGTCTTGCCGTTCCATTCCCGACGCAAATTCGGCTCTTTCCAGATTTCATAGGCATCTACGCGACCAGCATAGCGGCTGGCGAGTACGGTCATAAAATTGGCAAAGTCTTGATTATCGGTGGGTGGGCCATTTTCTTCCGTCGCGCCGCGCGCCCAATCCGGAGCATCATATACGGTCAGCATGATATTAAAGCCCGCGCCGTCGAGTGCATCAATCACAGTGTCAATGTCATCAAAATTGATGTTGCCTTTGGTCGGTTCAAAGGTAGCCCAAGAAATTTCCTGTTTTACCCACCGCACGCCCAATTGGGTTAGCTTATCCACCACTACCGCCGTATCTTGTCCAAATAGCTGAACTTGGATGCCATAGTCGAACGGTACAGCCGAGGCCGGAGCGCCAGAGGGTGGGGCCGGGGTGGTCGCTACCTCGGTTACTTCACCCCCCGCTGCTTCGGAGGTGGCGGCAGGCGCAGGTGTCGTGGGTGCGGGTGTAGTTGCTGGCGGGGTCGTTGCTACAACAGCCGGAGTCGTGGCCGCAGGCAAAACAGCCCCCGGAGCGGGAATCTGAAGCTGCATTCCCACATAAATCAGATTGGGATTGGTGATGCCGTTCACTTGGCTAATGGCCTGAACGGTTGTCCCGTACTGTAAGGCAATACGATAAAGATTTTCCCCGGCTTTCACCACATGCACCGTTGGGGTTGTGGGTGGTGGTGTGGTTGGGGCGGGTGTTGTTGTCACTGGGGTGGTTGGCACAGGCGTCGTAGGGGTAACAGTGGGCGTTGTGCCTACCGGAATTTTTAAGACCTGCCCCACGTAGATAAGATTTGGGTTGCTGATATTGTTGGCTTGAGCGATGGCATAAACCGTCACCCCATATTGACGGGCGATCCCGTATAGGCTTTCGCCGCGCTGAACCACATGTTGTGTAGGCTGTTGCCCACCATCTTGGGCCGATGCGAGACGGGGTGCAAGGATAAGAACGCTCACCATTATCGCCAACAACCCGATGGCGATGAATAAACGGTAGACACGTTGCATGGCGCTGGCCTCCTGAAGAGTTTTCGCAAAAAATCACAATTCGCTTTTAATGAATAATAGACTAACTTTACCCATAACGCCATTTTTCGCAACATGCTATTTATCCCCTGTTTGAATGTTATTTAAGTGCTAAAATTTTTTAGATGAGCGCCGAAATGCGCTTACAATTATTAGGCAAGTGTTGTGATCTCCCACCAATTGATAAGGAATTTCTGTGCTGCACACTGATGACTCCACCCTAGAAGTCCGCCCGCCGCTGCTGCGAATTGTCGAACTCGACCATGTATTGCCGCATGAAGAACACGATCTTCAACGTTCCCAACCTTTGATGCGTCGTATTGAGGCCTCTGGTATTTGGCTGCATCCACCATTAGTTGCCCCTTTGCCGGACATTGAAAATAAATATGTCGTGCTGGACGGGGCCAATCGTTGTCATTCGCTCAAGCATCTCGGCTACCCGCATATTTTGGTACAAGTCGTAGATTACGAATCCGGCCAAGTCAAGCTGGACACATGGAATCATGTCATCTCCGAATTGCCATTTGCTTCCATGCTGCCCCTCATTAAAGCCCTGCCTAATGTAGAGGTGCAGGAATCGGACATTTTGACGGCCCGTGCAACATTGGCCCGACGTGAAGCACTGGCCTATGTGGTCGAAATAGCCTCACGCACGGCTTATATATTGACCACTCCCGACCTCAGCCTAAAAGCGCGAAATCGTCATTTGATTGACCTTGTGGACTGCTATCGCCAAGCCGGAAAATTAGATCGCCTGAACAGCCACGACCCCGGCCTTGTTCGCCAGATGTTCCCGACCTCGACCGCCCTGATTGTTTTTCCGCATTACGAACCCGCCGAGATAATGGTGGCGGCACGTGACCAAATTTTGCTGCCCCCCGGCATCTCGCGGCATATTATTCAGGGGAGGGCGATGCGCCTGAATTATCCCTTAGAGGCTTTGCGCGACCCGCACCTCTCAGTCGTCGAGAAAAATGCTGTACTTGAAAAATGGGTAATCGGGAAGATTTCCCAGCGGGCCGTGCGTTTTTATGCTGAGTCTACCTATTTGTTTGATGAATAGAATGAAGCGGAGGCTGTCATGAAACGTTTTTACCTATCGGGCTTGGTGCTGATGGCAGTGTTGTCGTTTCCATTGTCGCGGCCCAATCTGCACGCCCAAGAAAATACTGTGCCCTACGCTACGTTTGCTGAATTCCAAACCGCTCTCGATGAAGCCGTCGCTAGTGGAGACATTGATCCCTTTTGGGAGACAATCGTTGCCAGCGGTCAAATGCCGCTCATATGGAATCATATCTGTGTTTTCCTTTATCGCGGCGATGCCAGCAAGGTTGAATGGCGTGGTGATTTTAGCGGTTGGGA
The DNA here is from genome assembly GCA_013112715.1 of Chloroflexota bacterium. Lineage (GTDB taxonomy): Bacteria > Chloroflexota > Anaerolineae > Aggregatilineales > J027 > CFX10. Next base: position 102,377 of record JABFGB010000014.1, read on the forward strand.
AAGCACTCCCTTTACCCTCGGTGAGCAGCAGGGGGATACCGATTTATGGATGTTAATGAAATTATTTCCTCTAGATGCCCGCCTTGACTATAAAATCGTGTTGAACGACTCAGAATGGATTCTTGACCCGCTTAATCCCTTTCAGCAGTTAGGCGGTTTTGGGCCAAATTCTGAACTGCGGATGCCGGGGTTTGTCTATCCGGTGGACACTATTCCGCGTGACGATATAGAAAAGGGCACCCTCAATGAGCAGGTCATTGTGACCAGCAGCACTATGGGCAATAAGAACGCCTACCGGGTCTATACTCCCGCTAATTATGCTAATCTCGACACCCTGCCCGTCATTTATGTCACCGACGGACAAGAATATGCCAACGACCAGATGGGTAGTATGGTGACGATACTGGACAATCTAATTGCTGATGGCAGAATTCGACCTGTGATCGCCGTTTTTGTTGATCCACGTAATCCCGATAGTCCGACAATTAATCGGCGCGAATCTCAATACATTACCAACAGTAAATTCGGAGCATTTTTAGCAGAAGAACTCGTGCCAATTATTGACACCGAGTATAAAACGGATGCCCGCCCCGAAGCCCGTGTCATTTTGGGTACATCCCTCGGCGGCCTCAATTCAGCCTACATGGGCCTAAATCACTCAGATATTTTTGGCCTGCTGGCGATCCAATCTCCGGCCTTGTGGGTAGCTACGAGAGTAGTTGATGGCTATGAAAAGTCAGACCGCTTGCCTCTGAGAATCTTCATGAGTCAGGGTACGATTTGGGATGATGTCGAAAACACCCGCCGCCTACGGGATATTTTTGAAGCCAAAGGGTATCCTATGCTGTTTATTGAAACCCCCGATGGTCATTCATGGGGCAATTGGCGAGCGCTGTTGGATGATATGCTGATTTATTTCTTTGGTACAGAAAATAGCTGAGGAAAACATGAATCATTCCGCGAAAGAAGTTTTATCCCAAACCCCTCTGTATACTGACGAGGTGATATACACCCTCATCAAACTGCCTGCCAGTGCGATCTGGGCCGGGGCAGGCGTCTTGGCCGATTTAGGGGAAGCATTTAGTGTTCTAATTGCCGACAAAGATGAGGTCACGTTGGTAATGGCACTCGAGGCGTGGCAAGAAGAATATTTCAAACGCCTGCCGGGTGCCGAACAACATGGTGAATTTCGCCTCATCACTTTTGACATGGTATTGGAGTTTTCATTGACAGGGTTTATGGCTCTAGTTGCCACAATTTTGGCGGAGGCGGGTGTGTCGATGATCCCGCTCGGTGCATTCTCGCGTGACCATGTACTTGTCCCAGCCGATTCCTTTGAAAAAGCGTGGACTGCCCTACAAGCATCGAAGTGAGGATAAAAGCGCTATGACCATCAATTTTTTTGAGTCGGGGGATGTGCCACAACCGCCGGATAAGGTGAAGATCGAGTTATTAGAGGTTGAACCCTATCCCGACAAATGGCGCGTCAAACTGCGTGTCCATGTGACTCCGTTTTTGCAGCGGCCCAATCTCGAAATTGTAATGTGGCGTGAAGAACGACCTGTCGCCACCCTGAGTATTATCGAAACCATGCACCCCCGCATGGAATTTACCATGCACATTCGTGGGGTGTCTGATCCAACAGGCGACTATCGTGTTTCAGCCAGCCTCTACTATCGGGATGAGATGAAAGAGGGCGAGGACGAACCGCCGCCACCCGTCCAAAAAGATGCTCGTGAATTGAAACTGACCATAAGCTGAATCAATCTCGTGAGGAGGCCAGAATGTTAACCGATACCCAAATGCGCGAATTGCTAACCCGCTCAAAGGTCATTGCCGTTGTGGGCCATTCGGATAATCCGGGGCGTACCAGCTATCAAATCGCCCAATATCTGAAGCGGGCAGGCTACAAAGTCTATCCCGTTAACCCCACCGTCAGTGAAATTGATGGCGCAAAATGTTATCCCGATCTGGCCTCCGTCCCTGAACCGATTGATATTGTCAATGTGTTCCGACGGTCGCAATATCTAGCCGACATCTTTGATGAGGCGGTTGAAGTTGGCGCGAAATCGGTTTGGGCACAGTTGGGTGTGGTGGATATCTTGCTGGAAGCCAAAGCTGAAGATATAGACTACCCGCTGGTGATGGATACCTGTATCAAAGTGGTTCATGCCCGGCTAGTACGCTAGATTCTCTCAGTAGCGTTCAAAATCCGACGTCAGTAGAGGTCACCAATATGCTCGATGGATATGCAATTTGCCGGAATTATCAAACTCAAACATAGTGCCAAGCCAAAATATCGACACAAAGTGATAGATTTGGTGGTCTGGTGAACGGCGGGTGACTATCCCAAATTGCTTGAGATACGCAACAACTTCCTTTGGAGTCCAGTTTTCTACGTATTTCTTGAAGGCTTCTTTCTGTGAGGCCAAATGAATGACGACGAACTCCATGTGTATATTTCCTCAACGATTCTTCGCGTCGTAACCAAAAAACGCACGGGTCGCCCCCCATGCGTCTTTTGTTGGTATTCGCTCTGCTGGAGACTTCCAGTAAGCTAAACTTATTATAACACGATGGATGTCAGCTAAAAGTCACGGGCTACGGCGTAGTGGGCCAGATCAAGCAGCAAATCCAATGCTGGCGACCATTCAACGCCACTTAGCCCCGCTTCAGCTTTTGCTACATAATCCCGTGCCAACTCATAGGCTTGGCGGGCTGCTCCGGTTTCACGTACACCCTTGATAACGCCTTCGAGTCTATCCGGGTTATCAAGGCTCTTGAGGAAGGCCACATCATCCGTGATGCCTTCATTCTGCAAATAGTACAGCACGGGCAGGGTAATAATCCCTTGCCGCAGATCGTTTCCGGCGGGTTTGCCCAACTTTTCAGTGGTGCTGACAAAATCCAGCGCGTCATCAATCATCTGGAAAGCCAAGCCGAGTTCCCGCCCAAAGGTACCAAAGGCTTGTACCTCATCTTCTGAGATATGCTTGCCCAACAATGCACCCGAAACGGCTGCTGCTTCAAACAGAGCCGCCGTCTTGCCATAGATACGCTCGATATAGGTGTCCATCGTCGGGATTTGCCATTTCGTCTGGGCCTGCAAAATTTCGCCACGACAAATGCTCACCAGCGTCCGCGAAAAAACCTTGACAACTTCAACGTGATTGGCCTCCGCCGCCAATGCTGCTGCCTGAGCAAACAGGAAATCGCCTGTCAGCACTGTCACGCCAAGAGGCAGGGCGGTATGGAGGGTTGGAGCGCCGCGACGTTCTTTGGCGCTGTCAATCAAATCATCATGCACCAAAGTGGCGGTGTGCAGCAGTTCTACCGAAGCCGCGACTGATAGTGTGGGGTCAAAGGCAGCATTGACGATCCGACCCACCAACATCGTAATGGCAGGACGCATCCTTTTGCCGCCATTCGAAATGATCTTATCAATGGCGTTATCCAACAATGGATTGTCCAAAAATGAGACGGAGCGGATTTTGTCCGTCACTTTTTCGAGGTCTGTCCGAACCCCTTGCACCCAATCTTGCCGCTGCAAGTGGGACACGGGAGCTTGTGTGTCTACAGCTATATTACTGGGGACGGTCATGTGAATTCCTCTTTGGATATGAATCGTTCTCAGCATGGATGCTGCCATGCGAGAAACTAAGCTACCAGCAGTTGGATACGCTTGTGAACTATTGCACTAATTTACGTAATTAAAGTATACCTGAATGGTTACGATACGTCAACAACTTTCAGAACTTTCAAAAAACATTGAAAGATGTTTTTCGCACCTAGAAAAGTTTTAAGCAGGCACAAATGGGTATAACCCCATCCATGCCTTTAAGTTACATTTACAACAGTGATTGTGGTTCGGGCTGATGAACTTCGAAGCGATATTCGATTTGAGCGCTGAGTTTAAGCATCCCATTGACCGAGCAATATTTTGTTTCCGAAAGCTCAATGGCGCGTGCGACGGCTTCTTCACTGACATTATTGCCCCAGACATGATAAACGATGACGATGTGGTTATAGACACGCGGATGCTCGTCTACCTGTTCGCCCTCGACCTCGATTTCAAACGCGGTCACTTCTTGTTTCTTCTTTTTTAGGATGCTCATGACATCCATCGCTGTGCAACCCGCCAGCGCCAAAAGCACCATCCCTAGTGGCGAATGACCATTATCATATTCCGCCAGATTTTCGCTTCCAGAGGCAAATACGACGGGGAGATGACTTTTACCATCGGTATATCCCTCGAAGGTCATCCCCTGTTTCCATGTCAATTTGGCATTATGTCCTGCCATGCGTGTGTCCTTTCGTGATAAATGCAGTAGCCCTAGCTCCAAGTATTCGACGCTACGAGCCTCTCAAATATTCCGCCACAGGACATTTATCACGGGAAAATATGCCAAATGTCTATTTCTAATGCCGAAAATGACGGCTCTTCGTAAAGACCATTGCGATCCCCGCCGCGTCTACTGCCGCAATCACTTCTTGGTCACGAATGGAGCCGCCCGGCTGAATAATCGCTGAAACGCCTGCCGCCACCGCGACTTGTACACCATCAGCAAATGGAAAAAACGCATCCGAGGCCAACACCGCCCCGCGTGCCCGACTGCCTGCCTTCTCAACCGCCAAGCGTGTCGCGTCCACCCGGCTCGGTAGACCCCCGCCAATCCCAAATGTCATATTGATGCCTGAGATGACAATCGCGTTGCTTTTGACATGCTGACATGCCACCCATGCAAATTTGAGCGCCTTAATTTCATCTTGGGTTGGGCGGCGCTGGCTGACCACCTGCCATTCCGTACCTTCGGGATCGCCTAAATCGCGTTCTTGCGCCAGCACCCCACCCAAAATGCTGCGGAACTCAATGCCCGGTTGGGTACTGAAATGCGGAACTTCTAAAACGCGACAATTCTTGCGTCCTGTTTCCAACATCCTGCGGGCGGCGTTATCTACTTTGGGGGCAATCAATACCTCAACAAACAAACTTCCTAGAGCTTCGACGAATGCTGCATCTACTGTCCGGTTGACCGCAATCACCCCGCCAAACGCTGACACGGGGTCGCTTTCCAATGCTGCTGTGAATGCCGCCGCTGTATTTTCAGCTACGGCGATGCCCGTTGGATTCAGATGTTTGACAATGACCACGGCTGCTGATTCTTTGGGGGGGAATGATGACACCGCTCGCCACGCCGAATCCGCATCCAACAGATTGTTGTAGGATAATTCCTTACCCTGTAATAACATGCCGCCTAATGGCCCAACCCCATCATGCGCAGCATATAAGCCTGCCTTTTGATGTGGGTTTTCACCATAACGCAGTGATTGAATTTGCTTAACCCCAATCGCTAGCGAATCACCAAGCCCTGTTTCACCTACTTCGAGTGTATCTTCGCCAGCGAGGTAAGCGTAAATCGCGGTATCGTAGCTGCGGGTATGGTCAAAGGCTTTGGTGGCAAGCCGCCGCCGTTCGTCTACGGATAGCTTGCCCTCTAATACAATTTTTTCTGCAACGCCCACATAGTCTGCAGGGTCAACCAAGACTGTCACCCGTGAAAAATTCTTGGCCGCCGCCCGCAGCAATGTCACCCCACCGATGTCAATGTTTTCGATGGCATCTTCCAATTTGACGTCTGGTCTTGCCACCGTTTGCTGAAACGGATAGAGATTGCACACTACCAAATCAATCGGGGCATAACCGTGCTCGGTCAATTCTTGTAAATCTTTGGAGTGGTCTCGCGCCAAAATCGGGGCATGAATCGCGGGGTGGAGGGTTTTGACACGACCCCCCAACATCTCTGGCAGCCCTGTCAATTGCTCGATCGGAGTCACATGCAGCCCCGCATCACTTAAGGCTTTTGCCGTTCCCCCACTGGCAACCAAATCCCACCCGATGGTGGCAAGGGTCTGACCAAGTTCAATAATTCCGGTTTTATCTGATACGCTGAATAAAGCGCGTGGCATGATTTATTTGCTCCCTATAAGAAAACAAAAAGGGGCGGTAAGTGGGCCGCCCCTTCGGTTTATTCGTTTACATCCCCACGTATAATGGGGAGTTCACCCTTTGACCATGAGACTAGCAATGGCACAGCGATGAAAATCGAGGAATAGGTACCGCTGGTTAAACCAATCAGCAGAATCAGCACAAATTGGCGGATGGTTTCGCCGCCAAACAGCACAATGGCGATCATGACGAACACCGCGTTCAACTGCGTGGCGAATGATCGGTGGATTGTCTCCAGTACGCTGCGGTTGACGATGAGTTCATACGATTCTTCACGGCGTTTGGGGAGGTTTTCGCGGATACGGTCAAACACCACAATCGTATCTTGAACCGAGTATGCCACAACCGTCAGCAGGGCGGTCAGGAACAAGGCGTCCACTTCCCAGCCCAACACCAACCCCAACACCGAAATCGCCGAGACGATAATCAAGATGTCGTGAATCATGGCGATAATCGCGCAGATCGCATAACGATAACCATGTGGCACTTTGCGGAATGCAAAGTAGATAAAGCCCAAAATCAAGGCCGTTGCCGCCAAAATTGCCCGAAACGAGGCCGTCGTTACCTCATCACCTACTGAGGCTGATACCTGTGAGGTGGAGGTCGCTTCACGATCTAGTGGCGCAACTTCAGCACTGATTTCATCTAACAACTGAGTGACCTCCGCCGCTGAGAGTTCATTGGTACGAACGGACCAACGACTGCCATCAGGGTAGGCGGGGGCATCGCTGTCGGTTTGTTCAATCGCTTGTAGTTCCTGAACGATGACCTCATCTGCCCCAAATGCTTCTACAAAGTCACGGACTTCCTGTTCATCTACCTTTTCAGTAAATTGCAACGACAGAAGTGTGCCCCCGGTGAAGTCAATGCTCACTTGGAGCAATGTGCCCGTGCTGGCAAGTGAGTAAACCATTGCTGCAATGCCCAGAACAATGAGAAAACTTGAAAAGACGTAATAGGTGCGACGGCGTTCTACCAGATTAAACATTGGTTATGCCCCCATCATGCGCTTATTGTTGTGCAGCCTATCCCCAAACAGAGCCAGCAGCACGTTTAAGAAAGTCCGCGTCACAATCAGCGCGGTAAATAGGTTAATAATCAACCCCAAAGCCAACGTGATGGCAAAACCTTGCACCGCGCTCGCCCCGAATGCTCTCCCAAAGAAGAACAGAATTGTACAGATCAACAGCGTTGAGAAGTTCGAGTCACGGATGGATGTCCACGCCCGCGAGAACCCTTGCTCAATCGCCCGCTCTAAGGGGCGACCCGCGCGGAGTTCTTCTTTCATACGCTCGAAAATCAGGATATTGCCGTCAACCGCCGTCCCAATTGAAATCAGGAAGCCTGTAATCGCCGAGAGGGTCAGGGTTACGGGAATAGTCTTATATAGTGCGAAGTTGATGAGGCCAAACACGATCAGAGCCAAGTCTGCGGCGATACCCGGCACACGGTAGTAAATCAGCATAAACAACAATACCACCAATACACCAATCACCCCGGCACGCACCGAGCGATCAATGGAAATTTGACCGAGTGTCGGGCCAACATTATCAAACGCCTCGACCTCTAGCGGTACGGGCAGCGCACCATATCGCAGTTGAGTCGCCAAGACACGGGCACGTTCGCGGGAAAAATTACCTGTAATCTGTCCTTCACCTGTGGTAATTGCCTGTTCGATATTAGGTGCAGAAATCACCACGCCGTCCAGTACAATCGCCAACCGTTGACCGACATGGCTGCTGGTGAAATCACCAAAAATCTGATCACCTTCTTCATTTAGGGTGAAGCTGATTGTCCACTGGGAAAAATTCCCTGCGACAGCCGCCGCATCTTTAAGACCCGCCCCGGTCATCACGGTGGTAAAAGCGGGGCCGCCGGGTTGACCATTGGTGCCGATGGGGAAACTACCATCGGGGCACGGGCCGCGCTCCGTATTATCCTCTTGGGCAGGCGCTTCCGGTGTCGTGGTTGCTTCGGGTGTTACCTCGGCAGTGGGTTCAGCCGTCGGTTGTTCTGTTGGGGCTTCAGTGGGTTCAGGGGTCGCCTCAATCGTCGCCTCAGCGGTTGCCTGTTCTGTGGGTTCCGCCGTTGCCAATTCAGTGGGTTCAGGTGTTGGTGTCCCTTCACCACCTTGCGACAAACTGCTGCCACCACTCATATCCACCTTTCCAAATGGGCGTGGGTCAGGCGTTCTTTCTGTCGTGGGTTCGGTGGTGGGTTGCGCGTCGGGCGATAGGGGGGTTGGTGTCAACTGCTGATCTTGTTGAGGATTTTGTTGGCGTTCCTGCTCGATACGCTGCTGTTCGGTAGTAAGGATACATGCACCCTCATCAATCGAAGTCGAGATGCCGGAAAAATCCACAAATTCCAGTAACCCAGTACCTTGCACAGTTTGCAGCGCCACGTCCCGGTCACTCACCCCTGGTAATTCGACCAGAATGCGATCATTGCCCTGCAACTGAACGGTTGTTTCCGCCAAACCCAGCCCATTGACACGCCGTTCTACGATGTCACGGGCAACTTCCATATCTTCACTTTCATATTGATCGGGGTCGAGTGCGGCTTTGAGGAGTACCCGTGAGCCACCTTGCAAATCTAGCCCTTGCACTACTTCAAAATCCCAGTCGGTATCCCCAACGTGGACACCGGGGCTATCGGGTAAGTCAATATAGGCGCATACCAGCGTAATTACGAGAATTACCGCCAGCCAATAACGGTATCCTGTCATAAAAAGCATTCCTTAGTGCGTCTTCAAACGCGAGAAACGGACAACACAAATGTTACTTTAGCGGCGTGGAATGTTACCCCAAAACAAACCTGCCAACAAGGTTGCATGTCACCAAATTTCGACGCTGCATTTAAACGCGGCAGTTATTGCTTGGCCGTCGTGTCATCAAGACCGCGTGCCATGCGTATATTATGAGCCAACATTTCCGGGTCAAATTTTTGATGCAGGGCTGCCGTCAAAATCTTGACTTCCACGCCTTCGGCAATCCGCAAAACGGCTGTACCAATATCATCGTTCAATTCGACAACCGTCCCAATGATGCCACCGTAGGACACCACTTCATCGCCCACTTGGAGGGTTTGGACATACTGTTGATGTTTTTTGAAATCGCGCTGCTTGGGGAAAACGGCCAGTGACCAATAGCCCACAATGAAAATCAGGATGATGGTCGCTGAAAAAATGAATTCCATTGTTTGTTTAGACTCCTCTTGTGAAAACTCCTCGTGAATTATAACGCAACCCATCTCGATTACTGCTAGATTTTGTGATACCATCGCACCCAAAATTCGTCTACATCATAGGGAAGTCTTTATGCGCGTGGTAACAAACGAGGCGCTAATTCGGCGCAATCGTAGTCTGGCCCAAATCAGCCTTATTGTAGCCATTGGTGGCCTTGCTTTTAGTTTTTTGATCAGTAATCGGATCGCGGGTGAGGAATCCGCCTTTACTCTCAACTGCCTCGTTTTCCCAATTTTGTTTGGGATAATCATATTTTCTGTCCGCATGGCAAATCATTGGGTACGGGAACCCCTTGCATGGACTTCGATTCAAGAAGGTGTACGGGGTGTGACCAATCAGGGCGTGTTATATCATTTTATTTTCCCAGCCCGTCATGTTTTGATGATTCCGCAGGGCGTCTATGTCTTGTTCCCGCTGTTTCATGACCGTCCCATCATCGTTAAGGATGATAAATGGCGCATTCCGGGCGGAATGTTAACCGCGCTCGTCAGTTTCATGCGCCAAGAAAATATCGGCAATCCCATCCGCGATGCTCAATCCGAAGCAGCCCAACTCCAAAAATATCTGGACAAGCATTTGCCCGACAGCGGCGTCACGGTGAATCCGGTCATTGTGTTTACCCATCCCAACGCACGGGCGGTTTTGGAAGGTGACCAGAGTGTTCCGGTAGTGTTTGTGAAATCCAAAGACAAAACTGAGCGCCTGACCCTGCAAGAATTTTTGAAAAATCAAAAAGAGGTCGGTCACACGAGTCTGTCCTCATCCCAAATCGAAGAACTCAACGAAGAACTGATTTACGCTTAGTCAACGGGCATGAATCCCTTGCGCTGGCAATTGGTTTCAGCGAGAGCAACCCTATGGCTTACCCTTGCTGGTTTGTTCCTCGTGGCGTTTGCACTGCGCGTTTACCGACTGGATGCGGTGGATTTGCGCGGTGACGAAGCCTATACGGTCATGCTTTGGACAGTTACGCCGTTTAGCCAAGCATGGATGGAATTGGCCCGTGAGGAACCCCACCCAGTCGGCGCGTTTGTCCTCTATTGGGCATGGACGGGCTTGGTCGGGCATTCCGTTTTCGCGGTGAGGCTGTTATCGGTTTTGAGCAATCTCGTAGGCATGGCTGTATTTGTCACATTGGCACGGCGCTTCTTTAGGCGTTGGTTACTAGGGTTGGTGTTGGCCCTCTTATGGCTCATCAATCCTTTTTTTCTGTGGCACGCCCAAGATGCCCGTACCTACAGCGTGTTGAGTGGCCTTAGCCCTTTGTGTTTTTATCTCTTTTTGCGCCTCACCGATCATCCAGATACCCCTTTCTACAAATGGATTCCCTATATCGTATTCCAGACCCTGCTGCTCTATCTGCATTATTTTGAACTGCTGTGGTTAGTGGCACAGGGCCTCTATCTCCTCAGTCTCCGAGACCACGCCCTTTTGCGCCGTGCCCTCAAAGCATGGGCCATCATCGGTGTATTGGCGATACCTGTCGCCGTCCAAGCCTATTATCTAGTCTTTGTCAGCCAGTTTCAAAGCACCATTGTCGAAGCCGATTGGCGGTTGTTGTTTTCAAATTTCTTGCCGACTTTGTTGTTCGGGGACAACACGATTTCACTGGCAGCGGGTATCCTATTGGCGGTCTTGATTTTGGGCGGTCTTGCCTACACAAGTATCAAGCAAAAGAGTCCTCATCTACGCCTTGTGTTTTTATGGGTTGTCGTCCCGCCCTTGCTGTTGTATCTCGTCTCCAAATGGACGAATCCTAACTTTCTGCCACGCTACATGATAACGATTACCCCAGCCCTGCTGATTGCCATCGTCGCTGTCGTGGACAACCTACCCCCACCCAAATTTCGACCTTATCTGCTCTTAGGCGTCACGATGGGCTTATGTGTGGTTTCTTTGCACGAAATCAACGATTATTTTTTTAACGATCCCCCCAAGTCCCCTCGCTGGCACACGCTGGCGACCTATTTGGAATCCCGCACCACGCGCCACGATGTCATCATGAGTGGTTCGGCGGACCCCGCGCTAGATTATTATTACAGTGGCCCTGCTGATATTTACAATATTCCCATCAGCAACGCCAACCCACTGGGTGAATTTACATGGTTAATTGAACATTACAGCGGTTTCTATTTACTTGCCAGTGACCGCACCAGTTTTGCCGACGCCTATCTGCGTGAGCATACTCAAGCGATTTATGGCGATACCTACCCCGGCGTGGTGCAATATCGTCATTGGGTCGTGCCACCTACTGAAATTGAACATCCGCTGGCGATTCAATATGGGGATGTGGCGATTTTGCGTGGTTATACGGTGTTGGATGGGGCAGGGGACAGCATAATTATCTTGCTCTATTGGGAAGCCCTTCGCCAAACCTCCACCCAGCACAGTGTTTTGGTACATTTTGTGTCAGAGGTTGGCGAACCCGGCCCGCCCCCGACTGCGGTGTTAGATCACGGCATCGCTAATGCTATCATTTCAACGACGGCATGGCAATCCGGCGGCCTCTATCGTGATCCGGTAATTGTCCCGATAGACAATATCCCTCCCGGTCAATACACCCTCCGCATCGGCCTCTATGAAACCGACACTGGCATAAAACTGCCTATTGAAGATGCTGCCGCCGAATCTACCTATCAAGGCCGCTATCCCATCGGTGAAATCACCATCAGATAAAAAATAGCCCTCACTCCTATTATTCGAGCAAGGGATATTTTGAAATCCTAGCTTCAGCGCGGTGGTTTTAACCCCGCGAGTAGTGAAAGCATTTTTTATCTTACTGTCCGCCACGTAGTTCCTTAAGACGGGCCTCCCATTTTTCAACCAGTTTGTTATAGGCCGTCTCGCTGATCTTGCCCTGCGCCAACTGCATATCGAGATTATCCAGCAGCGCCTGAATTTCTTCGGGGGTTTGTGGATTCGCGGGTGCGCCACCAGCAGCGGGGGCTTGTGCGGCGGCTGGTGGCTGCCCACCACTGTTCTGCATCTTTTCCATCATTTGCTGCATCATCTGCATCATCATCATTTGCTGTTGATTTTGCATGGCCTGTTGCTGCGGATTCATGGCTCCCCCCAACTGCTGCCCGATGCCAAATCCGATGCCTGCCCCTGCCAGATCACCTGCTGTGCCGGGGTTATTGGCGGCGGCGCGGGCCACATCCAGTTGTTCCATGCGGAAGAAGTCTTCTTTGTTGCCGACTAGATTCATCGCTTCTTCACGGCTGATCTGCTTACGCTGGAATGGCTTGGCCTCAAACGCCTTAATGCGCATCCCAAGCGCCTTAAACCCTTCATTTAAAAGTGCCAGTGACGCGCCTTCCAATTGGGTCAGCATGGCGTTGGCTTCTTGCTCATTCTGTACTTTCAACTGGCTCAGAATTTGCGCCATCTCACCCAGCAGCAGGGTTTGAACCCGTTCCTTGATGTCATCCAAACGCAGCACGGGTTTTCCGACGGCGTACTGCTTCACAAAGCGTACTGGATCATCCACCCCAATATCTACCACGCCATTGCTCATCAACTGCATCACACCGATGCCCTGCGTCGTAAAAATGGTGACAGGGGGATTCGTACCCCAGCGCACCTGTGGCAAATCTTTCAGGTTCACATAATAAACTTCAGCCGGGAAGGGATTTTTGCCATCCGTGACCTTGCCGATCAAATTCGATAAGAGGGGCAGGTTGGCGGTACTGAGGGTGTGCCGTCCGGGGCCAAGCGCATCCAATACCTGTCCTTGACTGACAAACACGGCGGCTTGGCTTTCCTGTACAATACATTGTGACCCCATGCGGAAGTCACCAGCCCCAGCCTGTGGTTCGCGCCAGACGAGTTCTTCGTCTGCCACATTGGGGTGCTGAACAACATCAATAATACGTGCCATCTCAAATTGCTCCTTACTTGCGAATAGTTACTGTGGTGCGAATTATTTACGCGATGCCCTTGAGGATATCCTCACGCAAATCATAAGCGGCGTTGGCCTCTTGCATCAGGGTATCCAAATTGCTAATGGCTTGGCTAATCCCATCATTGCTGCTGACGGCTTTGCTCAATTGGTCGAGCGCCGCCCCGATAGATTCGACATAACGCAGCATCGCCTCATCAAAGGCATAGACATTTTCCAACTCGTCTCCCCCGATGCGCACCGCCGCGAAAAATCCTGAATAGCCGGGGGCGTCGGTGGAAATGCGATCAATCAAGGTCTGGAACTTGGTCTTGGCGCTTTTGGTTGCCGACATATACCCGATGCCACCCCCGCGAATCATATCGGTTTCGATGCTGGCAAGTTTGGCAATCAGGGGCTTCAATTGACCTGCCACATGGTCACGAATGAGGCGGTCAGCCGTGCGCCGCGAGGTCATTTCCATGTAGCCCGCAAATCCCGGTAATTTGCCTGCCAGCCATGTGAAACCCCGGCGGTCTTTGACAATACGCTGATAAAGGTCATCCATTATGCTTTTGCTCCTGAAAATTTAGTGACTGTTGAATTTCACGGAAAGTCTAGCCAAATGGGTTTGTTCAATGATAAAAACAATGGCTACATTTTAGCATATTACAGGGTAGCCCATTCGACAATCCAAAGAATTAGGGGCTTTCCCATAACCCAATCATTCCCGCATCAACAAGCGCGGTCATACTAAAGGGAGTTTTGTATCAATGTCTCAGACTGTGCAGCAAGTGTTAGACCAATTAAATAATACGCTCTGGTTGGATGGCAAACGGGTAATCGTAGAGGCCAAAGCCTTTTCCAATGGCCCGATTGATGCCCTCATTCATCTGGCGGTATTTGGCAGCGAAGAAGAAAAAGCCATTGCCCGCTGGCTGATTTGGGAATCGGCCCTCGAATTGGGCGTCTATCCCGCCAGTATTCATGAACTGTATATGGCACGCGGACGGGGTGAAACACCCATCAATTTCACCGTTCCCGCCATGAACCTGCGTGCGATGACTTATGATCTGGCCCGCAGTGCTTTTGCTGCCGCCAATGCGCTCAAGGTCGGCGCAATGATTTTTGAAATCTCGCGTGGCGAAATGCAATACACCGCTCAACGTCCGGCTGAATATGTCGCGTGCCTTTTGGCAGCCGCGATTAAAGAGGGTTTTAGTGGCCCGGTCTATATTCAAGGTGACCATTTCCAAGTCAGCCATAAGAATTTCCTAAAAGACCCGCAGGCCGAAGTCCAGACCGTCAAGGATTTGTCGGTAGAAGCGATTACGGCAGGTTACTATAACATTGATATTGATACCAGCACCCTTGTAGATTTGAGCAAGGTCACACTGGAAGAGCAGCAGTATTTGAATGCCCACCATTGCGCCGAAATTACGGCGTTTATCCGCGCAATCCAACCCGAAGGTGTCATGATCTCCCTCGGTGGCGAAATCGGCGAAGTTGGTGAGAAAAATTCGACAGTCGAAGAACTGCACGCCTTTATGTCGCTGTACCTCAAGGAAGTTGCCAAACTCGGTGATATGCCCGGTATCAGCAAAATCAGCGTCCAGACGGGCACGAGTCACGGCGGTGTGGTTCTCCCTGATGGCAGCATTGCCGATGTTTCGGTAGATTTCGGCACCCTCGAACGCCTTAGCCACGTGTCCCGTGCTGAATATGGCTTGGCGGGTGCAGTGCAGCACGGGGCGAGTACCCTACCCGAATCGGCATTTGGCAATTTTGCGACCTCCACCGCCTGCGAAATCCACCTTGCGACGGGGTTCATGAATATGCTGTATGACCATGAAGCCTTCCCCGCCGACCTCAAAGCCGAAATGTACGCATGGGTGGACGCCAATCACGCCGAAAGTCGTGGCAAGCAGACCATTGAGCAGTTCCACTATAAGGAACGCAAACGTGCCATCGGCCCATTCAAACAAAAATTGTGGGACTTGGATGAATCCCTGCGGGCCACTTTCCGCGCCACATGGCAGGCTCGTTTCAGCTTCCTATTCCAGCAATTGAACGTTGGCAACACCCTCGATCTGGCAGCGAAACACACCACCCCCGTCCTCATTCACAAAACCCTCGCTGATTTCGGCGTGGCAGAGGTAATCGAGGAAGACGTGTCAGACCTCGCCGACTAAGGGTATGCTTATAAGGACAGGCCATTGGTCTGTCTTTATTTTTTCCATATTCAAGGAACGACCCCAACATGGGTGCAAAAGAACAAGGCGCAGACACCACCACTACCGCCAATCGCTGGCAAGTAGTGGCACGTACCCTGAATTTCATCACCTATCAGGGCGATTTACTATTGATGAAACGCGCCATGCACAAGCGCATTTTCCCCGGCTTCTATAATGGAGTAGGGGGACATATCGAACGTGACGAAGACCCCTTGACCAGCGCCCGCCGCGAAATTTTGGAAGAAACGGGCTTGCATATCGCCCAATTACGATTTTGCGGCAGTACCCACATAGACGCGGGTCAATCCACAGGTATTATTTTATATATCTTTACGGGAGAGGCCGATTCACGTGAAGTCGTGGATTGTGAGGAAGGCACATTGGAATGGCTGCCACTCGCGCCACTGTTGGTAAGCTTACAAAATGGCACGAATCAACTGCCTTTGGTCGAAGATTTGCCGATTACCCTGCCGCGCATTTTTGGCAAGGACGCGCCGCCTCTGCCATTTTTCGCCCATGTCAGTTATGACAGTGCCGACCAGATTATTTTTCGTGTTGCTGAGTAATTATTCTTCCAGCAAATTACCCAGCGTTGGGCCAGTATCGGGCATGTCTACCCAACCCTTTTCTTCGATATTGATTTCCGTCGTCGCCCGTCGTGCATCAAGCGGCAGATGAATGGTGAAGGTGCTGCCTTCATTCGGCGTCGACTCCACTGTAATTGTGCCGCCGTGACTTTCGACGATATGCTTGACAATCGGCAGCCCTAGCCCAACCCCGCCGAATAAGTGCCCTTCATAGCTTTCGATGCGTTCAAATCGTTTAAACAGACGTGGCATAAACTCAGGCGGGATGCCAATACCCTGATCGGTAATATCTACTACCACCCCCTGAGCTTCAGGGTAGGCCGCAATCAAAACTTCGCCCCCCTCCGGACTGAATTTTAGGGCGTTATCAATCAAATGCCGGAAGACGCGCACCATGCCGTCGTGGTCAGCCAGAATCGTTGGCAAATTATCGGCAAATTGAAAGCGCAGCGTGGCCCGATATTCACTCAAAATGGGCGACAACTGCTCCATGACCTCATCAAAGACCTCGCGCAAATCCACTTTGGAAAACCCAAAATCGAGCAAGTCCATCTCTTGCACAAACAGCAGGTCATTGACCAAGCTGATGATGCGGTTAAACGAAAAGTTGATCTTATCAATCGCCATATTCAGCGCCGGGCCGGTCATCATGCCAGCCTTGACTAGTTGAATGTAGCCTTTTGCACCTGTCAGGGGGGTGCGCAGTTCGTGGGCCAATGTATCCAAGAATTCGTTACGCTGTTGTTCTTGGCGTTTAAGTTCGGCATAGGCTTCTTCAACGATTTCTTTCTGGCGGCGCAGTTCATCCATTGCCAATTGGTCGTTGGCCCGCATCCGGTTAATCATAGTGCGTACTAGCGTCAGCACCATACGCGGGTTTTGTTCAATCGCCCCTTCAAAGGTGGTACGGTCTAGCTCCAAAATCGTGGAGGGCACAAGAGTTTTGACCGTCGCGCTCCGAATGGCATTCCCATGCAGCAGCGCCATCTCGCCAAAAAATTCACCTGCCTCCAAGACACGCAGCAGCCGTTCTTCGTCTTCACTCATGCGCTTGGTGATGGCAATTTGCCCGCTGCCAACCATATAAAAGGTGTCGCCGCGATCCCCCTCATAACACAAGACCCAACCCGCCGGATAGTTCTTGATTAGCGCTAACCGTGCAAGATGGGCAATGACTTTTTGATCTATATTGGGAAAGACGTTGCTTAAGAGTGCTACTGGGTCAATCATGGGTCGCCTCAAATTTCTGCCCAAAGGGATTGGTATGGAGTGTAACATGTGCCAATCAATCGGCGCTACTCGTGGGTTAAAAAAGCGTTATACTGGTCTCCCAAAACACATGAAGGGGAATTGAATCTATGCGGCGCGTTGGAGTTCTCTTGCTGATTGGGATAGTGCTGTTGGTCGGCTGTGGAAACAAGGATGATACTCAAGGCCAATCCGATTCTTCACGCCAGCGAACCCCTGCGCCACGTGTGACCCCAACGTTTAGTGGCCCTATCAGCCTGTCGTTATGGCATCTCTATCAAGGGCCAAATGCCGATGCACTGCAATCCGCCGCCGCAACATTCACTGAAGCGAATCCTACCCTAACCATTACGCTTGAATATCATCCCCCGGATACGCTACTGACAGATTATCAACAGGCGGTTCGGCAGGGAGGTGGCCCAGATATTCTTGTCACACAGCCTGAATGGGTGGGGGGGCTGGTCGAAAATCGCCTTATCTTGCCACTTGATACAGCGCTGATTGATGAAGTGGGCACACGCACCGATTCGCCGCTGTTCCAAAGTTTGGATTATCAAGGCCAATATTGGGCCAGCCCCCTTACCGCCGATTTGTTGGTGATGTACTCCAAGATTGCCGACATCACCCTCGTGCCGCGTGGCATTGATGACTTGCTGGTAGTCGCCGGGGAAAATGGAGTGGTCTTTCCAGCCGACCCCATGAATCTGCTTGGTCTCTATCCGTCGGACGCATTTTTTGACGCTGGTGGGCGTCCGGTTGTGGATGAAGAGGGCTTGACGATACTGGGCACACTACTGCAAACGCTGGCGGCCAACCCTAGTGTCACCTTTAGTGATGACCCTGCGGCTTTTGTCACTGGGGACGCCGCCGCCTTAATTGCCCCCGCCAGCCTTTACCCGACCCTCGCCGCTGCGTTGGGGGATCAACTGCGCATCTCGCTTTTGCCAGAAGTGACAGCCGGAGTAGCGTGGCGACCAATACTTGATCTCACCCTACTCACGGTAAATGTCAATGTGACCGATGAATCGCTGCGGGCGGCCTCTCTATTTATGGGGTATCTGATAAGTCCCGAAGTACAGGCCCAGCTTGCCGAGCAGGGCGATTTTATGCCGCTTATGAACATCACTTCAACGACGGACAGCGCAACTCGCTTGTACATTCAGCAAATGCGGAGCGCCCAATCCACCACGCTTGATCCCAACTTCTATACCACCTTCTTGCCAGATTTTGCTAACCTCTTGACCCAAATGCGCCAACCGGGTGCGGATATTCTAGGGTTGATTGGAGTATGGTTGGCGGAATCGGCGGCTCAATAGAACAACACAACCCCCTCTACCATGTTTTGGCGAGGGGGTATGACCACATTGAATACAGATTGTTGACTACCCGCCGACCTGTAAAATGGCAAACCCGGCTGGTTCAATCGAGAAGCCCGTACCGTCAAGGCTAAATTTCTCACTCAGGATCACGCTTGTGGGTGAGATGTCTGAGAAGGAACTTGTGACTGGAGCGTCGCTGAAATTAATCACGACCACGATGTAATTGCCCGAATCCACGTCCCCCAGTGCCAATGTATAGAGATCATCCTCGCCTGCTGTAAGATCAACTTTGGTAGCAAGGTTGGATTGTAAAGCAGGGGTGGAATTGCGGATTTGGGCAAGAGCGCGATAGAAATTCAGCAAAGAGGCCGGGTCGCTGTCTTGCTCCTCGACACTAATCAGGTCATCCGGTTCATTATAACCGTTGGCAGGTGCAAACCATGTTGGCATCCCCTCACCGGATTCGCTGACATACCAATCCATCGGCTCACGACGGTACTCATCCCAATAGGGCGCACCTGTACCTTTGCTGCCGAACATGCCAATTTCTTCACCATAATAAATCATGGGTGTGCCGGGGGCGGTCATCAACAGCACAGCGGCGGCACGGGCACGGGCGAAATCGCCCTCCACCTCACTCATGACACGGTTGGTATCGTGATTATTGATGAACTTGACTAGATGCGCCCCTTCTGGGAACAGTTTGGCGGAGGCCAACATTGCTGTTTCTACTAAGGTGGTGGAGGACACCCCAACCAGTGCATTATCCCCGTTCGCGTTGTTATCAACTTCTACCGCGTGGTAGGTAGGGAAGTCAAAGACAGCATTGAAGGCGTCCCCTTCCAGATAGGGTCGTAATTCGGATGCAGTACGCAGCCATGCCTCAGCCAGCAACAGCACATCGGGGTTCACTTTTTCAATGGCCGTCCGCACTTCGACCCAGAAATTCAAGGGTGGGCCAATTGCCACATCACAGCGCAGGCCGTCAAACCCATCCGAGGTGTCACCGTCGTCATTTGGGTCAAGCCAATAGGTGGCGACATCTATCATATAGTTACGGGCAAAACGGCTGTTGTAGTTGATAAGTGGCATTGAATCGAGGCCAGCGAAACCGCGATAGTCGGTTTGGGCATCATTTGTCCAGCTATAGAAGTTGCCTTGTGTGACCTCTGGATGACCCAATCGTTCCAAGAACATGGGATGCTGATTGGACGTATGATTGGCGATGTAATCCA
The DNA here is from genome assembly GCA_013112715.1 of Chloroflexota bacterium. Taxonomy (GTDB): domain Bacteria; phylum Chloroflexota; class Anaerolineae; order Aggregatilineales; family J027; genus CFX10. The sequence goes on from JABFGB010000014.1 coordinate 122,134, forward strand.
TAATGATATACATGCCACGTTCATGCACGGCCTGAATGAGTGCCAAGAGGTCGTCTTTCGTGCCGAAATCGGGATTCACCCCATAATAATCCGTCACGTCGTAACCATGATAGCTGGGGCTGGGGTGGATGGGGGAGAGCCAGATGATATTCGCGCCGAGGCTTTGAATATAATCTAATTTCTCTTCAACGCCTTTTAGATCGCCGATGCCGTCGCCATCCGAGTCATAAAAGCTCCGCACAAACACTTGATACATAATGCCATCGCCAAACCACTGTGCGCCAAAAAGGTCATCTTGGGCTTGGGTGGGGTGCGAGGGGGTACTCAGCGTAAAAGCTGAGATGAGTAGTGCAATGCAAAGGATACCACTGAGCAAATGTCGCATAAGCCTATCCTAACTATCCTAAGTAAGAATGGCTTCGACTATACCACGAAAATGGCCGGGTGGAGGGGTGATCTTGTATCCCCTCCGATTGATTGAGTCTATATGATGGTATGGCGTTTGGCGCGTTGTATGGTTGGCAGTTTGCGGCTGGCGAAGAAGGCCATTGCAATAACCCCGCCAACAATGGTGATAAGTGTTAGGGTCGAGAAAACACCCCATAAGCCAACCCACGTGTCATGATCATTGTTGTAATCGCCATAATAGCGTGGGTGTGCTGGCTCGACTGGGGCAGCCGCATCTCCAATTGGGGCCTTGATTTCAAAGTCATTTGACCCCTCATCCCACGAACTGTTGTCGTCACTGGCAATGGCGGCGATCCCTGAACAAACACACATACACGCAAATACCGCGCCGACCATGATTAAACATAATGCAACTGGTTTTTTCATCATCCACTACTCCCAATAGCTGGTTGGTGCTCCTAAATTCTATACGCGGTATTCCCAATCCGGTTGCAGATGGATTTTGGGGTCAATGGATTAGAATATACGTTCTATAAACCTACATTATATAAATGATATGTGTAAATCCGTAACCACGGTTACGAATTCAACTTCGGCGCATATAATTCATAACCATACAAAATAGGTTTTACACCCAAAGTCGGACTTGATTCAGATGGGGGCAAATGCTACAATGACTAATATCAAGTGCCGTTGTAGCTCAATGGCAGAGCATTCGCTTCGTAAGCGAGAGGTTATGGGTTCAACTCCCATCAACGGCTTAAAAACATATTCCACTGCAAAGATGGCGAGGAGTAGGTGGATTGGGATGTGCAGAGAGGGTTATGAATGGTGCAAGTAACCCCATCATCACCGCCGAAGGTCGCGCCAGAGCAGATGCCCTGAAAGATTGAGTAAGGGTATCCGGGTCGGCCCGTTACAGCTTGAATGAGTGCCCTGCTTGCTTGATTAGGGGTGGGGAACTAAGGTGGTACCGCGAAAGTAACAGCCCTTTCGTCCTTTAGCAATATTGTGACGGAAGGGCTTTTTTGTTTGGATTTGAGGCGATTGTTCGGTAAGGTAATGGGGATCAGGTACGGATGTTTCGAGCGATAAGCAGGACAGCCATGAAACAAGATAACTGGCAGCCCGCCAACACGATAGAGGTTGACCTCTGGTACAGCGATTGGGATGCCCAACTGGATCGTGAGGGGATGCAAATTCGGCGCTGGATGCGGGATCGGAATGTGACATCGGTTTTGGACGCCTCGTGTGGGCCGGGAACCTATGCCGTCGCGTTGGCCCAGCAGGGTTTCCAAGTCACGGCTGCCGATGGACGCTCGCGTTTATTGGAGCAGGCCCGTGTCAATGCCCACCAATACAATCTGGCCCGTAAGATCAAATTTGTGGAGGCGGGTTTTCTGGAACTGCTGCAAAAAATCGGCGGAGAGGGTCAATTTGATGCGGTGTTGACCAAAGGCAATGCTGTGCCCCGCCTGATTTCCGATGAAGATATTGCGGCGACGCTGGCGAATTTTCATCAACTGCTGCGCCCCGGTGGTACGGTCATGATTGGGATGCAAGATTTTGAGCCATTTGTCGAAGACCGTCCGCGTTTTATACCGATTGGCGTGGAAGATGACGATGAAGAAGCCCCACAGCAGGTCAAATTTCAGGTCTGGGATTGGGAAGACGGCCCGCCGCTCATGGTCAAGATTAATCATTTTCTCGTTACCGGACGGGGTATGGATTACCTGACCTATAAACGTGAAGAACACTGTCGGGCGATTACGGCGGTAGAGATGCAAGTCGGCCTGCTTGAAGCAGGATTTGAAAATATCGAGATTATCCGTGACCGCCTTGAAGTGGTCATGATTGCCACCAAACCACAATAGACCTCAGCCTTGAAAGGGGGTGATGGTGCATGTCACTTGTAGGAAAACCTAGCGATGATCCTGCGGTAGTCCGTTTAAGCCGATTTGATCGGGGTAGGGCGCTTTTGCATTGGCATGACCTTGCCCCACTGAGCCAAGCAATTCTCTAACACTGAGGGATAGAAAACCAATGACCGAAAAACTGACCAAGAATTTCAATTTTCAGGAGGCGGAGAGCCGCCTGTATGACTGGTGGTGGCAGTCGGGCTATTTTAAGCCCGAAGTCGCCCCCAAAGATGCCGAGCCGTATGTTATCAGTATGCCGCCGCCGAACGTGACCGGGGCACTGCATAACGGCCATGCTATGTTTGTTAGCCTTGAGGACATGATGATTCGCCATGCCCGTATGAAGGGCCGCGCCGCGCTGTGGGTTCCGGGAGCCGACCACGCGGGAATTGCCACACAGTTGCAGGTCGAAAAGATGCTACGGGATGAAGGCAAAAGTCGTGAAGAAGTGGGCCGCGAAGAATTCCTGTACCGCACATGGGAATGGAAAGAAAAGTACGGCGGCGAGATTCAAAATCAACTGCGTAAACTCGGCGCATCGTGTGATTGGGATCGTGACCGCTTTACACTGGATGATGGCTTATCCATTGCCGTGCGTGAAGCCTTTGTTCGCCTATGGGAACAGGGCCTGATTTACAAGGGTACACGCCTGATTAACTGGTCACCGGGATTGAAAACGGCGGTCAGCGACTTGGAAGTGGAGGATAAAGAAATCGAGGGCAAACTCTATTTCTTTAAATACCCCGTCGAAGGTGGGGAATTTATCCCGGTGGCGACGACCCGCCCCGAAACCATCTTGGGTGATACGGCGGTGTGTGTCCATCCCGAAGACGAACGCTATCAACGGTTTATTGGCAAGCTGGCCTATGTACCAATGCTGAATCGTACCATTCCAGTCATCGCCGATGAATACGTCACCCGTGAATTTGGTACAGGAGCACTAAAGGTGACGCCGGGCCACGACTTCAACGACTATGAACTCGGCCAGAAGCATGGGTTGGAGATTATCAGTATCCTCAACCGTGACGCCAGTCTAAACGAAAACGCTGGCCCCTATGCCGGGTTGGATCGTTTTGTGGCGCGGGAGAAGCTGTGGAAAGATATGGAAGCGGCGGGGTTGACGATTGAAACCAAGCCCTATTCCATGATCGTGCCCGTCAGTCAGCGGGGTGGGGAGATCATTGAGCCGATGATCTCTGAGCAATGGTTTGTCAAGATTCAGCCGCTGGCCGACAAAGCAATTGCAGCCGTGCGTGATGGTCGCATCAAGATCGTGCCGGAGCATTTCGAGAAGGTCTATTTCCACTGGCTGGAAAACATCCAAGACTGGTGTGTCAGCCGTCAATTGTGGTGGGGACACCGCATCCCGGCATGGACACACCGCGAAACAGGCGAAATCCGCGTGACCCGCGATGGCCCACCGGATGCCTCTGGCAAGTGGGAACAGGACGAGGATGTGTTGGATACGTGGTTCAGCAGTGGCTTGTGGCCGTTTAGTACACTCGGCTGGCCCAACAACACACCTGATTTGCAGCGGTTTTACCCGACCCATATGATGGAAACGGGCTATGACATCCTGTTTTTCTGGGTGGCCCGTATGATTATGATGGGGCTGTGGTTCACCGACCAAGCACCGTTTGAGACGGTCTATCTGCATGGCCTTGTGCGTGATGAGCAGGGGCGCAAGATGAGCAAGACGACAGGGAATGTGATTGACCCGTTGGAAACCGTGCAGGAATTTGGGGCGGACGCCTTGCGGTTCACTCTGCTGACAGGCGGCTCTCCCGGTAGCGACATGAATTTGGCTATGAGCCGTATCGAACACAGCCGCAATTTCGGTAACAAGCTGTGGCAGATTGCCCGGTTTATTCTGAGCAATCTTGAAGACGATCAGCCGCTAGATTTGCCCAAGCCCGCCGCGTTGGATTTGCCAAGTCGGTGGATTCTCAGCCGCTTGACCAACTTGATTCAGAATGTGGATCGGTTATTCGAGGGTCATAACTACGGCGAGGCCGGACGCCAAATTCTTAGTTTTGTGTGGGATGAATTTGCCGACTGGTATGTCGAAATCAGCAAGGCCGCGCTCTATGGGGGTGATTTGGAAGCCAAAGCCAGCACCCGTGCGACACTGCTGTATGTGTTGGATACGTGCCTACGTCTGTTGCATCCGTATATGCCTTTTATCACGGAGGAAATCTGGCAGGCCATTCCGCACAAGGGCAAGGCGTTGATTATCGCACAGTGGCCCATCGCCCGTTCGGAATATGCTGACAGCGCCGCCGAAAACGTCTTGGCGACCATCCAAGAACTGGTGATTGGTATCCGCAACACGCGCCAACAATATGAAGTGGACCCAGCCAAACGGATTGGGGCGGTGATTGCCCCCGGCTCGATGCGGCAGGTGTTGGAAAATCACAGCTATGTCTTTGGGCGACTCTGCAATGTCCATGATGTCACGATTGCTAACGATGGCGCACCCGCACCGGAAAACGCTGCTACGATAGTGGCCGCCGATGTGACGATTTATCTGCCGCTGGTAGGCATGATTGATCTTGAAAAAGAACGTCAGCGCCTAGAGGATGAACTGGCAAATCTGCTTAAGCAAATTGAACGTTCGCAGGGGACGCTGGGCAATGAGAATTTTGTCAGCCGTGCCAAACCCGAAGTGGTGCAGCGCGAACGGGATAAATTGGCAGACCTGTTGGCAAGCCAGGAACGGGTGCAGTCGCGGTTGGATACACTGAAGAGTATGGCGTAGGGGTGCGATTCAAATCCGAGTTTGAGAGGGGCGGTTCAAGGCGAACCGTCCCTTTTTAGACTGCGCCTTCGTTCCCGTTCTTCGATGCAAAAAAGATGGTGCGTCCTGCGCGATGAGCTGCCTCTTTGACGTTTGGGTCAGTGGCGGATTTGTAAACAGCCTCCAATGCGGGGAGGGCGCGTTCGGCCTTCGCACCAAATTTAAGCAATTCTTCAATAGTTCTTAACAAAACTTCAGCCTGTCTGTCTTTTAGGCGTGAGATGTGAAAATCTATCATTTTATCTTCAGAGCTTGCCACAATTCACCGTCCTGTGGAAATGCTTTGAACCCACTATTTGGAAATGGTTTCGTTTACACTATTGACAAGTATAGCAGGATTTTTTGGAGAGTCGCTATAATCTAGGTTTGAATTTGTGGATATTTTCATAATTTCTCAATTCAATTGACTAACGCTATTAGACTATTTCGGGCATGATGTTGGTAGCGCAACACAATCTACAGACCTGTGAGGAAGGGTGGGATGATTCAGCAAGCAGTGATTTTGGCGGCAGGGCGCGGTTCACGGCTTCAGACACTTTCCAAAGATGTTAGCAAAGCCATGCTGCCCGTTTTGGGAAAACCGATCATGGTGCGGGTCATGGATCGGTGCTTGGAGGCTGGCATTAAGCGATTTGTCGTGGTGATTGGGGAGCAAGAAGGTGGTTTGGCTTCCTACCTCAGCCATTCGTGGTATCCGCATACCGAAGTCAAATATGTGCTGCAGATCAATCCCACTGGTTCGGCAGATGCGTTGGCGCTGGCTGGTAAACAAATTGAAGGCGATTTTTTGGTGCTCGCGGGGGATACTCTGCCTTTGCCCGATCATATCCCCGCCCTCATCAAGCGATTTAACGACACTAAAGCGGATATGGTCATCAGTGTGACCACTGCGCCCACCGCTGAAATTCAACAATCCGCCGAAGCAATCCTTGACGGGGATTGGGTGACGCATATGGTCGAAAAACCTGAAACCCCCACCGGAAATCAATTGGCGTTTATGGTGTATGCCGCTAAGAAAGAATTTTTGAATCACCTCTCCAAAGTGACTTTTTCCAGCCGAGGCGAAAAAGAACTGGTCAGCGGTATTCAGCACTTGATAGAGTCGGGTGGCAAGGTGGCTTATCAATCTGCTCCTCAGCGTTACCATTTTATGAAGGATACCGACCTCTACAAGATCAGTCGCGCCTATTTGGACGAAGGCCGCGACGCCCATATTTTGAGTGAACTGCCCGGTTCGGTGACGATTATCCCGCCTATACGGATTGACCCCGGTGTCGTGGTCGGGCAAAAGGCCAAAATCGGCCCCTATGTCTATCTGGAAAGCGGTAGTTCGGTAGGTGAGGGTGCAACGGTTGTGGAATCACTGGTGCTACGGAATTCGGTCATTCCAAAGGGTGAGGTATGTAAGCGGCAAATTATCAGTCGCACGAATCGGATTACCATTTAACAATGCCGATTCTGCTGCTTTCATCGCGTTATACACCCGATTCGCAGGCCCTATGGCGAGCCGCATTGGATTTTGGCTGGTCGGTGAAACGGTTGCATGGGCACCGTGTACCCGATGAATGGACTGCTGAATCTGAAAATATTGTCCTCTATGGTGAAGGATTATTTGTCAGTATTGTCGCCCAACAATTGGATATAGCTCTATTGGAAATACCTTCTGATTGGCTGCCGAATCTGCCTGTTGAATACCGTCAGCGTGATGTGCGATTGATAACTTTGAAAGAAGCCCGTACTTTACAAGAACCTGCGTTTATTAAACCAGCTAATGAAAAATCATTTGATGCAGCGATTTACGCAACAGGGGCAGAACTCCCATCCGCGCAATATTTTGATGATGCCATCCCTACATTGGTATCGGAAGTGGTGGAATGGGAAATCGAATTTCGCGGTTTTATAAGTCAACGGAATTTGGTGACCTATGCTCCATATTTGCGAAATGGAGAACTACTTAAAGACGCGAATGGGCAATGGATTACAAACGTCCCGGAGCAAGATGAGGCGCTAGAATTTTTTGAACACGTCCTTGCGGATAAGCGGGTGACATTGCCGCCCGGTATTGTCTTGGATGTTGGTAAAATTCATAGCAAAGGGTGGGCGGTCATTGAAGCAAATCCGGCTTGGGGATCGGGAATATATGGCAATGACCCTGCCCAAGTATTAGGTGTTTTGCAGCAGGCTTGTGTAAAAAATGGGCTACTACCACTGGAATTTGAGCAATGGGTAACTCAACGCTGATGACAAGGAGAATTGTATGAATCGAGAACAGGCATGGAATATCGTTACGGAATTTGTGCAGTCGGAGAGCCTACGCAACCACATGCGCTCAGTCGAAGCGGCCATGCGAGCCTATGCTGAGAAATTTGGCGAAGACGTGGAGTCATGGGGGGTAGTGGGTCTACTGCACGATTTTGATTGGGAGATTCACCCTGATTTGGAACGGCATCCGATTGCGGGAGCGCCGATTTTGCGTGAACGGGGCGTGCCGGAAGATATTATCCAGTCTATTTTAAGCCATGCCGATGAGTTGAAGATTCCGCGTGTGAGCCTGCGCGACAAGACCCTGTATGCGGTGGATGAATTGACCGGGTTGATTACGGCGGCGGCATTGGTGCGGCCCTCGAAAGACATTCGAGATGTGGAAGTGAGTTCGATCAAGAAAAAATGGAAAGATCGTGCTTTTGCAGCCGGAGTCAACCGCGAGGACGTTGAGCATGGCGCGGCTGATTTGGGCGTAGATTTGTGGGGTGAGCATGTGCCGACTGTCCTCAAAGCGATGCAGGCGATTGCGGGAGACTTGGGTTTGGATGGACGCCTAGCCCAACCACTCGAACCAGCGAACTCATAATTCGCCAAGTCGGTAGAAATGGGTAAAATCGGGGAGTATTCATTTTTGAACTTATCTAAAGACTGTCGCTATGCACCTACGTCAACAATATGATGCCCACCGCGAGTCGTTGAAGTCGGTATTGGGAGCGCCGCCAGACGAGGCCCCCCTCATTCCGCAAACGCTACAAGTCGAGATTTTGGACGGCTATCGGCGGGAAAAGGTTCGCTATCAGGTTACAACCAACCAATGGGCATATGCCTATGTTTTGATTCCGCAGGGGACACCACCCTTTCCGGCGGTAATTTGCCATCATCGGCATAACCGTGACTGGGCCATTGGCAAGAGTGAAATTGTTGGTATCAAAGGTGATCCAAACGAGGCCATTGGCGTTGAATTGGTCAAACGCGGCTATGCGATTCTGGCGCCAGATGCAATTGCCTTTGAGGAGCGATGCCCCAAAGAAATTGATCATCATGACGCGCTGGCAGCCTATGAAAATAATTTCCGTGAATTAGCGGTACGACTGTTACGCGGTGAGACACTGTTGAAAAAAGTGATCTGGGATGCGACACGCAGTATTGATTATCTGATGACCCGTGAGGAAGTGGATAAAAAACGGGTCGGGTATATGGGGCATGGCTATGGGGCGAAAATGGCTATGTGGACAGCCGCGATGGATGAACGGATTGCGGTTGGGGTGGCACATGGCAGTGTTGGAAGTATGCACCGTGCCCTCAAAATGGGCCATATGGTGCAGTTTGAATTTGCCGTGCCACGTTTGCTGCAAGTGGCGGATTATGATCGGATTTTGACATTGATCGCCCCACGTCCGTTTTTGCTTTCCGCCAGCAAAGATGACCCTGACAGCACCGACGTGGTGGAGGTATTTGAAAAAGCAGAACGGGCTTATGCGCGAATGGGGGCCAGCAGTCGTTTGACTTTGTATCACTACAATCCCCGCGACGGAGACGGTTGGTTTACACTGCAATCGCGGCACCGGGCGTATGATTGGCTGGATAATTGGCTAAAGCCGTACTAAGCCGAATGCTTGATGGTTAGGGCATCTCAGATAAGCATCTATTTACCCACGTTCATGTAATGTTCACCTGACGACGGCGGAACAGCCATTGTATTGGGTTTTGTCGGACTGCTATAATCCCCGCCTTGATTAACCTTGAAACTGATTGAACACGCATGGCAAGCACACGAAATAGTCAACGCTGCCCAAACTGTGGGGCGAATAATCCCGGTAATGTGGCGGAGTGCCTCATTTGTGGGACGCTGTTGTCTTCCCGCAAGGCGGCTACGCCAGCCTCTGCCCCTGAAGGTAAAAAGGTCAACTTCAAAGTGGCCTATAATCCGGATGAGGGTGAAGATGATTTGATGGTGCGGGGGATATGGAACTCCCCGATAGCGACAATTATTGGCTTGCTGCTGTGCCTATTGGCGACGGGTGGGGCGATTGTGGCGGGGGTGATGTTTATCCCTGATGATGAAAAAAACGAAACACCCCGCGCTGAGGTGTTGGCCTCCGGCACGATATTTACTAGGACACCCGAAAACTCTCCAACGCCCGCGCCTACCGCCTTACCGACGAACACACGTCCCGCGCCGCCGCTTTTGCCGACGATTACCGTGACCGCATCGAATACACCAGAGCCGACGCCCTGTACCAAAATTGCGGCAGCCGGGGATACGCTGTACGGATTGGCGCAGGAATGTGGACACCGCCATTTTGCGATTGTGCAAGTGATTTTGACGCTAAATCCCCAAGTTGAATGCGAGAATTGTTTGGCGCAGGGGGATTCAGTGGTCATTCCGTGGCCGACCCCCACCGCTGACCCGAACGCTGATACGGGGGCGCTGCCTGCCGGAGGGGGCGATAATTCAACCGGGGATGTGTTGACGGTGGCACAGAATGGCAGCGGCGAAACAACAGCCAATGAATTTGGCACACCTGATGCACTGGCGACCTTGTTTGTTGAACCGACGCTGCGTCCGGGCTTGGCTTGGCATACTATTCAACAGGACGAGACACTGTATACAATTATCAGTATTTACAATGCCGACGCCAAAGTGATTGCCGACTTGAACCCCGAAATTGAGTTTTTGCAGTGCGATTATGGGGAAAAATTTGGTGGGCCAAACTGCTCGGTGTTTTTCTCGATAGGGCAGCGGATTCGTGTGCCTGTGCCGCCGCCAACCGCTACCTTATCGCCAACACCGTCGGGCAGTGAAACCCCAACACCAACCATTACACCAACGTTTAATGCGCCGCAGCCCTATCAGCCGCTTGAAGATGCCACCTTTGATGGTGATAGTTTGGTGACACTGCGCTGGACGGCGACGGGCACACTGGGCATCAATGAAAATTACCTTATCACGGTGACAAACCTTGATACCGATGACATATTTCGTGCCCGCACCCGTGACCAATTTCTGATTTTGCCAGAGGATTGGAAACCGAGCGGGAGCAAGGCCCAAGATTTTGAATGGATGGTTGAGATTGCTGTTCTCGATGGCGACCAAATCGTTTCTACTCGCCAACCCACTGCGCCACGTCATTTCTCGTGGGGTGGGTGAGGCAAGACTGATGTTAGTTATATGACACTTAAGGCAGAGCAACCCCTATATGGTTTCTGCTAAAAGGATGCTTATGCAAAAAAGACTATGGTTGCTGCTGCTGCCAGTGTTACTGCTGGCGGCATGTGGCAAAACTGAAGAACCCGAAGCGACCAATACACCCCCTGCGCCAACGCAACCCCCGACTGTCGAAATCGTCATAGCCCCATCCAATACACCGGGAGGGCCGACGCTGACACCATCCCCGACGTTTCCGGCGACGGCAACACCCCATCCAACGGATTTGCCGCCTGCCGCGCAACCAACGGCGACCATTACGCCCCCACCCCCGCCTTATATCACGACTATTGCAGCGGGGGATACCTGTGGGAGTATTGCGGTGCGGTTTGGGCTGGATGTAGTAAGTGGCGCACGCGCGATTATTGAAGCCAATGGCCTCAACAGCCGCTGTACCAATTTGCCGTCAGTGGGGGCACAGATTATTGTGCCACGCCCGACCTTGATTCCTACCCAGCCGGGGCTAGACCTGACGCAGACACAGGTGGCGACTTTGCTGCCTACCGCATTGCGGAATGTGACCCCGTATGCGATTTATGAATATTGCCCCCAAGAGGACGATACCCTAACCAGCATCGCACTCAACAGCGGGACTACGAATCAGCGCATCTGTGAACTCAATCCGCTACCGGATGGGATTGATTGCAGTGGATGTGATTTTAGTGAATCAGCGGTTGGGTATTGCCCGGTGCCGCCGATTATCAGCCCCTTCAACTGCCTAAATGTCCCCGGCCCAACACAAACACCCACCCCGACAGCGACCTTAAGTGGATCGGAAACGCCAACCGCCTTGCCAACGTATGTACCGCCGCGTCCCCTCTATCCGCAAGATGGGGCAACACTCACTGGGCCGATTTTGCTGAGTTGGCTGTCGGTTGGGGAATTGAATCCGGGCGAGGTCTATGTGGTATCGCTGGCGGATGAAACCAGCGGACAGCCATTTTATATCACGACGCGCCAAACCAGCGCCGCTATTCCGTCAATTTGGCAGCCCGCCGCAGGACAAACCCGCAATATCGTCTGGTCGCTGGAAGTGGCTGTGCGAGACCCGAATACCGGGATGTATGTCCCAGTATCCGGACGGTCAGTTAATGCGCGGTTTGTATGGCAGGGGGAATAGATCGGTGATCTAGCTCCACACCGGGAAGCGATCCCCCACAACGGCACCTTTGGGTAGGGCCGAATCAATCAGAGCCAATTCGTCGGCGGTCAGATGAACAGACATCGCGCCGACGTTTTCTTCCAGATAGGTACGGCGTTTGGTGCCGGGGATGGGAATGATGTCCTCACCTTGAGCCAGAACCCAAGCCAGCGCCAATTGAGCCGGGGTGCAGCCTTTTTCGGCGGCCAAGTCTTCCAATTGGGCTACCAATGCCACATTTCTTTCCCAATTTTCACCTTGAAAACGCGGAATGCGGTGACGGGCATCATTCTGGTCAAGGTCATCGGCCTTTTTGATTTTGCCAGTTAAGACGCCACGCCCCAACGGGCTGAATGGCACAAAACCAATGCCTAACTCACGACATAGGGGCAAAATTTCGTTCTCGACATCACGGCTAAACAGGGAATATTCCGATTGCAAAGCCGCAATGGGGTGAACAGCGGCAGCGCGGCGAATTTGTTCGGCATTGGCTTCTGACAGACCGAGAAAACGCACTTTGCCTGCTTTGACCAATTCAGCCATCGCCCCGATAGTTTCTTCGATAGGGGTGTTGGGGTCAACACGATGTTGGTAGTAAAGGTCAATTACCTCGACATTGAGACGACGTAGGCTGTCTTCCACCGCAGAGCGGACATATTCGGGTTTGCCGTTGATGCTGCGACTAGTCATGCCTTTTTCGCGCACGATGCCGAACTTGGTGGCAAGGAACACTTCATTCCGGCGGCCTTGAATGGCACGCCCGACCAATTCTTCATTATGACCGATGCCATACATATCAGCGGTGTCAAGGAAGGTGACGCCGAGATCGAGGGCGCGGTGAATGGTAGCAATGGATTCGGCTTCATCGGCTGCTCCGTAGAACTCGGACATGCCCATACAGCCCAAACCGAGGGCGGCGATTTTGACTCCACTATGACCCAACGGGCGTTGATTCATGCTGCTGTTCCTCCTGCAATTGTTGATAGAGGGTGATTTTGTATTCGATCACCTTCAGGTACTCCTGCAACAAGCGCAGTTGCTCGGTGACAACGGCGTGATGGCTTTTGAGCATGGCCTGACGTTCAGCCAGTGTGCTTTGGCCTTGACGTCGCAGTTCGGCATAATGCTGCATTTCGCGGATAGGCATTCCGGTGGCACGCAGTTTGTTGAGAAATTCGATCTCGCGGATGGTGTCATCGGTATACCGACGATGCCCGTTGGCAGCCCGGTCTACCGAAGAGAGCAGGCCGATCCGTTCATAATAGCGTAGGGTATGGCCGCTCAATCCGGTTATTTCGGCAACTTGTTGAATGGTGTACTCTGTTTTTGTGACCATATTTCACAGTCTACAACTTTGAGTACACTCTAAGTCAAGGGGGCAACTATCATGAATTAACTGGCGGGGGTTTCTTCCGCCGCAGGTTCGGTTGCTTCGGGCGATGGGGTACGCGGATTGGGAGTCGCTTCGACGGAGGGTACATTGACGGTTACGCTGCGGCCTTTTGGCACGTTGGCGATGGTGCCTTCATCAATATTGTAACAGCGCATCCCATTTTCATCCGGCTCAGAATTGGTGTCGAGGACATAAGCATACACGGTGTTGGGTTCAACTTTGGCTGAAGTACGTTGACCTGCTTTGGCCTTGAGGGTGATAATTTCCCCATTCGATTGATTGGTTAATGTAAGCGTGACTTCGGGACATTGACCTGTATTGTCTAAGTAAATCAGCGTGTCGTCCTCGCCTTGTTGGAGAAAAAGGAAAGCCGCCGCAATAATGACGACCAAGACGAGTCCAATCAAGACTGCTGCCAAGCCAATATTACCCGTAATGAGTTCTTTCAAATTTTTGGGCGATTTATTTTCCAACTGTAGATGACTCCTTCAAAAAACAAGACTAAAGCGCTGGGCATTGTAGCGATGTGCGGCATGGTTTACAAGAGGTGGTAGAATTGCCCAAATATATCATTCCACTCCCCACTGTATATTACTGCGGGACAGGGTTTCTTGGTTCATCACACGAAGGAAATAAATGATGAGGCGAGCGGTTGTTTTTGACGAAACAGGCGTGCGGGTCGTTGAACGGGCGGTCCCAGCATTACAGTTGGATGAGGCACTTATTGAGCTAAGTGTGGCGGGGGTATGCAGCACGGACTTGGCGCTAACACGCGGGTACATGAATTTTCGCGGTGTGTTGGGGCATGAATTTGCCGGGGTGGTGGTACAAGGGCCTGCTGAATGGGTGGGACAGCGGGTGGTGGGGGAAATCAATATCGCCTGTGGCAAGTGTGACTTGTGTTTGGTGGGAGTCCCGACCCAATGCCGTAATCGCTACACGTTGGGGATTTCGGGGAACTACGATGGGGCGTTTGCAAACGTATTTAAACTGGCAGTGCGGAATTTACATCGCATCCCCGATAATGTCAGCGATATTGAGGCGGTTTTTACTGAGCCACTGGCGGCGGCGTGCCAAATTTTGCAGCAAGTTCATCTGCGTCCAACGGAACCCGTTTATATTTTGGGGGTGGGGCGCTTGGGGATGTTGTGTGCTCAAGTGATTCATCAAGCAGGAATACCTATCATCGGAATTGTGCGGCATGATCGGCAAATCGAGTTGTTGGAAAAATGGGGGATAGAGTCGCGGCGGCGTGAGGATGTTCCAGATGCCCATGCCGCAATTGTGGTAGATTGTACTGGGAACGCGGCGGGTTTTGCGGAGGCCCTAACGTTGGTGCGCCCACGCGGAACGATTGTTTTGAAAAGTACCTATGAAGGCATCCCACAGGCAAATCTGAGCAAGTTGGTGGTGGATGAAATTACAGTAGTGGGTAGCCGCTGTGGGCCGTTTGATGTGGCGCTGCGACTGTTGGCCCAAAAGCGCATTGATGTGTTGAGTATGATTGATGGTGAGTATGCGCTTAGTGAGGCTCCGGCGGCGTTGGTACGCGCGGCGCAGGGCGGCGTCTTAAAGCTGCTGCTACGGCCTTGATAGGCATTAAAAGCAGAAGATTGACCAGTAGCAGACCTGCTGGCTGAAAATCCGGTGAAGGGGAGGGCGGCGACCATGTCGGGTAGACATTATCACCCCGGCTGTTGGTCAGGCGTGTTTTCTGACTTCCGTCCGCCCCCATTCGATAAATCTCGATTTCGCCCTCGCGCTCAGAGACATAGGCGATATAGCCGCCATCGGGTGACCATGCAGGGACGGTATTGGCTGTGCCCTCGTGGGTCAACTGCTGCACCTCTGAGCCATCCACGCGCATTTTGTAGATTTGATAGACCCCGCCACGATTGGAGGCAAAGGCAATCCATTGACCATCGGGCGACCATGTGGGGTAGTAGTTGAAACCGCGACTATCGGTAAGGCGTTGTTCATCTGTGCCATCGGGCCGGATGCGATAAATCTCAGGTGCGCCGTGTCGTTCCGAAACGAAGGCGATCCATTGACCATCGGGCGACCAGACCGGACTGCGATTGGAGCCAAAACTGTCGGTAAGGCGATATTCCGTGCCATCCATCAGATTCATGACAAAAATTTCGGCGGTGCGGCCCAAACGATTGGAGGCATAGGCCATCCAGTGACCGTCGGGCGACCAACTTGCGCCGCCATTACCGCCTGTTATGGTAGGGGTGATTTGTTCGGTATTCCCCCCAACCGCAGGGACTTTGAAAATTTGAAGGCTGGTCGTACTCATAGAGGTAAAAGCAATCCAATCGCCGTCGGGTGACCAACTTGGGGCCATACGCCGGGTTGGGCCAACCGTCAACTGCTCGACGATTTTGCCATCAGCACGCATTCGATACAGCTGCTGGTCAAGGCGCTTGGTGCGGCTGGAAAGGAAACCAATCCAGTAAGATACGGGATGATCGTTTTGATGGACGGCCAAATTGAGAGTGACAAGCGATAAGGACAAGGCAAAAATGATGCACATTAGTTTGACTAAGCCACTAGTCGAAAAAGATGAGCGAGTGAGGTAGACTGGAGGGCATGAGCCGACGAGTCAACTTTCACCTTACCGACGAACAGCTTGCCGAGATCGAGCAAGCAATTAATGGGTCGCCGTATCC
>JABFGB010000015.1 GCA_013112715.1 Chloroflexota bacterium
CTGGATGCGGCCCACATCGCGGTGCATGATCTGGTGGCGACGGCGGTCTTGGAGCAAAATCGGGAAGCGGCGGTCTATGCCCTCATGCTCGATCCGTTGACGGCGGCAGTGTGTTCACCTGCCGAAATCCGCGAGATGTTTGATGAAATGGTCGAGGTACAGACGCCGTATCTGCCAGAATGGGTGTACTAATGGCGCGGGTCTTGGTGGCGGGTGAACTCAACGCCGATTTGGTCATGACCGGGTTGCCCAGCCTGCCAATTTTGGGGCGGGAACTGGTCGGAACGGGTTTTCACATGACACTGGGGAGTTCATCCGCCATCACCGCCGTTCGACTTGCCACGCTGGGCTTACCAGTGGATTTTATGGGCTGGGTCGGCGACGATGAGATGGGGCGTTATGTTATCCAACAATTGATGGCGTTTGGGGTGGGGACACAGCTTATCCAAACCATCACAGGGGCGGCGACAGGGGTGACGCTTGTCCTGACCTATCCACGTGATCGGGCGATGCTGACCTATCCCGGCGTGATGGCCGATTTTGACGGGCGGGAGATCAACCGCGACCTTTTATCCGGCTATACGCATCTGCACGTCGGCTCATTTTTCCTGCAAAGCGCCCTGCAAGCCCACCTACCCGCTATTTTTCAATTGGCACATGCGGGCGGTCTGACGACTTCGCTTGACTGTGGATGGGATCCAAATGAACAATGGCAGGCGAATCCCTATCTCCAACCGACCCTCGCCGCGACGGATTGGTTTTTTCCCAACGAAAGCGAAGCCACCGCCTTGACCGATGGCACATGGCAGCCTTTAAAATTGGTGGAACAGGTCGGCGGGACATTAGTCATCAAACGCGGGGCAGAAGGCGCGATGACAGTCTATCCCCCTACCCGCGAAATCGTCAACCGCCCTACCCTACCCGTCTCGGTAGTGGACACGACGGGCGCGGGGGATGCTTTTAACGCGGGGTATCTGTATGCGACCTTAACCGGACAGGCTGACCCGCTTGCCTTTGCCGTCGCGTGTGGAGCGCAGGCCGTCACCCAAGTAGGTGGCACAACCAACGCCCCGACTGCCGACGAATTGAAAGAGTTTATTAGCAATCATGCGGTGTAATTTACCTCACCCCCCTGCCAAATTGGAGCGAGGGAGTAAATAGAAGGAGTAGTTTTTGTCCATGCCCCAAACGATTTCGCCCGGACGCTGGCGTGGCCTCAAAACGACCAGTACCCCGCGCCATGTATTTTCCGTTTTGGCCTTTGATCAACGGGATAATTATCGCAAGATGCTGCCCGACCCGACGGACTTTGCGGCTGCCAGTCGGATCAAAGCCGAGGTGGTCAGTGTTTTGTCGCATCATGTCTCGGCGGTGCTGCTCGACCCGATTTATGGCCTAGAGGCAGTATTGGGCATGGCAGGCAGCAGCGGCCTATTGATGACGTTGGAAAAGACGGGCTACAGCGGCGATTCCACTGCCCGCCGGGTCGAGTTTATTGACGGGTGGGACGTGGCGAAAATCAAACAGATGGGGGCGTCGGCGGTCAAGATTTTGATCTACTACCATCCCGACGCGGGTGATGTGGCGGCAGAAATTGAACAGGTGGTGTATGAGGTAGCCGAAGAAGCGCATGACCATGACCTGCCCCTATTTGTCGAACCCCTCTCTTACAGCCTCGACCCCGGCATCCCCAAAGAAAGCGCGGCTTTTGCCGAACAACGACCCACCATCGTGCGCGAGACAGCCCGTCGTTTGGGGAGTCTGGGGGCGGATGTGCTGAAACTGGAATTCCCGATAGATGTGACGTTCGACAACGATGAAGGCCATTGGCAGGCAGCGTGCAGCGCCATTAGTGAGACCAGCCCGGTGCCTTGGGTTTTATTAAGCGGCGGGGTCGGCTTCGATACCTTTGCCCATCAGGTGGAAATCGCCTGTCGCAATGGGGCGAGTGGGTTTTTAGGGGGACGGGCGGTCTGGAAAGAAGCCGTCACCCTGAATACTGCCGAGCGGGAAGATTTTCTGCGTCAGATCGGGATTGCGCGATTAGAGCAGTTGACCGAAATTGTCAACCAATATGCCCGCCCGTGGACAGATTTTTACGCCCCCATCGCCCCGATTGAGGAATGGTATCGAGTTTATGAACCTCAAAACGATCATTGAACGCGTCATCCACCTGAGGGAGCATCAGGGTGTACAGTTAACCCTGCTTGCCGCCTGCCCCAATTCGGACGCGGTGTTGGAGGCCGCTGTGCAAGCCGCTGCCCGCCATCATACCCCGATGTTGTTCGCCGCCACACTCAATCAAGTTGACCGCGATGGTGGCTATACCGGATGGACACCTGCCCATTTTGTACGAAAACTGGATGCGTATGCAGCGAAATATGGGGCGCGGCGGGAATGGCTATATCCGTGTCTCGATCATGGGGGGCCGTGGCTGAAAGATGCCCATACACGCGATCAATTGAGCTTTGAGCAGACCTTCGCGGAGGTCAAACGCTCGATTACAGCGGTGTTGGAGGCGGGTTATAGACTGCTGCACATTGACCCGACGGTAGATCGTACTGTTGAGGGACCGCTGCCGATTCAGGTAGTCGTGGAACGCAGCCTTGATTTGATGGCCTATGCCGAAGCCGAACGGGTTCGTCTGCAATTGCCCCCCATCGCCTATGAGGTCGGCACGGAGGAAGTGCATGGCGGTCTGGTCAATCTGGACAACTTCACCGAATTTCTGCGTCTATTGTATGCGGGTTTGGCGGAGCGACAATTGATGCAGGCGGCCCCAACATTTATTGTGGCGCAGGTTGGCACGGATTTGCATACCACGACGTTTGATGCCGAAACCGCCACCGCTCTCTACCAGATTGTGAAACCCTATCAGGCCCTCATCAAAGGCCATTATACGGATTGGGTCGAAAACCCCGCCGATTATCCACGCACAGGCATGGGGGCGGCGAACGTCGGGCCAGAATTTACCGCCGATGAATATGATGCGCTGGTCAATCTTACCCAGCATGAAAACCCCCCCTCCTCGCATTTCCTCGAAAATTTAACCGAGGCCGTTCATAAGTCGAATCGCTGGCAGAAATGGCTGCAACCCGATGAGCGCGGCATGGCGTTGAACGACCTGTCGCCAGAACGCCGGACGTGGATTGTCAAGACCTGTGCCCGCTATGTTTGGACAGTGCCGCAGGTCGTCACAGCCCGCCAACAGCTTTATCAAAATTCAGCGCTGCCCGATCCACACCAATTTGTCGTAAATTGGATTACCGCCTCCATCGAACGCTACATTCACGCTTTTAATCTATCCAACGCGCTGACGTATTTTGGAGATGACCCGCCATGAGTCTGCCTCTCGCTGATTTTCGCCCCCAATCCAAGCTGGTCGTGCCGACGACCACCATCAGCAAGCCGCATTTTCCCGTGATTGATGCTCATAATCATCTCGGCGAGACCTTTGGCGGCGGTTGGATCAATCGTCCGATAGCGGAACTACTCGATTGTTTGGACACGGCGGGGGTGGTGGCATTGGTGGATTTAGATGGCGGATGGGGTGAGGGGATTTTGGAGCGGCATCTCGATCATTTCAAAGCCGCTGCGCCCGAACGATTTGTCCATTTTGGTGGGGTGGCATGGGAAAAATGGGCAGAGTTGGGCCATCGCTTTCCCGAATGGGCCGCGCAACGCCTTCATGTCCAAGCCCGTCGCGGCGCTGAAGGATTAAAAATATGGAAACCGTTCGGGCTGCATGTGCGCGATCATGCCGGGCAATTGGTGGCGGTAGATGATGCACGGCTTGACCCCATTTGGGCGACGGCGGCGGAACTCGGCTGGCCCGTGCTGATTCATGTCGCCGACCCAGTGGCCTTTTTTGACCCGTTGGATGCTACCAACGAACGGTGGGAAGAACTGCACGCCCATCCCGACTGGCAGTTTCCCTCACCCCCCTTCCCGCCCTTCCTCGCCATATTGGAAGGACTACGACGCTTGGTGTTGCGCCATCCCGCCACGACGTTTATTGGGGCGCATGTCGGATGTTATGCGGAAAATCTGGCATGGGTAGGGCGACTGTTGGACGATGCACCCAATTTCTACATTGATTTTGGCGCACGCATCGGGGAATTGGGTCGGCAGCCTTATTCGGCACGGCGCTTTTTTGTGCAGTATGCGGATCGAATCTTGTTTGGGACTGACAATGCCCCAGAGGTGGACGCCTATCGCCTGTATTATCGGTTTTTGGAGACCGACGACGAGTATTTTAACTACGGCCTCGACACCATTCCATCACAGGGGCGCTGGCAGATTTACGGCCTCTATTTGCCGGAGGATGTGTTGGCGAAAATCTACGCGGGCAATGCGCGGCGCTTGGGGATTGTGAAGGGTTAGGCGGTAGGGACATCGAGTGCCCCTACCCATGCTGGCTGACTTGCATTTCTCGCTAAATTCAGCACGGCGGCTTTAGCCCCGTGTCAAAATAGCCCAAGCAAACGATTAAGCTGATACGAGTTTGGCGTTCAGATTAATGGGAGTCGCCGCGAGTGCCGCTGAAATTGGGCAGCCCGTCTTGGTGGCTTCGGCGATTTCTTGAAATTTGGCGTCGTCAATGCCGGGCACGACGGCTTCACATTCGAGTTCAATCAGGGTCACGCGGAAACCTGCTTCAACACGATTGATATGAACGTTGGCTTTGGTAGCCACGCGGGTCGGGTTAAAGCCGTTGCGTCCTAATCCAGCGGCCAGTGCCATCGAAAAACAACCTGCATGGGCCGCGCCAAGCAGTTCTTCAGGGTTTGACCCCTGCCCATCTTCAAAACGTGTTGAGGCCGAGAAGTCAAAACTGACCCCCGTGCCAGTCGTCATCGTGCCAGCACCCTCTTTAAATGCACCATTCCAAACAGCCTGTGCGTTACGTACCGCCATGTGTGTAGCTCCTTAGATTGTGTAATCCAATGAAATCGTCTCAATCGGTTTGGCGGCGATTATACACCATCCCCCAGATAGTTTTCGATAATCGGGGTTAATTCTTCGGCGGAAAAAATCCCCTCACAGCGATAGACAATTGTGCCGTCGGAATCTACCAGATAGAACCAAGGGTTTTCTTCGAGACCCCATTCCACAATCGCCGGGACTTTTTTGCCCGTTTCAAGGTTATAGGTCTCAACATGCACAAAATTGAAGTGGTCTTGGAACTGCACATAAATCGGGTCGAGGCTTTCCAATACAGAGTTACAGAGGCTGCGGGTACACAATTCGGGAGTGGCAAATACAATGATGCTGGGTCGCTCACTGGTAACGGCCTGCGCAATGGTCATCTGATAATAGGCCAGATTCGGTGTGGAGTCGGTGGTAATCACCCCATACAATTTGTCGAGACCCACCGCTGTCAGTGAATCCGAGGGGATGGCGGTCTGCCCTGCCGTTAAGCCGATAGGCATCGAAAGCGCATTCACGACTTGATTGGTCGAATACGTCTTGCCATTGGTCAATTGAATATTAAACTCAAAATTCCACAAGCCGGAACGGGTGATGGCGGGATATATCACATAGTACGGCCCTTCGCTGTCCTCAAATTCAGACGCCTGCCCTTCCCAAATCACAGGCTTGTTGTCTTGGGCAGTATCTATCACCTGCACCGTGACCGATTCGGCATGTTTATAGCGTTGACTACCCTCGCGCAAGAGGAAGGGGAAACGATTTTCTTCAACGGTAAAACTGATGTTGCCTAACACCAACAAGGGTGGCTTGATGGATTCGTTATCGTTAGATTGCTCTGATTTTCCACACCCCGCCAATACCAAAACTGCCACCAATAATACCCATACAACTGACTTGCTCATGCCTCTCCTAGTAGTTTGTTGCCTAGAATGCGTTCCATTGTGACGACTGTTGGATGTGTATCGGCCAAGTATTTCACCACCACCTCACGTAGAATCGTCGGAACCTCATAGGTAGGGGTCAAATTCCAATCGGCCTGCGCGTAACCAAAATCCGGCTCCAGTTCATAATCGCTGGCTGCAACCCGATAGTCGTCTTCGGGGTCAAGCGGATATTCCCCAACATAAACGCGGCCCTCCCGAACCGTCGCCCCGCTGATGTGTATCAGTCCACGTGCCCTGCCCCGTAAACTGTGGGGGCGTTCGGCAGTGATGGTGGGGTCGAGGCCCGTTTCGACCATATGCTGCACCTGCCAGCCCTTCATCATCACGAGGCCGGGGTTGGCGGTAGTATCGCAAACAACCCACAAATCACGGCGGGCCAATGTACCCCCCGGCAGACCGCCCTTAAAAGCCGCCCCCGCCACCACTAAACCAATGTCGGCCTTGAGGTATTCACGCAACGCATCAGCCATCAAATTTCCCACCCCACACTCGGCCTCCTCCGACCAATCAAGGGGTTGAGCTAATTCTCCGATGGTTTCGGCCAAGAACTCATCCAAATAGGCCTCAATATCCATTTCTCGTTCATGGACGCGGGGGTCGGGGGGAATATCCTCGGTAATGGGTTGAACCGTAGCGTGTGTGACCACCAGCCGATTGTCACGCCAAGCCAATTCCACTTGCCCCAAAAACTTGGCATGGTCGCCTGCCTGCACAATCGGGATACCATTGACCCATTCGCCGTCCGGCAATAGGTCATGGGAGTGTGCCCCGATAATCAAGGTGACTTCGCCATTCAGTGCCTCAGCCAACTTGCGATCATCGGCTAGACCCAGATGCGATAAGACGATGACAGCGTGAACGCCACTTTGCCAAAAAGATGCGGCTTCTTGGCGCACGACTTCGGTTGTATCGAGCAGTTGCAGGCCGAAAAATCTGGCATAGCCAGAACTTTGGGCCGTGACGCCGATGATGCCGATTTTGACATCCTCAAGGGTCAGGAGATGTGTGCTTTGGGTCGCGGGAATCGGGTTGCCATCGGGCAGCCGTACATTCGCAAGTAGGTAGGGGCAGTCCGCCGAGGTGAGCATCACATTAGCTTGCGCAGTAATCGCCTCAACGCCATAGCGGGCAATTGAGCCATTCCCCGCCACCATCGCATTCGGCTTGGCAAGGGCCAGCAGTTCATACATGGCGCGGCCTTTGGTCAGATTACTGAGGCGGTTGCTGGTGTCCTCCACATCTCCGGCATCAAAATAGAGGACGTGCCGATCTGAATTTTCGGCGCGGATTTGGTCAAGGCGGGTGATGACCCGTGCTAATCCTTCGCTGCGGCCATGAATATCATTGGTGTGTAGAATCAGCAAATCTTTTGGCATCGTGATAACTCCCCTAGTTTTCCGCTAGCAGCAACCGCACGTCCCGCTCAATGGTGCTGGGTGAAGTGCCAAACAAAAATCGTTCGACCCAACGGCCCTGTTTATCTATCACAAACACGCTGGGGGTGTGGTCAAAGGTGTAGCCCATCGCCGAATCGGGCAGTTCTTGTTTAAAGGCTTTGACTTCAAATGTATCCTGCATCGCCTGTAGGGTTTCGCCCTCTTGCCGCAGCCCGATAAAACTGGTGTTAAAGGTTTCCACATAGGCTTTCAGTTTGTCCAGAGTGTCACGTTCGGGATCAATCGTCACCATCACAAACTGCACGTTAGCGGCATCTTCACCGAGGTCGCTCATGACCTGCCGGATTTCGGCCAGCGTCGTCGGGCAAATGTCGGGACAGGTGGTAAACCCAAAATAGATCAGCACGACCTTGCCGCGATAGTCATCCAAGTTGAAATCTGTGTCTTGGGTGGAGGGGCCGCCGAAATTCTCGATCAGTTGACGCGGTTCGGTCAAGACACCCAACAAATCACCTTCGCCGGGGGCCGGATTGCTCTCATTCTTGTTCGATTCCACCTTGCCTCCACAGGCCGCAAGCACCACCAGCAAGGCCGCCAGCAGCCACAGAAGTCGAGGACTATAGTTCATCAGTGTTTCCTTTGTTTACATCGTTAGTGCAGTTCATCAATCGGGCATTGATTGTGAGGATTATAACAAAGGGGTTGGGACGTGTCATGGCTATTGCTTTTTTGACGGGAACGTTAGGATTTTATTAATCTATGACTCATCCCTTATTGATTTTGGTAGGCTATGCTATCCTACACCTGTCACGCTCTTAACTTAACGGAGAAGTTAACCCTA
Source organism: Chloroflexota bacterium (assembly GCA_013112715.1). Classification (GTDB taxonomy): domain Bacteria; phylum Chloroflexota; class Anaerolineae; order Aggregatilineales; family J027; genus CFX10. Next base: position 8,115 of record JABFGB010000015.1, read on the forward strand.
TGATAAGGACTCGTGTACGCAAGATTCTACGCGATGTCTGGTCACGCAAAGTCCGCACGCTATTGGTCTCGACCAGTATTTTCATCGGCGTATTGGGCGTCGTGACGTTATTTACCACTGGCGAACTGCTGGTGAATCAACTCGAAAAAGACATTCAACAAGATCGGCTGGCGATGGTACGGGTTACGGTCGCGTTAGGCAAGGACGCCGAAGCCGATAATGAAACCGCGCTGACCACCGTCCGCGATCTAGAAGGGGTCACAGCAGCCGAGGGGCGAGCGATCTATCCGCTGTTCTGGCGCTTCCCCGGCGATGCCGCACTCGAAGACGCCACCATCGTTAGCCATACCGAGGGGTTTGATGAGAGTTTCCTAGAACCACCACGTTTGGTCGAAGGGAAATGGCCGGAAGCAGCCACTACTGCTCAACCTGAATTCTACGAGATCGGTGTTGAACGACGCATGGCCGACAAACATGATCTCCAAGTGGGGGATATGCTAGAAGTCCGTATGTTGAGTGCCGCCGGAGAAAATGGCGAGTTTGTGACAGCGCCCGCCAAAATTGTCGGGATTATCTTCCAGACTTATCAATATAACGGCTTGGTGTCGAGCGATGCGCTGGTGTTCGCGGCCTACACGGATGCCCAACAAATCGCGGCGTTCAAGGGCTTTAACACCATCTTCGTGCGCTTTGAGACCTATAAACAAGCGCAGGAGCAGCGGGTAGCCTTGCAGCAGGCCATATCTCAAAACACCCCCTATCGCGTGGTCAACACCTTTGATGAAGACCCGGCGGAAAACAGCCAGATCGAAAGCACCCGCTCGACCAATCGTATTTTGGCAATGCTGGCGGTAATCGCGTTGATTGTATCGGGTTTCTTGGTGTTTAACGTCGTGGGAGCAATTGTTGGTGAACAAAAACGCCAGATCGGAACGATGAAGTCATTAGGAGCAACCCGCGCCGATAATTTCTTTATCTATTCCGGCATGGCCCTGTTATACGGCATTATCGGGGTTATTCCGGGGGTTCTCTTGGGGATTCCGGCGGGGTATTTTGCGGCACAGGGGTTAGCCGTTACCAGCAACACCGTACTAGAGGAATTTGGCGTCTCCATCTCGGCCATCTTAATCGGTGTGGTAATGGGTGTGGGGATTCCACTGCTGGCCTCATTCATTCCAGTATTTAACGGCACACGGGTAACGATTTTGGAAGCCATGACCGACTTCGGCATTGACGCCAAGTATGGCCGCAGTCGCTTGGATCGGCTGGTGGGTCAATTGCCCATTCCGCTGGGGCTGCGTGCAGGTATTAACGATGCCTTCCAGAAAAAATGGCGTTTAGCAATGACGGGTATGGTGCTGCTGATTGCCAATGCTTCGTTTATGGGCATTTTCGCCGTGTTCTCTGGCCTCAACGCGCTAGTGGATAAGAATTTTGAGACTTTTGGCAGCCAGATTGTGATTCAACCCAACGAGGGACAAGATGCCGCGCAGGTGGTGGGCCTGCTGCAAAACACAGTTGAAGGGCTGAAAACCATTGAGCCTTCCGTTACGCTGGCAATTGATATTGAGGGTTATACACCGCCCACTGTCACCGCTGGCCCACCCGGTATCACGGGAACAGGCTTTAACACCACCAACCCCGACCTATTCAAATTCGACTATGCCGAAGGCAATGGCTGGAATGATGACCCAAACCGTGAAGGCGTCGTGATTACCACCAATCTGCAAAAGGGCGTGAATCTCGGTGAGGGTGACACCATTACGGTAATTGTCGGCGGGGTCAGCCAAGAATTTGAGATCATTGGGGTCGCCAATTGGCCGTTTGACGCGGTGTGGTTCCGTTGGGAAGATTTGGCTCGCTTTGGTGGTTTGACGGCTGGCCCAGAACAAACCCCCTACCCCAACTCGTTTGATGTCATATTGGAAAAGGATGACCCCTCGGCGGACGAGGTGGACGATAAGATTGATGAAATGCGCGAACTGCTGTTGAAAAATGGCATCACGGGCAACTACCAAAATAACGTCGCGTTGGCCGAACTGATTAGCCAGATTGTCACGATCTTCGGGGTCATTCTGAGCCTAGCCGCCTTCTTGATCGCAGCCGTCGGTGCGGTGGGGTTATTGACCACGCTTTCGATTAGTGTGTTCGAGCGTCAGAAGGAGATCGGGGTCATGCGTTCCGTCGGGGCGACCTCGCGCAATATTGTGACGCAATTTTGGATCGAGGGCTTGATCGTCGGGGTCGTGTCATGGATATTGGCCGCTCCCCTCAGCTATTTGATTAGCCGGGGGTTGCTGTCGGCGCTACCGTTTGGAGACGAATTCCAGATTGATTATCCAGTTTACAGCCTTTTCGTGGGGTTGGCGGGCATGGTGTTTATCGTCACCCTTGCCAGCCTGTGGCCTTCCCTCGCAGCGGCACGCAAGACCGTCTCAGACATCCTTCGGTATCAATAATTCCACCATTCGTGGGCGTATCCAATCGGGTGCGCCCTTCTGCAATACCCTCTATAATTATCCCTATCATCGCCACTGTGACTTTCCAGACCCGGAAAGGCGACTTATGATTGATCTTGACCGCAGTATCTGCTGCGATTTTCAGGCGGCCTCGACCCGCGAGTGGGTCATCACCAACGGCATCGGCGGTTATGGCATGGGTACAGTTGCGGGAGTCTTGACCCGTCGCTATCATGGCCTCTTGATTGCTGCACTCAACCCCCCATTGGCACGAACCCTACTGCTGACCAAACTCGACGAAACGGCCATTTATGACGCCCACACCTATCGCCTCTATTGCAATGAATGGCAACCCGACGATATTGAAAATTATGGCGTGTTGTATCTGGAGCGTTTTCGTCTGGAAGGGTCTATCCCGGTGTGGACGTATACGCTTGCCGATGCTCAATTGGAAAAACGGGTGTGGATGCAGCACGGCACCAACACCACCTATATCCGCTACACCATGACGCGGGCGAGTATGAATTTGCGGCTCTCGGCCAAGGCATTGGTCAACTATCGAGATCATCATGCCAACACCGTCGGCGCGGACACCCAACTGAACGTGACGCGCATCGCTGATGGCATCCGAATTGACGGGCCGAGCGTCGGGCAGCCATTTTATATACGGGCGGACGGGGGCAACTTTATCCCCGATGAAAACTGGTATCTAAATTTTTACCATGCGATTGAAGCCTATCGTGGGCAGGTGGAATATGATGACAACATGTATGCCGGGGTCTTCGATGTAGTGCTCCAACCGGCTGAGTCCTTCACCATTGTCGCCACCACCAACCCAGACGCCTCACTGGATGGTGCAAAGGCTCTAACTGATAGACTGACCCGTGACCGAGAACTTCTCACCAGCAGTGGTTGGCAGGATGCCCCGATGGAAATCCGCCAATTGATCTTAGCCGCCGATCAATTTATCGTGAATCGCCCTGCCCCGCATGACCCCGATGGCAAAACGGTCATCGCGGGCTATCCTTGGTTTGAGGATTGGGGACGCGATACGATGATTAGCCTTGCTGGATTAACCCTGACCACGCGCCGTCCAGCCATCGCCCGCAGCATTTTGCGTACCTTCGGCGGATTGGTCAGTCAGGGAATGCTGCCCAACCGATTTACCGAACTGGGTGTTGAGCCGGAATACAATACGGTAGATGCCACCCTGTGGTATTTCGAGGCCATCCGCGCTTATTATGAGGCGACCCAAGACCGTAGTTTTCTGGTCGAGATTTTCCCAGTGCTGCAATCCATTATCGAGTGGCACCAAAAAGGCACACGCTACCATATTCATCTCGATCCCCATGACGGCCTGATTTATGCGGGGGAAACGGGGGTTCAACTCACATGGATGGATGCCAAAGTGGACGAGTGGGTGGTCACGCCGCGCATCGGCAAGTCTATTGAAATAAATGCGCTGTGGTATAACGCCCTCCTGTTTATGGCTCGAATCGCTAGCTTGTTGGGAGAATCGTCGGATCACTATCACCTGATGGCCGAAAAAGCCGCGCAGGGGTTGAAAAAATTTTGGAATCCGCGCACGGGTTACTGCTTCGACGTGTTGGATGGCCCAAGTGGTCACGAACACCACCTGCGCCCCAATCAATTGATTGCGCTGGCTTTGCCCGACTGCCCCTTTCCGCCGGAGCAGCAAAAATCCATCGTGGATACATGTGCCCGCCAATTGTACACGCCGCATGGCCTCCGCAGCCTGTCGCCGAATGCACCGGATTATGTTGGGGTGTATGGAGGCGATTTACGCAGCCGTGATGCGGCCTATCATCAAGGTACCGCGTGGGGCTGGCTCATGGGGCCGTTTATCTTGGCACATTTGCGGGTATATCAAGACCCCGCTCTCGCCAAAAGTTATTTATGGCCGTTTCTGTGTGAAATTAACCAGCAAGGGCTTGGCACACTTAGCGAAATCGCCGATGGGAATGCCCCTTTCACCCCGCGTGGCTGTATGGCCCAAGCATGGAGTGTGGCCCAAGCGTTGTTGGCATGGGAGGCGATTGCTAAAATGGAGGGTGAGAAGGAGTGATAGACATGGTTGAACGAATCCATCCTGCACCAACCGTCATTGTGTCAGCGGACGACTATCTGCAAAACTATGCCCATGATTATTATGAATGGGTAGAAGGGGTGTTGGTTTCATTGTCTCCCATCCATACACGCCACGACAATCTTTCGATTTATCTGCGGAATCTATTTGACACCTACAATCTCCATTTTCACACGATAGGGGCCATCAAAAATGCGCCCTTCTTGATGGAACTAGACGCGATTAATGTCAAACGCGAACCCGATTTGCAGGTGATCCTCCCCGCCAACATGGTCAATTTCACGCCGACTTCGATGCACGGGCCAGCCGATATTTGTATTGAAATTGTGTCGTCAGAAAGTGTCAAACGCGATCACGGCGAAAAATTCTTTGAATATGAGGCGGGTGGCGTGCAGGAATATTGGATTGTAGACCCCCTGCGCGATGAAAGTCGGTTCTATCGGCGTAACGCGGAGGGCCGTTTTATTCCACAATCGCCGGATACCGATGGGAATTATCGTACTCCACTGCTCCCCGGCTTTGTGCTGCATGTGCCGTCGCTGTGGCAGGAAACTTTGCCTAACATGCTCGACATTTTAGCGATGGTGCAGAAGATGATTGAGGAACGGGGCGATACCCATTGAGCGCACAGAATGTAATTTTTGCCATCTGGATGATAATGTGGAATGGAACGGCGACCATGATAGGATGGCACGCGGTCAAGGGAAAGCCATTAGCAAATATCCCAATGCAAGGCAAAGACCCAATCAGAGGCGGTTACTGGATGATCGCGGGCAGTCTGCTTGTGGTGGTTGGGGTTATTTTGCCAGTTTTTGGGTTGACATTCATGGCGCTATTGGGAGGCATCGGTTTTGTTATGCAGATATTGGGAATGTTTAAAGTTGTAGGTGTGGTTGGACTAAATATTTAGACATACTGTCTGCGTCCTGTTGAAAATGCGAAACACCCCGGTAGGGAGGAGGCCGGGGTGTTGTGAGGAATGCAGCAAAATGTCGTCTTGTCACTATTTTTTCATTAAATTTATTTAAGGTAGATTATAGCAATATGAGAATGGCTTGTCAACCAAACCGCAAAAATTTAATCTTCGCGCTGGACGTTTGCTCTACTTCACCCCTATTTCCCTTTGACGACCTCTTGACTCTGCCCGCCTTATTTCACCATGACCGACGCAAACACCGCGTTTAACTGCAACTCAATTTTTTGCGCTGCCTCTTTGAAATTGGGCGATTCATAAGCATCCCCCACATTAAAAAAGCGCCGATGATTGATCGAAATGCTGTTGAGGACACCATCCGCCTCAATGCGTACCGCGACCCCTTCCGGAACATGCAGTACCACACTGCTCAAAATGGCGTCCATTTTCACCACGATATGTCCTGCCGATGGCAATAGTACCTGCGCGGTGCTAAATACAGTCATCAAGCGTAAATCAGGCGCATTGACCGCTGTCAAATCCATGTTCGCGCCGTCCGCAATGACATTCAGGCGCATGGTCATGGGTAGATGAATCGAAACGCCGAGTGCCCAATTGTTCAGTACCCAGTTCCATGGAAATAGAAATCGGGTCAAGCCACGTTCGGGTGAAATTTCGACATCCAGCACATCGCCAATACGCCGCGCCCGCTGGCCGATGCCCCCGCCAAATTTGCCTTCAATCAGTGCGGTCTGGGCCGGATTACCGCCTAAATTCAACCGCCCTGCCACATGCACCAATTCTAAGCGGGCCTGCTGTGCGCCATCCGTACCAACGCTGATGGGTTCATCCTCGTCAAAACGTTCCCCGCTGACCCCAATTTGAATCAGGCGTACCCCGACCATCAGCAGGATAATTGACCAGCCTAACCCGCAGAAGTTGACGTTCAGTTCCAGCACGTACAGCACAAGTAGAGCCACGCCAACAATCAAGCTAATCAATCCCCATGTCGCCCATTTTGAACGAGTCATGGCCTAATCCTTCCTCATCCAGATCGTCCCACCCTGCCCCAATGAGGGCAGCATCAATTGGCCGTTTTCGACCACCGCCGAGTGTCCCGAAAAATACTCGACAAAACATGTCCCATCGGCAATCCCACCCTGCCACACCGTCATGCCCCCCGCCGGACGTGGATTTTGACTGCGCTGGGCAATGACAATTACGTTGTTATGGGCATCTTCGCGCTGATAGGCAAACATGTCGGATTCAGCCGCTAAAATTTGGAAACCGCCACGTTGCAAGGTCACATTTTGGCGGCGCAGGGTAATCAATTTGCGGTAGAACGTAAGACGGTCATGATTCCAGCGTTTCTCATCCCAGATCATGCAATCGCGCGATGGCTCAATTCCGGCGCGATCCTGCATTCCAATCTCATCCCCATAATAGACACACGGTACACCCGGAAAGGTCATCTGTAAAATGACCGCCAAGCGCAGCAGGTTTTCGTTATGGTGCAGCAGCGAATAGAGGCGGGGTGTATCATGACTACCAATCAAATTGAACTGCTGCAAGGCGACGGCATACGGAATCACGCCAAGTTGGGTCTGCATCGCACCCTGCATGGCATCGGTGGGTGTCGGTGAAGCGGATTGAATCGGCTTGTTGAGACCAACCGACCCGCGATTGTAACCAAGCAGCCAATCCTTAAGGGGCTTGGTGAAACCACGATAATTCATGACCCCATCCCATTGATCGCCTTGCAACTGAGCAGTGGCGTCATGGAAATTTTCACCCATAAAGTAGGCGTCGGGGTTGGTTTCTTTGATGGCCTGTCGCATCTCACGCAGCACTTCGCCATTGAGTTGATCTTTGCCGGCCCGCCCCAACATATTGCCCACATCCACCCGCCAACCATCTACCGAATAGGGTGGACGCAGCCAACGCCGAAACGGAGCGTTTTCCATGCCATACATACGACGGCGCAGTTCTTGGCTGGTGAAATTCAATTTGACGAGGCTCTTATACCCCAACCAGCCCATATAATCATCGGGATAGTGATGAAAAATGAAAAAATCGCGTTCAATCGAATCCGGTTGGGTAATGGCGGTCTCGAACCAGTAATGCTTGGGGCCGCAGTGGTTGGGCACCATATCAAAAATATAACGCATCCCCCGCGCCGCCAAGCCTTCTGCCAAGTGCAATAGGGCCGATTCCCCACCCAGCGAAGGGTCAACGGTATCATAATCGGCCACATCATAGCGGTGGCACGAATAGGCTTTGAAGATCGGGGTGAGGTAGAGGGCCGTCACGCCTAAATCCGCCAGATAATCTAGGCTTTGGGTAATGCCCTGCAAATCCCCACCATAATACGTCTGCCCATACATCATACCGTGTGGCAGCGCCTCACCCCACCCAATGGTATGTGGACGCCGCCCCCGATATTCAAAATCTTCCGGTTTCGGGTCGTTAGAAGGGTCGCCATTACGAAAGGTATCGGGGAAGATTTGATAAAACACCGCGTCAAACAGCCATGCTGGGGCGTGATAATCCGCCAAAATCTGAAAATCGGCCCGATCCAGCGGCTCGTAATTGGTTAGCCCCATCGCGCCATAATGCCAGACTTCGCCCGCTTGGGTGAGAATGACGAAGCGGTAATGCACGGTTGGCTCGTTGATATGCAGGTTGCCCTGCCACCAACGCAGTCCTTTTTCGGGGGGATGGGCACTCATCTCCGCGAAATGCTGCTCGCCGTCTGGCTCGGTACGTAAATAGACCGCTTGTACGGGGGCATTGGTAGCAACCCTTATTTTTACGGTGATCGTCTCGCCAAAAGCCGGATAGGGATTAGAGACATAACGGGCCGACCCGTCATGATGAATAGAGTCGCGCCAGTGAATTGAAGTGGTGTGATTAAGCATACCGTTCGGCGTATTCGGCCTGCAATTTCTCCGGTGATAACATAGGTGAGAATAAATCGGGTGAGGTAATGGTCAGGCCCGCCGCAATCGTGCCGAATCGGAGGCATTTTTCAATCGGCTGGCCGCCCATATAGCCGTATAATACCCCGGCAAAAAAGCTGTCGCCCGCGCCATTCGTATCTACCTGCGGGTAATCCAGCGCTGCGACTTCGAACCACTGACCATCGGCGGTTAAGGCCGTTGCGCCCTTTTTGCCGTGTGTGCAGACGACCAAGCGTTTGCCCTGTCCGATCTGTGCCTGCATGAATGGGCCATAATCGGGTAATCTGTCGGAACTGAGGAACAGATAGTCTGCGGCATCCACGAAACCCTGATGATAGGCCGACTTGCCGTCGTAGTCATGGATGTCACACCAGATTGGCCTGCCCTGTGCCTTGATGGTCGGGATGACAAAACGACAGTAGTTAATGATATTCAGCGCTACCACGTCATGCGATGCAATCAGGTCATTCACGTGGGCCATATCAATGCTGGGTTCAAAGGTGGCGTATGTAACATAAATCGAGACACGTCCGCCGCTCGTTTCCATCAAATTGATATGGCGTTCCGTTCCTTTGGGATCAATCTCGGCGACGAAATTTAGCTTTTCGGTAGCGAACACTTCCCGCACCGCCCTACCCCGCCAATCATCTCCTATGAGCGCGTGGAAGGTGACGGTCTGAAAGAGGCGGTTGAGGTTGAGGGCCTTGCCCGCGCCCGTCCCGCCAACCGTCTCGTGATAGCGATGGCTAAACACCGTGTTCGAAATGGGTGGGGGCAGTGTCTCCAAATAGACCAATTCGTCATAGGTGACACCACCCATCACCAATACTTTCGCTGGGTTCACGGCTCCACCTCTGGCAAATTATCACATTCACCGGATGTGTTCACCACGTCAATGCGTACCCAACCCAAATCACCGATTAGGCGATACCACACGAATCCATCCGCGCCTAGCGCCTGACCATCCACCTGACCATCCGTGCCAAAGATCAGGCTGCCACGAATGCCAAAATTGGTACCGGGGCCGCTGCGTAGACGCGCGTTCCCTGAAATCGGTGTGACGAAACACGCCGCTTGCGTGGCAGTGGGGGTAGCCGAGGGGGTACGGGTAATCGTCGGCGACTGAGTAGCAGCCCCACTCACATCCGGGGTTGTCCCAGCGGGTGCTGTGGTGGCTTCACCACCAGACGTTTCACTGGTGGCACCGGGCGTTCCACCCAACGGGGTACGCGAGGGAAGCAGGGTGTTGGTTGGGGTCAGTGAATATTGTAAAGTCGCAGTAGCCGTCAGTGTAAAGGTTGGGGTGGAGGAAGCCGTCGCGGTGGCCGTTGCCGTTGGAGTATCGGTTGGGCCGGGGGTAGGTGTCGAAGAGGGTGTAAAGGTGGCTGAGGCGGTGGGGGTGCGGGTTGGACGCGGTGTGCGCGTTTGGGTTGGGGTGGCGGTTGCGCGTGCTTCACCAAGCGTTTGGGTCGTGCCCCAACCAATCACCGTTCCATCGCCGTACACGACCAACAGGCTTGTTTCATTCCCTTGCCATGCCATTGCCCGGACTGGACTGTTCGAGGCGGATGGCATAAACACTGGGGGCGTATCCGTCATATCCCACAATCCAATTGCGCCGTCATCATAGCCAACAATGATCAATGTCCCTTCGGCATTAAACATCAGGGTACGAACCGCTGAGGGGTAGTGCGGCATTTCATTTTCCACGCGCCCCGTCGCCACCGTCCATATCTTCACATTGCCATCAAAATCGCCGCTGACCAATTGCGTACCCGTCGGGCTAAACACAAGCGCCAAAATCGCGCCCGCTTCGGCATTTAACAAATCCAACTGGGTGCCGTTGGTATCCCATAACCAAATTTTGGAATCGCGGTCACCAGAGGCCAACACTGCTCCATCGCCAGAATAGGCCAGACTACGCACCGAGGCCTCATGTCCACTCAACACAATCGGGGTGTTTTCGCGCCAGATGGTCACTTTTTGGTCGCCGCCCGCAAAGGCCAAATCACCATTGACGGGGTTGAAAGCCACGCTGCGTACCCAATCTTCGGGGGTATCGAGTTTGGCGATTTCTTCACCAGAGGCCGTGTTCCAAACTCGCACCGTTTCATCATCCCCACCAGAGGCCAATACTGTGCCATTATTCCGAATCGCCAAGCCTTCGACGCGATCCGCATGGCCCTTTAAAACCACGCCCGTCTGTCCACTGGCTTGATAGAGGTGAATACTGCCATCGGCCCGGCTGACGGCAAAGGTTGTTCCGGTCACATCAAAGGCAGCGGCTTCGGAAGGGCCAATCGTGAATCCGCCCAGTGATTGCAGAGCGTTGTTGTTTAAGGGAGTAATTGGCACAAGGTCGGTTGAATCGGCGAGCGGGGGCAGCAGCGAGGGTTGGGCAATCGCCTCCACATCGTCCTTATTATCTTTATCATCACAGGCGGCCAAAACAATCGCAAATAAGAGAACTATCGTCAACACAAGCGCATATCGGCGTTTCATGGGCATTCATCCCGATGGTTATTGCTCATTAAAAACCTCCCCACCATTGTATCCAGAATTATCATCCTGCGCCTCTAACTATTGGTACAATAACAGCGGGCCCTATTGCTGACGCCGCTGCCTCGCCCTTACATTCCACACAAAAGAGGTCTCAATATGCCTTTCGAGAAACGCCATTGGGCAAATATCATCACCGGATTCCGCCTTGTGTTCCTACCTTTATTCGTGGTCGCCGCCATTCTCGATCAACCAGCGTTGTTTGCAGGGCTGTTTGTCCTGCATTCTGGCGTTGATATACTCGATGGGCAGGTGGCGCGGCGTTTGCATATCCAATCCGATTTCGGCAGGCGGTTGGATACTTTTGTGGATATTGTGGTGTGGATACCCGGGATGGGCATCTTCCTATACCTGATCCGGCATGACCTCGACACGATTCTTTCCGATTATCTCCATGTGTTGATTGTGCCCGTCATCACTGCCGCCCTGATGAATCTGACGGCCTATCATTATCTTGGCAGTTTTGCGGCTATTCACCTTTATACCGCGAAACTCACCGCCGGACTCATCGTGGTGCTGATGTTGGTCACGTTGGTGGATGGGTTTAAGCCGCTGCTCGGCTATTTAACGGCGATTATTGGCATCATCTATCATCTGGAAGCCACGACCATCTATCTGCTCAAAAAAGACCAGACCGACGAAAACGTGACCTCGCTGTGGCAGGTCATTTCACCTAAAGGAAAATAAAATGCAACTGACTCACCCCACTTCTCAATTGCTCAAGTTATTTAATCAACCCCATCTCGAATTTGTCGTTCAGGCCATGATTGAAGGCAACAGTCCGGCGATGGTCTGGATGGATGATGCAGGCGAAACAGCGCTGATTTGGGATAAATCGCACTGCCTCTATCTCGCTGGGAAGCTCCATCACCCCCGTTTGCAGGAAACCATCACCACCGCCCTACTGCCCCTCGCCTGTCCATTCCATCTTTTGAAAATTAGCCTGACCAGCGATGAGCAAGCAGGCAATATCCCCCTCCTATTTCCAGAGTGCCGACAAGAAACTTATCCACGCAGCCTTTTTCGACTTCATCCGTCCACTGTAAACCGAACTGCGTTTGAAGCCCCCGATGGTTTTCAGACTCAATTGATTGACCATGCCCTACTCGACGATACACAGCGCCCCGGCCATACCAATCTGGTTGAGGAAATCGAACTCTGCTGGGTATCGCTGGATCGTTTTCTGGAAAACGGCTTCGGCGTGTGTGTTTTGGATGAGGCGGGGACAATTGTCTGTCGGTGTACAGCGGAATATGTCAGTCCGCAGGTGTGTGGCGTCGGCATCGCAACATACGAACCGGTGATGCGGCGAGGACTCGCAACAGCGGCGGCACAGGCTTTTGTCCAGCAGGCCGCTGAAAGAAATTGGACAGTCTATTGGGATTCGTGGACTAGCAACCTGCCTTCGGTGCGCGTGGCACAAAAAGTCGGCTTTGAGTTGGTCACGAATTACAACGCGGTGTTGATATTCTTCAACAATTGAACGAGGGCTTGGATAGAATCTACTATTTGAGTCTCGCCGTCTGAATAATAGACCCAATGCTGACCGTCGGGTGTGATTTTGATCTGGTTCATTTCATCTATAGGGTTCATCACTACACGAAAACCGAGTCGCTCTAGGGCACGCGCTGTCCAAATCGCCACTACACCCTCGCCAATCAGCCCAATTTCGCCAATTTGATGGGCCACCATGCGAAACGAACCCGTCTGCAAATCGAATTCGACCCCCTCACTGCGAAACGCCTCCGCCAACGCACCGTTCAGCACCAAATGTTCCGGCGCACCGATCATCAATGGCCCCCCTTTCGGCAGCAACCACAAGGTATCCGCCGTTCGCAGGGCGAGGTCTAAATCATGGGTGGACAGCAAAATCGCCCGCCCGGTTTGATGTGCCAATGTCCGCAGGGTCGCCATAATCTCCACCCGGCGGGGTAAATCGAGATAGGCCGTTGGTTCATCCAGCAAAATTACAGCGGGTTCTTGGGCCAATGCCCGTGCAATCATGACCTTTTGCCGTTCGCCATCGCTTAATTCGCTGACCTGTCGCGCCGCCAAATCTACTGCCCCGACTGCCTCAATCCCCGCTTGGATAGCCCGTTCATCATCCTCCGACAAACGCCCCGTCCAATCGGTATGGGGATAGCGCCCCAATGCCACCAATTCGTAGGCCGTCAATTTGCCGACATCCTGCCGTTCGGTGAGGACAATGCCCAGTCGTCGCGCCATCTCACGCGGATTAAGCGACCCGACCGCCTCCCCCAATAAGCTGACTTTACCCGCCAACGCTGGCTGCATCCCCGCCAACGTCCGCATGAGGGTGGATTTGCCTGCCCCGTTCGGCCCGATCAAACACGCTAACTCCCCCGCGTGCAGCGTCACATCAATATCGGACACGACGACCTTTGCCGCCCGCCGTGCCTGTTTATAGCCAATATCAAGGTGGTGAGTTTGCAAAACTGAATTTTTCATGCCTGCCCGTTTCAATTGACTAAAAACGCGGGGACAAATCCACCGCGCTCAATTTAGTTATTCTTGCTGTCACGGTCAGTGGTTGAATGGGTCGCCTCACACCCGTCCACATCTCGTGGACATTGATTTTGTAGCCGGGGAATTCTATTCCTCGGCTAAAACGCCATACCCATGCAGCATTTCCTCGGTGTCAACCGCTTCATCAAGGCCATCCCACAAGATGCTGTGTGCCAATAGCTGATAGTCGTTACGTTGTTCAGCGGTTGCATTTTGTAACCATCTTAGGCCAGATAGAGGTGTTCCAATGACACGCCGATCCGCCAGTGTTACCCACAGATATTCGTCATCAAACTCGACTGCAATAGGCTTCAATCTATTCATACCCTTACGCCCCGAACGCCGCACGCATATTGCGCTGGCGCAAAATGACCCATGCCACGACTGGCGCACCAATCAAGGCGGTTACTGCATTAAGCGGCAAAACGGTCTGACTCCCCGGCATCTGTGCAACAAAATCCGCGATGAGTGCCAGGCTCGCCCCCATCAAAATATTGGCGGGCAGGGTCACACGATGGTCGGATGTGCCTAGAATCGCACGGGTCAAATGCGGCACTGCCACACCGATAAAGGCAATCGGGCCACAGAACGCCGTGACGACCCCCGCCAGCATCGCTCCACTGACAATAATACCAAGCCGCACCCGCTGCACGTTCATACCCATGCTGCGGGCATAGACCTCACCGAGCAGGAGGGCATTGAGTTGTTTTGCCAAAGCCAGCGCCAAGGCGAGGCCAATCACCACCACCGGGGCGAACACTTGCATCTGCCCCCATGTGACCGTACTAAAACTGCCAAAGCCCCAATTGATAAACGCCTGAATCCGTTCGGTGATGGCAAAATACATCAGCAGGCTGACCAGCGATCCGGTGATATAACTGAACATCAGGCCCAGAATCAGCAACGTCATGGTGCTGTGGACACGCCGCGCTACCGCCATGACCAACGCCAACACAACCCCTGCCCCTAAACTCGCCGCGACTGCCAAGCCAATATCGCCGCGCAAATCGAGGCCATTCACCAGCGCCGCACCAATACCTGCCGACCCCGCCGAAAGCACCACCAGCGCCACTCCCAAACTTGCGCCCGAATTGATGCCCAGTACAAATGGGTCAGCCAGCGGATTGCGGAAAAGGGTCTGCATTTGCAAACCTGCCACCGCCAGCGCCGCCCCTGCCAATGATGCCGTAATTGCTTTGGGCAGGCGGAATTTCATCACGATGATTTCCCACGTCCGTTTTTCGGCGTCCATCCCGGCGATAATTTTGACCACCTGCCCCAATGGAATATCCACCGAACCCGTCGTGACATTCAGCAGAAATAGGCCAACCGTGAGGCCGAGCAAAATTAGCAATATCATTGGCCTCATACCAATCTTGGGCCATGTTCTCGCCTGCGTGTCAGGTCGTATCGTTAATTTTTTGACGGCCAATGGCTTATCGAGCGCCGCGTTCGCCATGTCAAACTCCCTTGAACCAATTTCCCCATGTCCTCTAGGAGAAAGGGGAGGCGGGATTATTCACCCCACCCCTGTCCCTTTAGTGGACATTGTTTTGGTAGCCGGGGAATTTTATTCCTCGGCTTCAACAGTGGGTGTACTCCTACTGCAACCGCTGATAGAACCTGAATTCATGATCGGGCAGCAGTTCGGGATGGAAGATGGCGATTAAGTCCGCCAAAATCAAATCGGGATTCGTAACCCCCGCCTCAAAATAATCGTTGCCACCGAATTCGTTGACGGCCTTGTTGACCGCCCACACATTGCCATTTTCAAACGGCGCGAATTCGACAAAACGTTCATCTTCGGCAATCCCTGTCTCAAGGCTATCCCAGAACAGGACGTTCACCCAAAAATCAGCGTCGTTGGCCTTGTCCAAGACTTCCTCAAAACTCAACGGAATACTTTGCGCGGAGGTGTCATCGGCCCACAGATAATCCGCCCCGGCGTCCGCCAGCAAATTGCCCAGATAACTGTCTCCCCCCGCAACCCACCACGTCCCACTAAAGGGAGTGTTCACCATGACCGTCGGCTTTTCTTCAACAGTGGCGGCGAGTTCAACCAAATTGGTGTAACGTTCGACCAGTCCATCAAAGAATTCGTTGGCTTCGGCTTCGCGGTTAAAGAGCATAGCGGTCAATTTGATCCATTCGGCTTGGGCCAGTGCCGACGTATCCAGATATTCGGAAGTTACCAGCACGGGAATCCCAGCATCCAGTAAGATCGGGTGCGCATCATACTCCGCCGAACCGGAGGCATAGGTCAGCACCACGTCGGGTTCAAGATCGAGCGCCAATTCGATATTGACTGCCCCACCCCCGCCAATTTCCTGAATCTCGCCAGCATCAATTTTGGCGCGAATCTCCGGTGAATTGACATAATCAAATTCATCCACCGCCAGCAGGGAATCTTGCACTCCCAACGTAATCAGATGCGGGAGATAGACCGTCGAAAGCGCCACAATGTTTTGGATGGGGGTCTCGATGATTTGGGCGTCATCAAAACCTTCCGGGGTGGGTGTTCCGCATTGTACCAGCACATATTGATATGGTTCTTCCGCGCCCGCATAGGGCAACACATTCACCACACGGTAGTTATTGAAATATTCCACCGTGACGCCTTGTGCATATTCAAATTCGGATTTCGCAGGGAAATAATCCACTGCGGGGTCAAAGGTTTCCACACAACCATCGGTCAGATTGACGGGGTCTTGGGCGACTACTTGTGCGCGTCCATTGGGCAGAGCAACAAATACCACTACCAGACAAAGCAGGAGACCAAACAGCTTGTGCCTCATAAAATCCCTCCTCGTTGATGGTGAGACACGGTTAAATGTACGGTTAACCGTCGCCACTCGTGGAGGAAAATTTACTCGGTGGGACAAACAAAAATCCCGCCTTGTTTAAGCGGGAATCAGTCACATAATTGAGAGAATGGGGTCGTTAAACATCCGATTCCCCAGTCATCCATGCTGCGCCGAGTCCCTTTTTCCACGAAGGTGACAACAGACGAGTGTTCGGGTCAGGCGGGTAATCGGACTTCGCGTTGGTTGAAAAACTTTCGCGTTACCGTTGCGGGACAGTGCCGGACTTTCACCGGGCTTCCCCCATGTGTGCTAATTTGCGACTCTGTGTAGCATCGCAAATCTCATGCGCCGCGCATCCGGGCGGGTGGCGCACCTGCACCTACTCTCTATTTCTTTGTTAACCAGTGATGAGGATAACACAGTTACCCCCCGTCGTCAAATCCGGTCAGGGCTTGACCAGACCCCCATGATAGACCAATTCATACACCCGTTCACCGCGATAGGTGATCCATTCCAGCCCCTTAAAATGGGTGAAATCACCCTCATTGCTGTCGGTATAGATGTATTGATCCACCGGATATTCGAACCCACCCAGAAACCGCCCTTCCAAATAGAGTTGGCTGAGGCTGGCTTTAATAACTTTGCCTGCCTGCGCCGCTTCAATCAGATCAGGTCGCAGGATATAACCATAATAATTCATGACCCAGACGGGCCGCGTCTCAAAATAGACCACCTCCTGCCCAATGAAATCCGTCCCACCATAATAGCTGTCGAGATAGGCAAAGGGTGGGTTGTGATATTGGAGGTCAATGGAGTTCGGACGATAGGACAGCGATTTTTTGCCGTCCCCCACATAGGTATAGGATTTAGCCTCGACAATAAACTTTTCGAGGTCCGCGAGTGCCATTTCTACCAAAGATTATGTGCTCCTTACCGCAAATTTTCATTGGCCCACACCAATGTTGCCAATCTTCGCGGTGTTCCATTATACTGCCCTCATTCGATACTTATTGAGGGTCTATCTCTATGAAAAACGGAATCTGCCCCAAATGTGGCGCGGCCAGTGTGTACACGAAGAAACGAGGCGCGGGATTTGAAGGCGGTCTTTATGTCCATACCAGTCTCTTGACCTCTGGAACCGACTACCTCAGCTATGTCTGTATCACCTGCGGCTACTTTGAAAACTACATCAGCGATGAGGACAAGCTGCGGCAGGTGGCGGAAAAGTGGGATCAAGTTCCGCCTAGCCAACCGTAGGGCTATTGCGTAATCCCGCAGATTTTCCAAGTATCATCGTCGTTGACCATCTGGTAGACCGTGCCCTCTTGTGGCAGGTCGCGTGTGTTCTCGCCCTGATAGACGACTGAGATAAACCCGGTACACGTCACATTGGCAGAATCATCGGTCTTGTCACTGGCCGTACATTTCACATCTTTGAGGGATGCTTCAACTGAGCCAAAGGAGCGAAAATCGGTCTTGGCGGTTTCCTGAAAATCCTCACAGATGACAGCATTGAAGTTTTTCTCGTTCTTTTCGACCATTGCCTTGAGATATTTCTCAACCGAGTCGGCGGGGTCGGCGTCTTTGGCTTCCTCAGCGCACGCCGCTAGCACCATCCCCACTGCCAATAACATTAACAATAGAATCTGTTTTTTCATCATGCCTCACATAATTTAGTATGGGTTGGAGGGACTAGGAATCTCGTCGCCACGCTCCAAAACGCCTTCAATCCAAAGAGATTTCGCCTCATGAATACGCTGTGGCAAATCCTCCCAACGATCTGCATCGGTCATACAACCGGGTAGATCAGGAAATTTCACAAACCAACTGCCATCTTCCAACTGATAAAGGTGGATGGGATGCCGTAACGCGACATATTGCTCGACCGTCTGGCTGGATTCATTCACTTGGCTGGTCATCTTCATCCTCCCGTACTGCATCAATTATTGCTAGGGCTTCTGTTATATAGGCTTCTTTAATGGGTCTGTGAAAAGGAATTGTCAACGCATAAGTCTTGCCTTTAGCAATCCTTCAAACCGATGATGGCTACCCTTGCTTCTCACAAAAAGAAATCCCCAATCTTCCAAAACCTGTGCAAGTTCTTCAAAACTCACATTTTTGCGGTTTTGGCGAATCTTTTGCAACCGCTTTTCCTTCTTACTCAAAATTATACGCACTTTCCTTGCCAAATAGGTTTCCTGTGCTTATTCCTCGACCTGTACACCCTTCCAGACCACATCAATCGCTTGCAGGGCCGTCAGATTACGCACGGGCCACGCATTCCGCAGACGGTCTGGGTCATCAAAAAAATTGCGCGCAAACGTCAGGTGAAAATTATCAATCGTTAGACCATGCAGGGGCAGCGGTTGGACGGCCAACCAGAAATTCCACAGGGGTATATCGTAATCGTTGGCTACCCGGACAATGGCTTGATTGATGCCATTATCGCCTTCCAGATTATCAGCTTTGGTCGCCAAAATCGGTACCGCCCCATTGGAAATCCAGAACTCGACAATCTGCCGCAAATAGGTCTCATATTCATCGGCAGGCTCATCGTTCCACCACGTTTCCATGCTGATGAGCACAATTGAGGGGCGATGCAGCCGAAATTCACAGTCGAGCGGCGTTTCCCCGGCCTGACATTTTTCGGGGTCAGCCCACATAGCCGAAAGCACCGAAGCGACATTATAGCCATTGTCAACCGTTGCGGCGCGGCGTGACCATGACCCAGCAAAGTGGTCAATGGTGGGTTGAAGATAATCAAATTGACCCAGCGCGTATTCGTCGGGCCTGTCAAAAACACCCAAGAAAAACCATTCGACATTTTGGCAATCTCCCACTACAGAAAAATGGGTCGGGTCGTTGCCCATTTCAAGCCCTTTTTGGTAGATTTCACGGGCAGTGTCGCTGATGACGGGCAGGACAGGATAGGTCTGCCATTCTTCAGGGGTATACTGCTCGGCCTCTGATAGATTGACATAACCTGTCGTCCCCAACAAGGGATGGACAATTTCCAGCCATGTGGTGATGTCGGATACCGCGTCCCCTTCGACTGTCGTCTGCACGGTGATTGGGCCTTGTGCGGGCAATAGCCACAATTCAGCACAGGTCAATTGCGGGCATTCACGGGCCGCCGTCTCGACAGTCGTCCGCCAAAATTCATCACTGTCCTGTGCGCGTGTATTCTGATGACTAAAGTTCAATAGGACTGCCATCAACAGCAGGGGCAGCAGCACTAATTTACGCCAATGGGTTTCCATGAAGGTTTGCTCTCGTATTCAATTCCATATCCACAAAGTCGCCCCATATTCTACAGGCGGCCTGCCCTGCCCACAACGGTATAAGATGACGGCTCCCCTACTTCTCAGCTAACAGTGCCTCAATATCTTCATCTCGGCTAATTTCCGCGCTCACCAACGTTCGGGAGTGAGGCACATAAAAAATCGTATAGCAGTACCCATCATGGAACGATGACCAAATTTTCCAACGAAAGCGGTTCTCACGGCGGACGTTAAACCGTTGATTGTGCGTTACCCAATAACTATCTGGCACAGTTTTGAAACCGAGTATAGCAGGGGCGAGTTTGCCAGAGCCTGTAATAACGATAATCGTTGGAGTTTTCAGATCAAGTGACAGGTTTATCAAGAACACGATTTCCCGAATGACAAGAGCCAGTGTATAAACTGTGAAAACCGCCATGCACATTAAGCCCACAATTCCTATATACGTCATTTCGATGGGTACATTCAAAAATACCCAGATGAATAAAAGTGTTAGGCTTAGATAAAACCCCATTTCGAGACACGAAACGACTCGAATACCACGTAATCTTCGCAATTGAGACTCCGTGATTTCACCATTTCGATTCGATTCCATATCGGCATCGTCAAACTGCAATAAATTACGCAAAGCTGCATTGTGGTCTTTTTGCCATCGCTCTGTTCGTCGTTTCGCACATCCAATTCGCGCGGGGAGAGGTTGCGTACAGGCCTTGAGGGAAGACACTGTGCTTTCTTTTTGCGGCTCATGAATCACGCTACCCGACTTCAATTTCCCCATCCGCACCCATCGTAATGACCGACTGCTCTAAACGGGCATCATAATCGGCGGGTAGTCCGATTTTCGCACTGATGATAGTTTTGGAATGAGGCACATAATACACGGCGTACGATTCGTCTCTGTAAAATGGATGGTCGGTATGATAATGCGACCCTTGTCCGAGCAAGGCGAGCCTGAAACAGCCTCTCTCCTGTGGATCAACCGCGAATTTCAGGCCATCTATCACGATATAATCACGAGTAAGGTAAAACAGACTGGTAGACTTCTTGGCTTGACCAACCACCCATCGCACTTGATGTTCCCGAATGTCACGTGCCAATTGAATGATCTGCCAGCCTTCCCGGATGACGTAAATCATGAGGTACAGCCCAAACAAACTCAAACAGACGATTCCTAGATTGTCATGAAGTAGAACTGGCAGTGCGGCAAAACCTATACAGCCATACATAGAAAACAATATGACAGGGAGGCCAATCACCAATGAGAGAAATTTGCTCCACCAGCTATCACTCAACCTTTTTAACTGCAAATTCGTTATATTGCCTTCCATATTTGCTTGAAGATCAATGGCATCGAAACCGAGATAAGCTTCTATACTCTCATTTTTGCGATTCAGCACACGCGGTGATACTCGAGGCATTTTTGGCGTGGCAATAAAAGGCATCTTCTTTTTGCGCGTCATGGGATTTGCCTAATTGGTGTATTGCGGGAAGCGGGATTGGATGGAGGCCAAAATCTCGCGTGCTTCGGCTTCTTCGAGATCACTGCCGATGCGATAGGTTTTTGCACCATAATCAAAGGCAAGCGTACCCGAATTAAAAAACCACTGGGGGTAGGGATTTTGTCGCCGACGGAACAGATAGGGTTCGCTCGGCACCACCCGTAAGGCGTGAATATATTGGACATCATAGAGTTTGCTGCGCCCCACCCCCAAAATCTGCCGCCGCACCCAGAGGTCATCTTGATTCACGCGGATGGTCTCGACACCCATGAACTGCCATAACACAGATAGCAAAACACTAGTACCGCCCAGTGTCCAGATCGTGAACCAGACGATCATAAACAGGCCGGGGCATACCCCATTCGCCGGGTTGACATCGCCCGTCAATATCCCAATGAGTCCTGCGATCAGGCCGCCGCCAACCCCAATTTCGGCTACAGCCCAAAAAATCAGCCAAATACTCATGATCGGTAGGGATGCCCAATGTTTCTTCGCGGGGATTGAAAATTTGAGGGTATCCGCCCCATCATCCAGTGTGTAACGAGCAGTGGAGGGGATTACATATGACATAGGAATAGCTCCATTCGTTTTGAACAGACCTATTCCTCATTTTCGCACCAATTTCAGCCAATGACCGCCGACATCCCAGAGTTTGGGGGTTCGGGCTAACCTCCATCAATCACGATACGAGATAGTTCGGCCCGCTGCAAAATGGTCAATTTTTCGCGGTGGCATTGCACAATGCCCAAACGTTCCCATGCCTTCAGGGTACGGCTAACCGTTTCGAGGGTTGTGCCGCTCATCTCGGCCAAATCTTGACGGGTTAAGCGCATATCGAGGTCAATACCGCCGTTGGGATTGGTAGCTCCAACCTTGTCTATCAAGCGAAGCACGGTGCGGGCAATGCGTTGTTCCGCATTTTCGGTGCTTAGTTCCCGAATACGGTTGTGGGCTTCCCGCAGACGGCCTGCGGCCATTTTGAGGATATTGAGTGTTACCACCGAATGTGTTGCCATAAGTTCCCACACCAGTGAGGTTGGCAACACAATAATTTCAGATTCTTCCATCGCCTCGGCACTTCCCGAAAAAGTATCGCCGATTAGCGCGTACAGAATTGCCAATGGTTCGCCGGCAATCGCGGTGTGCATCGTGATACTTTTGCCAGCTTCAGTCACTTGAACCAGCCGCATTACGCCTGATAGAACTAAACAAAAACTTTCCCGTTCCCCATCTTGATGAAACAAGAACTCCCCACGTTTTAAGGTGCGGATTTCGGCGGTATCCGCGAGTTTTTGCAGGTGTTCCGCTGCAAGTGAGGCGAAAAGTAGGTTATTTTGGAGCAATGTGACAGCAATTGGCATGGTGTCGCTATATCCCTCTTTGATCTACATCAAAGACGCGGTGCAATTTGTCTTCTAAACTTACTCTACTTTTTGGCACAAACAAAGGAGAAAATCACTGCAAAATATCAACTTTTTGCCCTAGCATCTGCCTTTATTCACAAGGTTATGGTTACATGCCACGAATTCACACGTACCTTTTTTGCCAAGACTATCGCGCATCACCACCCTATGGGTTGCAGATTTGCGAGGAGAATTGACCATGTTGCCTAAACGCAGATGGGCTATGGTTGTCTTGATCAGTTTGGGAGGCGTGCTGGTCGGTTTGGGGCTGTTCACGTTCAGCTATGGCGAGGGTCTATCTTACTTTTCCAACGATCCTGAATCGTGTATGAACTGTCATATCATGCGCGATCAATTTGAAAGTTGGAATCATTCTAGCCATAAAGCATTTGCAACCTGTAACGACTGCCACACCCCTCACAATTTCGCAGAGAAATATTTCGTCAAAAGCCGCAATGGCTTTAACCACAGTTTTGCATTTACTTTCAATACCTACCCCGACAACATCCAGATTAAGGAATTTAACGCCGATGTCGTGCAGCAAAACTGCGTGGATTGTCATGAAGATTTGGTAAGCCTGATCTACCACGACGACGATCGCAGTTGTGTGACCTGTCACGGCAATGTTGGGCACCGTAGAAATTAGGTTTAAGGAGCGACGAGCAGTATGAAAAAACTATTTACCCGTCAGAACATGGCCTATGCGGCCATCTTTGTGGTAGCAGTCGGGTTGACGTTGATCGTCGCCGCACTGCTGACCAACATTATTCAGCGTAAAGCCGAAGAAACGGAATATCCTCTCCAAGTGGTCGAGATTGGCGAGGATGAGATTGACCCGGCAGTCTGGGGCAAGAATTTCCCAGATCATTATGACCGTTTTATCATGACCCGCAACGATGGGAATAGCACCCCCTACGGCGGGTCGGAAGTCTACAGCAAACTGGAGCGCTATCCCGCGATGGTTCGCCTGTGGGCCGGATACGCCTTCAGCAAAGACCATAATGAAGAACGCGGGCATTATTACGCGCAAATTGACCAAGCCAATACCCAGCGTGTCAAGTTGGTGGATCAACCCGGCGCGTGCATCAACTGTCATGCCGCCGAAGCGCCTGCCCTAATTGAGCAAATGGGCTGGGAAGAATTCAACCATACCCCCTACAACGAACTGGCGGACGATATCCACACCGGCTCGTCATGCAGTGATTGTCACAACCCAGACACAATGGAATTGGTTATCACCCGTCCGGCCTTCCGCAATGCCATGGAAGCACGTGGCGTGAATCTGGAGGAAGCCACCCGCCAAGAAATGCGCTCTTACGTGTGTGCCCAATGCCACGTCGAATACTATTTCAAGGGCGACAACAAAGTCTTGACCTTCCCATGGAGTCAAGGGTTTACGATTGATGACATTGAAGCCCATTACGATTCCTACGGGTTCAAAGATTGGACACACGCTGAGACCGGTGCGCCCATGATCAAGATTCAGCATCCCGAATTTGAAATGTGGACAACTGGCATTCATGCTCGTTCGGGTGTCGCCTGTGCCGATTGCCATATGCCCTATATCCGGCAAGGCAGTATCAAGATTTCCGATCACTGGCTGCGCAGCCCGCTGGAAAATATCAATTCCGCGTGCCAGACGTGCCACCGTTGGGATGAAGAAGAACTGCGTGACCGTGTGATAGACATTCAAGACACCACTGCCGAACTCCTACGCAAGAGTGAAGAAGCCATCATAAGCGCCATTGATACCATCGTGGCTGCAAAAGAGGCGGGCGCAACGGATGAAGACCTTGCGGTGGCCTATCAGCTTCACCGTTCTTCCCAATTGCGTTGGGATTTTGTGTCATCTGAGAACAGCACAGGTTTCCACAGCCCTCAAGAAGCCGCCCGCGTCTTGGCACATTCAATTGATCTCGCCCGTCAGTCCGAACTATCCGCGTGGTTGGTCTTGGTGCGCCTCAATCCGAGCGCAGCAGAAGCAGTCGAAGCGGGTCAGTAATACCGAAATCTCCCGTTAGTCATCAGACCCCGGCGCTTTCGGGGTCTTTTTTTGCCTATGTGCTATGGCCGACAGAAATTTGCGCATTCCAGCGAGGCGGGGTATTATAGTCTCTCCTGACCTCTCCGCACATCTAAACCCGTAGTAAAAATTCTAACCTTGACCTCTTGACAGAACACCTGTACCGAGTTACACTATTTGATAGTTGCACAATTCTGCAATTATGAAACTATCGAAGGGAGGCAGACACCATGCAACCTCAAAGAATGGTAGACACGCTCGTTCAGTATCAGGCCACCCAGCACGACGTGTGCTGCCCCGCGCAAATTTTGGTGATTGACCGCAGCAACGGCCCCGCCCAGTTATTGATGGATACGTTTGGTCGTCTCTTGGGGGAGGAAATCGCGGTAACAGAAATCACCGACTATCCTTCGGCGCTACCCTTGCTCGATTATAGTTGCTATGACTTGGTGGTGATTGGGTTAGGTGAAAAGCAGGCCGTCTCGCCAACCTTCTTGACCTATCTACGCAACCGCCAGCCCGAACTGCCGATTTTGTTGATTGGCGCTGGCATGACCCAACAATATATGGACTTTATCGAGGTAAATGGGGTATCGGAGGCGATCAACCTACCCCACCGCGCCCATGAGGTCAAGCTGGCGATGGAACACATTGCCGTCCAGTATCTTCACTTTGCCTAAGTGGTGGCGCGATGCACACCGAACCGCGAAACGAACCTATCGCCGTCCAGCTTGCTGAACTATTGAATGATGTTGGCAGGCTGGCGGACGCCTATTTCTATGATGGGCAAATGGATGCCGCCATGCAGGTGTTCGAAGCAAGTGCCCATCTGCTGGATTTGGCAGAGGCGCGCCCGCACGATGCGCTCGGTTTTCTACTGCGCTATGGCAAGTTAGCCGCGCAGCATGGTCGGCACACGCGCATCGGCTTTGTGAAGGCATTTGAGCTTGCTCAACGAACGACTTCTGTTGCTGAGAGTAGCGGGGATTCAGCCTCGATTGCAGCAGCACTCGACTTAACGGGCCTTGTCCATTACTACGAAGCCCTAGATGCTGACCCAGCAGATTTTTCAACGGCCAACGGTTATTTTCAGCGGGCACTGCAATTGATTGAAACCACATCCGAAGTACCCACCAAGACACGGTTTGATGTTCTGTTTCATGTCGGCCTTGTCTATCAAATGAATGAGGCGCTCGCCGAGGCAGGGCAGTTTTTTGAGCGGGCCTATAACCTTGCCCTTGCCAACGGATTGCGCTATGAGCAGGCTGGGGCCGCTCGCCATCGTGGGTATGTCGCCTACGTCGCAAGTGATTTCGAGAGTGCCCGCCGCTACTATGCTGAAGTCGTAGCGATTCATGATGAAATCGGTTTTCGGGCATTTCAACCCTACTCCCTCATTGCGCTTGGCGAACTTCATCGGGAATTGGGAGAAATAGACGCCGCCAGAACCGACCTCGAACGCGCGGCAGAAATGGCGCGACAGATGGGCATCCAGCGCGTGGCCGAATCGGCGGATGCGGCACTTGCCCAATTGGAGCAGGCTACGTCGGTCTGATTGTTGAACCAAAGGGTCAATGAAAAGCTATCCTAATAATAATGTCGAGACTATAGAAAAGTTTTTATAGGGGATACTGAATGAAAGCCTTTAGTACAACAATCGAGATTAATGCCACCCCTGAACGTATATGGGCTATCTTGACCGACGCTGCCAAATATATGGAGTGGGATCCCGGGATGCTGCGCTTAGAAGGCACTATCGCACCCGGTCAGACACTCACCATTTACACCAAAGTCGCGCCCAAACGAGCCTTTAAACCGAAGGTATCCGAATTTGAGCCAAACCGCAAAATGGTCTGGAGTTCGGGGATGCCGCTTGGCCTTTTTAAGGGTACACGCACCTTTATCCTTGAGCCGCTTGCTCAAAACCGTGTCAAGTTTTCGATGCGCGAGGAATTTACTGGCCCAATGATGGCCCTCATTGGAAACAGCATTCCCGACCTAACCGCCACATTCGAGGCGTTTGCCGCTGCCCTCAAACAACGGGCCGAAAACACATAAGGTAAGTTTCAGTAGCTGACAATTGAATAGCCAATTGGGTACGCCTACGACGCGCTACCACTAGATTTGAGTTGCCAAATTCCGGGATACACCACCGATCCCTTGCCTAACTATTGCCAAAAACAACGGTCTTGTTCAACTGTTTAAGGAGAGACATCATGAATCCTCAAGAAAAACTGCAATTGGTTGGTGAAACACTGACCGCCTTTTCCGCGCTCTATACGGAGCGACTACGGGCTACCCGCGAAGAATTGGGCCTACCCGAAAACTGGTTTCTCATCTGGACGACGATGGAGTACGAGCCGGACACCATTTCCCCACGCAAGGCACATACCCGCACGCCCTATGCCAACATTGCCAATTTCGAGCGGCTTGACCGCGAACTGGTCGAGCAAGGCATCTTGGTAGATCAAGGCGATCAGGAATATGTGGTTGAGCCAAACATCCGTGCCAAGATGAAAAAGCTCATTCGGGTAATCGAAGACGCGGTGGCCGAAATTGAAGTGCTGAGTTTTGATGAACTGTATCGGCTAGAAACGCGCCTTAACAAAGTGATTAAGGCCGCTATCAGCAGCAAAACAGTGGACGCCTATGCGACACGCCTGAATCATAACTCGAATCCAAGCATCAGCGCCCCGTCAATCCTAAAAATCTTCCAATATCTGACCGATCTAGGGTCATGGCGTGATGATGCCCATATCGCGGCGTGGAAGCACCACAATATCCCCGGTAACGAATGGGAAGCCTTTGGGTTTATCTGGGATAGTGACAAGACCAACGCAGCCTTGATCTTGGAAGCACGGCAGGGGCGTGGATACACGGTTGAGGATTACCAAGCCGCCATCGAATCGCTGATTAAACGTGGCTGGGTGGAGGCCGACCCCGAAAAGGAAGGTCATTATCGCGTGACCCCGACAGGCCGCAAACTGCGTGATGAGGCCGAGGCCGCCACAGATCGCAACTACTTCAGCCCGTTCGAAGTGCTTGGGAAAGAAGCCGCCGAAGAAACATGGGAATCACTGCTGCATCTCCGCGATGCCCTGCGTGAACTCGCCCCGGCCCCGCAGCCTGCCTAGTCAATTTTGGACAAATCCTATTCCCGCTCCGAGTTCCGAACTTGGGGCGGGGACAACCTCTGGAGACGCCTCAATGAAATATCGTCATATTCTCGCCACTGCCTATGGCCCGCCAGAAGTGCTGCACGTGTTTGAGTCAGAAGTCCCTGAACCGGCCCTCGGCGAAATTCGCGTCCGGGTGTTGGCGGCGGGGGTCGCGTGGGGTGATGTGGCCCGACGGCAGGCCGCCCTACCAGCCTATCCCCCTCCCCCATTTCCCCTCGGTTATGATGTCGTCGGCGTGGTGGATAAACTTGGCGCGGGTGTCACCCTATTCTCAGTGGGTCAGTGCGTAGCAGGGTTGACTTTTGCAGTGGATGCTGAGGCGGGAACGTATCGGCTGTTCGGCTACAGTGAAGTAGTGTGCGGACTGGCACGCATGTTTGTCCCGATTCCCAACCATCTTGACCCGGTAGCGGCGGTCTGCCTTGTCCTTAATTATCTGACAGCCTATCAGATTTTGCATTACGATGCCACAGCCCAAGCGGGGGAAACGGTGCTGGTGCATGGCGGCGGCGGGGGTGTTGGTACAGCCCTGCTGCAATTGGGCCGCTTGATGGGACTCAGGATGTATGCGACGGGATCAAGTTCCAAACAGGGATTGATTCAAGAACTCGGCGCGAAACCGATTGATTACACCGCACAGGATTTTGTGGAGGTCATGCGGCGCGAAACCCCTGACGGAGTAGGCATCGTGATTGACCCTATCGGCGGGGAATATGTCGAACGGAGCTATGGGCTGCTACGCCCCAACGGACGATTGATCGTTTACGGATTGTCCTCCATGACGGGGGAGGATGTGGCCCAAAACGCGGGTGCGGAGATTGAGCGCATCAACGCCATGAATGACCGCGACCCCGCCAAGCTAGTCAAATTCTTCGCCGGGGTTGACGACGAAAGCGATCACTATCACGCTGATTTAAATGCCCTTTTTGACTTGTTGGCGGCAGGCAAAATCCTACCCATCGTCGCCCGTCGTCTGCGTTTAGAAGAAGCCCCGCTTGCCCATCATCTCTTGGAAACACGCCAAGTCGGGGGCAAAGTGGTGCTTGATTTGACTCAGGCATAAAACGAGTTGGGGCGATCCGAAAATCGCCCTGTTGCTCACGGTTAAATTATTCCCCATACACATAGGTCAGCACGCCATCTAGCACGCGCGTTGGGATGTACATCAAACGGGCATCTTTCGGTGCTGGCCCTTCGATGCGCTTGCCAGATTCCCCATCATACTTGGCCTGATGCCACTGGCACACAAAATCACAGCCCTGCCGTTCGAGTGGCCCGCCGATGTGCAGACAGGCATTCATAATGGCACGGGGATTCTCGCCCGCCATAAACACCAATACCTCGCGCCCGAAGAATTCAACCGTCTTCGTCCCTTCGCTAGGAATTTCGCTTATATTGATGAGTGGAACACGCATTGATTCTGCTCCTTGTGATTCTCCACCATTGTTTGATTGCATCATCAATAGTTGTATATGCAACTATATTTGAGCATATCACAGATTGATTGCATATGCAACTACTTTCTGCTAAAATATCCTCCATGAACCCAAAACCCGATGAACTCCACCTGAACGCATGGCGATTATTCATCACCGCCCATGCCACGCTGATTGATACGATTGACCGCGAACTCATCGCCGCCGACTGTATTCCGCTGCACTGGTATGATGTACTGGTGGAATTGGTCGAAGCACCTGCCCACCGTCTACGACTCTACGAACTGGCCGATAAAGTGGTACTGAGTCGAAGCGGCCTGACCCGTTTGGTGGATAAATTGGAGAACGCGGGACTATTAAAACGCGAACCCAACCCGGAAGATCGGCGTGGTTATTATGCCGTTTTGACCGAGGCGGGTTATGCAGCCCTGCGGAAAGCATGGCCGATCTATGCGGCTGGTATCCAGAACTCTTTCGCTGTGCATCTGAGCGACGACGAAGCCGAGGTATTCAGCCGGGTGCTACGAAAGATACTCAAATCGAGGCAAACAGAGGAGTAGGCATTTTGGAGGGATCACTCGATATATCCCTCCAAGAGTTTTAGGTCAAGCTATATTATTCAGCCGGGGTAAAGGTTATAGAGTTCGCAATGGCAAGGGCCGTCCCAAAAAGCTGACTTCCTTCGTCAGGCGCTCCCGCGAATAACACAATCCACAACACCCCATTATCATTCACAAGGAAAAAGCCGCCTTCGCTGATATCATTGGTGACGGGTACATACGCAATCATCCCACCCAACAAGGTTTCATTTTCCAGCAATTGAACCTCACCAACCACCGGATGTGTATCCTCAATGGTGACGCCGACTACCGGATGTACATCCGTAGTTGAGACAACCTTGGTAACAAACTCGTGTAAAAAGGTTTGCATCCCCTCACCCGACAAATCAGTTGGAGTATCTTCCGGCGATATTGGAACGGCATAGATGCTAAATTCGCCGGGGGCAGGGTCGTTTCCGGCGAAAACATTGTCGAGCGTATTTTGGGAGTCGGCAAAAATAACCGTACCAAAATCATTTTCGTTCGCTTTCCAATCGGCTGGATAAGAGAAGGTAACGCCATTGGCTGCCACAACATATGTTTGCTCAAGTGGTAGGCTGTAATGGACAGTCTGCAATATATTGAGCATCATAGCCTCCGCTTCTTCCGTCAGTTCGCCTTTAACCGCACCCATAATCGTCACGCTAAAATAACCGGGGGCGAGATGATCGGCAACATACAGCACCGCATCATGTTCGTCGTTAGACAGGGTGACACGGGCCACCGAATCAGTGAGGCTTTCCGCCTCGCCAATGACAGCAGTGGGGTCAGCACTAGCAAAGAATGGGGCAAGAAAAGTGGCAATCTCCAAAATGGTGGCATCGGCAGAAATCAGTGAGGTGTCCATTTCATTCCGAGAGGCAGGCGTGACCAAAAATGTGTAATCACCCGCTTCCCTCACAGCAAGATCATTGAGATAGGTGAGATCTGGGTTGTTAGAAACCACCAACCACTCCGCGTCACCACCCGCATACCAGCCCTCCGGCAATTGCACACTAAACGCGCCATCCTCCGTCATGAAGAATGT
Organism: Chloroflexota bacterium; assembly: GCA_013112715.1. GTDB lineage: Bacteria > Chloroflexota > Anaerolineae > Aggregatilineales > J027 > CFX10. The sequence continues at coordinate 38,890 of JABFGB010000015.1, forward strand.
CGTGGTTGCTGTGGCATCGTCTTGGGCGTGGACTCCGCCTATTCTAACAAAAGTTAGTGCTAAAGCGATCAACAGATAACGATGGAATTTCATCATATAGTGACTCCCATTTGAGTATGTGAAGGATAGTTCTGGGTGTAGACGGAGTTTATGATAGGAAAGTTCCCATTCTCGTGATAGGATGGAATAATAGGCTTCAGAGTGTACGGAGTTTGTCAAAATCTGCCAATCTGCACGACCCCCCATTGAATTTTCATACGACTATCACAATAATGAAGCGAATGACGTTATCAAGGAGCAAATGTCTTGAGTGAATTTCTCAATGCCGTAAGTGAATGGGTACAGGAAGTTATCCGAACCCTCGGTTATCCCGGTATTACGATTGTGATGTTTTTAGAAGTGATCTTCCCGCCCATTCCCTCCGAATTGATTATGCCATTTGCAGGTTTTTTGGCGGGTCGCGGCGAGATGAATATTGTCTTGGTGATTTTGGCGGGCAATATCGGCTCCATCACCAGCGCGATCTTCCTCTATTATGTTGGCGCGTGGGCCGGCGAACCCGTTGTGCGGCGCTTTGTTAAAAAATATGGGCGTTTTATGATGGTCAGCGAAAAAGACCTTGACCGTACCCTGCATATCTTTAATACACGTGGCGAACTGGTCATTTTCTTTGGACGCCTAATCCCGCTGGTTCGCACGTTTATCTCCCTGCCTGCCGGTATGGATCGGATGTCCATGCGGAAATTTGTCACCTATACCACCATCGGTTCGACGGTTTGGAATACTTTCTTAGCGGTGGGGGGCTTGATTCTCGGTGAAAACTGGGAAGACCTGATGGAATTAGTAGACCGTTATTCCAAAGTGACCTATGCCCTCATCGCGGTGGCGTTGGTGGTCCTGTTTTTCATCCGCCTGCGCAGTTTCTTGCAAAATCGCAACACGGCAGCCCCATCGTCCGCAGCCCCCACCGCTCCAGCAATAGCAGACGGCGAATAACACGCTTCAATCAAGGGTAGATATTTCAAAGGGCGGTCTATGGATCGCTCTTTTTGATTTTCGGCCTGTAATCTTTTTGTAATCCTTTTGGAACGAATTCGTAATCTCTGCCCGCTATCCTCCCAAGCATTACTCTTTTTGATTGAATGCCATTGGAGGAAATGAACATGCGTACTTTGCTTCGATTGACCCTCGTTACCCTGATTGCCATTACCTCGGTTACGGCGGGTCTCCTGTTCAATCGGGACACCGCCCCCCGCACCGCCGAAGCCCAAGATGATGCCTCAATGGGGATTACCTGCGATTCCACCCTGATTCTGCTGCTGCTCTTGGCAGAACACGAATATGATTACATTTCGGGCATGGACGAAATGATGATGAGCGAGATGCCTACCTTCGATTATGGGCAGTACACCTATCTCATCCAAGACACCGTTGCCATGATGACCGCCATGATGGATGAGATGTCCGATGAAGAGATGGCCGCCGCCGAAGCCACCAACATGATGGTCGAAGAAATGATGGGTATGGACGCGGCTGGCATTTTGGCAGGGTATGATGCCGCGATGGGCTATGAAGCGATGGGTGATATGACCGTGCTTGCTCCCGGCAATGTCGCAGGCGAACCCGCCGAATGTACCAGCCTACGCGCCAGCCTTGAACAATTCATTGTGGCCCATCTGGTCGCTGACGCCGAAATGATGATGGAGCAATAATCATCCACCCCCACTCCCTTTCCAATAGGCAAGGGCAAGAAAACGTTGTCTTAAAGCCCCTCCCCATTGTATGGAGAGGGGTTTGGGGTGGGGATGATTCTTATCGAATTTTTACGGCTGCACGCCAATCTCGCGGCCCTGATCACCAAAAGTCACGAGGCTGTCCCCGACTTGCACCACCGGCGCATTGGGATCGGCATTCACTAGGGTAATCGCCGGCGCAGTCGCCCCCGCATCTAAGCCGACCAGCACGTGTATAAACACGGCTTCGGTTGGATTCCCCACCGCTTCCGTGCCATAACGATGGGTCATAGTCTCCCCCACCGCAGGCGACCCGCTTGGCTCATCGCTGAGTTCAATCACCGAGGTGGAGATTTCGGTCGGCAGCAGCGCGACAATTTGTAGTTGTTGGCCGGAAGCAGTCACCATCGTGGTAACGTTTCCGTCAGTGGTGGCAGGCGCAGGCAGATTCAGCCAGAACCGCTTAAAGCCGGGTGAGGTGGTCACGGCGCGGTCATAGATCACTAGGACATCCGGTTTGAGCCACACCACACTACGACTGGCGTGCTGCACATCCAGCATATTTTCATAGGTCGAGTTATAGGCGTTGGTGGCATCCCCATAAATCGCTACATACCCCTCCCCTTCTGTGATTACAGGTTCCGCCGGGTCACCTGCGGGATTATAGAGCCACTGCGAACCGCGCTCCCACAACATCTGCCGATAATCCTGTGGTTCAGGTTGGGTGTTTTGAATGGCGAGGGTGTTCATCTGGTCACTGGAAAGATAATCTAGGTCATAACCGACGCGCACTTTGGTCAGCCATTCACCCTGTCGATAAAATTCAATGGCGTTGGCATTGGCAGCCTGATGATCCACCCAATTCCAGCTATTGCTATAGGTAAAAAACGCCGCATCGGGCGACCAATCGGTACGGGCGAGATAACGCCGCATTCCGGGAGCATAGAAACTGGTCGGCCAATCAGCACGTGGGTCGGTGGGGGGTGGTAGGGTCGGATCGAACAGCAGGAAGTAGAGAATGGGCACATGGAATTGCTCAAAATTCATGCGATCAAAGAATCCTGCCTCGCCGCCAATCGGGGTGAATGTCTCAATCCAGCGCAGGGTGTTCAGCCGTTCAGTATTCCCCGTCAATCGGTCATAGATGCCCAATGGCCCGAACGATTCAATCGGGTCGGGCATATAATAGTTTTGGCCGCTGCCATACCACGCAGGTTGATAGGCTTCCCCGCGCCAGTCAAATAACACGGGGCGCGGACTCAATGAATGGATATAGGCCGCTACACTGTCCTCCCAGAACGGATTATCGTCAATGCTGGCCTGCTGACCCAAACTTGTCCCTATCCCCGCCGTGTACAGCGCCAAAAGCAGTTGCAAAGTATACCCATTCGTCTGCGGACTATATTCCAACCCCTCCGCCGACATGCCACCCCGCACATCGTTGCGCTGCAAAAAGTCGGTCACATACAGCCACGCCCCAACCGATTCACTCAAACAGGTCGCTAATGCACCGTCCGCGTCATCGGCAGAGTCGAGCGCAAGGCCCATCAACCCCATGTTCCGCATGTGGGCCGCATAATAATTGTTGCTGCTGAAGCGGATATAGGCGCGATCTTGTACTAGCACGGGGTCATTGACCACACCCACAGGTTCGGGGTGATTATTGGTGGTTGTGCCTGCGGTGCGATTTTCGGCACACCAGCGGCTAAAAACCGTATGGATGGCGGCCTTGTCTGTATCGGTCAAGGTCGGATAAATCCAATCTACCGTCAGTGGAAAGCCGAGACCATACCAGCGCGAACGGTCACTCAGCGCGAAGGCTTCATATTGAAACGGGGCTTCGGCCACACCGGGCAAGGCCGCATTCATCACGTGCATCAACAGAGTACGGGCATAGTCGGCATACGTTTGGCGCGTGGCTTCGTCGGGATGAATCAGCGACATAAACGCGAAGAGCATGGCATAATTTTCAGTTGGATATTCTTCCCATGCCGTCGTGCCATAATCCTCAACAGGCAGAATGCCACTCTCGAACAATCCACGCCCCTCTTCGGCTATCGCATTTAACTGCACAAATAGTGGATTATCAAAATTCGCCCATGCCCGATACGTGGCGGCATCTTGTTGGCGTATCCACAGGCGCGGGTGGCTGGTGGCTTGGGCCTGTACGACGGGGTGTGTGAATCGCGGCGGTGAAAAGGACAAAAGGCTGAGTAAGATCATGAGACAGACTACAGCCAAGATCGGTTTACGCATGTTTGCTCCTGAAGATGGTAAAGGTAGGCCGTGCCTATTGTACGCAGAAGCAAAATTTGGGGATAGTTGAACCCTTTTTGGCCCTTCCATGCGACTCAATCAAGGGGCATCACGAGATTTGCTGTTGTATTAGTCAGGTGAAACGACTATTATATTTTTTCGGAATTCTTCACGCACATGGAGGGATAAGCGTGCCCACTGATCCTTTAGCCGTACCAATTCATGCCTTTACATGGGTCGGCAGCGAATCTATGCACCTTGATGATCCCGCCATTACCGCTTGTCGCCAAGTCGTGATCGGACGCTATGGTGGCAATGTGCGGGCGGGGGCGAACAAAAACGAAGATGGCGCATTGGTGTACAGCGCAGCGGATGGCAGTTGGGAATTTGCCATGATTATTGACGCCCATCTGACTACCGAGAGCGCCGAATTACTGCTTTACTCGATTGATAGTGAGCGCCGCAATATTGTCGGTATCTTGGCCGGGCCAGTTGAAACCGCCTTTACCCAATTGGAACACCACCTGCTTTCGATTTTTCGCTCAGTGTGGTTTCGAGAACAGTGTAAGCGCGTCAAAGGGGAAGCCTCCCTGATGTTTTGTGCCCGCAAAGGCGATTATTTGTGGTGGCTGTCTATCGGGGACTGTGTGACCTACGTACTCGACCCCCAATTGGCGGGGATGGGTCAATTCGCGCTGAATCAGCGTAACTTTTATGAGTGGATTGGGCACATCAACAGCTTTGACCAGCCTGTGCCAACCTATACACGCGGCGTAACCAACCTCTCCGGTAACAGCCTCGTCTTGATGGTGACGGATGGCCTGCTGGAGTTTGGCAACCGCCCCTATGAAAATCCTATGTATCTGTATCGGGCGTTCCTACCTGCCTTCGATGGTCAGCGCGAAACCCTGCTGCTGGCGGTTGAAAATGCTCTGCTGGACGTGCATCGTGGGGCTGGGCGAGACAGCGCCACCATTATCGCGTGGAACTTCAGTTTAGCGGACATGTTGTAGGAAATGGGCGGGCACAACAATTCCCGCCCTACGAAAGCCTCAGATTAAGACCGCTCTGATTATTCTTCAAAGGTGAACACCACCACCTGCCACCATGTATAGTTGTAATCTGAAACAACGACGTGCCCATTCGACAGCACTGCCATCCCACGTGGACTGTAGAATTCGCCATCCATAAAAGGTGGCGCATCCGAGTCATAATCGCTCAATACCTGCTCTTGCCCATATTGGCTGATATAGCCCCCCTGAGCATCAAACCAATAGATGCCACCCTCCGAACTTGCCACGACGAGATGTCCTGTTGAACTGATCGCAAAGGAGTCAATATAGGCATAACTTGACATGATGGGGTCAAGCCGTACCTGCGAAAGCGTGCCCGTGTGCAAATCCATGCGCCAGATTTCATAATCCCCGGCGATGTACAGCGTGCCATCCAGCCCCATTTCGATGTCGGCATACCCTGTGATGGTGGAGTTTGGCCCGGAAGGTTGCGGCACAAACTCGTTGAGCAGTGTCCCCTCTTCATCCCAAATCTGGATACGGGTCATGGTATAAAATTCTTCAGAGTCCTGCCGATCTTGGATCACCACCCGACCATCGGGGGTTACTTCAATCTGGCCCGGCGAATACTCACCAAATTCGCCACTGTCTTGGCCCAGTTCGCCCCATGTATGTAAAATCTCGCCGTTTGACTCTATGTGGGTAACATGCTGGTTGGCATCCACAACCCACAATGTTCCATCCGGCGCAACCGCAAAATCTTCCGCATACCCCGACCAGCGATTGGTCAACTGGGTATCGCCAATCACCTCCTGCAAATCGCCCTCACTATCATAGACGTTGATGCCGCTGTAGTACCCCGCGACATAAATCGTGTCGTCCGGGCCGACCACAACCGACCCGATGGGGGCAAAATCTTCATAATCAAAGCGCTCCATTTGCTGCCAGATCACACTGCCCGATACAACGGGTTCAGCCGGGGCATGATATTGAGCCGAAAGCACCACCGCTTCAATCGTCTTGCCATACTGCTGAATGACACCTTCATTCGCAAAGACAACCACTTCCAACATGTTGCCCCCGCCCAAATCAATATACATATAGATCGCTTCTTGGCCGCCGGACTGCCCGATGGTACGATAGGCGGTGTGCCCCCCGAACTCTTCAATTTTTGGCCCAACATATTCGGTAAAGGTGTCGTCGGCTTCGTCTTGGGCAAAGGCCAGCACATCTTCTTCAAATGTACCGCTGCCTCCAAAATCAATCAGTTCATTAATCGGCCCGCCCGCGATAATGAGCAGAAACACGTCGTCGGGGAGGGTTTCAAAATCAAAGGTTTCTAGCAGCACCGCGTCGTTGCTCAACATGACGCCAAAGAATTCAGTTGCACCCCATGTTTCGGGATAACTGACCGTCAGCCGTCCATCCGACGTAGTATAATTCTGCGTTAGGGGGTCTTGAGCACTCACCTGCGGCGGCATCCACATCCCTATAACTGCGATGGTTATGACCAACCATCCTACGCTCCATCGTCTACCCATTTCGACACCTCCTAACCAACCTAGCGCATTTTCACGATCCATTTTCCGACGGTCATTTTTTCCACCGCAGCCCAATCAATTTCACAGCCCATGCCTGTCTTAGGTACGGTGATGGTGCTGTCGGGGTTCAAAGTGGGTAGCGGTGTGGCAATATCTTGTTGATAGTACGGCTGTGGCTGCATATGGTCGCCGGGTAAACGACAGGCCGGGTGTGAGGCAAAGGTGATGTTCATCCATTTACCGGGGGTCATATCCAGCATCCCCCCCACCCAACATTCCAAATGTTCCTGCAAGGCCAAATCCGCTATCAACACACTTTGCCAATAGCCCCCAACACGCGGCGGCTTGATATTCAAAAATAGGCGGTCACTGATGCCAAACATGCGCCAAATTTCGGCTGCGGTGCGGGCATCTTCTAGCGTTTTAATACTCTCATCCAGTGTAATCGGCGTGCGTAAATCGTGCTCGGCCTGAAAACGGGCATGGTCAAAAATATCATCGTGGCGGAAGGGCTGTTCAATCAGGAGTAATTCGAATTGATCCAGCGAAGAGAGCACGCGCTGATGGTCGGGGTCACGTGGGTCAAACGCCGAATTCGCGTCCACTTGGAGCATCACATCGGGGTATTTTTCGCGCAGGGTGCCGATGACATGGGCCACATCCAACTCAGGCCAAATTTTGACCTTGATACGCCCGAATCCCCGTTCAACTGCCGCCGCCGCCCGCTGAAAAATCTCCTCGGCGGTCTTGGCCCCCAAACTGAATCCAGCGGGGACACTTTCCTGCACCCCACCCCACAGCGCAACCAACGGCTGCTCCAACTGCTGCATCACCAATTGCCAATAGGCGCTTTCAAAAGACGACTTGGCGAAATGATGGCCCTTAATTTTTTTGAAGGTCGTCCAGAAATCATCGTAATGGGCTACTGTACCGCCGAGTTGGTCACGCACCATCGGCAACAAAAACCGCTGCAAGACATCTATCACCCCGTATACATACTCCGAATCAAACGCGGGGTCGGGCAGGGTTGGCGCTTCGCCCAACGCAACCAAGTCATCGGTGGTTCTCAGCGCCAGCAGCACCGTATCGCGCCGTTTGTAGCTGCCGAAGGAGGTCGTGAAGGGGAAATTTAACTCTGGCGCAAGGTGATAAATCGTCGCCTCACTCAGTTCAAACGGGTCATGTTCCGGCAGGTCTGGTGCGGCATAATCCTGTGGTAGTTGGTCGCTCATCAAATCGTATCCTCAAAAAATGATTAATTGCGTTTTTTCTTCCCTCTCTAATGCTTTGGGGAAGTGCCGGGGGTGGGGATATTACTTCAGCGTCAGCACGTAATAATTGCGCCGTTCGCCATCCACCACCGCGCTCACAAAATCCGTGACTTGATACTTGCCCGGTGTCACCTCTACGCCCAACCGCGCCGGGTCAAAGGTATGGGTGTCAGTATAGACGGGTCGCCGCGTCTCGAGCAAACGCGAGAGCACCGCCCGCATTTCAGCCCGTTTCTCAAGGGCATAGCGCGGATTTTCTGATGAAAGGGTGTCAATATCGCCCGGAATCGCAAAGGCTAGTCGCGGCGGTTGGGTCTGGGTCAATTCATCTATTGTCGCGCCAGTGGCTTGTGGCAAGGCACTCGCCTCATCTAATCCGGTGGGTTGATACGTCCCGCTGTAAATCTGACGCAGCCGCTCATGTACCCCCGCATCATTCAGCGACCAACGCACCTTGTAGCGATCAGTCGGTACACGTCCATACAGCGCGTTCGACCAGCCGCCATAATAATCCACAATATATAAATCGAGCGCCCCACCCAGCTTCACCACATTGAGCATTCCATTGGCACCGCGCATCGGATCGAACGTCCAGCGCATCACGGTGTGCCCCAAACGAACGGCATGATAGGCCTGCATCACCTTCAGCAACCAGCCGATGTTGTTATTGCGGGCCGTCGGGTTGGTCGCCAGCATGTGCGAATAGAGCACCCCGCCCGGCGAGCCAAAACCCATCACAAAACCCAACCACCCCGCACTGTTAAAGCCCGTGTCGGCACGATAGGCCACCCCGATACACCCACCACTTTCTTCGACCTTTGCCAGACCAATCGGCGGCAGCACATCAAAGTCGCCCATACCCCAAACTTGGCCCTGCAATCGGCTGACCAATTCCAAGAAGCTGACAGGGTGATCGTGTCCATCGGCGTCCGTCCATGTGGTGGTACCGTTGGCGTGTGCCCATGAAAGCGTCGTAAACGCAACCGGCCCGATGCCTGCGATCTGCGAAACCCACGCCCGTTCTTCTTCAGGATTCGGCACATCCATGCGCTGCACCAAGCCAAAATTGGTCGGGTGAAAAGCCGCTAATGTCTGCTGCTGCGTCGTTTCGTCTGCCATATGAATTCCAATATTGTGTGATAAATTGGCTAATTGTACCCACCCCATCCTAAATTTGGCACACCCTCGCGCAAATCGAAGGACGATTGTTCTACAACTGTTGGGCATGGGTTGACAGGTATTATACGCCGTAAATGGCAGATGATCTGGGGCTGCGTCCGTAACCGCTCGGTGCCTACCAACTGTAATAAACGGCTAACAGGGGAATACAAGGAGGTCAAGCCATGTGTCGGTTGGCCTCACCCCCAACCCTCTCCATCTTGGAGAGGATTTTCACGAAGGCGTTTTCGACTCCCCCTCGCCGATTGGAGAGGGGGCTGGGGGGTGAGGTTGGCTACCTATCGGACGGCCCCTTATGAACTTGTTTTTACTGGATTCGGTTGAGAACCCATGTTTTCCAATTTATTCCGTGACCAAGGGCAGCCCTGCACTCGCCCATGCGCCGGAGCCGCCCGCCAAGACACGAATGTCGGTATAACCCAGCAGTTGCAGCATGACCATCGCCATGGTGCTGCGGTGGGTGGGATTGTCATAGAGGACAACAAGGCCGGTAGTGGGCACTTCGCTGATACGGGTCATAAAGTCAGCAAATGGGATGTGCAGCGACCCTTCAATGAAGCCTTCGGCATATTCACCATCGGTACGCAGGTCAATTAGAACCACTGGGCTTTCAGCTAGTTCGGCACTCAAATCTTCCGCTTTGACCGTATAATATCCGGCGGGCAGGTTGGCGAGATATTCAGCCACTAACGGCAGGCATCGTGCCGGGTTCGACAGTGGCAGGTACATCGGTGACGGGTAATTCGGAGGCCATCCAAGCCTTGGTGCCACCCAACAAACTGCGGACATTGGTATAGCCCAACAGGTTAAGGACTTCCATTATGATGGCAGAACGGTGGCCGCTGCCACAATAGACGACGATGTTCGCATCCAGAGCAGGCAGCATCGCCAGATTATCGGCGACGGTTTCAATGGGAACATTCACCGCGCCTTCGATATGGCCCTCCGCATATTCGTCAGGAGAGCGCACATCTAGCAAGAACAGATCACCAGCCTATTATCGTTGTTTCAGGGGCAACCCTATAATCCGCCGTCGCACAGGGAAGCTCTCTATTATGTAGAGGAGAGCATCCTGCAAATGTTGATTGAAGACTGCGAACTTGTTTTTTTGAAACCAGATGTATTGCTGCTTCTGGATACCTACCGTGAAATGCTGCGGTATGTGTGTCACCGTCTTGAGGAAAATGGAGTCATCAATATCGGGGAATTACGCGATGCCTTCTCAACATCACGGCGTATTGCCGATGCCCTTCCTAGACTATCTGGAAGCGCAGGGGGCCACGCAGCGTACACCCGAAGGCCATATACTCAAGTCTCCTAATTGCACAGCATTGGAAAGCCCGTGCTAGGTTTGTATAATAAAGAGTGGGAGTGCATGAGTCCCGGTGGACTTCTCGGTCTTCAAAACCGATGACGGGCAGCGTGCCTGTCCGTGGTGGGTTCGACTCCCATGTATTCCCGTATCGCCTTGGCGTGCCTTGCCTGCTTGTAGAAACTCTTTACCCCCATCTGCAATGGGTTCAAGTGGATTTACCCCTCCGCCTACGGGTGCCACACTCTCCCGACACACAACTCGGCAGAAATTGCGGATTGAGAAATTGAGGATAGCCCTTAGATTTAGAAGGGCTAGTAGCCATAACATCGCCAATTGAAGGCGGTGGTTGGGCTACTGCCTTGAAGTAGGGCGAAGGCAGTTTGCCGATTGTAGGTGGCCCGGCAAATGGCATCCAGTTCGTTTACGCCAATCGGTAAAACAGGATTGTTCGCTGCATCCTTACAGAACCAGTCTGTCTCTGTGTGGTCGGCAGTATAGCCTAAGCCAGTACAATACCCTTCAATTTGGATATCGCCGGGTGGCAGTTGTGTACCGGTCGAAAGGCCGATGCCGCCTGTCAACAGTATGCTCCCTGGTGGTACATTTATTCGGTCTGGTGGAATCAGGAAAGATAAGGGGACTGCAAAGTCTATTGTACAGGTATTCTCGCCACAAAAGCCAATCATGCGATTTGCATAGTAGACTGCAAAAGGTCGTTCCCAAAAATTCTCGGTCTGCCTCAAGGCACTTACAACTTCACTAGAGTCGTTACACAAGCCCGGCGGCGAATGCGCTTCATCTTTGGTACGAACTACAACACACTGTCCATTATTTAGTGCGGCGATTTGCCACTGTGTGCCACTCAATTGCCCACTTTGATTGACAAGGCTCAAATGCGCTAATGGTAGTCCTGCCACTGTCAAGTTAAAAACGGCAAGGCTATCTTTATCTCGACCAATCATCAGTGCATAGCCGACTTGTGGTTCATTGATAGGTTGTTGAGGAGCAAACTCAAGGGAACAGGGGTCAGATTCGCAAAATCCGACCAGTACCGTATCGTAATAAACCGCAAACGGCTCTTTCCAAAATTCCTTGCCTTCTAACACCACTGGGCCAGCGACCAAAGCACAATTAACGTCTTGTTGGTTGATCGAATCGGAGGCGCGTTTTACTATCCCGAAGCACTGACCACTAAATAATGGTGAAATGTCTTGGAATGTTGTCTCAAGGTTATTCTTGCTATTTCGAAATACCAATAAAGCGGGGTTCAGCAGCGTTTGGCTGGTATTGGCAATGATTAGACTGTCTTTTTTCCCCTGTGTTATAGTCATGGCGTAATTTCCAGCAACGGGTGGTGTAACCTGTGTGGAAATAGCGACCCCAGAACTCACTGTTACAGGCAGAGTAAGTGTTGGGGCGAGGGTGGGGTCCGGAATTGTGGCTGCTGCGAAAGCGGTTAGAGTGGGGAATGGGGTGGTGGTTGAAACAGGTAAAACGGAAGGCTGCCCAACGGCCAGTGTCACAGTCGGAGCAGGCGTTCCGATAACAGCCTCACTTGGCATTAGGGATAAGGTTTCAGGATTTTGACTTTGGGATTCGGCAGATTCTTTTTCATCATCGCTGGTCAGCAATAGAACGAGTCCACCAATTAAAAGAAGCAGCAAAACCGCTCCTCCGCCTACGGCTGCCCATATCCACTGCTGATTTGACTGACGGTGTGGCATAGTGGGAGGAGCAGAGGCAGTTGGACCCGTTGCCAATTTGGGTGGAATTGGTCGCGTTGGGAGTGGTGCGTTGGCTATGGCTGGTGCGGGAGGGAGTGGATTACGTTTAACCTCTAAGGTGACCGCCTCAAGAATACTCTGGCGTGCAGCCAATGTATTCGACTGAATAGCATGATCAAGTGCAGTCGCTAATGCTGCCCCGCTTGGATAGCGATTAAAGGGTTCTTTTTCCAGTGTTTTCAGGATAACCGCTTCAATCTCCGGTGTGATTTCTGAGCGTAGTTGCCGAGGTGACGGCGGCGGCTCGGTCATGTGCAGCATTGAAATGTCTAGTGGGTTGACGGCGTTAAAGGGAACTTGCCCTGTAAACATCTCATATAAAACAACCCCCAATGAATAGAAATCACTTTGAGGGATAGCTCCGGACGAGGAAATCGCTTGTTCAGGTGAGATATAATGCGGCGAACCAAAGATTTCACCCTGTGTTCCAACCTCGGTGAGTAGTGCCAGTCCAAAATCCGTCAAAAAAGCCCGACCTTCTTTGCTGATAAGGATATTATTCGGCTTAACATCCCTATGAATTACCCCTCGACTATGGGCATAGTCCAGCGCTGCACAGATTTCATGGATGATATGGTTAGCATCTTCTGGTGGGATAAATTCATCTTTATGGTGAAATTGTTCCAACAGCGTGGCAAGATCAGCCCCCTCGATGTATTGCATCGCCATGTAAAGCACCCCTTCGGCTTCACCATAGCGATAGAGCGTAACGATATTGGGATGTTGTAACTGCCCAATGGCCTGTGCCTCGCGCTTAAATCGTTCAATGTAATCCGCTTCGCCTCGGAATGATTTGTCAATAACTTTAATCGCCACATAACGACGTACTTTGGTATCCCAAGCACGATAAACTCGTGCCATACCGCCATGCCCTAACAATGTCTCGATCAGATAATCGTCTAGCATTTGCCCCGGTAGTGAGTCTGGAATATTCGGTATTGTCATGGCAAATACACCTCGCAACGCTCCGCGCTAATTTCACATCGAGCGATTTCTTCTTCATTCCATAAGACACGAAATTGCATACTACGTGGGTCAGGGGTCCAAAATACAAAGCTGTCTTGGGCCTGTGGGGTGATGCTACTATTGTAACCCCGGCAGTCGCTTGGTCGGAGATACCCCGTTCGCTGCAAAATTTCCATCCGGGCACAATAATTCGAGTCAAGGGTCGGATAGAAGCGTGCCAATTGATTACCGTAGAAACGATTCAAAAAGTTACCCTCATTGAGAATGCGCTCGAACCCAAAAGATGCCGCCTGAAGGCTGCCACCTGAGACATTTAGAATATAAAAACTGTCCGCATTATAGAGTAGTATCACACGCCGACCATTCGGATATTTAATGGTCGGGACAGCAGAAACACTGATTTGCTCAATTGTTGGGGTCAGACTCGCAGGTGCTGTTGGAATAGGCGAATTTGTTGAAGTAGCGGTTGCTGTGAGCGTGGGTGTGGGAGAAGAGGTAGCGACCGTTTGTATCCCGGCCACACTAATAGCTTCCGTTGGACTTGCAGTAAGCGTTGGGATGGACGTTGCTGCATCTTGTGGGACCAAAACTCCTATAGTAGCTGTTATTGAAGGTTCTACGGTTGCCGTAGCACCGACATTCTGTTTATCCTCATTTCCATCACCGCTCAACAAAACGAATCCTGCGATGGCTAACCCAACAATTAAAACAGAAGCTAAACTAGCACCAATCAACCATCCCCATTTTTTGCTAGACGAGGCCATATTCGGAGGTGGGGCTTGTCGGCTCACTTCTGATGTTTGAAGGCTGCGGCGGGTAGGAGGAAGGCCGGGGATTGGGTAAGCCGTCGAAGTCTGGGTTTCTTGGGTATGGCGAGCCAGCCAATCTGCAACACTGACTTGTGATAGGGATGTTTGAGGACGGAATTCCATTCCAGCTGGGAGCGGAGGGAGTTCGATGGGGGATGCAAAGGAATGGGCACTTACGGCCTTTTCCAGAGCATCCATCAATTCGTACCCTTTTTGATAACGATCGGCGGGTGATTTGCTCAACGCCTTAATCAACACTGCTTCTGTCTCTATATTTAATGCGGGATTGCGTTCACGCGGCGGTGGAAGCGGGAGAGTTAGATGTTGTAGGGCAACAGCAGTGGGCGAAGGATCATCATACGGAACAGTGCCTGTCAACATTTCATACAAGATAATGCCTAACGAATAAAGGTCGGACTGAGGAACGGCATTACTGGAATTGCGGGCTTGTTCAGGGGCAATATAGTGAGGCGTGCCAAATACTTCGCCCATCGTGCCTTGATGAGAGTCTAAGGCGAGGCCAAAATCCATCAATACAATACGATCATCTGTCGCCACCATCACATTTGATGGTTTGACGTCGCGGTGAACCACACCCTTTTGATGGGCATAATCTAATGCGCTGGCGATGGCTCGACCAATCCGTATGACATCCTCTAGAGGCATTAACTCGCCATTACGCAAATATCGTGCAAGCAACCCCGCCAAATCGAGGCCATCAAGATATTCCATCACAAAATAATAAAGATCACTCTCATTATCGGCATAGTAAATCTGTACGATGTTTTCATGTCGCCATGTGGCAATGGTTCTGGCTTCTTGCACAAAGCGGCGGGCATAAGCAGGATTGCCGCGAAAACTCGCATCAATGACTTTAACCGCGACAGGGCGTTGCAGTTTAACATCTCGTCCATAGTAGACTTGTGCCATGCCGCCCCGTCCAAGCACTCGCTCAATACGAAAATTTGCTACCTGTCTACCAATTAAAGGGTCGTTCAATGGGTGCTAATCCTATCTTTGAATACGTGTTTCGCGGCTGGTGAGTGTGATTCGGCGCAAATCATCAACATAATGATTCAGGCCAAGTGCGTAGCTTTCAAGGTAATCCTGCGTGATATGTTGAGCGAGTTCAGGGTATCCTGCGGCCTGCAAAATCCCAACATGCGCTCGAAAATCACGCAATGATAAACGCATGACACCATTCGCATCTGTAATCACTCCCCAGACCAATAGTTTTTTGTCGTTGTCGTCTTTCGCACTGATAAACCGCGTCAGAGTGCTGGATTTTACAACGGCCCCGACGTTTGAAAATACCTCCCGCCCTTTAATAAGATCATTCAGCATATCAAACCGCCCCGGAACCTCATCTAGTAATCGTTGTAAAGGGGTCGGAATATGGGCGAGGAGCTTGATAGTACCAACACTCATACTCTCCCCTTCAATGGCAATTTTTTTAGCACGGCTCAAGATTTCACCAAAACCTGCCAGCATCGCCAAATATTGCCGCTGTAAGTCATCAAATCGCTGATAATAAGGGGCGCGGTCTCCAGTGGCGCTTTCGTAAGCATTTAGTGCGCCAATCACCTCATCATGTAGTCCCATAAAATCCAATTCTGCAAGTGGCACTTCAAATGTCATCGGGTGAAGGCGATCACGTGGGGATCGTGGGCTGGCATCAATTGGAATGAGAATAACCGGATTTTGCCTCTCATTGATGACCTCCAAAACCCTTTTCATGTCTCTGATACGGGGACTTAGCTCCTCTAGTTGGCCGATTAGGGTAGGCGACGGTTCGTAAGTCATGCTATGTAAGGCGCGGTACAAAATCAGCAGATCATTGACAGTTAGTTGAATGAGATCACTGCGCTGCTTGAATAAATTTCGTAGCGACAGAATGGGTCTCAACTTGATGTTATCTGTCTCAGCACTGGCTTCGGCCATCACATGGGGCTGATTCTCAATCAGTCTTCTGTCGGCAGTAGTGAGGTGAAATGGCAAAGAGGTTGGTTGTGTTTGCTTGGGTTGTGCAGGAGGCAAATTCAACAAATAGACTGCCCATGACAATGCCTCATTCGTCATTATCTCTGCCAACGCCGATCCCCACGCGCCATCAAAAAAGATGTGTGATTGGTCAAACACCATCGTCTCACCTGTATCAAAAATAGTGAGGGCATGATCCCCAACGCCGCGTTCGGCTTGTCGGACTTGACTTAGAGGAAAATTTCGAGGGCGGCGATCAAGGTTAATAAGTATGGGTGCAAAACGCAGTGTTTCGAGTGCTTGCTGGAACTCCTTACTTAATTTGGAACGGAGGCCACCCAAAACCGGACGCTTGATACTTGCTAGGTACGATAAGCCATCTGATGTGCCGTTCGTTGGCTGGGATAGTATCGTCGCCAAGTGCCTCCGAATATGATGGACATCCGCGACTTGTGCCGTACCTGCTTGGCAAACTGGCAGTAGGTAGTAAAAGCCACGATAAATTACCCCAATAGCAACCTCCTCAAGTCGAATTGGTGTCCGCTTCTCACCATATGCCGTCGGTTCCAAATAGGCCAATATGGAGAGTTGCCGCTGGTAGTCGGCCAGAGATTCATTCTCTGCAACGTTAATACGCTGTTCTAGTTCATGTTTTAGTGTGCTATCCAAAGGCTCGATTATCTTGGCCCAAAATTGGTCAAATTTGTGACGGCGATATTGGGGGTAGTCTTCAACTGAGGTAGCATCCCGCCCTCTCCCGTAGGGCCGCTGTTTTTCCCATTCACTATATACCCGTCTGTAGCGGGCGGCATCCGGCAGATCGGTGGTCAGGTTTTGCAGGATGGAGGTATAGATGCGCTCGCGCCATTCATTTTCCAACAATCGAGTATATTGATGGAGGGTATAAATCGCGGTCATGGCCCATGCAGTCGCCCGATCAACCAAAGATAGATCAATCTTATGCTGCTTGAGCGCGGTATCAAAACCATGTGTCTCGTTGGCATGGCGGGCCGTGTCTTCACGTAAGGCATAATCCAGATAGAACTGCCATGTCCCTTCTGGAAAAGATTCTTCTGGGTCTTTTCCAGCCAACTTCAGGAGATTCTGATACCCCCAAATGACGGCGGCTGGCCCCGCAAAAAAAGCCCCATACACGACTTTATCTAAAGTTTGTTCCACCCCTCTAAATAACAGATTGATGTCGCGCTGAACGTTTTGCAAGGGTAATCGGCGGCTCGGTAAACGGGCGAGGCCACTTAGAATCACGCCCGGTACATTGCCTGCTGGCACAACCTGCGCTACCAAGTCCGCTACTGCATCAATTTCCGGCAGCGACAGTTGAGAGAGTTCACGGACAGCCGATTCACGCGCAATCGTTTTTAGATTTTGGCTCGTTTTGATTGAGGCTTGGGTAAAAGTAGCCTGTAAGTCCATGAGAGTTTGGCGGCTCCCTAGAGATTGGTGATGCTTCATTACAGATTATAGCGAAGGTGGATAAATTTGCTGGCTAGATGGGGCTTGAGGCCGTTAGATTCAGGCCCAACCCAATAATGGGCTTAGGTGCAAATTGACATCTTAACAAAATGCTGACAATTCCACTGTAATGTTTGAGGTGTAAACGCGGTTTACCTTATGTCGAGACCCGAATTCTTTTGGGTCATTAAAAATTGAAAGGGATTTGCCGCATATGAACACACTATCCTCTTTTCGACGCATCGGCATCCTAAGTTTGATCTTATCAGCCCTTATTTTGGGTTCATTGCTTGTTGCCCATTATGCGACAGCCCAAGACCCACAAAACGGCACTCCAGTAGACTTTGTGGGGACAATTGACTCGCTTACCACAAATACTGTGGTGATTGATGGCATCTCAGTGGATATTGCCAATGTGCAAATTAGCTCGACCCTGCAAGTCGGTATGACCATCCGCGTACAAGGGGTGCAAGTTCAGGCGAACCTTGTGGTTGCTCAAAGTATCACCATCATTATTACTTCGCAAACCACACCTACTCCCACCTCCACCGCGACAGTAGGTCTGCCCCCTGACGATGACAATGATGATGATAGTGATGACAATGGTCAATGTCCCAAATCACAGGGGTATTGGAAAAACCATGGCGCGAATTGGCCCGTAACCTCCTTGACACTCGGCAGCCAAGCCTATAGTCAAGCCGAATTATTAGCGCTTCTCAATTCAGAAGTCTCCGGCGATGCCAGTCTCAATCTCGCTCATCAATTGATTGCTGCCAAATTGAATGTGGCGCAGGGTTTTAGTGGTGATCCGGTGAGCGCGACCATTGCTCAGATGGACGGCATTTTGGCGGGTTATCCGGGTAGCTTACCCTATAGTGTCGCTCCCTCATCCGCTGAAGGGCAGGTGATGGTGACAGGCGCAGGCATCTTGGATAGCTATAATAATGGGCAACTTGGCGGATGTTTAAACACGCCTACCCCCACCCCGACAGGTACACAAACCGTGACCGCCACCCCCAGCGGCACACCTGCAACCGCTACCCCAACTGCTATAGGCACGTTGCCACCGATTGTCGTTGTCGAAGGCATCGTGACGGTTATCAACCTCAATGTGATCGTCATTAACAACATTACGATTCAGCTAGACCCCAATAATCCACTATCCGCCGCAGTCCAGATCGGTGATATGCTGCACATTGAAGGCGATCTCACGGTCAGCAGCAATAACACCATTATCATCGTCGCTGTAGTCATTGTCTTTGTAGATGTGGACGTGTTTGTCCTAGATGATGAATTCTTCCGTGATGACTCGGATTGTAGTCATGGCCCACCCCCTTGGGCACCGGCACATGGATGGCGTGCCCGCTGCGAAGGGGATGGGGACGATGATGATGACGGTATGGGTATGGGTGATGACGATTAAGTCCGTTCCTCCTATATCAAGTCTGTCTTCTATCAAAGGTCATCCGGCTTGGCACCGGGTGATCTTTGCGCCTTTGGCTTTGATATTTTTTAGCGGCATGAACCTCATTTTGATACAGTGGGTTTTGGTGCGGGAACTCACCGCACTTTTGTTTGGCACAGAATTGGTTATTCTGCTAGTGAGTGCCGCTTATTTTGCGGGCATTTCCGTCGGATATAGGCTTTCAGAACCCATTCGGTTAAATCATTTAAAGCCGCTGGCAGTTTTTACACTGATTGTCCATTTGAGTTTGCCCATCTGGTTTAGATTAATGGTTGCTGGGCTAGCTGCGGTGGACGCCTATTCAGTCGCGTTTGTACTGCTGCTTTTGCTCACCCCCTTTGTCATTTCAGCTTTTTACAGTATCTTTTTACCACTACTGATAAAGCAGCAATCGGGCAGTTTAGCTGAACTCTACGGCCTCGAATTGGTAGGGTCCATATGTGGAGTTGCGATATTGGTACTGCTGGGTGGGCTGGGATTACAGACCGTTTACATCCTCTACAGCGCGGGCGTGTTGGCAATCCTTGCGTCTCTAAGGCTCAAACGAACTTGGCTGACATTTATGACCGTCGTGGCAAGTTTGTGGTTGGTAGTTCTGCCAGTGTTAAACACATGGAGCAATACCCTTTGGTTTGTGCAGCTACGGAATTTACCAGCGGGAAGTAAAACGGTGTTTTCCGGCTACAGTGCCTATCAAAAAGTAGATGTGCTCGAAACACCTTCTGGCAAGCGTTATCTCTATCTGGATGGTTTAGAACATTTTGGCTCATACAGCGGGGAGCGATTAAATGTGGTCATGGGCCAAATTCCAGCCGCTTTGTTACAACCCCAAAACACCCTCGTGGTCGGGGCAGGTTCAATGCAAATGGAAGCCCTTATCGCCGAACATGCCAGATATGTGACGACAGTGGAGTTAGACCCGATGGTCGCGGAGGTCAGTCAACGTTATTTCACGCGCTACAATCACATGGATAGCCTCACCAATCATCGCCTCACTATTGATGACGCCAAACATTTTCTAGCAAATACCGAGGCTCAATATGATCTCGTGGCAACCGATGTGCCAGCGGCTTTTTCGATTCAGACCGCCACCCTCTATTCTGAATCCTTTTACCAATCCATCGCCGACCATTTAACACCACAGGGGGTTTTAGCAGTTGGGTTAACCAGCACTTTTGCGCCGGATGATCTGGTTTCTCGGCGGATTACAGCATCGCTGTTAGCCGTGTTTGATGAGGTCATGGTTATTACGGCTCCTTCGGTGGGGTGGAGTTTTGCCTATGCCAGCAATGACATGCCATTTGACCGCACTGAGGTTGAAACAGCATTGCAGGCCCGTTATGAAATGGGGTATGTGATTTATGATACCCTTGCGGTGCAAACCGTCGTAGGTGATGCCGAACCCATTACCCTCGATTCAATGGATATTGTACTGAGAGTCAGTTTTGACCGAATTAGAAGCCGTTTTGAGTAGCGATGAAATGTCTAATTCTCAATTGGTGCATCGTGTTTACCCTCTGCTAGTCGGGTTGTTGCTGGGCCTTGTCCAAACAGGGTTGTTTTTTCAACTGAGTTTTACATATTCGTCGAATTTTCGCACCTACGTCATGGTGGTCATTGGCTGGCTCATGGGAAGCGTTGTAGGCCTGAGGGTTGCTACTAAATGGCCCATCCCGACAAATGGTTTTCTGCTGATGGCCCTGTTCGCTTATGCCATCAGCAGTAGCATGTTACAACTAAGGCCATTTGAAACCACATTCGGCTTTTTGTACGCTTTCCTCACCATTCTCATAGGCATCTATCCCGGCGTGTTTTTCGCCCGTATGGGTACCATTTATCAAGTCCGCCAGTTGTTCTTTTATGAAAACAATGGCTTCATCATTGGATTAGTTGGTGCGACCTTGTTATTTATGCTGGTGGGTCGTTTGGGAATCTGGGTAAGTCCAGTGCTGGTAGCAAGTCTAGTGATAATTTTGGGGATGTATGGCAACCAATACGACATCCTCCCTACTTGAACGGGCACAACGACGCGAACCCGATGCGGTAGCTGAACTCTATCGCCTCTACGTTCAATCCATTGCGCGTTATATTGGCTATCGTATTCCAGATGTCACTGTCGTTGAAGACCTGACCGCCGAGGTGTTTTTGCGTATGGTGGAGTCCCTTCCACGTTATCGAGCTACGGGAGCACCATTTGAGGCGTGGCTTTATCGTATCGCCGCAGCACAGGTGGCAAATTACTATCGTCATCACCAGCGCCATCCACAAACCAGTTTGAATGAGGCAATGGGCAGCGAAAGCACTCCTGTTGAGTTTAATGTACAAAAACAGCAAGAAATCCACGAACTACGAGCGGCCTTAACCAATTTAAGTGATGAGCAGCGGACGATTTTATTTCTGCGTTTTGTCGAGCGCAAAAGCCATCAAGAAACAGCCTATCTACTTGGTAAAACCGTCGAGGCCATTGCAACTGCCCAACATCGCGCCCTCAAACAACTGGCTAAACTACTCGGTACTGAAAGATCCGATCTTCAATCCTTGTCAGGGGAAGCATCATGAATACTCCAACAGATGATCCCCGTGAGTTGATGCGCCGCTTGGATGAGCTTATTCCATCCAATCAAGAGGGAGACATTGGTCCAATCACCGACCCTCTAATTGACATTGCCCGACAGATTGCCGAACTGCCACGAATAACTTTGTCCGAATCCACTGTTTCCAGTATCGAAGTTCGTTTACGAGATGCTGCGGTAATATTGGGGACGCCTACATCCCATCTACCACGTTGGGGAGGGCGCCATATTCTGTTAGTGTCGGTAGCGGTAGTGGCCTTTATGGTGGCTTTGTGGATTATTTTTGATACCGATCGAGAGGACAATCGTACCCGCCCGATTCCAACAGAATCTCCAACGACGACTTTGACCATGACGCCTACTACAACTCCCACGCCGACACTTACGCCGTCTTTGACAGTTACGGTCTCTATTACTCCATCCCGGATAGCCACACTGTTCCCGTCAATAACACCAACCGCCGCACCAGTGGGCACATTGGTTATTGAAGGCCCAGTTGAAGCGATTGAAGGGACGACAGTGGTTATTTATGATATTCTGGTTCAACTTGACCCTCAAAACCCCCTCACTCCAACTATCCAAGTGGGCGATTTGTTGCATGTCGAGGGTGAAATCGGCGTTATCGGGGATAGAATCATCGTGTTGGCATTAGTGACCGTTTTAGTAGATGTTGACGTATATATCGGCGACAGCGGCGAACTTTTCCGTGATGATGCTCCATGCGATACGCCACCTCCTGCTTGGGCACCTGCTTATAGGTGGCGTGCCCGTTGTGAAGGAGGACAACCCCCTTCCGATGGGATGGGTGATGAAGGCATGGGCGATAGTGATGATTAAAAAGAGGACAGCCATGACACACTTGAAACACTGCAGTAGCTTGGTTCTCTTGGTAACGTTAACCGTGTTCCTGTTTAAGCCATCTATCCCCTTGCAAGCACAGGATGGCACAAACCCACCCCCACAACCGGGCGTCGTACCGGATTTGACGGGTTTAAATCCGGCCCAAGCAGCGGCCCAATTAAATCGCAATAGCCTTGTGCTGGGGAATGTTTTCACCGTAAATTGGACAGCCACTTCACCCATTCCTCCCAATCTTATTGGCCCCGGCGGTCAATCGGTGACGCCCGGTCAAGTGCTTTCACTCGGTACGCCTGTAGATATAGCCATCTCGCGTGTGCCCAATGCAGCTTTAATCTACGACGACAATGACATTACATTGGTGAATTATGCGGGTGTACCTTTAGACATCAGCAATGTGAGTTTTTCCAATCTTGATGGAGCCTCTATTGCTTCGTTTGCGGGAAATCGATGGGGACCGAGTTTGCGCGAGAACCGCTGTATGCAATTGTGGTCGGTGGGGCGGAACGGACCAAAAGCTGTAGATGGGTGCCAATTTATTCAAGGATGGTTGACCACAACCAACCCAACTGAACATTTTTGGACGGGCAGCAATGGCGCAACCCAATTTCAAGTGGTACAAAACAACCTACTGATGGGTGTATGCGTGATCGCAGCCCAAAGATGTGACTTTTATTTGGAGGTAGCCGGAACACCAAGCGATGAGGTCAATTATATCTATCTGGCCTATACGACTGACCGCTTGATTATCATGAACAATTCATCTGACCAGTGGATGCCGCTGGCTGGTACGATTCTGTTTAATAATGTGGTGGCGCAGCCCGGGGTTCCCGTTGCGATTGGTGACCCAGCTTTCTATGGCAATCCGGTGGTGTATGGACGCATTGATCGCCTTGCCCCCGGTCAGTGTCTCTATCTCACTAATGGTGCCCCGGGTGACCCAAGCCCTCCTCAGCTGTGCGATGTCTTGACACGTCTCGACCTTGCACCCAACACCATTTTCTGGGTAGCAGCGTTTGAGATTGACGGTGTGACCCGTGACCGCAATGGAATCTGTCCCGCAGCAACACCGGGACGCTTGACCATCTGTGCCATGCCAAGATAGAAAAAATGCTATACTACGCCGGTGCCTTGAACAGATCTATCATCGCCACAAGCGTCTTGTTCAACGTGAATGAAGTTCGCTAAAAATTCAGGGTTGGCCGGTACGGTGCGAGAGGACAGTTGCCGTTTCAGCCACAGCAAAACTGCTGATACCAGTATCAAGCGTGTACGCCCCTTCACGCTGCGTGGGTGGGGTTATTAGTGTGCTATACTGGTTGGATGTCCAAGTTACCACGCCCAAAGAGGCTTGTCCGGTATTGGTGGAAATGGCATGAATTAGGGATACCAGCCGCGTAAGTCTCGCCATGTCGGAGGGACGCAACCGGTTGCGTCCGTACCCAAGACCCTTGATCTATGCGATTTTCTACCAATCACCGTCAAGCGAATACCGGACAAACCCAAAGCAGCGTGGCAGCATTTTGGGTGGGCACTGGCACGGCAAAACGTTATCCGTCGGAAGAAGAAAAACGCCCATCGCCCCAATAATGACTGAGGGGTTGGGCATATGGGAAATTGACCAAGCGGGTGGTCGCTACTTGGAAGGGTTTCTTCGGGTAGGTACCAGTTGTTCGCCCAAGACAAGTGGTGGTAAGACAGATTACCCACATCCACCATCTGCTGAAAATCAATGTTGCGTGCTTGCGCCAAGATGACGGTGTAGAGGTGGCAGTTCAAATCGGGAATGCGTGGACTACTGCCAGCCGCATATTCACTACCGCCGCTTTTCCTCCCTTTGCTATCAACAAGGCCGATACCCCCAGATGGACGCTCTCTGGTCACCTAGTCCCCACTTTTGCGTGGTCTCCATCATCCACGATAACGCCTTGTAAATTGAGTTCCTCTGAAAAATGGCATTTCACGATACCTTTGTCAGGTCCTTTAGACCGAGACTCCGGTTCTTCTGTGGAACATCTATCCTGAGCATAGCCGCATCGTGGATGGAAGTAGCAACCCTTTGGTGGATTGGAGGGGTCAGCGACTTCACCGGTTAAGCGAATGCGACTACGTTTACCTCTATCCAAAGGATCGGTGATCGGTACAGCCGAAAGTAACGCTTCGGTATAGGGATGTTTTGGCTGGCGGAATAAATCGTCGCCGGTTGCCGTTTCGACCAGTTTTCCAACATACATCACCGCTATACGGTCACAAATATGACGGATAACGCTTAAGTCGTGCGAGATAAAAAGATAGGTGAGTTGAAATTCATCCTGTAACTCTTTGAGCAGGTTGAGTATCTGCGCACGCACCGAGACATCCAGCGCTGAAACGGCCTCATCAGCAACAATCAGACGCGGTTCAGTAATCAGGGAACGTGCAATGCCAATGCGCTGCCGTTCGCCACCGCTAAAGGCATGAGGATAGCGTGACATATATTCTTGACGTAAGCCTACACGCCGTAAGATCACAGCCACACGTTCCTGCATTTCGCTGCGGGGGGTACCACTAATTTTGAGCGCTTCGCTAATATTTTCAAAGACGGTCATGCGCGGGTTAAGTGATGAATAGGGGTCTTGGAAGATCATACGAATCTCATGCCGTAGACCTCGCAATTGATTAGCGGGCAGGTGTGCAAGATCAACAACATGACCCGATTTCTGCTGATAGAGCATATGTCCTTGTGTAATGTTATACGCACGGACAATACAGCGTCCAATAGTTGATTTACCACAGCCACTTTCACCCACCAACCCAAAGGTTTCGCCGTTACGAATTTCCAGCGAGACCCCATCGACTGCTTTTACGTGCCCTGTTGTCTGCCCAAATATACCTTTACGAATAGGAAAGTGCATCTTCAAATCGCGGAGTTCCAACATATTGTGAGGGTCATTCATGGACAGCCCCTCTGGCTTGATTGTTTGTGCTTGCATCTTAAACCTCTCGCTCTAATTGCACGCTGTTCTGAGAGGCCAATAAGCACCGCACCTGATGGTTGTCACTCAGTCGCGTTATTTCTGGCACGACATGGCTGCACTGCTCAATACGTTCACGACAACGGGGGTGAAAAGCACAGCCACTTGGTCGGCGGAATGGGCTAGGAACCATCCCTTCAATTGGGTTCAGCACGCTGCGCTGCGTTGCTATTTTGGGGATGCTTTCCAGTAAGGCTTTGGTATAGGGGTGTTTTGGACTATGGAAAATCGTATTGACATCCGCATGTTCCACAATACGCCCAAGATACATCACCGCCACTTCATCGGCGATTTCGGCGACGACCCCTAAATCATGGGTGATAAAGAGGATCGCCATGTCATATTTTTCTTGCAGCGAACGCATCAGATCGAGAATTTGGGCTTGCGTGGTGACATCGAGGGCCGTTGTTGGTTCATCCGCAATCAACAGCGCCGGGTTACACGCTAGTACCATTGCAATCATCGCTCGTTGGCGCATCCCACCACTCAGGCGAAACGGATATTCATCTATTAAACGTTCTGGTCTTGGGATTTCGACGAGGCGCAATAACTCGATTGCACGTTCGCGGGCTTCTTGCTTGGTAGCATCGGTATGGAGTTGGATCATTTCAATGATCTGATTCCCAATGGTGTGCATGACACTCAGGGACGACATCGGCTCTTGGAAAATCATCGCAATTTCCTTGCCGCGTATTCTCCGTATCGCCCGTCCTTTTTCATCAAGTTTAGCGATGTCAATCGGCGGGCCGTCGGATTGGTGATACAGCAGTTCGCCCTTCACAATTTTACCAGGGCTGTGGATGATTTTGAGAAATGAACGGCTGGCTACACTTTTGCCGCAACCGCTCTCCCCTACCAAACACAGTGTTTCGCCACGCTTAATGACCAAATCAACACCATCAACAGCCTTTACCACGCCAGCGTCGGTGGAGAAGTGGATGTGTAAATCTTTTACTTCAAGTAATGTCTCTGCCATAATAAGCCTTTATAAACCCTTAAATTTCAAAAAGCCCGTGTATTTTTAATACAAGCTAGTACGGGTCAGCCGCGTCACGCAAGCCATCGCCCAAAAAGTTAAAGGCTAGGACGATAATAATCACGGCAATTGCTGGTGCAAGCATCCAAGGATAATTTGAAATCACATTGATCTGTTGAGCCTGTTGCAATTGCACCCCCCAGCTAACGGCAGGCGGACGCAACCCAAAACCAAGATAACTGAGCGCTGTCTCTGCCAGAATCATGCCGGGCAAAGCAAGGGTGACGGAAGCAATGATGTGACTGTAAAATGATGGGAGCATATGCCTAAAGATTAAGCGTCTAGACCGCGCCCCATCAAGGCGTGCGGCAAGGACAAAATCTTCCTCACGCAGCACTAGGAATTTACTCCGCACCACACGCGCCAGCCCAGTCCAGCCGGTAATAGCCAGCAGCAGCACAATAATGGTATAGACCCGCAGGGTGCTCCAATCAATTGGAACTAGGGCCGCAATTGCAATAATGATAGGGAGCGTAGGGATTGACATCGTAATTTCGATAAGCCGTTGGATGATGTTATCAACCATACCACCTAGCAAACCTGAGATTCCACCAAGGATAATCCCAATGGTCATACTGATGGAAACGCCAACCCAAGCAACGACTAGCGAAATACGCGCACTAAAGATAGTACGGCTAAGAAGATCGCGCCCGATAGCATCGCCGCCTAACAGGTAGAAAGGCTGCCCGTGTTCTTTTGCGCCAAAAAGGTGTAGATCTGTTTCAAACAGGCCCAATACCTCGTAAGAATCACCATGTACAAACAAGCCCACTGGAATGATTGTTTCGGTATCTACCTTATAGATTTTCTTGTAAGAAAGCGGATCCCGTTCATAGGTATAGGGATGAACATAGGGCGAGAAGCGACCATCTTGGAAAAAATGGAGCTGTTGTGGCGGCGAATATACATATTCGGCGATATATGTTTTGGTGGATTGCGGGGCAAAAAAGTTGGCGAAAAGCGCAACGACATAATAGGTGATGACGACAATCAAGCCGACGACTGCCAAACGATGTTTGCGGAACTTCCACCACATTAATCGCCATTGCGACGCGAATTCGACAGATACCTCGGTATCGGTATGGGCGGTATTCTTTGCCACAGGCGCTAAAGTCTCGGGTTGATCTAAAATTGTATCCATCAATATTCATCCTTATTCTAGGCGGATGCGCGGATCGAGGATGACTAGTAGCACATCCGAGATAAAGGTTCCAATGACAGTTAAGGTGCTCAAAACGAGTATAAATCCGGCTGCTACATACATATCCTGCTCTTTGAGGGCCTCAAACAAGACAGGGCCTGAGGTTGGCAAATTCAGCACAATGGACACAATCACCTCACCCGCGACAAGTCCGGGCAATGCCCACCCAATGGTGCTCACAAATGGATTTAAGGCGTAGCGTACCGGGTATTTCCATATGAGGCGTGTTTCGGGAAGGCCCTTTGCACGGGCAGCATCAACATAGGGGCGTTTCAGTTCATCAAGGAGATTTGCCCGCATCGTGCGGATCAAGCCAGCCGTATACGATGTGCCGATGATAATCACGGGGATGATCATATGTTTCAGCAGATCAGCAACTCTGGCCCAACTCCAAGGTGCATTGACGTATTCCTTTGAGAATAAGCCAATTAAGGCACGACCTCCATAACGATAACTGAGATACATCAGGATTAAAGCGAAGAGGAAATTGGGGGTCGCTACTCCGATGAAACCGATAAAGGTCGCTATGTAGTCCCAAATAGAGTATTGCTTGACTGCCGAAAAGACCCCAATTGGTAAGGAGACAAACCATACGAATAACACTGATGAGCTTGTCAATAAGAATGTCATGGGGAGACGCTCAAGGATTAAGACCCTTGCATCGCGCCTAAATGTCAAGGAGTATCCAAAGTTACCTTCGGTAACAATGTTCTTCATCCACTTATAATACTGAACATAGACGGGATCATTCAGGCCATATTGGTCGCGCAACTGTTGTGTAACAGCCGGATCAATTCTGTCTGACCCTTGCGACATCATTTCAGAAACCATGTTGGTTACGTAATCGCCCGGTGGTATTTGGATGACCACAAATGCGATCACAGTAATAATCCACACAGTCAATATCATAAAGATTAAACGACGGGCAAGATATTTTAGCACGGCTATTTTCTTTCTAAACTCTATTTCTAGGCGGGGAGGGGTTCTCCATCCAGTGGAAAACCCCTTAAATCAAACTCTATCAGCGTATTAGGCTATTGCTTCAGATACCATTGCTCAGGGTATGTAATCTTTTCGACGCCTTCACCCCACCCATGGATCCATTGGTCGGGGAAGTTTCCAATCCGTTCATGATAGGGCTGGAAGCCATTCCCGGGGCGCGAGATGCCAATTACCCAGAAGTTATCCGCCGCAATATTCAAAACTTCAGTCATCGCTGCGATCTGAGCTTCCTGAGTGGGTTGTTGACCCACTTGTTCAAACTTCAATCGCAGGTCTTTTACTTCCTGTGGCGGCTCAATCGTTACAGCATCCTGCGCACCCGCCCACCAGTAGAACCAGCTAACCCCAAACAGACTGTCATATTCGCCGGGGACGTAGTAGCGCGGCTGAAGAATTGGTGTCAGGCCCGCACCACCTTCTCCCGTGTAGATTGTGGCTTCATAGTTGTTCTGTTCACGGCGTTCGGTCATCACGTCGGCAGCAACGGCATCGAGGAGAACTTCAACACCCACAGCTTCCCAGTAGCCAACCAGTAATTCACCAACGGATACCCAATTGGCCTGCCATGCCTCGGAATTCGGGACAGAGAGGACGAATGATAGCCGTTCACCGTCTGGGCGCAAGCGATACCCGTCGGAGTCTCGTTCTGGGGCGACCTTATCAAGGTACTCATTTGCGAGGTCAACATTGTATTCAATATACTGCGTGGCGAGGCGTTCATTGTACAGAGGTGAGGATTCCAGCGGTGCAACCTGTGCAGGTGTACCCTGTCCCTGATGGACAATTTCGATTATCTCTTCACGATTGATTGCGTGCGACATCCCGATACGGAAGTTGATGTCTTTGAAGATTTCTGCAAGCACGGTGTCTTGTGTATTGAAATTAAAGTGAATTGAGTTGGTATTGCCCGCTTCGTCATTCCAGAAGGACATCGCCAGTGGGGCGCCGGAATCGAGGGCATCGAAGAAGAATTCACGACCTGTCGCGTCTTTGATGTAATCAATATCCCCATTTGCCAGCGCAAGATTACGGGCTTCGTCATCTTGGTAAGACACACCGACGACCTCATCAATGTAGGGTAATTGATTGCCTTCAGTGTCTACTTTAAAGTAGTAGGGATTACGTACCATGTTCATCTCGGTGCTACCACCCAGTACACTGGTTGGAATCCACGGGAAGAGCAGGGGGCGTTCCAAATTGTTGAAGTAATTATTGGTATCTTCTGTGGGGCCAGAGGCTTTGATGTTGAAGAGGCTTACCCAGTCTTCTGCACCCTCGGTTTCTGCCACCAGATCAGCAACATTGGGATTGTAGTCCGCATGGAACTGTGACAAATAATGTTTCGGGAACCATGTGATATGACGACCATTCCATTGTGGGAGGGTGTACAGGAAGGTACCGTAAGGATTAGCAAAGATAAACTTTACTGTGTAATCATCAATTTTCTCAGCACGGAATTCCGCAGCACCTTCGCGGGGTAACCAGTCTGCGCTTGGGCCAGCAGGTGATAATTCTTCATTGAATAGAATGTCCTCGATGTAGAACATAATATCATCAGCAGTGAAGGGTGCGCCGTCTGACCATTTCATCCCCTCACGTAGGTGGAAGGTGTATTCACGCACGTCATCACTGACTTCCCAGCTTTCGGCAATGTTAGGGACAACGCCAGAGAAATCAGGAGCCCACGAGGCGAGGTTTTCCCAGCCTGTCACATACCACAGACCGCCCCAACCGGGATTGTTCCCAACGAAACCCATACGCATTGCACCGCCGTATTCACCAACTTCCTTGAAGGGTTCCACGACTCGCGGATTCGCTGGCAAACGCTCTTCGACGGGTGGCAACTCTCCAGCTTCAACCAGTGCGGTTAACATTGGAGATTCATGATATGTTCCCTGTGCTTTTACTATGTTACCGACAGGGGCCAAAGAGACCAAGAGTAATATAGCCAAAAAATAAAGGCCAAGTTTACGCATTTCAAGCTCCTCAACTCATTATGCTTAATATGTATAATACTACATACATGCTAAATCATGTACTACCGACTGAGATACTAAATTTGTGCTGGGCGCCTCCTTTTTCTGATCCGCTTACATTGATTTGAAATACAAATCCCGGATGGGAACGCAGGTAAGGACCTGTACGACTGAGGATGGTGAAGCCATGATGAATTTGAAGTGACGCTCTGACAAATGCATAGTCAGTTACTAGATAACTGGCATTTGAATAGAAAACCCCAGCTGTCTGGGCAACAATATGATTAGCAAGGTCTTTCAACCCAACAACTTTGTGTTGTTTCATAAGAGCGCCTCATTTTTGCAAGCGCTTGCAATTTTTACTAAAAAAAATATGGCTCTTATTTCAAGACGATATTCTATTAGTTGGATGCCAAAACAATAAAATCTTTGCAAGCGTTTGCAGAAAGCATATCACGGAAAATGATACTTTGTCAAGCAATTTGACTTTAAAAGTCATAGCTTAAGAGTCAGTGGGACGGTAGGTAAACCGTTTTGGTCTAAGATTCGCTACATGGAGCCTGCACCACGCTGAATCAGCATTGGGCAGGCAAAAGATAGGCTCTCTGGTGTAGTGACTGGATTGAATTGCTGTATTGCGATTTTGTACTCGGACTCAATCATGAATTTTGCTTCTGGGCGCGTGCTTCACGATAAGCCTTTGCATCAAATCGCCGACGTTCGCCCTCAATTTGGAAATCAAGCCGTTCAACCCCCAATGCTTTCAAAACCGCCAATTCAACGGGTGAGAAATCGTCCACATTATCCCGGTTAAAGTTCATCGGCGCTTTTAATGCTACGGGTGGATTGGTGATGAAGCGGGCTTTGCCGGAATGGTTTTGTGAGGACGCATGGAGCATAAAGGGATGCATAATGACGACATCACCCGCTTTTCCGGTTAGTTCACGAAAGTCTTTGCATTCATAAATGAACTTACCAAAGCCGCCTTCAAAGGGATGTAAACCTTCGCGGTTGTTGTTCAAATATTCAGCGACGGGTTTGATCGAGTCGCAGGCCATAAAAGTCCCCCCACCCCTCGGTTCAATGTCCCGCCAAACGACGATCAAAAGCAGACCCTGTTCGGGGCTATCCAGAAAATGCCAAAAGAAATCGCCATCCTTGTGCCAGCCGCCAGACTCTGGAGATGGGGCAACCCATTCGCGGTCAGCACCGAGTTTAAAGTTGACAATATAGCCATCACCCCAACGAACAGGGGTTTCAACACGATCTTCGCCACCCAACAAATCACAGATAGCACCATAGGCCTTTGGCGCAAATTCTTTTACATCAACAAACCCTTTATTTGGCATATGGATTATGGGCTGTTCCCATGTTGCGGGATCATCTTCCCGATACCCAAGTCGTTCGAATGCAGCAGAGGTTGATTGCGCGGCAAAGTCGGTATCAAAGCAATTGGTTAGGTGAACAAAACCATAGTCCAAAAAATGTTGAACTTCTTCCGGTGACAGCGTTGTATAGTCCATGTTCTTATCTCCTGAAAAGGGTTTCTCATCGTTTTTATCAATCTTTTTGCAAGCGCTTGTAAACCAGTCTATACTATATCCAATTACATTAGATTCGTCTATAAAACACATTTGCGAGATTTGACCTATGACATTTCATAATCCGATATTGTCGGGCTTTTATCCTGATCCGTCTATCTGCCGAGTTGATGAAGATTACTATCTGATAACCTCAACTTTTGAATATTTTCCGGGGCTGCCCATTTTCCACAGCCGCGATCTGGTTCACTGGCGACAAATTGGGCATATCATAGATCGCCCATCGCAGCTAAGTTTAGATGGTTTGGAAGGTTCAAGAGGCTTATTTGCGCCTACCATCCGTTACCATGATGGGCTTTTCTACGTTATCAACACGCTGGTTCCCAATTTCAAAGACCCGACGCCCCCCTACGGCAATTTTATTGTGACAGCTACCGATCCAGCAGGCCCTTGGTCTGATCCCTACTGGCTAGAAGATGCGCCGGGAATTGACCCATCCTTATTGTTTGATGATGACGGGCGCGTATGGTACACCGGGAATCGTATTCCACAAACGGGCGAATCCGATCATGGTCATCGGGAAATCTGGCTTCAGGAACTAGACCTGAACTCCATGCAACTTATTGGAGAAAAATATGCGCTGTGGGATGGTGCGGCCAAGCGAGCCATTCATCCCGAAGCTCCGCACCTATACCATATCGGTGACACCTATTATTTGATGATTGCCGAGGGTGGCACAGATGCCTATCATGCCGTCACTATAGCCCGCAGCAAAACTATCACCGGACCCTATGAGTCGTGTCACCGTAACCCCATCCTCACGCACCGTCATAAGGGTTATTTCTCCGAGATTGCGGCGACAGGTCACGCCGATTTAGTCCAGACCCAAAATGGTGAATGGTGGATGGTTGCATTAGGCGTCCGTCCCTACAGCACACCCTTTGAGCCGGGCTACCATTACAATCTGGGACGCGAAACGTTTATGGCACCGGTTACATGGGAAATGGACGGTTGGCCTGTCGTTAATCCGAGACGTGGTGGCATCGAACCGGAATTTCCGTCGCCCGATCTGCCTCCTCATCCGTGGCCTGAACAACCTAGCCGTGATGATTTTGACGCGGGTACCTTATTAGCCTTTTGCTGGAATTTCTTACGCAATCCTCGTGAGCCGTTTTGGAGTCTGACGGATCACCCCGGTCATTTGCGTTTGCGTTTGCGACCAGAGCAAGTAAGCGAGTGGGTAAATCCTAGTTTTGTGGGGCGACGACAACAACATATCAATTTTGTTGCTGAAACGTTGATGGACTTTGCGCCAGCAAATGAGCATGAATGTGCCGGGGTCGTTGTATATCAAAACAGCGATCACCACTTTCGGTTGGTGGTGTCACTCATCAATAATACACGCATGGTCTCGCTCATAAAACGCGACAAGGCTATAGAAGAAAAACTCGCCGAAGTACCGCTCTCGCCCGATCATTCCTATCTCAAAGTGACCGCCCAAGGGCAAGCCTATAGTTTTTTTGCCAGCGAAGATGGCAAACAATGGCATCACGTTGCTGAAAATGTAGATGGGCGTATTCTCAGCACAACAGTCGCAGGCGGATTTGTCGGAACTTATATCGGTTTATACGCCAGCAGTAATGGCTCAACCAGCCAAAATATTGCTGACTTTGACTGGTTTGATTATCGGGGAGTCTAAAGAGTCGTGGCCGAGACAAAGTATCATGCAAACGATTACTCCTGAACGGATTGAAGTTTCATCTGAGCGGCTGTCTTTTCTCGATAACGCTCTGCAACGCTATGTTGACCAAGGCAAAGTAGCAGGCATTGTTGCTGTGCTGTCGCGGCGTGGACAGGTTTTCCATGCCAGAGGTTATGGTGCTGCCAATCTCTCCACGCATCAACACATGCAGCCTGATACCTTAGTCCGGCTGTGGTCAATTACCAAAGTGATCACGGCAGTTGCCACGCTGATTTGTTATGAACGTGGTGAATTCGTGCTCGACCAACCCATTGCAGACTTCATTCCCGCGTTTGGATCAACCCTTGTCTACGCAGGCATGGAGGGGGATGAACCCCGTTTCGCCAAACAAGAACGTCCGATCACCATCCGGCATTTGCTTACCCATACAGGCGGTATCCCATCCGGGTTTGGTGGAGCAACCGAACCCCCTGAAGGGATGCTTCGCGCTAGAATTCAGGCGCTAAAAACATCCCATATTTCGGTAGCAAAGATTGTGGAGACCATTGCCCAAGTCCCGTTGGTTGCTCAACCGAATACGCTTTGGCGTTATGGTCAATCGTTTGAAATCTTGGCTCGTCTGGTTGAAATCACTTCAGGATTGCCATTTGCCGACTTTTTACAAACTTATATTTTCGATCCACTGGGAATGACGGACACAAGTTATGTTATCGGGGATGACCGGATTGATCGTTTCAGTGCATTTTACAGGCGAGCGCAGGATGGCAGCCTGTCTCTTCTGGAAGCACCAAGTCAAAGTGTTCATTACACATCGAATGGTCACAGACCACCCGGCCAATGGCAGCACGGCGGGGCGGGCCTTGTGTCAACAGCATCGGATATTCAACGACTTGGCAATATGCTGCTCAATCGGGGCACACTCGATAAGGTGCGCATTCTCGCGCCTAGCACCGTTGATCTCATGACCACAAACCACCTTCGGGCTGATCTACTACCCTACCACTTCCCGAATGCACAGCCAATCTACGGCTACGGGCACGGTCTGGGTGTCCACACATTAATGGATCGCGGGCTGGCGGGAACGCCTAGTGCAAATGGGGAATACTGGAAGGATGGTGGTTCTGGAACTTTGCTCTGGGTGGATCCCCATTATGAACTTGTGGGCACAGTTTGTTATCAGCTAGATCCTTTTTGGATTTATCCTATCTTTGCAACGACCAAAGCACTCACCTATCAGGCAATACTGGCTTAGTTATGTGGATCGTAGACAAGGTTTTTTGGGAGTATGCGCTAAGGAAAGCGGACCCCAGTTTCAAAAAATTCCTTCTCTTGTTTAGGGAGCGACCTTAAAGATGACAAAAACAGAAATCACGATTGACCGCAATAAAGCAGGTGAACCTCTTAACCCATACTGGAAGGTGTGCGTCGGTGGCGGACGGGTCGCAGAAGCCCTACGCGCCGACTTCCAAAAACATCTGGAACTTATCCAGCGCGAGATGCCCTTCGACTATATGCGAATGCACGGGTTATTCCACGAAGATATGATGGTCTATCGAGAAGAAGGCGGCCAGCCTATTGTGAATTGGCAATACGTCGATCTCGTATACGACCACTGGCTCTCTATCAATATTCGCCCTTTTGTCGAACTTGGTTTCATGCCATATGATCTTGCAAGTGGCGAGGAGACGGTTTTCTGGTGGAAAGGCAACATCACCCCGCCCAATAATTGGGAGCGCTGGGAATGGTTTATTCAACAATTTATCCGGCACATTATCGAACGCTATGGTCGGGATGAAGTACGACGCTGGTATTTTGAAGTCTGGAACGAGCCGGACCTATTTTTCTTTTGGAAGGATGCGGATTTTGATGCTTATATGGAGTTGTATAAACGGACCGTGCGTGCCATTAAGCAGATTGATGCATCCCTCAAAGTCGGTGGCCCTGCAACTGCGTCGGCATCTGCTGGCCCCGGTATAGCATCGTGGGGCAATAAGTTCCTAAGTGCGTGCCGTGAAGAAAATATTCCGATTGATTTCTTCTCAACACATCCCTATCCCACCAATCACCCATTTGATGCAGATGGTACTGGCTATATGACGTGGGATGGGCCAGAGCGTCTCATGATTGACCTGACTGGCTATGAAAAAACGCTTGAGGTAAACGGTTTTTCACATCTCGAAAAGCATTATACTGAATGGAGTAGTAGCCCAAGTCCGCGTGACCCCATTCACGATACAGCATTCCTTGCTCCCTTTATCGTGCAAAACAACTTAGCCGGACGTGGTCATGCCGATTCTCTATCGTTCTGGGTTATCAGTGACATTTTTGAAGAATCGCGTGCCGGGGATACGCCGTTTCATGGTGGCTTTGGTTTGATTAACACGCAGGGGCTGAAAAAACCTTCCTATCATGGCTACTGGTTCCTTTCCCGATTGGGGGACGAGATACTGGATATGAGCGATTCGTTCATTGTGACGCGCCATACGAGCGGGAAAATCTCGGTTCTGGTGTGGAATTATTGCCATTACACGGATGAGGCAGCAAGTGATAACCGTTTCATCCAAAAAGCTGCTGGCACGCGCCGACTTTACGATATGTTTGCGCAGAAGGCAGAGAAATCATTTACCTTGAATTTGCCGGGATTTGAGCGAAAAGTTCGTGTTCAGACCACCCGTTTTGACCGTGAACATGGTAGTGTGCTGGATGCTTGGTTTGATATGGGATCGCCGGAACAGATTCTGCGTGAAGACCTTGACATACTCCGGCAAAAGATGGAACTGACGATGAACGTCGAATATCTTGCGCCTGCTCCAAATCTGTTGACCTTGAATTTAACAGTGCAACCGCATGGGGTAACACTCGTAGATATTTCAGAGAGCGCTTTCTCCTGAAGATGATTTTAGAGCGTGTTATGAACATTAGAGACAAAAAGCCATAGCATGGATGAAGCGTTGAGCCATGAGCATAGCAAAGGCAAGCCTTTAAGGGTGTCCGGCAGACGTTCATAGTCACGGGCCAAGCGTCGGCAACGGGCCAGCCAGCCAAAACTGCCCTCGACCACCCAACGGCGGGGCAGCAGGACAAAACCTTGTTTGGCTTCGGGCAGTTTGACGACGAGCAACTGTATCCCGTAGTCTTGAGCCGCTTGGGCTGCATCATCGCCCGTGTAGCCTTGATCGACATACGCCAATGCAACGCTCTCCCCAGTGGCCGCTTGGACCGCCTGTGCCAACGGACCCACCTGAGCGCGGTCTTGCTCATGGCCGGGGTCACCAACAAGGCCAGCAAATGCCCCAAGGTATCCACCGCCATGTGCGTCTTGCTCCCTTTGCGTCGTTTGGCCCCATCGTAAGCCCCACGTTCGCCGCTTTCGGGGCTGGATTGCAGCGTGCGACTGTCCAGAATGGCGGCACTGGGGGCTTCCTTGCATCCGGCGGCCCAATTGCAACAGTGCCAGCAAGTCATTGGGAATCATGCTCCACCAGTATATCAGTCTCTCTCTTAAAAGTGCATAACACGCTCTAGAAACAACCCTTTTTGAGCGCCGCTATCCAGCAATACACTCACCACGAGCTTTTAGGATAGCCTACGTATCACATTTAACCAGAGGGGTGGAACAGCAAGCCGTGCTTGCACCTTTTGCACTAACGAGATCAAGTGGTTTAGCACGGCTCCGCCAGTATTCACAAATCTAAGTAAGCGCCTTCCCTCCTCGGTTATGCTCCGACTTGCAGTACCCAATATTCGATGAGGAGTGCCAGATCAGGGCTGACGCAGGCCATACACATCCAGTATCTGCTCACGGGTGAAGTCTAGGGTCTTCATAATTTTGTGCGAAAAGCGCTTCATGAACTCATAACCGAGCTTCGGATCGGCTTCGCATTTGTTCCGTAAACATACTCCATCGAGTGCGATCACCCGTGTAAGTTCCATTGCGCGGCCACTGAACCGCCAGACATACGGCGAAAAAAGCCATGACCAACCCACCACATCCCCCTCATCGTGGGTATAGATCGTAATCAGTTGTCCCGGCACTGACATTTCCACGGCTATTTTCCCATAGCGGATGATGAAGAATTTGTTGGCTTCAGCGCCCTCCTTAAAGAGATATTCACCACCTTCATAACGTTCGTTAGATGCACAACCGGTTAGTAGTTCGAGATAGATTTTGTCGAGTCCCTCAAAAAATGGGTGTTGGGTCAGGATTGGTTCAAGTGTTTCCATGATTTTGTTTCTCCTTAGCTGGCTTGTTGGATTAAGAGTGAGTGCCGATGAGTTGTAGACGAGTATCATGCAGCCGTGACAAAGCCGTGGTGGCGATGTGATGGACCAATACAGAATCTAGCTTGAGGTCTTTTTCGCACAGGGTACGCAAGGCGGGTGCCGCGATTTCAATGACTCGAGAGAGGCTGTTCGCTAAAGCGGTTGCCGTGTATTGATAGGGTTCAATCAGGGCTGAGATCCCAAACGGCTCACCCGGATTGATATGCCCGACATAAAAATCTTTTCGTAAGGTTGGGTTATCCCGATCTATCACAACATAATGCAAATCAATCAGCCCTTCGACCAAAATGAACAAGGCATGGGCAGGTTGATCCGTCTGGATCAGCGTCTCACCTTTTGCATAGGCGACCTCGTTTGACAGCATGGCAATCGCTTTGAGTTGCGTGTCATCCAGATGGGCAAAAAATGGGAAACGGCGCAAGAGTTCAGGAGATATCATAGAACCTCCTCAGCAATCTGATCTAGTTTTTTAATAACCAACTGCACTGCACAGGGTACAGCCGCCATGATAGCTGGTGTAAGGCTTTCACTAAAAATAAAGGTGGGTTCGACCTCGACCCCAATGACCCATATGGCATCGGGGAGCTTGGCGACTAGATTACGCCCCATCTCTAAAGCTACTTGGAGGCTGGTATCATGCGCAGAATAGAGATGCCCAACCGAGTAAGAGGGCAATGATTCCAGCGAGTAGGAGTACAGGCTGCCGATGGGTTGCTGACCCAAGGTGATGGCATCAATCAGGATTGCCGCGTCATAGCCAATCATCTGCTCCATGAGACGCAGCCCACCAACCGCTAATCGCTCGACTTCCACAGCAGCGACCATAGAGGAGTGAGTTTCTCCCTCCCCTACGGTTTTAGATTGTTCTTGTAGAGCGCATTCAACATGACTTGCGACGCGCCAGCCGAAACCATCATCACCCAGTAGGGGATTCCCCAACCCGATAATCAAGATGCGCGGTTGTGGTATCACACCTCCGGTGAGAGGACTGTCACTGACGGATCGTATTTCCATCCTATTGCGTTCCCTCCTCGTTCAATCAGCAGTGCTGATGGAGGACATCAACGGTATTCCCCGCCGCGTCCCGAATAATCACTTCCAGTGGCATCTGGCCCGGTAAGGAATGTGTGGCACATCCAAAACACGGATCATAGGCTCGAAAGGCCATCTCAATT
Organism: Chloroflexota bacterium; assembly: GCA_013112715.1. GTDB lineage: Bacteria > Chloroflexota > Anaerolineae > Aggregatilineales > J027 > CFX10. Next base: position 78,037 of record JABFGB010000015.1, read on the forward strand.
TGATTCAGGAGGCCTTCGGTGACGACAGTTCCATGTTGTATAAGCTGCTGGGCAGCCTTTTTGATAGACATGGTGATCGGCGCATAATTGTTGGTCGTGCCGACAATTAAATTGACTTTTGTCAAAATACCACGCTCATCTGTCCAATAATGATGCGTGAGAGTTCCACGCGGCGCTTCTACACAGCCAACCCCTTCGGTTGGGGCCTCTTGGGGTACGGCGTGAATTTGAGGTGAGGTAATTTCCGGATCGGTGGCAAGTTCAACCCAGCGTTCGGCAGCATAGAGCAATTCCACAAGGCGTGCCCAGTGTGTTGCCAAGCGATGATGCACCACCTTGGTATCGCCCGTGGCGGTATAGCGTTTGGCTTCTTCCGTCACCAATGTGGCATAAAAACGTTCATATTCCTCTTGGGCACGGGGGGTTGCCATCCCATCCGCCGCGTTGAGTCGTGACAAGGGTGTGGCGCAGTACACCCCGGAATCCTTGCCGTCCACAAAGCCTTTCCAGCCGATTTTCTTTAAATAGGGGAATTTGAGATATGTCCACGGCTCGACATGTTCCGCAATCCAATCGGTATAGTCATGCGGGTCATACATCCCAATGCGTTCGCCATCAGGAGCCACGAGGCTGATTTGTCCATCATAGAAATTCACATGCTTCTTTGCATCCACCATGCCCATATAGTAGGTACGGTGGGAGTACGTGTCGCCCACGACTAAATCCACATAGGCCTGATTGCCCAGCACAATGTCATCAAACAACTTGAGGCTGAATTGGGCAAACTCAACCGCCCAGTGCCCCATCTGCTCGATTTCCTTACGCTGTTCCTCGGTGATGCCTTTGGTCAACCCGCCGGGGATGGAGGTACAAGGATGCACCTTGCGACCCCCGATCATCTCAATCACCGTATGACCATATTTGCGGGCTTGGATGACCTTGCTGCCAATCTCAAGACCGACTTTGTGAATGACCCCCAAGATGTTGCGCTCGGCAACTGGCGCAGTCGGCCCCATGATGAAATCTGGGCCACCCAGCGCATAAAAGTGGGTGGTATGATCGGTGACATAAAACGCACTGTACAGGAGTTCGCGCAGTTTTTTTGCGGTGGGTGGGGGATCCACATGATAAACGGCATCCCCAGCTTTGGCTGCCGCCATATGGTGTGCTTCAGGGCAAACTCCACAGATGCGGTTGGTCAGAATGGGCATTTCTTCAACGGGTCGCCCAACACAAAACCGTTCAAAACCGCGCAATTCAGGTATTTGAAAGTAGGCATTGGCAACGTCACCCGCTTCATTCAAAAAGATTTCGACCTTGCCGTGTCCCTCCAAACGAGTGATGGGATCAATGGTGATGCGTTGCATACTGCTCCTCCTCTTCCAATACCACCGGGGCAGCCCGCAACATCGAATGGGCGAGACTGAAACGGTAAAATTGACCCACTGGGTCGGGCAGGGTATCAAGAACCCGCTCAATCTCGGCAGGCTCTTTACCTTCGATGACCGAAGCAAACGCCGTCATCAGGCGTGCTCCAAAGTCTAAGGTGCCGTCGCTTGATCCGTAACAGCCAATACACTGAGCACCAGCGCGAGGACACAACGCCCCACAGCCACTCCGGGTTGCCGGGCCATTACAGGGGATACCCTGCTCCAATAAACAGAGATTGGGGTCAATCGCCGCCAGCTGCTGAATGCGCGTAAAGTGTTGGATGGTTTTGACATTACGAATGCGGGGACATTCATCACACACCGTCGAAGTGCCCGCCCCGATGACACTGCCCGTTGGCGGCAGCGTGGCCTTCCCTTGAAGAGCTTGAATCACCAGATCAACGACTGCCCCTATCTGATGAGATTCTGGCGGACAACCCGGCATGTAATAGTCCACTGCGACCACTTGATCGAGGGTCTTGAGGACAGGATAGAACTCTGGGATGTGCAGATTGCCTTCGGGTGCCGCCCACTGAAAATCTGGACGAATGCCCGTCGGGTTATCGGTACTGACCCCCTCATATACCGCCTCAAAAATCTGCTCACGAGTGCTCAGATTGGCTAGTCCGGGGATACAACCAGCGCAGGCGCATGATCCAAACGCGACCAAAATCTTAGATTTACGGCGCATCAGATGAGCCATCGCTTCGTTTTCGGTATTGCGAATACCCCCATTAAACAAAGTCAGGGTTATCGCTTCGTCCGGCATGGCCTCGACATCTTTGTATTTGGCGTCCATTGCGACAGGCCAGAAAACAACCTCAAAATTCGCATCCACATCAAGGATTTTCTCATGGATATTCAGCACGGCGATTTCGCACCCGCCGCATGACGCCGCCCAATACATGGCAAATTTGGGTTTACCATTTACGCTCATGCTGTCCCCCTTTCTGCTGTCGGTTGCACATGAGCAACCTCGGGGGGGTTAAGCGGCAGGGGGTAGCGTGATTTAAACGGCCCCAACGCGCGGATTTGTTCCACCATGTCGGTGATTTCTTGGGCCAATTTGACCCCTTCGGCGGCACTTGCCCAGACCAGTTTGATGCGTTCTGGTTCGATACCCATCTGGGTCAAGACTCGTCGCAGCATCAAATAACGACGGAGCGTCTTATAGTTTTGCTCCAAATAGTGGCACTCGCCGGGATGACAGCCCGTGATGAGAACACCATCCGCCCCGGAAGTCAATGCTTTGAGCACAAAAGTAGGATCAAGCCGCCCGGAGCACATCAGCCGAATCAGCCGGATGTTGGGTGGATATTTGACCCGTGCGGTACCCGCCAAATCAGCGGCGCGGTAGCTGCACCAGTTGCAGGTGAAACCAATGATGACTGGTTCAAAGGTGTCGTTCATGCCAGCACTCCTTCCGTCATCGGTGGGCGCTCGATATTGTGCAGCAGCAGCCCTTCCATTTGGGCAAATATCTGCTCATTACTGAACACCGTCCCGCTGATAGCGCCTGCTGGACAGGCGGCTACACACGTTCCACAGCCTTGACATAAGGCCGGGTTCACTTCTGTTACCATCCGATCTTCATGGAAGAGGATGGCATTAAATGGACATAGACCATTGCAGATGCGGCAACCAGAACATTTACTCTCGTCCACACTGGCTCGCACAGGCTCAAGCGCGATTTCCTTTTGTTGAATGCGCCCCAGTACCCGCGCGGCGGCGGCGGCGCCCTGCGCCACACTGTTAGGAATATCCTTTGGCCCTTGTGCGCAGCCCGCCACAAAAACCCCTTCGGTCATGGTCGCTACCGGGTCGAGCTTGGGATGTTTTTCGATAATCCAGCCGTCTGAACTGCATGAGATACCGAACAACTTGGCAACCTCGTGGGAATCTCGACGTGGTTCCAACCCTACTGAAAGAATGACCATATCTACGGGAATCCGGCGCTGTCGGCCCGCGAGAGTATCCTCGACTTGGACAATGAGTTTGCCCTCTTCATTGGGCATTCGTGCGGCATCGGTCACTTCTGCCACACGCCCACGCACAAAGATCGTACCTTCATCCAAGACGCGTTGATAAAACTCATCATAGGCTTTCGCCGTTGTACGAATATCAATATAGAAGTTGTAGACTGTTGCGCCTGTGCGCTCCTTGACCAAATGGGCAAATTTGAGACTTTGCATACAACAGATGGCCGAACAATAGTTGTTAAAATTTCGGTCACGGCTGCCAGTACAGTGAATGATCCCAACCGTTTGGGGTACGGTGACTCCATCCCGCAGCACGATGTTGCCATTGGTTGGCCCGGCAGCATTGCTCAACCGCTCAAATTCAATACTGGTGAAGACATTCGCCAATCGCGCATACCCATATTGGGCGACACGACGCGCATCAAAGACATCATAGCCTGTAGCAAGCACGATATTCCCAACCTGAAGCGTGACGATTTCATCTTCTTGCTTGAAGTCAATCGCGTCGGTAGGACAGAGTTTCTCACAGGCGCGGCAGGTGCCTTTTTGGAAATAGGTGCAATTCACGTCGTCAATCACCGGGTATTTGGGGACGGCCTGTGGGAAAGGCGTATAAACGGCCTTCCGATAGCCAAGACCCGCTTCAAAGGTGTCATCTATCACTTTCTTAGGACATTTTTCTTGACAGATGCCACACCCGGTACATAGATCGGTGTTGATATAACGGGCTTTCTTTTTCACCGTCACCGTGAAGTTGCCAACATAGCCTGCAACATTCGTGACTTCACTCCAAGTCATTAAGGTGACGTTGGGGTGAGAGCCAATGGAGACCATACGCGGGGTCAGGATGCAGGCCGCACAATCCAACGTGGGGAAGGTTTTATCAAACTGCGCCATGTGACCCCCGATAGAGGGTTCACGTTCAACCAGATAGACCGGAAAGCCTGCGTCGGCTATTTCGAGCGCGGCTTGGATACCGGCAATCCCACCACCCACCACCAGCGTCGCCGGATGAATGGGCACGTGCAAGGGATCAAGTGGTGCGTGATGCAGCACCCGTTCAACACCGCCCGACAGAATGGCTTTGGCTTTTTCGGTAGCGGCGTGTTTATCGGTGTGAACCCACGACGCTTGTTCTCGAATTGAGACTAGTTCACACAAGTATGGATTTAGCCCTGCTCGCTGGCAGGCCACACGAAAGGTTGCTTCATGAAGGTGTGGTGAACAAGCAGCCACCACAACCCGCGTGAGGCCGAGTTCTTGGATATCTTTTTCGATCAGTTCCTGCCCAAGACTGGAACACATAAACTTGTAGTCCCGCGCGATGACAACGCCTCGATCTTTGAGATGTTCGGCAGCCCACTTCGCAACGGCCTCAACATCAATCACCCCTGCGATATTGGTGCCGCAGTGGCAGACATAAACCCCCACACGCTCAGTTGTTGAATGATTGATCTTGGACATCATTCATTCCTCCTCACTGTGGAGCATCTGAGGCATGGGCAGACCCGCTTTTTCTTTCTTCTTGCGGGCGGGCTTGTCTTCTACCATTTCGAGTTCTGGCTCGGCGGCAGGCACCTCAATGCCAATGCGACTGAGCGCTTGGCTGGCATTCACAAATTCCTTACCCAGCCCCAGAACTTCCGGCTCTAAACCAAACGCCAGCCCCATTAGCTGGGTGAAATAGAGGATGGGCATGTGGTAGTTGGTGTGGAAATGCCGATTCATTTCGGACTGATAGGCATCTAAATTCAGTTGGCACATGGGGCACAAAGTCACCATGAGATCGGCATGGTACTGCGCCGCACCATAGACCAAGCGCCGGATGAGTTCGTAGGCGGTAGGCATATTGATTTGGGTCATGTGTCCACCACAGCAGTGTGTCTTCAGTGGGAAGTCTATCACCTCCGCACCAATGGCCTTCATCAACTTATCCAGCGCAAGGGGATGTTCGACATTGTCCCAGCGATTGTCGCGGTCTGGGCGCGCGATCATACACCCATAGTAAGGAGCGATCCGTAAGCCCTTTAAGGGACGAACGACCTGCTTTCTTATTTCTTCAATACCGATGTCATTGACGATGATGTCAAGGAGATGGCGTATTCGCACCGTGCCGGGTTGGTAATGGAGGCCACCCGCTTGTAGGGCGTCATTGACCTGCCGATTCAACTGGGCATTGACCTGCATATAGCTGTCGGTCTTGGCGAGGTTGAGATAACATGCACTGCACGCCGCCATAACGGTATGGGTGCCGTTGCTTTGTTGGGCAGCTAAGGCCAGATTTCGCCCGACCAGCGCATGAGACGCAAGGTGGTGGATCGCAATATATTCCGTCGCGCCACAGCAGTTCCAGTCTTGGATTTCCTCTAGTTCAATGCCGATCAGAGGACTGATGGCGACCAACGAATCTAGGTAGGGTCGGGCGGTGCGTTGCAGCGAACAACCGGGATAAAAGAGCAGCTTCGTTGTCATACCCCCACCTCCAATTCGATGGCACGGGCCAAAATCGCTTGGAGTTGCTCGATTTTCTCAATCCGCTGGGGCGCAAAATCCATGCGGCGTCGGGCCAGCATCCCTAAGCCAAGCGGAACCATCGAGGGCAGTTGTAGCGGGCGATGTCGCAGGTTGTGGCGTGTCGCCAAGCCAAGTTCATAACTGCGACCATAACTTTCGATATAACCGATAAACGTCTGTGAAAAATCGGGGGCCGTGGAATCGTCGTAGCGTTTTTCGCGGATTGCCATACTTTTTAGGGTGTACATTACGTCGGTAATGTGGACTTCTTGGGGACAGCGGACTGTGCAGAAATAGCAGGATACACAGTACCAAGGGGTGTTACTTCGAAGCACTTCTTCACGCAGATCGGCCCGTATCATGGCAAAGATCTGCCGAGGCGTATGGTTCATATCCGCAGCGGATGGACATGAACCGCCACAAGTCCCGCATTGGATACACATGCCGAGGCGGGAATCTCCGGGAGTGGCTTCAATGACCTCCTGTAAAAAACTACCGGGAGGCGAGACAGCTGTTGGCGGAGAGGCATTTTGCACTCTTAGACTTTGATCGTCCAAAAAGCACCTCCTCTACCAGAGATACTGTTCAAAAAAGATATATTTTTAAATGGGCACAGTACCCCTTTCTTTAAGGAGATACGAATCCCCTAATTAGGGCAAGTAGCTTTATAACCAATTACTTGTGATAAATATCACAAAGTTCTGGATAGGTGAGTGATTCCAACAAACACAGGAGACCCTACTCTGCATGGTGATGAGCTTAACCAAATCTTCAAACGGGGTGGCGCGTTGTTCTCGAAATTTGTGATATTGGTCGGGGTTCCACGGCATGATATTTTCCTCGCGGTGTGTAGATACGGCTTAATGCGATAATTGAGCCACTAATCTCAATGTACTCCCATCGAAACCACGCGAGGAAGTATCCGACTGACCTTTTTCGGTCAGCGACCACCCATATGAAATTTGTCGCTTTTCAATGATGCGAAATCTAGAATTATTGGAAGATCACTGAGAAGTAAAAAGTCGCAGATAGATCAATGTCGGAATAAGGCTCAAACCTAGATAAGCATACATGAGGAGCTTTTTTGAGGGGCTTACGGCGCGTGGTATAAATTTATCATTAGCGTCAGTTAGAATTATCTGCTGTACGCTTATCTGGATAGCGCCATTGGCTAAGGTCTGGATTTTAGCCTCAATCTCTTTAGTAAAAAACCAGACAAGTATTATGTTTACAATCCCACCAAAGATTCCAAAAATCATCAGAAACGTGGTTAGCAGCATGAAAACCTCATTCGTGGGAACACCGTTGAGTATGGCCGTCGTTTCAGTTTGTTCAACCAGACGCCACCCGTGTCTTTGGTACTTTTTGATAACATCGCCTAAGATATTTTGCTTAGAATAGCTAATCATCGTATGTTACCACCACAAAATCGGTCAAGATTTCCTATCGAGTCATTCCTCAAAATCTGAGTACAGCCCAGCAGCAATCAGTTCAGCGCGTTCCTCTAGGAACTTCGGGTCATTAAAACGCAATAAAAACGCGGTTGCACGTCCTCTTGGGGTTAACCCCTCAATCCGCGCTCCCACTAGCCGAAAATGTTCAGCCCATTTATCTTGACGGGGGTTAAAGAGGTACTCAAATTCTTTAGTGTCTGGATCAACCGAAGCCAGATTACTACCCTTATAACGATTACATTTGAAACAACCCAAGCAGAGGTTTTCGCTAATCGTCTCGCCACCGTGTTGTTCAGCGACAATATGGTCAATCTCATAATTGATTGGGTCTAAATCGGCAATGAATCAAACAATACTCGCAATGCCCTTTTGCTCGATCAAACACCAACTGTTTCAATTGTTCAGGAATATGGGTCATGCCCCCGCATGTTTCAATTTAGCAAGCGCCCGAATTTTCATCATCGTGGCGGTGTGTTCGATTTCAATAAATGCGTCCAGCTCTATCTTTTCCTCAGCCGTTAATGTGCCATTGCGATTTGCATCAAGTAGATAACTGGTTCGTGTTTGAACATCTTCCGAGAACATGAAATCTGCCATTTCCTCAAGCGTTGGTGCAGATTCAATAAAGGCCCAGAGTTCCGCTTCGGCACTCACCACTACCCTGTCTGCCATGTTCACACCTCATTCATCATCTGTGTTTGCACCTAGACTGATTGTACAACACCTCCCACCTGTCCGCCGATTTAACCCAAATGGTGTCTGGTCATCTTTACGCAAACAAAAAAGCCCCCTCACCGATTATCCAACGGGCGAGAGGGGCTTATTCGTTTTTGCTGATGGATGGCCTAGAGTGCCTCAATGGGGGCATATTGGCGCTCATAAACGGCGTCTTCACGTGCCCGCAGCAGTTGGCGCACGGCCATAAAGACTTCCGGTGGCTCGGCACAGCATGAAATCTGGCTCAGTACGGCACCTTCGGGGGCATCCCACACCACATCATCAGACAGAACCAGCATAGCCTCTACATAGCGCGGCGAAGCATAGGCCACTTCTGACAGGTGTTCAAACGCATTCTGGGCCAACAAGGTGTCACCCTCAAATACAATCAAGTGGGGGGCATAAAAAATGTACATGCCCAACGCCTCGTTGATGGATTCCGGGAGATATGTTTCCCAACCTTGCGTTTTGGCAATGGCCTTAAACCCACGTCCACCTGCGTCGCTTCCGATGTATAAGACATTTAGCAACTCTGCCATAGCGATTCTCCTTTGAGCTTAGGCGTCGTCGTAGTTTTCTTTTGGAATAACCCTCGCAAGAAATATTTTTGAAGCAGGGGATGGTCGCCCCCTGCCCACTTTATCCTTCGGCGGTCTGCACCTGAATTGGCCCGGTTGACCGCACCGATTTTGTCTCTAGTTTCGGCTCCAATTTTTTCTCGGCTATTTCAATCTGGGTCGGTGGTTTGCGGTTGCGATACACTGTGATGATGAACACCGCGCCCAAGATAATGCCAGCCGCGACAAAGGTACGGGGTGTGATTTCTTCATCGGCAAACGCCCACCCCAAAAACAGCGCCACTACGGGATTAACATAGGCATAGGTCGCCACACGTGCCGGCGTACTCACTTTCAAAATCCACACATAGGCACTAAACGCTACTATCGAGCCGAACACCGCCAGATATACCAGCGACGCACCGGATTTGAAGGATATTTCGGCTAGGTCAAGTTGTCCCCAATCACCATGTACCAGCGCCAGCAACCCAATGAACACGCCACCCGATAGCATTTCAGCCGCCGTCGTCATGGTGGAATTTTTCGGCAGGGTGGCGTGGCGCGAATAAATCGAGCCGATTGACCACGACACCGAACACATCACCACGACTAGCGTAGCCACCAGATTGGTATCCGCATTTTTATCAAAGATTTGTTCTGGCCCGATCAGGAAGATAATCCCGCCAAAGCCAATAATCACGCCGATGATGACGGCTCGTGTGGGTCGAGACCCACCCCACATCCAGTCAAACAACACCATCCACAGCGGCACAATTGCCACCAGCAGGGCCACCAAACCGGACGCGATGTGTTTTTCGGCCCACACCAGACCGCTGTTCGCCACAAACAGCAACAGCGCCCCTAAAATCGCCGTCGAACGCCATTCCCGCCACGTCGGATTTGGCACCCCGTTGAACTTGGCAATCGCAAACAACACGCTCCCCGCCAGCAAAAACCGTATCGAGGCCATTGCAAACGGGGGAATCGTCTCAATCGCAAACGCGATGCCGAGGTAGGTCGAACCCCAGATGAGATAGACTGCCAAAAATCCGGCAATGATGAGGCCGCGTGAAGGTGTCTCGGCTTTAGACATTCGGGAATTCCTGTTCTTCGGGTTGTGAACGCTCTTGACCAATCAATTCCAGTGGCAGGACTGCACTTTCCTTGACCGTTTCCAACACCACTGTCGTGCGGGTGGTGGTCACGGATGGGATAAACGCGATTTTCTCTTTGAGCAGACGGAAAAGGCACTGCGTATTCGGCACACGCACCTTGACCAACAAACAGTCTTCACCTGCCACGTAATGAACTTCTTGCACTTCCGAAAATCCAGCTAATAAGCGCCCTGCCCCTTTTTCGTCGCGGGGGTCGGCCAGTCGCACAAAGATGAAGGCGGTCAGTTCCAAACCTAACGCCTGCCCATTCAAGCGCGTCTCATAATTTTGGATGAATCCGGCGGTTTCGAGCTTCCGCATCCGTTCCAAAATCGCACTAGGGGCCATACCCAACCGCCGCGCAATATCCGCGTTGGTGATTCGGGCGTTCTCCTGAAGAATATTCAGAATTTCGAGGTTAATTTCGTCAATCATTTTCCAATTCCCTTTATATAAAGATTATAATTCGGTTTGGGGGGTAAAGTCAAGCAACCAGCGATGGAGAACACTCCGTCTTTTGGCCGATTTTTGTCACGAAAATAGCGATAGGGTATTAGATGAATTAACTGCTGGCGAGGTTCAGGAGGAACTGCTTGATTTCGTCAAAGGCAGGATGTCCCCACGACCAATACCCTTTTTGTGTGGCAAGTCCCAGTCGTGGATCGGTTTCAGGTTTGGATGCAAGGTACGCGAGGAGGCGGGCTTTAACAGGGTTTTTAGGTGGTTCATAGGGGCTTGATCCACTCAAGCACTCAAAATAGGCATCACCACAATACAGTGCAGGGTCATTTTGAATGGATGCAAGACACAAATCTTCCAACATCCCGGTGGCATTGGCATCAGGGAGAATAGCAATACCGATTCTCAAATCTTGTCCTGCCCACCCAAATGCGGTGGACGGAATGGGCAATCTTGCCGCCTGCAAGTCAGAACATAGACTGCTGAACGCAGCATGGGGGTCTTGATCGGCATCCCGTATTATGCCAATAGCACGCACATGGTTAGCTTGGTCATCATAACCCGGTGTGGTTCGTATGGACTTCAAAAAAGTCCCAAATTTACTTTTGCCCCCCACTTCCCATAGTTGCACACCCCCCAGTCCAAGATATTTAAGCAGTGCGTCGAAAAATTCTCGTTCATCACGCCCCTCGACTGCCAACAGGAATGGTTTTTCAAACTTCTGCGGTGGTTCCATTAGCGAACCTCTAAGCCTGCTTCAACCGCATATTCGAGGTTCTCTTGGTCATAATCGGCAACCGCGATCTCGCCCTTGCTGTTGCGGTAGAGACGATAGAGGCCTAAATCATATCGTTCAGTTTGTGAGAACCCCTCGTGCGCCGCAACTACACATTCACGGCTATGGGTGGTTGCAAAAATCTGGGTATTGAATTCTCGAGCCGCCTTTGAAATTGCTTCCCACACTCGTGACATAACCGAGTAATGGATTCCAATTTCGATTTCGTCTACCAGCAGAATCCCATTTGACGCTACAGCAATTGCATTCACAATACTCGTGAGTCGGACGATACCCTCTCCCATTTCTGCTAACGGCAACATGCGTCCAAGACCAATATCGCCATGTAAGATTGGCCCTGCTTCATATATCACGGACAATCGCTGAAGCCGAGGCTCTAGAATCCGCAGCATCTCTAATAGAATATGCTGTTTACCTTTTTTGTCGAGATTCCCAAAACGTCCTGCTTCATCTTCAGGCGACACTCTGCCTCGTGACGACAGAAAGAGTGTCAAGAAGGTTGGCGAAGCAGGTTGTGGGGTTATTCGCAATTCTCCTGCATTGAACGTCATGTAATGAGAACGTGTTAAATCTCCCTCTGTATATGTATATCTCACCGCCTGGGAAGTCTCAGCAGTGCTTAAGACACCCTTGATTTCGTCATAGAACTCGCCAGTACGTGGGTTGCCGGATTGAATTAGATTGTCAAGTTCAGATACATCCAGATGCGTCGAGATTTCAACTGATCTAATCCCAATGTCACTGCTGAGTTCGCCATCTAGCCTAACATTGATAGAGTCTTGGTGGTTATGAAAAAGCGATGACCAAGACGACTCGCCCCATTTACCGAAAGCCAAGTACAATTTTTCCAGACCCCTCAATGTTCTAATACTAAGAATGGAGTTGGGTGTGTTGGAACTACAGAGAAAGAGCGCCTCCAGCAATGCCGTTTTTCCAACATTATTGAACCCTGTAATGAGATTAACATGGCTCAAATTCTCAATAGTAAGGTCCGAAAATCCTCGAAAGTTTTGCACGTGGAATCGCTGATACATAGTTGGCTTCTTTCCTAGATCAATTCAATCCATCTTGATTATGCCACACTCACAGGCCCAACATCACCCCTTGCCCTCTGGAACAGGCTGCAAATCCAGTGGCGCATAATACAAAATCAGTTCCTTATCCTCCGGAATATCATAAGGGGTTTCCTGTGGAGGCAGCAGTACAAAATACTGACGCAACAAGTTCACCGCCGCCACATTTTCCGGTGCGATATAAAACGCAACATCCCCGGTGCGTGGCAATCCTTCCAGAAATTGAGGTGTGAAGCCTACCGATGGTATCGTCTGCACCCACATGCCGAATTTCAGATAACCCATGATTCCGCGTGCATAACCTTCATCAATGACGTAATCCCCCACAATATAAATCTGTGTGCCCGCCGGAAAATCCACCGAACGGAACAGGGCGTCTTCGCCATCTTTGGTATGGGGTTGGCGGATTTGCACGTTATAGCGTTCCAGATGCGGCCCCATGAAATAATCCACCTGCACAATCCCCAGCGCCGCTACAAGCCCAACCATAACCACTGTCTGATAGGCGGGCTTGACCTCACGCGGGACTATCAAGGCGAATGAGTGCCGTATGCCCACTGCTGCCAAGAGCGCCATTGCTGGAAACACCACCACAAACCGTGCCGACACCGACGGGTCTTGAATCAAGCTGTTCCCAATAGACGCGGCGATAATCCACATAAACAGCAAAAACAGCGGGGTCCGTACCCGCCACAGCGCAAACGCCCCACCCAACAAAAACAGGGGTACGATTTCTTGCAGCAGCAGCGGCGTATCGCCACCATAATACAGCGCCCGAAATTCTGGCAGATTCACATACACACGAAAGGCCTCTTTGATGCGTGGCAGATATTTCTGTTTGGCGGATTGGTCATTTTGCGTCGTGCCGATTGCATCATCGGGCTTGCCCACATCGCTGAACCGTGCCGTCAATGGCAAATCCAGCCCTTCCAGCGTGTAATAAATCGGCATCGCAACCATAAACGCCGCCAGTGCTGCAATAATCAACCCTTTGAGTGAGGGCTGGGGTCGCCAGAAAATCAGGCCGATGCACACCCACCCCACCATCAAAGGGGGATAGAGCAGCCGCCCGCCCTCATAAAAATATTGGGTCAATCCCAACGCCGCCCCACTCAACGCATAATCTACCCGCTTTTGGGTACGAAAGGCCCGCGCCATAAACGCAAACGCCAACGTGCCAAACAGCGGATCACCGATATTATTAAGCGCCAGTCGGCTAAATTGGATATGCGGAGGTAAAGCCGCCAGCAGCATTGCCGCCATCAAGCCGGTTCGTTTATCTACCAATTCCCGCCCCAGCAAATAAATCGCCGGGATGGTCAGCGTGCCCAAGACCACACTCAACATGCGAAGGCCTTGCAAATTCCGGCCATACTGCATCACGCCCCAATTTTGCAGATAGGCATAGATGGTCGGGAAACCGCGAATCTCAGGTCGCAGCAGCGGAATATTGGCTGGTCCCCAAAACGCCGAAACGACGGTGCCAAAATTGAGTTCATCCACAAACCAATGCACGGCGGTTTCCAATCGCCACACCCGCACACCCAAACCCATCGCTGATACCGCGATCACCATCAGCCATTCGAGGGCCGTCGCACGCGAGGGTTTCCAATCGGCCAGTCTGGGCAACTTGACCCCACCCAAGCCCACCACGACCAGCGTCACCCCCGACACTAACCATACAAATTGGTCTTGGTGGGGCACATCCTCGAACTGCTTCCAGCCCAGCAAATGTCCATTGGCTTCAGCGAGTAAAATGAGAATAATAACCCCCAATGCAAAAATCAGCGCATTGGAGGCGACAGGTCGCAGCCGTTCATCGCTTAGGCGCAGCACAGGCGGTGACCAGTTGCTGGCAAAAAGGGCAAATCCAACGACCACCGCCCCAAAAATTGTATAGCGTAGGCCGGATATCAATTCAGCATCATTCGCCCCCGGCAAAAAGCGTTCCGCCGCCAACCCCATCGCTACGAGGCCCAGAATCCCCGCTGCGACGGCCATCCGCATCCGGCCTTCCTGAAATCCGGCCCACTGCCGATGGATAGTCTCCCATAGCGCGGCATATTGACGATTCAGGTAGCGTGCCAGTTCATTACGATATGTCGGCCCAATCACTATCAGCAGCACCCCACTGCTAATCAGCATTCCCCCAACCACGCGGCGCCGTGTTTCCGCATCCGGTAGCGCATAGAAAAACAGCAATACCGCTACAATGACCCCAATAGCGATGCCCTGCGCCATATACTGCCGCCGAAAATCCCGCACAGCGGCGCGAGTATCCTGCCATTGTCCCCGGAGCCAAGCCCATATTTGCGCTGCGAGGCTTAATCGTGGGATTGGCTCAAAATCAGGTTCAAGATTGGGTTGAATTTCCAGTTCGTCGGCCCGCGTCGAAATGGGGTCGGGTAGCGATTGCGGATTCACCATGAAAATGTGTCTCGTCTAGGTTGATGACGGAAAATCCTACGGCTGCGGCTCAATCCCCAACACAGGTGGATAGGGCTGCTGCTGCAAATAGGTCGGTGCATAGTACATCAAAAACTGCTTGTCTTCGGGAACATTGTAAGGCGATTTTTCGGGCGGCAACAAGATAAAAAATCGGCGTATCCGGTCAATGGTGCGTGTATCCTCGGGTATCACGAAAAAAGCTGCATTCTCAAGTTTGGTCATCGCCTCTAAATAAAGCCATGTCACTTGATCGGGCGCGAGTATTTCAACCGTCATGCCGGGCCGCAGATAGATCATAATACCTTGAGCGTATCCGTAGTCAATAATATCATCCCCAATGATGTAGATATGCGTTCCAAGTGGCAGTTTCCGCGCCCGAAACAGGGCGTCTTCGCCATCTTTCTGCTTGGTACGAATCTGCTCATTAAAATAGGTCAATTGTGGCCCCATAAAGAAGTCCACTTGATAGATGCACAACGCCGCGACCAACCCTGCGACCACTATCCCCTGACTAAAGGCGGGTAGTCTCTTCGGCCAAATTCGCGTCCCTGTCTCCCGAATCCCTACCGCAATAAGCAAGGCCAATGCTGGAAAAACGACCACATAGCGGGCTGAAATGGCGGGCGCATTGAGGAAACTGTTGCCAACCGATGTGCTGACCAACCAAATCACCAACACAAACGCGGGGGAACGCAGTCGCCACACGGTATAGGCTATTCCCAATAGTCCAAACGGAATCAGCCCCCCCAACACCAGCGCATGTTCGCCCCCAAAGTAGATAACAGGCCCTTCTGGTTGATGGGTATAGACGCGCAAGGCCGTTTTGAGTCGGGTAATATATAAATCCTGATTCGTGGTTTCGTCAACTGTGCGTTCTAGATCTGTGACCCGGGATACGTCGTCGAAGCGCGGGGTAAAAGGCGCGTCAATCCCTTGCAGTGTGTAATATATCGGCCCGGCGACGACCACAAATGCCAGTGCTGCAATGCCCAGTCCTTGCAGCGAGGGTCGCTGTCGCCACAGCACCAAACCGAGGATAATCCACGTCACCATGAGCGGGGTGTAGAGCAGTTTCCCACCTTCATAAAAATACTGGGTCAACCCCAAACACGCCCCGCTAATCGCATAATCGCGCCGTTTTTGTGTTTTCACCGCACGGGTCATCGCGGCCAGCGCCAACACCCCAAACAATGGGTCGGCAATATTATTCAACCCCAAACGGCTGTATTGAATATGGGGTGGAAATGCCGCCAACAGCGCCGCCGCTATCAAACCCGTATATTTGTCGAATAGTTCCCGCCCCAGCCAATAAACCGCTGGAAGGGTCAGCCCCCCGAAGACCACACTGACAATTCGCAATGTAAACAGATCGCGGCCATACGCGCCTACCCCCCAATGCTGCCAATAGGCATACAACGCTGGAAAGCCCCGAATACTGGGATGCAACAGTTTGATGGTGTCATTCCCTTCAAAATACAACACCACGCTCCCAAAATTGAGTTCATCCACAAATCGGTGGACGGCGCTTTCCAATTGCCACAGACGGATACCCAAGCCAAGCAATAGGATCACCGTCATCACGACCCATTCCCATGCCACGTCGCGTTTCAGTTGGATATCCCTCAGCCACTGTACGCCCCCTAAGCCGACAGTCACCAACCCCAACCCCGCGCACAAATACACAAACTGGTCGTCCTGTGGCAAATCATCTATGAGCTGGACGCCAACAATCTGTCCATTTGCCTCAGCCACCACCCACAAGATCAATACCCCGGCCCCAAAGGCTATCCAGTTACTCTGGTCACGTAGATGCGTTCGTATCTCCCGCCACTCTTGGGTCTGCGCACGTGGGATAACGCCAACTACCGCAATCCCAAGCGCTAGATACACCAAGCCTGCTTCCAGTTCCGCATTATCCGCCCCCGGCGAAAATCGGTTGCCTGCCAACACCATCAACCCCGCCGCCAACACTGCTAGCCAAAACCCGACTCGTGCGTGCTTTTCCCGATAACTCGTCCGTAACCGCCGAATATCCCGTAGCAGTACAGCCCGAATGGTCGGAAGGTTCTGGATGCCCTTAATGCCAACCACCCCTCCCACCAAAAGGCTCACGGCACCCCAAAAAACCACCCCCGCCGATTCACGTGGCAGCAGGGTGATCGCCATCAGTATCGCCAGCGTGACCAAGCCAAACGCCAACCACTGCGCTTGCATCTGCTGTTTCGTTTTCGGCGGGCGGGGCGGCTTTCGGCGCTTACGGGATTTCATTCCACCCCAATCGTCACCATAATAAGGTGATGGGGTCGAGAAATCGGGTGGTGGTTCAGTGGGCAGCATGACGGCGAGGTTATCCTTCTGTGTTGTCAGGGCTGGAAATTTCGCTCGCCAGCACCGCTAGCAATTTCTCAGCGGCCTCGGTCATTGGCGGATATATCTTGCCGATTTCACGGAGGGCCTCCTCGGTGTGAGGCGGTGCGAACATCTCATTAAGGATGACAAACACCTTCCACTGATGGAGTGCATCCTCCGTCTGGCCCATCTGCGCAAGCGCCATGCTGGTCATCAAGGCTGGCAGGCCAAAATTCACATCATCCAGTTCGACACCCTTCTGAAAATCGGCCAGTGCGGTTTCCCACTGCCCTTGCGCGGCATAGACCAGACCCCGTTCAACATAAAAGGGTGAAATGTCGCCCGCCGCTTTTTCTAACTCAGCAAAGTCAACCAGCGCCTTGTCAAACTGCCCCATCGCTCGATAGGTAACGGCCCGCTGGAAAAGCGCCATTTTGTTATCGGGTTGAAGGCGGAGCGCTCGATTAAAATCATTGGATGCCTTCGCAAAGTTGTTTAGGCCCTTATGGGCCAAACCGCGCTGCATATAGACATCCGGTTCGTCCTCAAAAATTTCCGCTGCCTGATTCAACGCCGCCAGTGCCAATTTGTATTCATCCATTTCCAAAAAGATCAGTGACGCTTCAAAACAGGCCTCAAAGATTTCCTCCAAAAGCGGCCCAGCCATACGCACCATCATTTCTTCGCCTGCCATCTCGCCCAGTTCCATAAAACTGGCAATCGCCGCGCTGTTCAAATCCACCGAATCGGCTAAATCTGCCACCGCTCCCTCGGCATCACCCAAGAGATAACGTGCCAATCCTCGCTGGTAATAGGCCCGCCCCAACTCCGGACTCAATTGGATGGCACGGGTCATGTTTTGAATCACGCCCGCATAATCCTCTTTTTCGGCACACTGCATCCCGGCTTGATAATACTTGTCGCCTGTGTCAGCGCTCGGTTGTTGTTTATGCGCGGGTCGGCGCGGTGGTTTCTTGCTCATAACGGCCTCATTCTTGTTGCCATATCTAAATGCGAACCCTCTAAAATATACTGAACTTACCCTCTTCTGCGCTACAGGTCATTCATGCTGGTGACGATTTCGCCTCTCTCTAAATCTACTATGGTAAAAGCAGGCATCCCGATAGATTTCCAGAATGCAACAGGCTCAATACCCACCAACCGCGCAATATACAATGTCATCACGGTGCCATGTGTCGCAATTGCCAATGTCTGATGTGGGTAGCGCTCAAGGGCAGTCTGTACAGCCGACGAAAATCGCTCGTGCGCTTCATCCGCCGTTTCTGCTCCCATCACCAATTCGTCGGGCCGATTCAATAACGCGGCGACCTGTGCCTCGAATTGTTCGCGGCCCATCCAATTGGCCTTCGGGCGCACATGCTCATGTAACCCCGGCGCGGTTTCAAAGGGTATGCCCAAAATTTCTGCGACAATTTGGCCTGTCTCGGCGGCTTTCATCTCCTCGCTGGCAATTACCCGATCCAACCCCAAGTCCCGCAGACGTTCACCCAACAGGCGGCTGCGTTCTCGTCCCACATCCGAAAGCGGCCATTCATGGGCGGGTTTCCGTTCATCAATCGCAGGATTGGCATGGCGTATCAAGATCAGTTTGGTCATCTGTGATCTGGCTCCTATGGAATGCTGGCAAACACAATTGGGTAGGGAGTTGCGCTTGACCCGACCCCGCCATTATACTTAGCCTATCATGCCCAATCAACGACATTAGGTACAAAGCCGATGCCATTTATTGACCTTTCGCATCCCCTCGAAAACGGAATGCCCGGTTTTCGCCTCAAAAACGAGCAGGGTGGGGTGACGGAGTTCTCAATTCAAATTCGCCCCTTCATTACCCATGAGCAGTCCCGCCCCCGCTACAACCATCAGGCCGAATTTGAAATCACCGAAATGACCCTCCACACCTCCATTGGTACCTATCTCGACTCCCCCTACCACCGCCATCGCCATCGGCGCGACATCAGCCAACTCGACCTATCCGAAGTCATCCTCCCCGGTATCCTGATTGACGCACGCGGATATGACCCATTTACCGAGGTCGGCCCGGAAGTTCTGCCCGCTCATCTGGATATTTCAGGTAAGGCCGTCCTGTTCCATTTTGGCTGGGATGCACATTGGGGTACGGAGCAATATTATACCTACCCATTTCTTTCGCAGTCGGTCGTCGCCACCCTCTTGACTGGTGGTGCTAAACTTGTGGGTATGGATACTCTCAATGCCGATGATTCTCGCAACCCGGCCCGCCCTACCCACACCCTTTTACTTCAAGAGGATGTCCTCATTCTGGAAAATCTAACCAGACTCGAACCACTCTATGGGAACAACTTCCGCTTTTTCGCCGTCCCACTCAAAGTCAAAGGTGCAGCGGCGATGTCCGTGCGGGCCTTTGCCGAAATCCTTGTGTAGTTCATCAGGAGATTCGCTATCCAACCTCCTAGTGTTTTAGCCTTAGCCATTCTTGTTTTTTGTAAGGAGTTTACATGAAATCCAGCTATCTGCATTTGTATCCGCGTCGTTTCGTGTCGCTGCTGCTGACGGTCTGCCTCTTACTCATGGTCGTTAGCTCGGCCTTTGCACAAGGCTTGGGCCAAACCTATACCTCATCCGACGGGTCTCTGACCTTCAACTATCCCGATGGGTGGGTAACACAAGAATTGCTCCCCGGCTTCCTGTTTGTGGCGAGTTCGGAAGATGCTCTCGCGCGGGTGAATGGCGAATCGGAAGAAGACGGCCTACTGCCCGGCGATGTCGTGTATTACATCATTGGCCCAACCGCCGCCAAAGCTGCTTTTGATGCCGATCCTTCCGCCAGCGCGATGGACAACCTCGCTCTGCTCAGTGCATCCTTAGGGGAATCTTCCGACTCTGAAAACCCCACCACCCTCGGCGAACCTGCGGAGTTAACCATCGGCAATTTCGCTGCCGCCCGCGCCACCATCGCCTCACCCGATCTTGAAGGCTTGATCATCGCCCTCAAACCTTCCGATGATACGGTGATTCTGACCCTGCTGGCGACCCCTGTCGGCGAAACTGAATCCGCCGAACCCCAATTCCGGGCCGTGCTAGAAACCATTCAGTACACGCCCCCTGCCCCTCCCGAACCTGTTGAAGTGGGTGATCTGGTCGTCAGCTTCGCCAGTGCTGATGGTCGTCTGACCGTTCAACTGCCCGAAGGCTGGGTGGGTCGTGAAAGTTACGGAGACTATGAACTCGCTAACAGCCAAGCGACTATTGATAAGTACGAAGAAGAATTCACGGTAGACCCCGGCAACGTCCTCGTTACCCTCATCACCCCCGATACCCTCAGCGACACCTATGAAGCGCCAACCGATGATCCGCAGGGGGCACTCGTCAAATTGGCTGAATATTGGGGCTTTGAAGGTGATATAACCCCGGTGGACGTATCCCGCGACGGCCTCACCGCTTTTTCTATCACCAGCACCGACCTGTTTGGTTATTCCTATTTCCTGACCTTCATGCTCAATGATGAGGTTTTTGCCCTGCGCGTTACCTCTGCTTTTGGCGACGACCCCAGCATCTGGCAGGATGTCCTAATTGCCATCGCTCAGACCATCAGTTATCGTACCTTTGTCGCACCGGAAGCCGCCGCCACCATCAATTGGCGTGTTCTACCCGATGCCAATACCGACCTCGCTTTTGTCGTGATTTCGCAGATAGAACTTGGGGCGGATGGTACGCTCTACGGGATGGATTTATCGTCCGGTTCGGTCTATACCATTGCCCTTGATGGCACGCTAACGACTGTCCTTTCAGCCGTCAATTTCACCGCATCTACGTACAGCAGCGATTTCGCTGTAGCCCCAGACGGCACCTTCTGGGTGACCGATTCGTCAGATTACAGCGTGCATCACTTTGGCGCCGATGGCAATGAAATTGGGACGATCCCCGGCGATCCCGAAAATCCGGCCTATACCACGCTAATTGAATTTGGCCCCGATGGCAATCTGTACGTACTCGATGGTGTCAAGAATCCTGACGATGAATTTGTCACCGATTCGCGCATTCGAGCCTTTGATGCGGCGGGCACGCAGGTGAAGGAAATCATTCTCGATGGCGGGGATGCCAGTTCGCCCACCGAATTCACTATCAGCCCGGATGGGAATTTCTATATCATCGGCTATTCGGCCATGATCGTCGCTGACCTTGAAGGCAATCTAGTCTCCGTCCCAGCGATTTTGCGCCCCGCGCTGCCAGCACAAATCGAATTTGCCGCCGATGGTTCACCCATCCTCAGCTTTGAAGTGACCGATTACAGCACCGACACGCCTGTGACCTATCGCAGCGTGGTGAAATATGGGCTGGATGGCCTACCCGTCGCCGCTTTTGGTACCGCCGCAGTGGACACCTCTGCCGTTCCCATGCCTGAAGGGGAACTCGTGCGGGTCAACGATCTGGCCGTCCTTCCCGATGGTAGCGTTGTCATCTCGGACGGCTACTACCCTTCGCAGCAGTTGATTAGCGTCACCTTCCCGTAATCTTCCTTGTGTTCAGCGAAGGCTTTGGGATGGGGTCAGTCACTCCATCCTGTTAACCGATAGAAGGTGATATTCGGGCGGTGTCGTCAATGCGGCATCGCCCGTACTCTTATAAATCGGTGTGGACGATGGTCTCCGCATGAAATGGACAACCAACGATTGACCGCCCTTCCCCTCAAACGTCACCCACCATTCATCAGAAGGGAGAACCTCACTCCGCACAAAACGATAGGCGTCGTCATCCAGTCCTCCGGTGAACTGCCGTAGAAAGTATTCCGCTGCCTGAATCGGTTCAGCATACAGCGCCCGCCCCCGTAATTTCTCCAACCACACGCGCTGTTGACGGGTAGCCTCTGCCAATGAGTCAGCATCCTCAGCAAATAGATAGCCATACGTCAATCCGCTTGGCAAAATGACCGCCGTCCCCGCAAACCGATGCCCACCGATATGGGTAGTTTGCCACACCTGCACCCCGACTACCTGATTTAGGCCGTCAAACAGCGCCCGCCCATATTTCGCACAGGAAATGTCACGCTTGCCGTTGGTACACACCAGATAGATCGGCTCGGATTGCAGCAACCTGTCAAATTCCGCTTTTCCGGCGACCATGCCTGCCACATCTACCGCCAACAGTGCCTCATAATTGGGGATATGTAGACGATACAACCGCGAATTTCCCATATCCGATGCCACTGCCACGATAAACGTATACCCGTCGGCACGGATAGGTTCATTTCCTCGCCGGATAAATTGCACCCGTCCATTGGATACGACGCCACATTGGGTTTGCAGCCATGTCTGCACCTCAGTGGGCAGTTCATTTTCATCCGTCGCGTTTTTGCCCCATGGCCTTGTATATTCCAACAACAGCCACACCCCCACCTGTGAGGCCGTCCCAAACAATTGTGAATTGGCCTGCCGCGAATAATCCGCACAGAGCATCAGCGAATCGCTCATAATGAATGAATATCCTTACTCGTTAATCGCGTTATGGAGGTTTATTCTAACGCATGAAAAGGGGTATTAAAGCCCCCTCCCAATGAATGCCTTGGGGAGGGGTTTTGGGGGTAGGGACAAGGTTATTTATTCGCTGGCGGGCGCTGTCGCATCAATATTCAGCCCAATGCTGCTGGCATCAGGCCGACCTCCGCGACACAGCAGCACGACATTGCCATCGGCACGCACGCGATAGCTGTATACCCATCCGTTAACCGTCAAGGTAATGCGATAGGCCAGCGTGTCGCGCACGTCATACGTCACTCCGCCGCCCTGTGGACAGCCCAAACTGGCATCGTTATAGACCACTGACAACCAGCGATAGAACACTCGGGGAAAATCCTCCGTGTCGGGGTCGTCATCGGCTTCGGGTGGATCATCTGCCAGCGCAACCGTAATGGTTTGGCCCAATTCTAAAAAGCCCGACAAGTGGCGCATGGCGATATTGGTGGCGCTTGTCCCGTCAATCGTCGCCCCGATGCCGCGTGGGGAACCGTTCCAATCCACTTCACGTCCACTTTGGCAGCGAATGACTGGGCTGGCATCCATATTGGTGCGGAACTCATAGCGTCGCCCATTTAAAGTAATCAGCACGCGGAACCCCACGCTCCCGATAATGGTTTCATTGTCATCCATGATGCGGGACGTGCAGCTAACCGGGCCATCGCGCAAATCCAGCCCTTGAAATTCATAGCTGGCGACAAAGGGCCGATTTAATTCACCCAAATCGAGTTCGGCGGTATACAGCGGTGGGCTAATCCCCACATAGTTACTAAATTCGTACAGCACTTGATTGATAATCGAGGCTTGGGCCTCGGCGCGTTTTGGTGCAAAAGGTTGATGATTGGCGTGGGGCACAAGTCCGACGACCAGCGCAATAGTCGCCGCCAAAACCAATAGTCGCAATAGTCGGGTCATCTCAAAAATCCCTCCTGAGGTGAGGCGCAATATCCAGTAGTATAGTCTAACGTGCCATTTTAGGGAACACGCCAACGTTTTCTCAACGCTTGCCATCGGCCCGCGTCAGTCAATTGTCAGCTTTCCCCACTTTATCAAGACGCCCGTGCCCCGCCATCGTTACATTTGCATTTTCGTAGGGGTGCGGTCTGTGACCCATCCCGCGTGTAATTCTTGTAGAATAATTTATGACGAATCCCAGAAAATTGATGCGGATAGGATAGGCACTTGGACGAAAAACGGGATGTAAAATTTTATTTCGAAAGATCAGAGGAACGCCTAAAGAATGGTCAAATTGGCGGTGGCCTCGCTGATTTGGATTACGCTATTCGCCTTGACCCTAATTTTTTGGAAGGCTATCGGAGACGGGCCGAATTTCGGTACGATGGCAAAGAATATCAGTTAGCCATTGAAGATTTGACCAAAATCATCGAATTGAGTGATGATATAGATGAAATCGCCGACTGTCGCAAGAAAAGAGCTATATGTTATGAGCACGTCGGGTTGTATTGGGAACTGGTAAAGGACTTAGATTGGCTTATTGAAAACGGATTTGGGACGGTCACTCGTTATGATTGGCGCGGGCTGCATAAATTCAGAGCCGGGGATTTCGAAGCTGCCATTCGAGATTTTAGCGAGGCATATAAAATGTCTCCCGACATCAGTACGTATTTATTGCAGCGAGGGTACAGCTACTATTATGCACACCGTTATGAAGAAGCAATTCAAGACTTTAACACCATTCTAGAATCATACGAATCCCACCCGCTGTTTTTGCGGGCAGTTTATATTTGGCGTGGCAGAACCTATTTCAAAATGGGCGAACACGACAAAGCCTTGAAGGACTTTAACGAAGAATTGCGCCTTATTGGGAATGAACCATTCTCAAGCGCCCTTGCCTATATGCAACAACATCATCCACAAGATTTAGTGGATGATAAACCCAGTTAGTAGGATTTCGTCACCACCCCAATCGCCTAGCCAGCGTAGACGACCCGCCCCTCTTGAAATCCTGTACATGATGAACAGGAAATCTCAAAGGCTGTGAAAATATGGACAAACTTCAAAGGTTATCACTCCACTGGTCTAAATTATCTACCACAGACCACATTCTAATTGTGTGTTTTGGCTCAATAGTCGTCTCCATGATTTGTATTGGGATAGCACTTGTGGGCGGCAGGGAAATTAACTCATATCTTCGTGAATATGACGAAAGATTAGTGAGGATGGACGACAGCGCCAACTACATATTGGACTTCCGGGCAATACTTGGTTCGGATTGGCAGACCTCACAGGGAATTCAACGAGACCGTGAGGATTTGCGAGGGCCGAGTCGAGCCATCGCGGGTCGTTCAAGAGTATTTGGATGGAACATGCCAAATCAGGTTGCCCTGATTGATTATCACATAATCACCTATACCAATGAAGAAAAGGCTGAAGATAGATACTACTCACAAAAACAGTGGATATTTAAGTACCAAATGGGAATCCCGCCTGAAGTTCAGCAGTTCCCATGGAAGCGACAAAATTTAGCCAGTGTGACAATCAGTGCTGACAAATTCTATATGGCCCACAGAGAAATCTTTGACTCCGCTGGGCAGTTAATGAGCCAAGAGTATACAGGGTTATTCCTATACAACAATCATATTGTCTACATTAATATATCGACGCGATCATTGTACATTGATTATTTATCGGAAGAACAAATAACCCAAATCTACAGAGCCATTGATGAAAGAATGCGACCTTAGCCAGCATAAAGTGTTTTTGTCACCACCCCAATCGCCTAGCCAGCGTAGACGACCCGCCCCACACCCAATTTTGATTTCACGGTACAATCGGAAAAACGCGCAACTCGATTGGTGGCAAATTAAAGGGTGTGGGCCATGCTTGGCAGATTCAAAAAATGGTTTCGGCTGGTTTTAATCCTTCTAGCACTCACCTTGGCGGCCTGTCGTCAGACCCTTGAAGGTGAACGCACCCCCACCGTCGCGCCGACCAATTCGCCCAATGTGACGCGCATCGCTCAACTGCCGACCCGCACCCCCATTCCGAGTCGAACGGCCTCCGATACGCCCCTCCCTGCGTCAGCGACTGCCACCTCAAGTTTGACCGGAGCGCCTGTGCCGACCTTGACCGCCAGCTACACCCTCACCCTCACCTTGACGCCCCGCCCCACCGATACAGCATCCGTCACGCCCTCCACTACCGCCAGCGTCACCATTCCGCCGACAGCCTTCCCGACCCTGACTAATACCGCGACGATTACCCGTACCTTTACGATCACTCCGTCGCCGATTCCATCCCGCACCGCAACCGTCACCCGTACCGATACACCATTGCCCACCGATACGCCGCGCCCCACGTTTACCTTTACACCAACGGCAACTTCGACGTTTACCGCGTCGCCGACGTATTCCACCACACCAAGCCGGACACCCTCACCAACCGCGACATTTACGCCATCGCGCACGCCGTCGCCGCGCCCAACTAATACACCGAGCGGGACCCCTAGTCCGACGCTTGGCCCAACGAATACCCCCACCCCAACGCCGAGCATCAGCCGCACGCCTAATCCGGATGAGGCGACCCTCGTGCTGCCGAATTCCACACGCAGTGTGCCATCCACCAGCACGCCCTTGCCCACTTTTACCTTTACGCCGTTCCCAAGCGCGACACAGGGCTTCGTCATCCCGCCAACAGTCACACTCGCTGGGGGGGGCGGATTCGCTACTGTGACACCGTTTGGCGGCGGCAGTTCCGGCATCATCCCTAGCTCATCGTCCGGCGAACAATCGGGCGTAGTGGTACGTACCGATGCGGGGGTGCTGCAATCCGCTAATGGGGAACCGCTCGGTATCGCCTATGATGTTGGGCCACAGGGTCAAGAGGCCATTTTTGTCCTCGAAGGCGACATCTACCAGATGTATATCAGCGGTTTCCGGCTCAACCGCTCACCCGCCAGTGAGTTCGGCATGGGGCAGTCGGTGCGGGTGGTATACGCCAAATATGATTGGGGCGGGGGTCGCATCGCGCTGGTGCTGAACGCCGACCAAGCTGTGACCGATCAAGGTGGGGTATGGGTGGTGGACATCAATACCCAAGAAGGCCGTCAGGTCATGCGGAATGACTGGGAGAACACGGCCCGTGAAGCCATTTGGTCGCCAGATGGCTCGAACTTGATTATCCGCATGAATACCCCGGCTGGCCCAGCCAACACCTTTATCACCGCCGGACAGGATGCTAATGCCGGATTCCAGCGCTATCCCTATGCCAATGCCACATGGTCAGCCGATGGCACGTCGGTTATTTTCAGCGGGGCACAGCACGGCGGGGGCGCGGTTTTGGGCTATGTGTCCCTGTATGATCCCAACCATATCTTCCATGCGGTTGATTTTTCCGCCGCCGGGTCGTGGACAGAGGCCGCTACCGAGATTTCGCCCGGACGCCTCGTATTTTTGGCTGGGCCGGGGCCAAGTGGGCCATTCCGCCTGTATGTCATGAATGTCGGGGGGACACCAACCGCCCTATCTGCGCCGATTAATGGGCAGGTGATTTCATGGCAGTGGAATAACAGCCGATCCGCCCTATTGGTGCTGGTGGATGGCTCGGATGGGCGGCGGGTGTATGTGATGGGGACGGACGGCAGTGTGCGCGACGCGACCCCGGCCAACGCTTATCCGACTCGCGTTGAGTGGCGAAATTAATTCATTCGACGTATAAGTGATAATATAAATCTTTCGAAGTTGAGACTATTAAACGGGGTGCATTTGTCAAGTGGTGTCATTGATTATGGCGGAAGGTTATAATTGTCCGTTAGGATTGGGAAAATGTGGTAGGTCAGTGATTTGCTAAAATGAGTGTGGCGCTGTACCCTCGCTCGCTGCAAAGTAGGAAAACAACGATGAATCATGCACGATTTCTCAAGGTCATAGTTCTTATACTCTTCGGCTTTGCCACACTGATCCGGCCCAACGTCGCCAGAACGTATCAGGCAACGGATAGGGTCATTTATGACGATGCCCTTGCCACTGGATGGGATAATTGGTCATGGGATAGCACCATTGATTTTGCCGCCACCGATGCCACCCACAGCGGGTCAGCGGCGTTGGCGATTACCATCAACGCGGCATGGGCGGGGCTGTATCTCCATTCACAGACGGGACTGCAATATCAGACCCTGCGCTTCTGGATACGGGGCAATGGGCAGACCCTTGTGGTATTCCTCGCCAACCAAAGCGGTGCTTTTGTGGAAGGCGCACGGATTACCCCACCCCTCAACACGTGGACACAGGTAGATGTTCCGCTGGCGGCACTCAACGGCGCGGCGCTATGGGGATTTAGCCTAGCCGATGGCACAGGCAACCCGCAACCGCGTTTCTTGGTGGATGACATCCAGCTTATGGGCGGCCAAGCCCCTGTTGCGCTGGCCCTGACCATTAACGCCAATGCCAATCAGCATCCCATCAGCCCGTATATCTATGGCCTGAATTTTGCCGACCCCATCCTTGCCGCCGACATCCGCCTGCCCGTCAATCGCTGGGGGGGCAATGCCACGACGCGCTACAACTGGCAGAACGACACCTCCAATCGCGGCAGTGACTGGTATTTTGAAAATATCCCGGAGGAAAACGCCAATCCTGCCGCCCTGCCCAATGGCTCATCCGCCGACCGATTCATCGCCCGGAATGTCGCCCTTGGAACCGACACCCTCTTGACCATTCCCATGATTGGCTGGACACCCAACAGCCGCGCCGGAATTACGTGTGGATTCAGTGTCAGCGAGTATGGCCCACAGCAAAGCACCGACCCCTATCGGCCTGACTGTGGCAACGGCGTCCACCCCAATGGCACACTGATGACGGGCAATGACCCTACCGACACCAGTACCGCGATTGGCCCCACTTTTGTGCAGGCGTGGATGCAACATCTGATGGGGCAATTTGGCACAGCGGCGCAAGACGGTGTCCGGTTTTACAATCTCGATAACGAACCCGCCCTGTGGAACAGCACCCACCGCGATGTGCATCCCCAACCGTTGAGTTATGACCAATTGCGCGACCTGACTTATCAATATGCCGCCGCGATTAAAGCAACCGACCCCAATGCCTTGACGGTTGGCCCAGCGGAATGGGGCTGGTCAGGTTATTTTTATTCGGCGCTGGATATGGCCTCTGGCCCGCAGTGGTGGCTCAATCCGCCCGACCGCAACGCACATGGCGGGATGCCTATATCCGCATGGTATCTGCAACAGATGCAACTGTATGAACAGCAGCATGGGATACGCATTTTGGATTATTTTGACCTCCATTATTATCCACAATCCAACGGCGTGGCCCTCTCGCCAGCGGGGGATGCCAATACACAGGCGCTCCGGTTGCGTTCGACCCGTAGTCTGTGGGACCCGACTTATGTGGACGAAAGCTGGATCAATGAACCCGTGATGTTGATTCCGCGTATGCAGGCGTGGATAGACCAATATTACCCCGGCACGCTGATTGCCATTTCGGAATATAACTTTGGCGGATTGGAAAGCATCAACGGGGCACTGACACAAGCCGACGTGTTGGGCATCTTTGGGCGTGAGGGGGTTGATTTGGCGACAATGTGGGACCCACCCACCGCCGACCAACCCGCCGCCCATGCCTTCCGTGTTTATTGTAATTACGATGGGTCGGGTAGTGTATTTGGCGACACCAGCGTGCAAGCCACCAGCACCGACCAAGAGCGCCTCTCGATTTATGCCGCCCTACGTAGTGATGGGGTGTTGACGGTGGTCATCATCAACAAAACCAATGGGGCGTTGAGTAGTCCCTTGACGATTAATGGTTTTGCGGGTACGACGGCGGAGGTCTATCGGTATAGCGCGGCCAATCTGGGCCAAATCGTACGGGAAAACAACATGGTCTTGAGCAACGCGGCTATCGAATTTCCTGCGAGTT
Organism: Chloroflexota bacterium; assembly: GCA_013112715.1. Taxonomy (GTDB): domain Bacteria; phylum Chloroflexota; class Anaerolineae; order Aggregatilineales; family J027; genus CFX10. The sequence continues at coordinate 107,373 of JABFGB010000015.1, forward strand.
CGATTACGTTGCTGGTGATTCGATAGTACCCACCGACTGAAGTCGGCGGCTAGGGTTGCAAAGTCCAATAAATTGGACTGGGGAGCGTTACGGCGCATGGGTAAGCCATCTCAGTCCAATTATGCGATTTAACAAAGTAAGCCGGAGATGGTTTCGTAGGGGTGGGTCACCGTGCCCACCCGGCTTTGAGAAAGGCGGGATGGCACAGGGCCATCCCCTACGAGTGGCTTATTTATCTAGTTTCAAAGGCAGGGCGGGTCTTAGACCGCGCCCCTACAAGGCCGTTTTCAATCGTAGGGGCATGGCTCAGACTTGCCCGCATTTGGACTTCGCAATAGAGCAGTTTTGGCAGACTTTGCCAACGATAGCTGGATGGTTAGTTATTCCCCCTTCACCGCCCACAGCCGCACGAAGCCATCCTCGGAGGCAGTGGCGACCATTGTGCCATCGGCGCTGAAATCTATATCCCATACCGGATTTGCGCCGCCATTGGTCAGATCAATTAGGCTGACCTGTTCACCCGTCGCTACGTCCCAAAAGCGCAGTGTGCCATCACTCCCTACCGAAGCCAACAAAGTCCCATCCGGCGAAAAGGCCATCGCGTTGACCTCATCGGTGTGGCCCTTGAATGTCATGACTGTTTTGCCTGTCGTTGTGTCCCACAAACGCACAGTGGTATCGGCACTGGCAGAGGCAATATATTGACCAGTCGGGTCGTATTTCACATCCCACACCGCCCCTGTATGCCCTTCCAAGGCAGCCACTTCCGCGAGTGTTTCCACATCCCAGATTTTGACCCGTCCTCCCGACTCAATCGAATTGCCACCGCCAATCCCCGCCGCAATATGGATTCCATTCGGGCTATAGGCGATGCTATTGATCTGTCCAGTAGTCTCCGAAATTCTCTCGGCGGTCTGAAACGCTACCGGTATGCCCAATTCTGGTTGAAGCAAGGATATTACACCTCCGCCGGGAATCGGTTCACCATCTGAAACATCTATCAAATCAGAACCACTGAATGCCAACGTAGACCCATCTACACTAAAAACGACAGATAGTACACTACCACTTCTCTGATAAACGGCATATATTTCAGGAGGATTTAATGACCAGACCATTGCATCTGATAGCCGTCTACCGGATGCCAAATAATCGCCGCTTGGATTAAAAGCTACATCCATAATCGGCCCTGTACCATATGCCAATTGAGTGACGGTATCCTCATCCAACTGGCCCAAATAGGTATACCCTGCCATCGTGCCATAGGCGATTAAATTGGGGTCGCGTCGGCTGAATTCCACACTCGTCACCGCCGATTCGTCGCCCTCCCAAGTGTCCATCTGCTCAAGTTGGCCTACATTGTCCGGCGTAATCGGCACAAGATTTTTGTCGCCATCATCCTGCGCTCGAATCCCCTGCCCGCCTGTAAATAGGCCGATAACCGCGATTCCAACAATCAAGCCAAGCAAGCGCCGTCTCATCCCAAGCCTCCTAATACATGTTTATCAGGATCGAGTATAGCCCTGAATCGTGTCCTGAGAAACAATCCCTTATACGCTACTCATTTTTTTAATTGAGATAGCCATAGACGCCTAAGAATGTTATTCTCTACACCAAAAGAAGAAACTATAAAAAATTCTTTAAGGGTTTCCTATGATTAAGCGATATTTAATTTGGGGCATCATGCTAGGGGGGCTATCGCTTGTCGTCATGGCGGGTTCGCAAATCCATGCCCAAGATGACGGCGAATCGCCTCCCAAATATGCGGGAAGTAGTGAATGTGCCGATTGTCACCGTGATCTTTCGCGTCCGTATCGGGAGAGTAACCACGCCAAAGCCTTGCAAGAGGCTGATGACGAAGACACGGTGGTGCTGGCCGATTTTTCCGCTGGAGCAGAGGTACGGACGGTTGTTTTCTCCGTCAATGGCAGCCCGCGACCCTTTACTTTGGAAGATGTGGCGTGGGTCATGGGCGCAGGCCGCTATCGCCAAGCCTTTGTCTATCAAAATGAAGACACCTATCGGGTTTTTCCGGCGGTGTGGAATGTGACCACGCAGCAATGGGATGCCTATGAGCTTGGTGCGGGCGATTGGCTGACCGACCCGGCCTATGATTGGCTAGAGAACTGCGCGGGCTGTCACACCACTGGCCTCGACCTTGAAGAGCGCGAATGGGAAGACGACGGGGTGATGTGCGAAGCGTGTCACGGCCCCGGCGAAGCCCATATTGACGCGGCGGATGAAGCGGGTTCGCGGCCTACCGACGAAGACATCGCCACGATTCATGCGGCGATTGTCGTCAGCCCCGATCCGGCCATTTGCGGGCGCTGTCACAGTCAAGGCGTTGCCGCTGACACGATCCATCCTTTTTCAACCACCTATCTACCCGGTAAAGATTTGCTGGCGGATTTCACGCTGGTGGACAAAGAAGACGCCGATTATTGGTGGACATCGAACCATGCCCGCCGAAATAATATGCAATTTAATGAATGGCGCGATTCAGCCCATGCGACGGCACTGGAAACGATGGCGTCGTCCAGCCAAGCGCAGGATGCGTGTTTGCAATGCCACAGTGCCGATTATGGCTTTACCCAAACCCTCCTCGTCAGCTATGAAGCGGGCGATCTCACGGGTGTCCCGCCGGAAATGCCAACCCTGCAATCGGCGCAATATGGGATTACCTGCGTGACCTGCCATTCCTTCCATGTAGATGCCGAAACCCCACCGCCGTCAGCTTTGCGCGACGATGCCTATGCCTTATGCGTTCGCTGCCACACGCAGACGGACGTGACGGAGAGCCTGCACCATCCCGTTCAACAAATGTTTGAAGGCGTAACGGTCATCCCCTCGGTTGAAGGCGTACCGGGTAGCCATTTTGTGGCGGAAGATGGGCCAGACTGCCTGAATTGCCATATGACCCGGCTGCCGATTGATGGCGATTTTACATTGGCGACCCATGCCCTTAAGCCACTTTTGCCAGATACCGAATCTACGGCTGAGGTGCAGAATATTTGCGCCAACTGCCACACGGATTTGACGACCAACGACCAGCAATATCTTGTCACCGATCTGCAAGAGAATGTTCGCGGACGCTTGACGTTGGCCCGGACGCGCCTTAATACGCTACCTGTTCCCGCCGAAGGCAGTGATGCCAAAACCCTTTATGATGAGGTCGTAACGGCGCTGGATTTTGTGCAAAACGATGGCAGCTTGGGGATGCACAATTACGATTACGCCTCCCGCCTGTTGGATTTTGTCGAATTTTCACTTTCGACACTCAGCGTACCGGGGAGTACGGGCCAACCGACCGAAGGCCCTGCCCCAACCGCGACCCCCCTTCCCTCGGCGGTGACAGTGATTGAGACGCCGCTTGCCGAAGCATCCAGCGGTATCCGTCCGACGGGAGTGCTGATTTTGCTCATCGCGGCGGTTATGCTCATCATCGGCGCTGTGGTGCTTTTCCGAAAGGGGGTGGGTCATGCTTAACAAAAAATATCTCTTGATAGGCTTGGGCCTTGCGCTGATTGTATTGGCCCTCTCGGTCAAACCATCCATCCCGGCGGCAAAGGCCATTGAGACACCGCCCCCGCCGCAACCCAGCCCCCAGCAAGATGGGGGACAAGCTAAACCCACCAACAGCTATTGCCTGTTATGCCATGCCGAAGCGGGAGAAGCGGGAGAAGACGGACAGATGTGGGAATTGCCCAGTGGCGAAACCCTCCCCTTGACGATTGACCCCACGATTTTGGCAGCGTCGGTACATGGGGAGAATAACCCCGAAGGCCCGGTAGCCTGTGCGGATTGCCACCAAGATTATCGTTATCCGCATCCCCCCAACGCCAGCCAAAGCGTGCGCCAATTTCGCTTGGAACGTTATGGCTCGTGTCGGACATGCCACGAGGACAAATATCTTGCGGCGCAAGACAGCACACACGGGGCGGCGCTGCGGGCGGGACAGCAGGATGCAGCGGTTTGTATAGATTGTCATGGCGGGCACGATATTCAACCACCCCAAGAGCCGCGTGAGCGAATTTCGCTGACCTGTGGGCAGTGTCATGGGGCGATTTTTGAAACCTATCGGGACAGCGTTCATGGTACGGCACTTTTGGAAGAAGCTAACCCCGATGTGCCGACGTGTACCGATTGTCATGGGGTGCATACCATCGCCAACCCCACCACCATGTCGTTCCGAACTCATACCCCGGAACTATGTGGCGATTGTCATGGCGACGCGGATTTGATGGCGAAATATGACATCAGCACGGCAGTCTTGGATACGTATTTGACGGATTTTCATGGGTCAACCGAACTGCTTTTTGCCGAATCCGATGGTGAGGAGGCAGGCAACAAAGCCGTGTGCATAGACTGTCATGGCGTACACAATATTCAGGCGGTGGACGACGGCGCGGCGGTGCGTGAAAATCTGCTGACGACCTGCCGCCAATGCCACCCCGACGCCAGCGAAAATTTCTCCTCGGCTTGGGTGGGACATTACGAGACCTCGCTCGAAGAAAACCCGCTGCTGACACTGGTCACATGGTTTTATAAGTGGCTGATCCCGATTGGGATAGGGGTATTTGGCTTGATGATCGCCACGAATGTATTGGGCGGACGTATTTGGGGGAGGGGACGATGAGCAAAAATCCTGCTGGAATCCAACGCTTTTCGCCTCGCCAGCGTTTTGAACATCTGGTGTTGATGGTGGCGTTTGTGGGGTTGGCGCTGACTGGCCTACCGCAAAAATATGCGGACAAAGATTGGTCACAAACCCTCGTGAAATTAATGGACGGGGTTGAGAATATGCGCGTGCTGCATCGGGTGTTTGCGGTGCTGCTGTTGGGCGAAATCCTCTATCATCTGGTGATAGTGGTCTATAAACTGCGGGTGCTGGGACTCCCGGCCAGCTTGGTTCCCCGGCGACGTGATCTGCGGGATGCACTTGATTGGCTGCGCTTTAACCTGCATCTGAAAGCCGAACGTCCCGCCATGCCCTATTACAATTTCGCCGAAAAATTGGACTATTGGCTCACCGTGACCGGGGTGCTGCTGTTGGCGCTGACGGGGTTGATGCTGTGGAATCCCATTCTCGTGACGGACACCCTGCCGGGTGAGGTCATTCCCGCGGCGCGTCAGGTACATGGCGGCGAGGCGCTGTTCTTGGTTATTGCCATTGGCATGTGGCATCTGTATGGCGTGCTGCTTAAACAGTTTAATCGCAGCATATGGACGGGCAAGATCACCCAACGCCAGATGGAGCAGGAACACGCCGAGGCACTCACCGTCGAACGCCCTGCCCCCAGATTTTCGGCAACCGAGATTCAAAAACGCCGCCAGCGCTTCTATCCGATAGCCGGGGTGGTTGTGGTGGCGCTTGTCGCGGGCATGTACTGGCTGCTGACCACTGAAAAGACGGCCTTAGAGACCGTGCCGCGCCAAGAAGTCCAACTTTTTGCCCCGGAATTGGATGTACAGGCGGGAGATGCCACTGTCGGCGAAGCACTGTGGGGGACACTGCGCTGTTCGCGCTGTCATGGGATGGAGGCAGCCGGGGTTCCAGACGGTGCGCCGTCCTTACGCGGCACAACCCTAACCTTTGATGAATTTCTCTTGCAAGTGCGGGAGGGCGGGGAAGCTATGCCCGCGTTTAGCCATCTGGAAGTCTCGGATGTGTATGTGCTGCATCTGTGGACATGGCTTAAGGATGCCGCAAGCCCGCAATAGATTTTGAATGGGGGGTAGAAGAAAAAATCTCTACCCCTCCGAACTTAATCCAATTTGCTCAATTTTCCGGTGCGCCGTTGCTAATCCATTGACGCAGCAGTTCCATTTGGTGTTTGGTCAGGCTTGCGAAGTGTCCCCCCTCCAACGTTTGTACGATCAGACTGTCATCGGGTGATCCGGGGACAACCACCACGCCGCTTTCACTACCCGCCATTAACCCGGCATATTCAATCAAACGCAGTCCTTTGCTGGGGGTCGGCCCATGACATGCGCCGCACGCCTGTTCAAAGAGGGGTTGTAAGATAGTATAGGTTGGCTCACCTGTGAAATCTTCCAACAGCGGTTCGGCCTCAAATTGATACAGCCCAAGAATGGTCGCCATGCCCGGCGCATCAAACCCGGCAAATTCCCATTTGTTGCCATGACACGCACTATTCGAGCAAAAACTGGAATTGTCCGTACCCCCCGGATTGCTCACGGTATGGCAATTCGAGCAGGTGGCGTCCAATGAAAGATGGTGGCGGGTAATCCATGTTGAATCAAGGTGGGTTTGCGGCTCCAGTCCGGTGGCTAGCGGGAGCGTGGGTTCAATTTGATCGGGCGTGACTATTTGGGGGATGGAATGACAAAGATTGCATTCAAGGCGGATGGTCGTACCTGCTGTACTAAAATGTTCACCATCATGACAGCGGAAACACCCCGGAAAATTTAGATGCCCGATATTGTCAGGATGCGTTTGCCACGAAAGTTCCTGCTCTGGGAAGTTATTTTGTTCATAGATTTCGGTGAGCACGGTGACGGCCTCGGCAACCTTCGCGCTGCCTTCTGCATAGAAATCTGAATAATAATCCCGATAATATTGATCGAGGGTCTCAATGGAGGCCACTGCTTCTTCGCTGGTGGCATAGGCCCCGGAAAGCAGTTCAACCGCCCGCACCCGAATAAATGGGATATCGGTTGAAATATCACCCTGCGCGAGGGCTTTATCTACGGCGTCCTGCGGGGTGTCAATCAAATGCGAAATGCGGTTGTGGCAGGTTACACAATCCATCACATGAATTTCGTACTGATCGAGGTTGCTGGTGTCAATCGGCGAGTTGATGGCGTTGTAGTCCGTCACTTGACCATCGGGGGTTTCAACCCGCACCCAAGGGATATCTTGTTCATCTTTGTCCAGCGCGATATAAGAAACCTTGTTTTCAACGTGACAATGAATCCCACGCCCCAGCCCTTCACGCTCATTGCCACCGCCTGTGTGCATCAGCAGGTAAACGGAATAGGCATCATTGGCGCGGTTATTTTCATAACGGGGGATAATGCGGAGGCTGTCATCTGAAAATTTCTGAGGGAAATGGCATTGTTCACACGTGTCGCGGGCCGGACGCATGGAATGGGTACGGATGGGATATTCGTACCGATCTAGGACCGTCGCGGCGACCAGACGGGTATGGCCGATTTTGCGGCTGAATTGTACGGCTATCCAATCGCGCCCGATGTGACAATCTACACACAAAACCCGCGCATGAGGTGAAATTTGATAGGTTTTGTACTCAGGGGGCATGGTGTGACAGGTGGTTCCGCAGAAGGAGGTGGAATTGCTATATTCCCAACCGGGGGGGATGGTAAGGAGTGCGCCAATGATGACCACACCCGCACCCATTAAGACATACCCACGCACAAAAAACGTTTTTCGCAATAGTGACCTGAAAAAGCTAACCACTCTAGACATCGAAACCTCCTACCCCATAAGACAAAACATTTTTTGTGATAACTTAATAATTTGAATGGCTAGAAGTATACCCGCATCTGCATTAATCCAATAGCTCATTGCCTTGATGCCCTATTTTCGGGAACCCACCCCATCTGTGCCGAAAGTCATGGGGTGGGAAATCGGGGATTGTGGCACAAGTTGGAAGCAGATCAACTCCCACGCGATCAGGGCAGTATGTTACCCGCCGCCAGATAGATGCTGTACCATTCCTCGCGGGTGAGCGTAATATCAGATGCCTTGCATATATCCTTTAAACGCTCCGGATTGGTCGTGCCAACAATGGGCTGCATTCGAGCGGGGTGGCGCAGAATCCATGCAATGGCAATCGCGGTATTGGCAACGCCCTTAGCAGCTGCCATCTCATTAATGACCCGGTTGAGTTCTGGGAATTTTTCATTGTCCAAGAAAACCCCCTCAAAGAAGCCGTATTGGAATGGAGACCACGCCTGAATGGTGATTTCTTTCAAGCGGCAGTAGTCCAAAATGCTGCCATCGCGGTTGATTGAGGCCTCATTTTCCATATTCACATTGATCCCGGCGTTAATCATGCCTGCGTTGGTGATGCTAAATTGGAGTTGGTTAAAGACAAGTTTCTGCGTAACAAATTTGGTCAATAGCTCAATCTGCATCGGATTTTGATTGCTGACCCCGAAATATTTGACCTTGCCACTATCATGCAACATGTTGAATGCTTCGGCAACCTCTTCTGGCTCCACCAAAGCGTCGGGTCGGTGCAGGAGCAGGACATCGAGATACTCGGTTCGCAGACGTTGTAGACTCCCATTGACCGCTTCTAAAATATGGTCTTTGGAAAAATCAAAAGACCCTCGGCGGATGCCACATTTGCTTTGGAGCATCATTTTTTCGCGCAGGCTGGGGGTCATGTCTATCGCTTCGGCAAACTTAGCTTCCGATTGCCCGCCGCCATACACATCGGCATGATCAAAGAAGGTCACGCCCTCATCGAGCGCGGTATGAATTAAATGCGCAATTTCCGCGCTGGTCATCGCGGAGATGCGCATACAACCCAGCGATATTTCGGACACGTCAAGCTCAGTGTTGGCAACATGAATGCTTTTCATCTCAACTGCTCTCCTATTGAACCTATGCCTCGTCTAGACTTTATGCCCCAGCAATGGGCAGAGTCTAACGCGGAGGGCGTGCTGAATCCAGCTAAAAATGTGGGATCAACCTATATGAAATTCGGCAACGTCCTCAAAATAGACTACAATTTGCCCCTAGATAAAATTGAGCAAGGGGGATGCGGATGAAACTCTATTTTTTCCGACATGGTGAAGCCGAGCCGCATGAACTACGGGAGGATTTTGAGCGCCAACTCACCGCCGAGGGTCGCGCCGAAACCGCCAATGCTGCCCTTGTTCTCGCCGCCCTCAAAATCAACCCCACCCGCCTCTATAGCAGTCCGCGCATTCGTGCCCGCCAGACCGCCGAAATCCTTGCCGAAAAAATCGGGAAATCCGTTGAAATCAGCGAGCGCTGCGATCTCCATTTTAATGTCCATGCCGTCCACGATTTATTAGAGGGATTAAATGCCCATGATGATGTAATGTTTGTGGGCCACGAACCAAGCCTGAGCATGACATTGGCCTCATTGACGGGGGCCGCGTTGGAAATGAAAAAAGGCGGCTGTGCGCGGGTAGATTTGTACCCCGGTACACCCTTGCGCGGCACCTTGATCTGGCTGCTGACACCGAAGATTTTTAACGTGTTGGCAGACAAGGAATAGTAAGGAGAAAATTCCCACCCCTAGAGGCTTGTCCGGCATTGGTGAAAATCGCATCAACAAGCGGGACTGGGTTGGCGGCAATAGCGGTTTCGTAGGGACGCAACAGGTTGCGTCCGTACTCAAAACCCCATATCCATGCGATATTCGGGGCATCGTTCTAAATCGAATACCGGACAAGCCTCTAGCCCCTTCCCACTGACTGGAGAGGGAACAAGATTATCCACCTATGCGCCTCCTACTTCGCTCTTTCATTGCTGCCTTCGTGCTTCTGCTTGTGCTGACCTCCGGTTGGCTCTATTTCTATCGTGCCCAAGCTAATGCCCCCTATGTCATGATGCTCGATCAGGGCCACATGAACGACAACGACTGGCGGCTGTATTGGTTTGTGCCGGAACTGAATTATCAACGCCCTTTCACCGACCCGCGTTATGATTTGCTGGTCATCGGGTGGTGGCAGGATTGGCTGTATTACACGGGCAATTCAGGCTGGTTTGAGGACACCACCGCCAACCAACTACGTAATGTGTATCGCGTGCGGGCTGGTCAAACGACACCGGAACTCGTGACGCGCTCAATCATCCGGCGTGGTCTAATCTGGCTGCCAGAACAAAATCGCATGGTCTACCCCGCCCCCACTGCCGATAACCGTACCGATTTGTTTCTGCTCACCCTCGCAGACGGCAAGATCACCAATTTGACCGCCCGTTTGCCAAAGGGCATTAATATGCGGCGCATCCCTTTGATGTCTACATCGGACGGTCGCTGGGTGCTGCCCTATACCGCCGATGTCGAGACCCCCCACCTGCTGGCCGTCAGTACGGATGGGCGGCAGTTGATCGAGGTCGGCAGATTAGACACAACATCAAAAGTGAATACGCCCACCGCCGTCGAGTCGGTTTTCAAAGCCCAAAACGGCCTCTTTCAGATTGGGCCGAACGGTGACGTGCGACTGTTATCCAATAACACCGAAGATCAGCCAATTGTCGCATGGCTGCCACAGCAAGGGGTTATGATAGCCCAATCCGTTTTCGGGCAGGACGTCAGGGCCTATTCGCTGAAGGATGGTGGTGTGGTGTGGCGAGTTCCCGGCCTCTATTTGACCCACCCGCCCGATGGTGAGGTTGTTTATATTACCCAACCCGACGGCGACAACGTGCAAATCGCGGTACAGACGGGCGAGATGGAAACCATTGAACAGTATATCTCGTTGGTGTGGGGTTGGACACCGGACGGCGAATGGCTGGTCTATCAAGATGGCAATGCCGACATGCGCCGTCTGCACCGCGACACGGGCCAATCAGCTTTGCTTCGCTCACTGGACAATGATTATCTCTACAACATCGGCCCATCACCCGATGGCAGGTGGTGGCTGTTTTTGGAATCTACCTCGACCCAAACGACCCTCAATCGCATCCGCATGGATGGCAGCGATGAGGAACAATTGTTGATCTTGGAAAGCCGCCGTCCGCAGCCCACCACCATCTTTGCGGGTTGGACACCCCCCTTTGAAAAAGAGTGGCGGCCCATGTTTTTGGGCATGGTCGCGGCGGGGTGCCTAGCAACCATCCGGGGTGTCTGGCGTCGCCCATAATCACCATTTTTTCAGCCTCTCCTCATCTACATTCGATACAATGCGCGGAACGACGTATAAAAATGAGGAGAGTTGTAATGAAACATCGAAGCCTTGTTCTCGCATTTGTAGTCGTAATTGCTATATTGCCGATGAGTGTCCACGCCCAAGACCCGACGCCCCTACCCATTACCAGTAGCGAAGTTGAAATCGTCAGCGGTGAGCAAGCCTATGTATCGTATCTCGCCACCCCCAACGAAGGCGGCCCCCACCCCGCCATCGTGCTTATCCATTCGTTTCGCGGATTGGAAGAAGGCTACCGCACCATGACCGATCAGTTTGCTGCCGAGGGGTTTGTCGTGCTGGCCGTCGGTTGGCAAACCTTTGAACAGAACCCCAGTGATGCCACAATGGATCAACTCCTGCGCGACAGTGTGGCGTTTTTGACAGCCCGTGACGATGTGGATGCTGCCCGTATCGGCCTGACGGGATTTTGTGCGGGAGGACGCTACACCATGCGCTATCTGCCCTTGTTAAGCGATTTGTTCGCGGCAGGGGTGGCGTGGTATGGTTTTCCCAATGATGGCGACCCCTCCGGGACAGATTTGGCGGGCGATTTGGTTGACCCGCTGCTAATTATTCATGGCACGGCGGACGACCCCAGCCCGATTGGGGATATTTATGAATATGCCGCCGCATTGGACGACGCCGGCTCGTATTTTGAGTTGAAGGTCTATTACGGCGAACCACATGGCTTTATGTTGCAAGGCGGTCAACTGCGGACAGACGAAGTTGCACAGGATGCCTATCAGCAGATGGTCAGTTTCTTCCAACGCAAGCTCTAACCAACGAACGCTCGGCGGGGTCGTGCCGAAATTTGGCATCCCCGCATTTTCCGCTAATATTGAGGGTGTCTATCGGGTGACAGATTACAAAAATTCGAGTGCGGCCCTCATGTCTGATCTATTGAATTATCTTGCAACCTATGTTCCATGGCTAATGGCGCGGCGCTTTGCCAACGACCCTACGCCACCAGCCGCCCCCCAAGCCGACGATTTCCGTGCTGCTGTCTTGTTTGTGGATATTTCCGGCTTCACTCGTCTCGCTCAAAAATTGGCCGAGGAAGGCACGGGCGGGGCGGAAAAATTGACACGCATCCTGAATGACTATTTTGGTCAGTTGATTAACATCATCACCCTTCACGGCGGGGACGTGGTCAAATTTGCCGGGGACGGCCTCCAAGCCGTCTGGGCAACCATCGCAACAGGCGAAGATTTGGAGACGGTAACATTACGTGCCGCGCATTGTGGGCTGACGGTGCAAAAACAACTGCAAAACTATCAACCCACCGATGGAACACGGCTCTCGCTACGTATTGGGATTGGCGCTGGGGATGTCATCGCGGGTAATGTCGGCGGGGTGCTGAAACGCTGGGAATTTTTGCTGGCGGGTCAGCCGATTGGACAGATGAATGAAGCCAGCGAACTTGCCCTGCCCGGTCAGGTGGTGCTGTCGAACGAGGCATGGTGGCTGATTGAGGAGCAATGTCGCGGTGAGGCGGCTGGCCCGTCCGGCTATATTTTGCAGGAAATCCCCAAGCCCCTGCCCCCACGTGCGCTGCCCTCCGCAAAATTGGCCCCCGGTTCGGAAGATGCTCTCAGGTCGTTTGTGCCCGCTGCCATTACCCAACGTTTGCAGGCCGGGCAAGTGAATTTTCTGGCAGAAAATCGGCGCGTCAGTGTGTTGTTTTTGCAGGTCAATGGTCTGGACGACAGCCAGCAGCGCGATGTTGCCAATTTGCAGGCCGTGATGCAATCGCTGCAAAACACGCTCTATCGCTTTGAAGGCAGCGTGCGCCAATTCATCGTAGACGACAAAGGCATGGTGTTTATCGCCTCGTTTGGCCTGCCGCCGATTACACATGAGGATGACCCGGCCCGTGCTGTGCAAGCCGCCATCGCCCTCCAAGAAACCCTGCAACTGCGTAATCTCAACAGCGCCGTCGGTGTGGCGACGGGTTCCATCTTCTGCGGGCCTGTTGGTAATGATGTGCGGCGCGAATACATGATGGTTGGCGATATTGTCTATCTTTCCGCCCGGTTGATGAGCGCGGCCAATGGCGGGGTATTGGTGGATGAAGCCACCTATCAAAATGCCCGCCAGCGCTTTTCCTTTGAGCAGTTACCCGCCCTGCGTGTCAAAAATCGCCCCCTGCCCGTCCAAGTATTTGCCCCAAAAAGCACCGACCCACTTGACCCTAATCAGCGTCCACTCGTAGGGCGGGCCAAAGAACAGGCGATTATCCACGAACGCCTTGAAGCACTGCAAAAGGGCCAAAGCGGAGTGATTTTGATTGAGGGCACGGCGGGCATCGGCAAAACGCGCTTGGTGCTTGACCTTATCCGCCAAGCCAAATCGCTCGATATTGAAGTGCTCAGTGGCGACGGCGACGCGGTGGATCGTGCGACCCCCTATCACGGCTGGCGTGGCGTGTTCGCCCAGATGTTTAAGATGGAGAGCTTCACCCAAACACGCAGTCAGGGCATGAAAATTATGGCCCGCCTTGCCCGTGACGCCGACCTTCTGGCAATGGCCCCCTTGCTGAGTGCCGTTTTGCCAATGGACTTGCCAGAAAACGACGCCACGCTGCAACTATCAGGGCAGTCACGGGCCGACAACACCCGCGATTTTCTGGTGCGGCTGCTGAAATTTGCCGCCGAAGAAACTCCAAAGGTCATTGTGCTGGAAAACGGCCACTGGCTCGATTCAGCATCATGGGCATTGGCGGCGGCGGTGCATGAACAGGTCAGTCCGGTGCTGCTGGTTATCGCCATGCGCCCCCTGACCGAACTGCCTGTCGAAGTACGTCAGCTAATTGAGGGTGAAAATACACGCTATCTCAATCTGGGTGGGTTGTCGGCGCTGGATACCACAACGCTGATTAATCAACGGCTGTCGGTCAGCCAAGTGCCAGAAGCCGTCGCCCAATTGATTCAGGAAAAATCCGATGGCAACCCATTTTTTGCCGAGCAGTTGGCCTATACCCTGCGCGACTCCGGGTTGTTGGATACCGCCGGAGGGCACGCCGTTCTCAAAGGTGGGGTCGAGGATTTACGGCGTTTGGATGTGCCGGACACGGTGCAAGGTGTTATCACCAGCCGTATTGACCGCCTGCCGCCCGCCCAACAATTAACCTTGAAGGTCGCCAGTGTCATTGGCACAACCTTCCCCGTCCGTGCGGTGTTTGATGTCTATCCGATTGCCTCCGATCGCGGCAAACTAAGTGACCATCTGGCGGAGTTGGTGCGGTTGGAACTGATTGAGCAAGTTACGCCGGAGCCAGATATATCCTACTCCTTTAAACATACCACCACCCAAGATGTCGCCTATAATTTGATGCTGCAAACCCAGCGCCGTGATCTACATGAGGCGGTGGCGCGGTGGTATGAGCGCAATTTTGTGTACGATCTATCGCCGTTTTATGGCATGTTGTCACATCATTGGGAGGCGGCGGGGGACATTGACCGGGCGGTAGATTATCTCAGTCGGGCGGGTGAACAAGCCCTGCGCGGCGGGGCCAATAGTGAAGCCGCTAATTTTTTCATCAAAGCCATCGAGCTTGATGGCAAAGCCGCCATCCAATCGAATGCCCTACGCCGGGCACGCTGGGAACGTCAAGCAGGCGAGGCGCTATGGGAACTGGGTCAATTGCGTGAAAGCAGCCTGCACACAGATCGTGCATTGGATTTGTTGGGCCGTCCGCGCCCCACATCCGCTACCGGATTACGCTTGGGCATCCTCCGCCAGATCAGCATCCAAACCCTCCACCGCCTATTCCCCAAGCGCTATATGGGGCGGGCCGAGGACGATATTCAAGTGCAAGAAGCGGCCCGTGCCTATCGCCAAGAACAGGAAGTGGCGTACTTTGGGCAGGAAATCTTACGCGCCTTCTACGCCGGATTTTATGCGCTGAATCTGGCCGAACAGCTTGGCCCGCGTTACGTTGAGCTTCCTTGGGTCTATGCCAACGCGACCTTTGGCATGGGCATTGTCCGCCTGCACGGTCAAGCGCGTTATTATCGTACCCGCGCCCTCGAAACGGCGGAACGGGTCAATTCACCCACCGTCAAATCCATTGTGGCCCTGCGCACTGGGATTTATGGCAATGGCATCGGGCAATGGGATGAAGCGCAAGAGGCCTTCCAACGCTGTATCCAATTGGCCGACAACATGGGTGATTTCCGCTATTGGGGTGACGGCATCAACGCACTTGGCATGAACGCCTATCTACAGGGTCAATATCAACGCAGCTATGAGAGTTATGCCCAACTGGGCAAGGCGGTTGAAAATACCGATAACATTGAACATCAGGCATGGGCGCTGAATGGGCAAGCTATGAATTTGTTGCGACAGGGCCAAACCGATGAGGCGATCACTCTATTGCAAGCGGCCCACAAAATCTTGATGCACGACGCGGATCGTGCCGCGCTGATTTTGAATCATGGGTTGTTGGCAATCGCCGCCCTGCGCCATGAAGATTTAACAATGGCCCGTCAGGAAGCCGATGTCACCGCTATGCTGCTCACACAATCCCTGCCCTTTTTGTATGCCCTGCTGGACAGTTATGCCGCCGTCGCTGAGGTCTATTTGGCGGGATGGCAGCAGGCCGTCCAATCCACCACCCAATCGCACCGTGAGCGCCGCGCTCTGCAAAAACGTGCCCGTCGCGCCCTCCACGCCTTCCAACGCTATGCCCGCACCTTTCCGATTGGGCAGTCGCGCTATTTGTTATTGCGGGGTCGCTATCAATGGCAGGCGGGTAAACAGGAAAAAGCTGTGGCCTCATGGCAGCACAGCCTGAGTACCGCCGAATCGTTGAAAATGCCGTATGACACCGCCCTCGCCCATCTGGAACTGGGCCTCTATCTACCCAATGATGTTGAGCGGGTGGAGCATCTCGAGAAAGCCGCCGAACAGTTTCAGGCGTTGGGGGCGGACTATGAACTGCGACACGTATCTGCGATAAAATAGAGAGGGGAATTTCAAGGAGGATAAGCTTATGCCCGTCTTAGAGAAACTCTACCGTTTGGTTGACCAATTGCCCCATGAGGATTTGGAAGAACTCAATCGCTATATTCAACAGCGTCGCACGATGGCGGTTTGGGCCGTCGCGCCAGAAGATATAAAAGCGATTGAGGATATCATGCGCCCCACCCACGAATTGACGGCGCAAATGTCCGAAGGAGAAATCAATTCGGTTTTGGATGAAGCCTTGAGCGAGGTTCGGCGTTGATTCCCCTCAAAACATCCTATTCTCCGAAGCTAAGTTGTAAACCCTGACAAGTTGAAAAACACTTATCTCCGTCTAGACGTGGCTCCCCGCCATCGCCGTGACCGCCTCCAATACCCGCTGGATTTGCTCGATATGCACCTGCGTATGCTGGGGTTTGTTGTTTAACTCCATCGAAAACAGCGCGAAAGTACCCTTATAAATTTCAAAATCGGCAGGGACGGATCGCACCACCGCGACAGTCATGCGTTCGGCAAGTTTGAGGGCGGCCACCAATTCCGGCGTGGTCGGGTAGGCGGCCAAAAATCCGGCTCGTTGTGCAGGTGGATTCATGGGCCAATAGGGACTAGGCCGACGCATGACCAGATGGCATGTCCAGACCTGATAAAAATGTTCGGTGAACAATAAATGGGCCAAGACCTCACGTACCGACCATTCATTTTCGGCAGGCGACATACCTAAGACCGCTTCGGGGTGATTCGCCAGCAATTCATCAATCAGGGCGTCCTGCTCGGCATGACGTTTTTCCAATGTATCGGCGAGATCGTTGATGGTGCGCGGAAATTCGGGTGTAGGTCGGGCCGAAAGAGTCATCTGGGTTTCATGCAAGACCCCATCTCGATAATATTTGAGGCCAACGACATCCCCCGCTGTGTGCCGATCAAAAATTCCCAAGACCGTGCCGCCGTTTTGAATGGCCTGCCCATCCAGTTCAACAATCACATCTTGGGGCTGCATCCCGGCCTGTTCACCTGCCATACCCGGAAAAACGAGGCTGACAATCACGCCCTCGGCGGTGGGAATACCCAAGCGTTTCGCCGCGCCCTCCCCCAATGGCCCGGCCCGCATCCCCCATGTCGGACGACGCACCATGCGCAAATCGAGACCCGTCTCCAAAATGGATTGCAGATTCTCAAAGGCGTCCGACCAGCGTTTGGGCACGGCTTGTTCCCGCGCCCCCAATCCCCCATTCACAAAACTGAGGCGGGTGGCATCGCCGTCGGGCGTTAACATGATTTGGATGCGCTCGCCCATCAGCAGTTCGGGGTTGTGCCATGCAAACACCAAGCGCCGATTGGGTTCAAATACCTCAATTTTTCCGGCGATAAATTGACCGCCCTTCCAGCCAAAATAGATGCGTCCGCCGACGTTCGGTTCAATATCAAAGGTCTCACACAACCACTGTTCAACCAGCGGTGGATTGGTCAGCATTTCAAACACGACTTCGGGCGCGGCGGGCAATGTAAGCGTCAATGGGGTACTCATGAAATTGGGTCTCCTAAAATTAAATAGGGGTAGTTTTGCCTAGATTACCCCCATTGAGGCCCATGAGTTCAGCCACGCTCATCCTTCGGTTTCATGATTCATCGTCACGCGCCGCGTCCAAGATTTCCAGAATCGCCTCAATCACGACCTCTGGTTCCTCATTCTGAATAAAATGGTTAACATCTTCTAGGATGCGGTGTTCGCCATTGGTCGAGAGGGCCGCCAATTCCGCTTGCAATTCCAACCACACCGGACGCTGAACTGCACTGGGGCTATCCTCCGCCGTCAGCACAATCAGTGGGATGTCCCCAAAATCCCCCACCGCGCCTGCCTCGTCAATACTGGTCAGGAAATCGAGGTGTTCTGGCCCTGAGCCAACCTGTTGAACTTCATCCACAATCGAGGGGTCAACTTCCGCCAGCCGTTCGATCATACCCGCCGTGCTGACATCCACCATGACCGCCCCGGCCACCTGATCCAGATGCTCGGCAATAAAAATCCGCAGTATCAGCCCCGCCAGCGAATGCCCCACAAAAATATATGGCCCTTCGATTTCGGCGGTTTCCATCAGCAGCGCCAAATCATCGGCCATATGTCGCGCCGTGCGAATCTCGCCCTCGACAACCGGGTCACTCAAGCCGACCCCCAGACGGTCATACACGCAAGCGCGGGTTTCGGTGACAATCGCGGGGAACACATCGTCCCATGTTTCGCTTGGCATGTTGCCCCCACTTTCAAAAATCACAATTGGGTCGTCGGGATTTTGCCGTTCACCCTCACAGCGCATAAACAAGGAATAATCGCCCAAATCCACCAGCCCCGGCTCGGAATTGGCGATCAGTTCGGCTTCAGCGGCGGCATGTTCCGCGATTTCCAATTGGGTCTCGGCCATTTCCTGCAACCCCAACGCCGTCTGCAACCGCCGGATGTTGTTGGTGCAGACCGTGACGGCCACGCCTGCCAATTCAGCGGCTTGGGCATAATTCCCCGCGTCAAACGCAGCTTGGGCCGCGTTCAGCACATCATTTTCGCCCTCATCACACGTCCAATCAGTTTGGGCATGGGCGACATGGGGTGTCTGTAAACCCGCCAGCGTCACGATTACCAAGCCTACTAGCGTCATTTTTCGCAACATGGTTTACCTCCTAAAGTCTTTTACTGGGAATTACACCGCCTAGCCGATTGTGGTTCTATCACGTGACTTTTTGTATACGTTTGTTCACCGCACGTCTGTTTTATGGCACAATATCAATCGTATAACCGTCTCATGTCTAATCCGAACCTAACCTGCCCTTTGGGGTAATTTTTGCAAGCGTATCGGTATTGTGTGGGGAATTTTTGCTATGCGAATGATGCTGCGAATCGTCTTGTTTACCGCCGGTCTGTGTGCCCTTCTGGTGGGTCTGACCATGCAGCAGGGCCGCCAAAATCCTGCCGAAGCCTATTGGGAAATCGGCTCGACCTATTATGGCAACGACGAGGAAATCTACCGCGTCATCCGGCCCAATGCGACCCCCGTGTTCATCCTCGATGCCTATGGCTATCCGATAACCCAGCAAGGTCGCCAACTGCGCCTGACCAATAACCCCGGTACCGATACCGAACCCGCATGGTCGCCCAACGGCAAATGGATCGTGTATGTGACCCAAATCGGCGACACCTATTATCTGTATCGCATGGCGGCAGGGGGTGCCGAACGGAAAAATCTCGGTGAAATCAGCAGCCCCTATGCCGCACGAGGCTGGTCACTCGACAGCGAATGGGTGATCGTCTACAGCGGGGGTGGTTTTTCGGCGGAGCAGTTCGCCGTGCATCTGGAATCGGGTCAACGGGTGTGGATGAATGCCTCCACCGCGCCCCTGTGGACCCAAAACAGCGAATGGGTGGTGTATACCTCCATGCGCACTCTCCAAGAAGGCATCTGGCGCATGAACCCGGAAACGGGCATCAAAGAGCAGTTGACCGAGGGCTTGGCCGATTTTGCAACCCTCTCACCCGACGGTCAGTGGATTGTGTTTTCATCGGGCTATGGGCGCGGCAAGATGAAACAAATTTTTCGGATGCGCATTGATGGTAGCGACCTCATCGCATTAACCGACGGCACGTACCCGGCGTATGACCCGCATGTTTCGCCAGATAATGAATGGATATTATTCCTCACGCGGCAGGGAAGCCGGGTCGAACTCTATAAGATGCGGATGGATGGCAGCGACGTAACCCGCCTCACCGACAATTTCATGGAGGAGCAAAATCTCGAATGGTCGCCGGATGGGGAGCATATTTATTTTTGGGGGGAATCCAGCTATAACCAGATGATGCGCCCCTATCAAATAGATGCGGATGGCAGCCATCTTCGGGTTTTGGATTCCACCCAGAATTTCGATTATGGGGATTATCGCTCACCAGTGATTGACCTCGATTGGCAATTGTGGTTGCCGTTTGCATTTGCGGCGCTGATGTGGAACATGCTCATCTTTGAGATTATTCTGTATCGGCGCAGTCGGCACACACGATTTGCCAGTTCCTAAAGGGGTAGATATGCCGATCCATCTGTTAGAAAACCAATATCGTGCCATTAATGCTCACCTCCAAAGTTATCTGTTGCATGAATTTGGTGGGTGGCAGTCCTTCCATTTTGACCACAGTCCATCAAGATGAGAATCGGTTTTATGGACTGGTCGCGGTGGATTATGCCCAAGAACTGGTGCATATGGGGGCCTATCAGCCCGATGACCAAGCCCGGATTCGCCAACTCATGCACACGGTCAGCCCAGCGAACAATTAACGTCGTTGAAAATTTTTTCACCACCCGCTAAAATTCGCGTTATAATTCGAATTTGCACATTTTCACATTTTTGCAAATTTAAAAATGCGCGTTGACCTGTGACCAAATAAATCCATTTTCTTGCAAAAACAACCACGCTGAATTACACTATTTAGTTCTTTCTACCACCAAAAAGGGTTCACAAAGGGTCAACTATGAAGATACCCCTGCGTAGTTATTGGCGTTTGCTCGCTCAATATTTGAGGCCCCAAAAGCGGCAAGCAGGCGTGCTGGCAGTGCTGCTGCTGGCAGGTCTCGCCTTGCAGATCGCCAACCCGCAAATCATCAGTCATTTTATTGACACCGCCACCCACAACGGCTCGGATCGAGAGCTAACCCTTACAGCGATTGTATTTCTCGCCTTCGCCCTCACCCAACAAGCCGTCACCATCGCCGCCGTGTATTATGGGGAAAACGTGGGGTGGACAGCCACCAACATGCTGCGTCAAGATTTGGCCCTGCACTGCCTACGCCTTGATATGACCTTTCATAATGACCGCACCCCCGGCGAATTGATTGAGCGTATCGAGCAAGATGTTTCGGCGCTTGCCAATTTTTTCAGCCAATTTGTGGTGCGGGTGATGGGCAACTTTCTGCTAGTTTTGGGTGTGTTGGTTGTCTTGTGGACGATTGACTGGCGCATTGGGCTGGCGTTCACCGTCTTGGCGACGACGGCCTTTGTCAGCATGGGCAAACTGCGTGCTCGCGCCGTACCCTATTGGATGGATGCCCACCAAGCCAGCGCCGAACTGTATGGCTTTTTGGAGGAGCGCCTTGCCGGAACGGAGGATATTCGCGCCAGCGGCGGCAATCTCTATGTGCAGCGGCGGCTGGATGAAGAAATGGACAAACGGGCCGGGAAATGGCGCAAAGCATGGTGGCGCAATTTCACGGTCTTCACGACGATGCGGGTCTTTATCATACTCAGTACCTTTTTGGCCTTTGCCATCAACTATTCACTCTATCGGGCGGGGGACATCAGCCTCGGCACGGTGTTTGCGGTGGTGTTTTATACCCAGATGCTCTATCGTCCGTTGGAACAAATCGCCAATCTGATTCAGGAATTACAGCGGGCGGGCGGGGCGATCAACCGTATTGAAGAACTGTATGCTATCCAACCGACCATTAAAGACGGTGCGGGGGTCGAATTTCCGTCGGGGCCGCTATCCGTGCAATTTGACCACTTGACCTTTGGCTATAATGCCGCCGAACCCGTGTTGAAAGACATGGATTTTGAACTAGCCCCCGGTAAGGTGTTGGGATTGTTGGGGCGCACTGGAGCGGGCAAAACGACCATCGCCCGTCTGTTGTTCCGATTGTACGAGCCACAAGAGGGCGCAATTCGGCTGAGTGGGCACAACATCACCGATGCGACATTGGTGCAGTTGCGGCAGTATGTTGGCATTGTGACCCAAGACGTGCAGTTGTTCCGCGCCACCATCCGTGACAACCTGACCCTGTTTGACCGCACCATCCCGGATGAAAAAATCATGGCGGTCATTGACGAACTGGAACTACACGACTGGTTTGAAACCCTGCCCGATGGGCTAGACACCCGACTGGAATCTGGCGGCAAGGGCGTATCGGCGGGTGAGGCACAGCTATTGGCCTTTACACGGATTTTCCTCCGCAATCCCGGCCTTGTGATTATGGATGAGGCATCCTCGCGGCTCGACCCCGCCACCGAGCGCCGCATTGAACGGGCCGTAGACAAACTCCTAACCAATCGAACGGGAATTATCATCGCGCACCGATTGGGGACTGTGACCCGCGCTGACCAGATCATGATTTTGGAGGACGGGCAGATCGCGGAACATGGGAATTATGATGATTTGGTCAATGACCCCAATTCGCGTTTCTATCACTTATTGCAAACGGGCTTACAGGAGGTGCTGGCATGAGTACGATGTTTGCCGAACAACAAGAACAGCAGGACTTCGGAACCCCCTACCCCCGTCTGCCTACCTATCAGGTGGTGCTGCGGATTGTGCGGTATGCGTGGAAACTCCATCTACGAAATATGGTGTTCGTCAGCCTTATTTTCTTGATGTTCCAGATTCCCGGCCTTCTCAGTCGCGCCTTCTATGACGAATTAAGCGACAAACATGATGCAGGATTGAACATCTACACCATTTTGGCGCTGTTTCTGACAACGGCCCTGCTACGCGAGTCTATGCGGTTTTTCTCATTTGGCGCATGGATTCAGTTCTTCTTCAAAACGGGCGACTTGATCCGCCGTAACGTATTTGAACGCATCATGGAGCGACCCGGCGCGGCCTCTATACCCAACTCCCCTGGCGAGGCGATCAGCCGTTTTGATGGGGATGTGGACGAAATCCCAATGTTCACCATCTGGACGAACGACCTGATTGGCTTCATCATTTTTTGCACGGTGGCGCTCGCCATCATGTTTACCATCAATTTCACAATCACGCTGGTGGTGGTCGTGCCGCTGATTTTTGTGATCTGGATTGCCAACCGCACGCAGCAACGGGTCGTGATGTATCGGCGGGCACATCGGCGGGCGGCGGGGCATATTATGGGCTTTATCGCTGAGGTGTTCGGCTCGGTGCAGGCGATTAAGGTCAGCAACGCCGAATTACCCGTGATTGACCAATTTAAGGAACTCAACACCATCCGCAAAAAGGCCGCGCTGCGTGACCGCCTGTTTAACGCCTTGCTGGAATCGGTGTTTTGGAATGCCCGCAGCATTGGAACCGGGATTGTGTTGGTGCTGGCGGCCAGTGCCATTCGACGCGGCAGCTTTTCCGTCGGCGATTTCGCGCTGTTTGTCTATTATCTGGACTGGATTAACGAGGCGACGTGGTTCATGGGCGTGGCGTGGTCGCGCTATCGGCAGGCGGGGGTCGCGGTAGACCGTTTGACCACCCTGATGCAAGACGCCGAACCGTACCGTTTGGTAAAGTATGCCCCATTGGATTTGAGTGACAAACAGACCGCGCCGGAATTGGCTCATCTGGACACGCTGGAAGTGCGCGACCTGAACTTCAAATATCCGTCGTCGGGGCGGGGGATTGAAGCTATCAATCTGAATCTGGAACGCGGGGGGTTCACGGTCATCACGGGGCGGATTGGGTCGGGCAAGACCACCCTGCTCCGCGCTTTGACAGGCCTGCTCACCCCCGACAGCGGTGAGGTCTATTGGAACGGCGTGCGGGTCGAAAATCCGGCGACCTTTTTCACCCCACCCCACAGCGCCTATACTGCCCAAGTTCCGCGCCTGTTCAGCGAACCCCTGCGCGACAATATATTGATGGGGCGGTCTGAGAGCGACGATGAAATTTTGAAGGCTATCCGTTCGGCGGTGATGGAGCGCGACCTTGATGAATTGGAGGCGGGGTTGGATACGATGGTCGGGCCAAAGGGGGTCAAGCTCTCCGGCGGTCAGATTCAGCGTAGTTCCGCCGCCCGCATGTTCCTACGCGAACCCGAACTGCTGATTTTCGATGACCTGTCAAGCGCGTTGGATGTCGAAACCGAGCAGGTGTTGTGGGAGCGGGTGTTTGAGCGGGAAAACTCGACGTGTCTGGTGGTGTCGCATCGGCAAGCCGCCCTGCGCCGCGCCGACCATATCATTGTGTTGAAAGATGGCAAGATAGAATCGGAGGGCACTCTGAGCGAACTCTTGGAAATCTCGCCGGAATTTCAACATCTGTGGCAGGGGGACATCGCCGCCGATGAACCCGCCGAGATGCCCCAGCCGGAGCCGGTGTTAGGGGATTAGAGTTTACGATCATTCGATGGGTCAGTCTCACATTTTCAACGAGTGGCCCATCTTGCCTGCATACCGAGAAAAAATTCAATGAACCAAAAGAACGATGCAATCTTTTATGAAAAAATTTATATTTATCATCCAGCCTTGCGAGTCATAGTAGGTGGCGTATCGGCTTTTACGATTCCTCTTTTTACGTACCCACTTATCGCTCTGGATGCGTTTTCGGGCCTATGGTTCGTCTGGTTAATCTTCGATTCGGTGATATTTGGAACGCTCGGTTACGTTTGGCTGGCATTATGGTCATTGCGCCAAATCGCCGAAGTTTCAGATACGGGGGTACGAGTGCGAACATTTACCATGCCGCCGCGTAGCGATGAGACATGGACTCCCGGTCAAATTCGGGTCTGTGAGGTTATTGAGATACTGGAAGACCCCTACCTCGGCACATGGCGTATTTCTGGCTATCGCCGCCCCAAGAACTGTCGAATCAATCCGGGTGTCATTCTCGTTTTTTCAGAAGGTGGTTATCAGACTTTCAGGTCGAAACGACCACAGGATTTTAAAGAGGCGGTAGATTCGATGAAAAGTGAGTGGTTGCGGGCGCAATAGGCCGCGATTAGCCGAGGAATAGAATTCCCCGGCTACAAAAACAATGTCCTCGAAATGAGGACAGGGCGTGGGCGGGCAGACATGTTCGCCCGTTTTTTGGTGGGGATGATTAGAACATACGGTCTATAAGTATGGGTTATATAAGTGAGAAGGGAATTCGTAACCGTGGTTACGGATTTATGGGTGGGGATTATATGGGAGGTGGGAGGATTGGCCGTTAGATAGGCGGGGATGTGATAGGGCGGGGTATGGAATTTTTGAATTGGAACGCGGGGCTAAAGCCGCCATGCTGAATCTAGGTTGTATAATCGCTTGGTGATATAAACCCTCATTTTTGGGGCTATCGCAAGGGCCAAAGCGGTAGCATCATCGCTGTGTTTGGAGAAGAGGCGCTTGAGGATTCAATGAACGTGGTAGCCCTATTCCATGAGGAGCAAACTCCCAAAGGTAATCGAACCAAGTTCCAGAATATGGCAATATTTGGCATTTTCTCGATCTGTGCCTTGTTTTTCCCAATAGCGATAACATGCTTTGGGTTCTTTTGGCTATTTGAAGATATGCGCGGGATTGCCGTTCTAGGAGGTGGCCTATGGTTTTTTGTAGTTGACCTACGACTTCTACGATGGCATCTCAAATATCTGGAATCGCGCATGGTAGTTAAAGTAACCCCTACCCAAATTGATATTCGACAAACTTTTGGCGAAATATCAGAAAAGTTTATTATCGAGACATCTCAGATCAAAAATTACATGTGTGGCAGTAAGCCCGCTATGGGCTATGGCCCCGGTCAAATCAGAGGATGGAAAGGTCGGGTTTTTGGCTTTGTGGGCAAAGGCGTGTCACTAGAGCTTGCTGACGGCAAACGAGTCTTCATTGCAACAAATCAGGCGTCTGAATTAATAACCGCCATTAGTCAAATGAAGACACACATTCCACTTTCCCCATCACCGCGCCCCTTTGATCGCTATCCACCTGAATAACCACATCGTACTGGAACGCGGGGATAAATCCGCCGCGCTCAAATCACAATGATGACACGGGGCTAAAGCCGCCATGCTGAATCTAGGTTGTATAATCGCTGGGTGATAGAGGCCCTCAATTTTGGGGCTGTCG
Source organism: Chloroflexota bacterium (assembly GCA_013112715.1). Lineage (GTDB taxonomy): Bacteria > Chloroflexota > Anaerolineae > Aggregatilineales > J027 > CFX10. Next base: position 133,020 of record JABFGB010000015.1, read on the forward strand.
CAAGGGACAAAGCGGTAGCATCATCAATTGTCTATGAAAATCCATTCGAGGTTTTTATGGAAAATAACGTGCCTGTGCTTTTCCGCGAGAGAGTCCATATCACACAATTTTTTCGGACATGGCTGCTCATCATCTTGTTTGCATGGATATGGGTTGTTTGTCCGCTTATATTTTTCGTTGACCCACTAAGGAATGCACGACAAGCCGCTTTGTGTGTGATGTTTTCGAGCCTATGGACGCTTTTTTGTGTCATGATGATCTATAGTTGGAGAAGCCACATTCTTACGGAAGTTCGATCTGATGGTGTGTATGTTCACAACGATTTCCATCTATCTCGGAAAACAAAACATTACCGCCGTGAGGATATCCAAGATTTTGAAGTTCGACGCTGGCGTTCTGAGACAGAATTTCGTTATATATGGCCCTTTAGAAGTCGTGCTGATCTATCCCCCGAAAAACTAAGCCAAGCGGAGTGAGACTATCAGACATACAATAAGGACAGGAGGATAGTTTCATGGCAAGCAAAGGGACACGCTACAGGGAAGAACAGATTATTCGGATACTA
>JABFGB010000016.1 GCA_013112715.1 Chloroflexota bacterium
TATGTGTGTTGACCCAACCGACGGGGCAGCGGTGTGGCTGCGATTGGACGGGGCCAGCGGGGGCGGCACTGTCACCAGCGTTAACCTTGCGATGCCCACTATTTTTTCGGTGTCTGGTGTTCCGATCACAACATCAGGTGTCATGTCGGTTACGTTAAATAGTCAGTCAGGCAATGTGGTTTTTGCTTCGCCATCTGGCGGGGGCGCTGGCATTCCCGCATTTAGAGCACTGGTCGCGGCGGATATTCCGAATCTAGCCGCCAGTAAAATCACGAGTGGACAATTGGCCCTCGCACGCGGGGGCACAAACGCTGACTTCAGTGCGACAGGCGGCACAAGCCAAGTCGTGATGCAAGAAAGCGCTGGGGCTGCTTTTACAGTACGGGCGCTGGCGGCGGCGGATATTCCCAACCTTGCGGCATCCAAAATTACCAGCGGTCAACTCGCGCTGGCGCGGGGCGGGACAGGGGCAGATTTAAGCGCAACGGGTGGCAGTGGATACGTTGTAAAGCAATCTAGTGCCGGGGCTGTATTTACTGTTGGTGCAATTACGAGTGCTGAAATTGCGACGGCACTCGCCCAACCGCCTACCATTGGCGGCACTACACCAGCAACAGGTGCTTTTACCTTTCTTCAGGCGACCAACCGTCTCGTGGTCAATGGAACGGCAACGAGCGGCAATAATGCAGCCTCCATTACCGCCGCCGTCACCAATATCACGGGGATTAACCTTTCGCCTGCCGTCACTACCAATGTAGACGCGGATTTGGTGGATATGCTCGGCTCAGTGACACCAACAGCCAATCTCAATGGTGTCTATGGGGTGCGCTTCACCGCCACCATCGCAGGGTCAAGTAGTTACAACATCTTCTTTTTGGCCGGGATGTCAGGACAAGTGGGACTAGGTGCATCCTATGGTGGCACGATTACCTATGCCATTGCGGGGTATTTTGGGGATGTCGTCAAGCCCGGCACAGGCACGATTTCAAATCAAATCGGGGTTTATATTCCCGACCAGACCAAAGGCTCAAGCAAAGTCGGGTTACAAATTGACCAAACCACCGGAAACGCGATTTATTGCGGTGGTGCGGGGGCGGTGTATTTTGCCGGAGCAGTGACGGCGAATAGCACCCTGAACGTAACAGGCAAGGTAAGCACGTCGGCTGATTTACAAATCGGCAGTGGTTACGGCTATTACATAGGCGATTCCGCGACCAATGGCAGTTGGCGTTTTATCCCATCGGGCGCAAATTTAGTGATTCAAAAACGTGAAGCCGGGTCATGGGTTACAAAGGACACCATTTTTGCATAAGGAGCTAAACAATGGCACTCACACAAGGGCAACTGAAGTTCATCGTCACACTAGGCGAACTTTCTAAAGCGCTGTTGGAAATCTATCCCGACGGTGTGCTGACCAACGTGCAATGGAATGGCACGCCGAATTTTGATACCACGATTACCCAGCCCGACATTGACGCCGAGCCGCGATTGGCGGAAATCGGGTTGGAATATGTTGATATTCAGGAAATGGCCTATGTCGTGTCGAATATGCAAAACGAACTGGGTTCGCGTGTTCAGCACGCCGCCAAACTTAAGGAGCTGGCATGAACAAATCACTAGGTGAGATGAATGAACAAGAGGCCAATGCCCAGTTCGCACAGGATTACATGGCATTAATTCAGAAATACGAGGCGGCGGGTTTCCAGATACAGCATATCGCGCGGCTGCGGCGTTATGTGGTCATGCTGCTGCAAGACTTGGAAGTACCGCAAGAGCACCTCAACGCCGATGTGGTGTTTGCTGTCGTGAAGAATCCACTGCCTCCACCAGAGGCGCTAGTGCCGCCACTCGTCGCGGCAAATACAAATGGTCATCAAAAATTGGCTGAGGAGGCCTAAATCACATGCGTACTTTACATCTCGTTTTTCTATTCGTGTTGGCGCTGGTGTTGTTTGTGCCAGCGTTCCCGGTTCAAGCGGCAGACGGCACAGGTCAAGAAGTCGCCAGCGAGCTTTCGGGGTGGGTTGTGGCAGTTGGCTATGCTGCGCTCATCTTGTTGCTGTTGGCGGGGGTCACGGTCGGTTTGCTCTCACTTTCTGAGTTTCGCAGGTGGCTCAAACGCCGTCTCTTGAAACTCGATAGTACCCCGATTTGGAATACGATCGGTGGACGATTCATCAACGACAGCTTACGACAATTTCAACCGATGGTAGATGAACCCACCGACCCGCTCATCCAAAGGCTAGAAGCCACCAAATATTTACGCTGGCTGCATAAGAACCAAATCATCAAGGGCGAGGATTTTAGCCGCATTTTGGGAGCGCTGGTCGCCGACGGGGTGAAACTGACCAACGGGGTGCCGGATGTCGAGTTCAACCTGCTGAATTATGACTCGACTCAAACGCAGGGTTGACCCGATACCCATTCGGGACTTGCAGCAAGCATGGCTAACCAGCACAGGGAGGGTGGTGACGTGCCCCACACCATTGACCACATCGAACTACTCATCGTCACCAGCGACGGCAGGCGGCTGCGCTTTGTTGGCGCGGGTGAACTCGTTGAAGTGGACAACATTGAACCGCACCACACCCCCATGATGGTCAAGGCGTATATCGCGCCGATCATTGACCTCATGACTGGGGTAGAGGTGGCGCGGCTGCACTTGGGGGATACCGTGTCGGTCTATACCCATGTGCGCCGTCCGCACGCGGGTGCGCCCCACAAGATGATCGCCGCCGGAGAATGGAAGGGGTACTACATTCCCGAAAGCGCCATTGAACGGGTGTTGCCAGATACCAAGCCTACGCCGACTGAGGATGACTGGACGGAAGCGCCGGGATGACCCTCACGACGGCCCGCAACCAAGCTACTACCCGCGTTCAATTGTGGACAGGGGTTAAGTTTGGCTTGCTGCTCGTGGCATTAGCAGGTGTCCTATATATCCTCTCGGAAGCCTATCCGGTGGGGGTAGATTGGCAACTGACCTTTGGGCGCTTGTGGCATCACTGGGATAACCCCTACACCATACGCGGGTTATACAACCCCGGTTGGATCATGCTCTATCTGCCCCATTCGCTCCTACCCCTGCAATGGGGGAACGCTATCAACCTCTTACTCAACGTAAGTGTTCCCGGCGCGGTGATTTACAAATATTGGCACAAGGACGGCCCGCGTGTCGTGATTCCGCTGTGGGTCATGCTCTACACCTTCCCGCCTTTTTTAGACTTGGTGCGAACCAACAATATCGAGTGGGTGCCGCTGTTGGCCCTGCTCCTGCCTGATAGTTGGCTGATAGCGACGTTGGCAGTGAAACCGCAGAGTATCGGGGGCGCGGCACTGATTCGATGGAAAACGCGCGGGTTTGACTGGCGGTTGCTGCTACCCACCGTCTCATTATTTATAGCATCTATTGTGCTGTGGGGGCTGTGGTTTACGCGGTTGGATTTTGCGGTGGCTGAGGGGGCATGGGCCGTCGCCAACTTCTCACCCTTTCCCTACTTTGTGCCGTTGGGGGTGTGGATGTTATGGAAAGCATGGCAGACGGACAATGAAGTCTTGGCAGGGACAGCCACGCCGCTGCTCGTGCCGTACTTTGCCGGGTACGGCATCTTCCCCGTGCTGGTGCTCATTGCCACGAAGTATAGGCGAGAGGCGTTTTATCTGTGGGTGGGGCTATGGCTGTACTTTGTCATCGAGGGCAAGCGGGCCGGGATGTTGTAAATAAAAAAGGTGTTGACGAAATATCAACACCTTTGAATGTCAATGTGGCTGACGGCGGCTATTCGGAATCAAAACCCAACGCGGCGCGGAGTTTGTGGTAAACATCGGCTTCACCACCAAAAACAACGGGGGAATCAGCGCCTAATCGGTCAACGAAATTCATGGCATAGGTAGCCGCCTCGCGCAACTTATCACGTTCGGCAGTGACGGCAGCGAGTTGTTGTTTCAATTGATAATTCTCGGTTTCAAACTCACCACGTTCAATACGCAGTTGGTCATAATCCTCAGCGTCGCCCATTTCGGCGTGCTCAATTTCGATTTCTTCCAGCGGATCGGGTGCGTCGTCGCCATGTTCGGCGCGGTAGGCTTTCAGGTCGCGTTCGGCTTCGATGGCATCCAAAGCAGCTTCATGCTCACGCTCTGCTTTGTCGGCGTCATATTCGGGCGGTTCAGGTTCGACGGGAATATATCCCTTACCTTGACAATGCAGGCATGAGGTTTTGGTCTTAGTCTCAAAATCATAGTCGTCAACGCCAGTCCCTTCACATTCAAGACACGACTGATACCCTAACGCCTCAAGGCCCGCTTCAGTGATTTGATAACTCATAGCAGGGTAATCCCCCTGTCCTGCGATTTTGAGCCAGCTAGACTTGCTATCAACAAACCCCTCTGAGGCCAATTTGTTGAACCAGTCTTGGAACAACTCGGAAGTGGTCTGATGCCATTCGCGCCCATCGTTTTCTAAAAGATCAGATAGGGCCTTACGTAATTCACTGTTCATGATACTTTCTCCTCGCGTTGGTCGGATGCGCATCCCCCGGTAGATTTTAGCTAAGGTGTTCTGATTCGGTCAGGCTTTGCAAGTAGGCGATGCCCTTTGATGTAATCCGATAGACCAACGCAATACCGCTGATTTCCTCGGTCAGATAGCCCCACTCTGCCAACCGCATGACATGGCGATTCGACAAGATGAGGTAGCGCAGGTCGCCCTTGAGTGCTTCACGTAGAAGGGACTCTTTGAGGTAGCCGAGCGGCTGACCTTGCTTGAGTGGTTTCATCACCCTACCCTCGCGTTTCCGTTGCGTACTCGCGGCCCTTGTCAGTGATCTTGACGGCATAACGCACCGCCAGATCGGGAAACTCCGGGTGCTCCTCTAATGCCACCAGTTCGACGTAGCCGTCATGCTGAAGCTGAAAACTGAACACCATTTCGAGAGCCGTCTCCGGGGTGTACATGGCCTGCCCCTCTTCGGCAAGATCGGCGACCTTAAACAGCAAGTCACGGCGCATATCGTCGTAGAGCGCGAGAAGGGCTTGGAGTGCGTCGTAGTTAGACATGATGCTCCCCTTCTCCCTGAGTCCCACCCGTGAAATTAGCACGGGCGTTCGTCGCTGGCAAGACTTCGGCGGCGGGGAAAAGGAAGCTGTAGGTATAGCCGTTGTCCCACGAGTCGGAAATGCAGGTGGCCTGCACTGACCAGCCGTGACCGGGGATAAACCGACTGGCCGTCACGCAGTAGGTGCGGCCCTCGAAAGTGAACGTGCGTCCAAGGGGGAAGGGGGTCATGATTCATCTCCTAACAGGTTCTCATCTTCCAGTCGTTGATGAATCGTGTCCGCTGCCCACTCCATACCGCGTGCGATATTCAGCGCCCGGTAGCGCAATTGAGCATCGCTAATCTTGGATAACACCACCGCTGCCATGTCTTTAAATTCATCGCTGGCAGGGGTGTCCATGTAGAATAAAATCTTGTAGGCGGTTTCGAGGCTCACCGCGTCAGTGAGGTAGGATTTGCCGTCTGAGGATTCGAGTTTCAGTTGTATCATATTCTGTAACAACTGAGGGCGACGCTTGGCAAGGCGCTTCTTTTCACGATTCCACTGCACACGCGCCGGGGTGTCGCCGTGACCAAACACGCCCATCAATCCCACACCTGAGATCATGTATTCGCCGTTCACCAGTACAGGCCGTAGGCGTTCATCACGACTCAGGACTGCCATCAGGTCTAGGCCTATCCATCCCCGATAAGGCGCAAGTTTGTCGCTCATAGCGCCTCCCCTAGCCATGCACTGATTTTACGACTTAGCATGTAGCGACTGTCGGCACAATCCCACACCAGCGCCGCATCTGCCACCGCTACCGGGTCACTCGAAAGGACGGGCGCGTTGATGTCCAGAATAAAGACATAGTATTGGTCGGGTTGGTCAGGCTTGCGGCGTTCAAATTGCACGACATAAAACGCGGTGTCATCCACCAGACTGACCAGCGGAAACCCGGCGTCGTAGGTCAAATCGCGGGGCAGGTCAAGCATGTGATGGGGGTCTTTTTTGAACATGGTATACTCTCCTAGCTAATCTGATAAAGGTTGGTAAATCCCCCGGTGCTTGCAGGCGGTTGGGGGATTTTTGATTTACGGGTTACAGACGACGGCTACCACTTGCGCCCAATTTCTTGGCGGTCAAAGTGGCAACAAGTTGAGTCAATTCGGCGAGATTCAAATCCTCTAGGGTCTTGGCTTGGGGATTGATGCCACGTATCATGCTGGCCTTTTTGACCTTCCAGCCGTCCGGGGTGAACACGTCTTCGCCCAAAATAGCCACGTCCACACGGGCCTTTTCGAGGGCGTCAGGGTCAACGGTCTCTGGTTGCGGCGTTGGTTCAGTTATGGTCTCACCTTCGACAGTTGGCATGTGGTCGTCACCGAATAAATCCGAGAGTTGGCTAGGGTCAACGTGTTCAGTAATCACCCCTTCCTCATGGGCAGCTTCAACAGGTTCGCCCGCTTCGAGTTGTCCGACAGCGACCACCGAAGCAGCCGCGCTCATGACGGTTTGGAAATACTGATGGTCTTCATCCAACACGGGCACGGACATGGGGATAGCATGACGGACACCGTGCATGATGGCGACCTTTGCCAGCATGTGGCGGGGCTTGGTGTACCACAGGGAATTTTTGGTTTTCCATTCGGCGTCAGGGTCTTGTTTGGGTTGCCATTCGGACAGGAACGCCGTGAAGGTATAGGGACGACTACTATCCTTACGGTAGATCGTGGCGGTACACCATGCCTCGCCTGTTTTGAAGTCCGTGCCGTGCTGAACTTGGATGGATTCCAGTAGTCCAGTGTCTTGGGCATGGGCGACCACGCCGTCGCGGGTGATGTAGGGCGTGTAGGTGTCAGTCTTCTTTTTGTAGTCGTGGAATTTCAAAATGACCACATGACGGGAAAAGGGATTCAGGCGGTACATCTGACACCACATAAAGGCCATGTCTACCGCATCATCCGGCACGCCTTTAAACAGGGCTTCACGAATCATGATCTTGGTTTGGTCATTCCACACCAGTTCGTTACTGGCGCGGGTTTCGACTGCTTGGGTGTCGGTGCTTGGAGTTAACTGCATAATTGCCATGATTTTGATTCCTCACATACTTGGATGGTCGAAAGGAAAAGCCCCACCGAAGCGGGGCGGGTAGACGATTAACTAGCCTTCGCAAAACGGCCAGCGGAACGGGCGGGGTAAGCGCGGTCTTCGCGCTCACAGGCTTCGGCGGTGGCATCGGCCAGTTGATCCATCAGGCCAGTGAAGAGGGAGGCAAGGGCGGTTTCCTGCAAGCCGACCATTTGGCGGGTTTCGCTGCGGAGGTCGCTTTTGAACAGGCGTGTCCATGTGTCGCCGCGTTCGATCACGTAGGCGTAGGCTTCTTCGTAGAAGTCGCTGTACTTGACCTGCCACTCCTTATCCAGAATGAGCAGGCGGGCGGCTTCGATTTCGACTTCGCTGTGGCTGCTGCCGAGGACGTTCATCACGAAGCCGTAGGACTCGTTGCGCCATGCGAGGTATTGGTCATGCACGGCGTCTTCGCTGATGACTTCAAAGACGATGGGGAGAATGGGGTCAGGCAGGGCGATGGTTTCATTACAGGGGTTAAACATGATACAATGCTCCTTAGAGGCTTGTGCCTCAACTTGTTTGGCGAGTGGCCCCCGTCTGATTGACTGGTCTAGCGGGGGTTTATTCGTTGATATATAAAAATTATAGAGCATAATAAGTTTTTAGTCAAGGATTTCATGCCGTTTTCAGGCGATCCCCTCAAAATTAGGGGGCAACAAAAAGTCGGGCTTTTTACCCGACTTGGATATATACTTCATTTACCCCATAGAAGCGCCGCATTACCCCCACTTCTCCCCATGCGGCGTTTTTATTTTTTCATCGCCCGTAGCTTCGCCAGTACCTTTTGAGCGCGGGGGTCGTTGGTAGTTTCCAGTAGTGAGATCGCCATTTTGATATTGCCGTTCTTATAAACTCGTTGGGCTTCACTCAAGATTTGCTCTATGGTTGGCGGGGCAGGGGTTAGCGGCTGCGGATGACTGGTATAGAGTATAGAAGGACGGCTTCTTTCTTGGACGGGCGGCGGGCGATTGGCTTGCCGGGTTGCCTCTAATAATTCTTGGTGCCGTCGTTCCTCAAGGTCATATTTCGCCTGCTTTTTATCTTTCTTATAACGATCAAGGCCCTTAACTCCCAGTATCAAGGTTAATAGACCGCATCCCCCTGTGGCAGCAAGATAATAGAGGGACTCCGTTACTTTTTTCTGCCATCGATCACTATACCAATCTTTAGTTTCTTCATCGTCATCTCTTAAAATAGATTCAATGGAATCGTCGCCCGCTGCTATCGCTTCTTTTCTGAGATCGTTATAAATCAAACCGAAGACTATAGTCAACAATAGAAAAACCATTGCGGCATCCAATTGGCGGTTCATAAGTATTATCCTCTTGCAAAGTAGACACTCTTAGCATATACCCTAGCGATTATTTTTGGCAAATTTTGGCCCGCGCAGGAAAACTTATTGACAAGTATAAGCTATTTGCGCTAGACTGTAGTTATTCACCTGAGAAGACTAGGAGTGGCAATGATACTGAAGTCTCAGTTTAAGCAACTTCTCTTTGAAAAGAGCAAGAAAGAGAATCGCCGCATCACCTATCGGGAAGTCGCAGAAGCCACTGGGTTGACCGAGGCCACAATTAACCACTGGGCCAACAGCAAGCAACTTAGCCAAGTGCGCGATATTGCTGTAATCCCACTGTGCGAATATTTCGGCTGTACAGTTGGCGACTTAATCGCTTTGGGGAGCGTTGAAGACCCCGAAAAGGAAACCCGCTCTGCCCACGCCGCATAGCAGCAGGCAAAGCGGGTTTTACATTGTCCAAAACTGTTCTTGATGTGTGGTCAATGAACAGTGAAGCACCTTAACAATTACATACCCAAAACTGCGTTCAGGATGGGAAAAAGAGGTGGGCGCCGAGGGACTCGAACCCACGACCTCACGGATGTGAACCGTGCGCTCTAACCAGCTGAGCTAGGCACCCATTATTTATTACCTGATTAAATAGCATTTTATCATTGAGTCGTCCTGATAGCAAGAGATAACCCACCTTCAAAAAATGAGAATTTTGGTAAGACACCAACCCACCTACTGCTTCTAATGTAACATGGGTGGAGTTAAATGCTTTTAAAATATACAGCCCGAAAAACGGATAGACGCCCCACAATTACTCATTTAGAATAGAACATTATAGCTACCTTACCCATCCACCTATCATTGAACACCGTCACAACTGAAAGGCATTCAGCATGAAGCAGTGGGCACAGTTTTGGGCTTTGGCATTGATTTGGGGATCATCTTTCCTGCTTATCAAAGTTGCGGTTGATGAAGTCGGAGCATTTCCGTTGGTGTCGGTGCGCTTGGGGGTTGCCGCCATCATTTTTCTGGCCTATATGATCGTAACCGGGCGCAAGTTTCCATCGGAACGGAAAGATCAGTTGGCCCTGCTGTTTGTCGGCATTTTTAACACCGCCGTCCCATTTTTTCTCATTTCATGGGGTGAAACCGAAATTGACAGCGGCCTAGCAACGGTGCTCAATTCGACTGTGCCCCTCTCCACGTTGATTATTGCCCATTTTGCGCTTGCTGATGAAAAACTGAATCGCGCCAAAGTGATAGGATTGGTGGTGGGCTTTTTGGGCGTATTTGTGCTGGCCTCGCGCAGTATCGGGGAGAGCAGCGGGTCATTGTTGGGGCAAGGCGCGGTTTTGCTGGGTAGTGCTTCCTATGCCGTCGCTGTCAATGTCCTCCGTCTACGATTGCGCCATATGGATCAGTATACGGTGGCAGGATGGAGTGTAGTTATTGGTGCAGTGGCAATTATCGCGGCGACTCTACTCACCGTTCACCCCTTGCCGAATCCAGCCGAAATTGACGCGGTAGCGATTTTGGCAATGCTGACCCTCGGTGTCGTGAATACCGTGCTGGCCTACTTCCTGTTCTATAAACTGATTAAAGAATGGGGCGTGCGTGCCTCGCTGGTGACCTATGCCATGCCACCTATCGGGGTGACACTGGGCTTTTTGCTGCTGGATGAAAAGATTGATTGGCGCTTAATTGTCGGCGCAGCCTTGATTTTGTTTGGCATCGTGGTGGCAAAGACACAAAAACCGATGACGCTGTTGATTCCGGTGCGAACCCGTTTGGCAGGGTTATTGGGAGTTGGGCGTTAATAGTGCGGAGAATTGTGTGAGACGGTACAATCATTGCCCATAAATCTATTCATTCTAGGAAAAGTGTTATGGGTTATATGATTGGGGTTGACGGCGGCGGTACAGGAACCGTCGGCGTCTTAACCGAAGAAGATGGCACGATTATTCATTCTGTCACCGGGCCAGCCTCGAATTATCACGCCGTAGGCCGCGACAGTGCCCAAGCCGCCCTTCATCAAGTAGTCAAAGACCTGCTTCAAGGTGCGGGGAAATCCTTAAGTGACTGCAAAGTAGCGGTTTTTGGTATCGCCGGGTTGAACAACGCCGATGATACCGTAATGTACCAAGAGATGATGCGGCCACTCGGTTTGGGTGGCGAGGTCATCATGGAAAACGACATTGTGATCGCATGGGCCGCCGCAACAGCCTGCCAGCCGGGGGCAGTGGTGATTGCCGGGACGGGGGCTTCCGCTTTTGGGGTAAATGCCAAAGGGGAGCGCCATAAAACACTCGGTTGGGATTATATTCTTGCCGATCAGGGCAGCGGTTATTCCATTGGCCTTGAAGGGTTAAAAGCCGCCATTAAGGTTTGGGACGGGCGCATTGAAAACTCACTCATTTTGCAGGCCATGCTAGACCACTATCAATTGAAATCCGCTGAAGAAATGTTAGTCTTGGCCTATAGCCCCCAATTTGGTAAACCGGAAATCGCCAGTTTTGGGCGTGAGATTGCTGCTTGTGCTGATGCTGGTGACGAAGTGGCCCAAGCCATTTTGCGGCGGGCGGGCGAAGAATTGGCCCAATCGGTGGTCGCTGTCATCAAGCGGTTGGCGATGCAAAAAGAGGCGTTTGTCTGTGGCTTAGTCGGCGGTACATTTCGCGCCGGCCCGCATCTGCTGAATCCATTTACCAACGGTGTTCATGCGGTTGCCCCCAAAGCGACCATCGAACCCGTCCGTTTCCCGCCCGTTGTGGGGGCAATTTTGATGGCCCATTATACACACGGTTCGCTGACCCCTACAGTATTGGAGGAACTTCAGCGAAACGATAACCAAATTGCCCGCTGGAAATCATCGTAGAATCATCCCATGCAAATTGGCATTCTCATCCCCGGCTTTTCGGCGGATGAAAGCGACTGGTGTATTCCGGTCTATTTGAATCTGGTGCGCGAATTGGCCCGTCACCATCAGGTACGGGTCTTTCCCATCCGCTATCCCTATACCCAAGTCCCCTATACGGTCTACAATGCCCTTGTGCTGCCGACTGGTGGTGGTTCTTATGCACGCGGCTTGGCCCGTTGGCGTGTATTGCGGCGCACGCTCTCTTTGATTGAAGCCCAACATGCCCTGCGACCCTTTGATGTACTCCATGCGGTGTGGGCCGATGAAACAGGTGTGGTGGCGAATTGGGCCGGTGAAAAATTAGGCATCCCGACGGTGGTCAGCATCGCAGGGGGAGAATTGGTGGGTTTCCCCGATATTGATTATGGGCTACAAAATGGGCGAGTCACCCGCCGTTTGGTGGAACGGGCATTGATGGGTGCAACCCGCATTGTCGCCCCATGTGATTATTCGGTGTTGATGGCGCTAGATAAATTGCCACCCGAACGCGGTGAGGTATTGCGGAAAGTGCCGTTGGGAGTGGACGCAGATTTATTTAAACCACCTGCCCAAGAATTGGATTGGCGGCCCCGCGAATTTTTACATGTGGGTTCGCTTGTGCCGATCAAAGATCAAGTAACGCTGCTCCAACTCATTGCAAAATTACCCAATGCGACATTAGATGTTGTAGGCGACGGCCCATTGTATCCGCAATTAGAGGCCCTGACGCATGAACTCGGTATTGCCGATCGGGTAGTGTTTCATGGCGCGGTATCGCATGAAACACTACCCGCTTACTATCAAGAGGCACGATTTTTGTTAATGACCTCTCGCCATGAAGCCTTTTGTATGGCAGCGCTTGAAGCATTGGCGTGTGGGGCAGGGGTGATTGGGACAGCCGTCGGGGTGCTGCCAGAAATCGGGATGACCGCACCAGTCGGGGATGTGACGGCTTTGCAGGAAATCGTGATTGGGCGGACGCGCAAACATGCCCAATTGCAGCGGGCACGCTATCGTATGTTGGTCGAGACGACCTACACGGTTAAACATATGGCGGATGGCTTGTTAGAAGTCTATGAGGAGGCGTGTACCGATTTTGAAAAATGACCCACCTCCAATGAAAGCACTTATTGAATCCAGCGGGCGACTTTTGAATCCGTCCCCAGTACCTCTGGCACTTCGACGATTTTGTCAATCACCGCGTCCATCGAAGCAATATCCTCGCCCTCTACAATAGCAATCGCATCGGCGTCCCAAAAACCGCATCGGCTTTGACCACCCGCGGAATTGTGCGAATGGCTTGTACAACTTTGCGGGGATGCCGTGTGGAAATGAAGATATAGGCCCAAACTTTCATAACCCCCCTCCTTAGGCAGAAAATGAGTGAAAATAGAGGGGGTTTATTGTGGCACCGATGTTTTTGTAGTTGAAGGTACATTTAGGCCGAATACAACTCCTGAAGGTAATTTTTGACCACCGATAAGCGATAATACCCATAATGGTCGCAGTCGGGCACGATGAATAATTTCCCCTGCGGCAAGGCGCGATAGAGTTCCATAAAATCCTCCACCGCCACCACTGGGTCACGATCCCCACCGATAAGATGCACGGGAAAATTGAGATGCTGAAAATCGGTCAGTTGAAACTCCCAGCCGACGGAACTACCTTTTTCGGGATCGAATACTGCTTTAACAATGCCAGTACGTTTTTCGGGTGGGCCTGCCAGAATCGCTATCTGCGCGGCAGTTGGGCGGCGATGATTGGCCCCAATCATGACCAGTGATTTAAAGCGTTCGGGGGCTTCGACGGCTAATCCCAACAGCACCGCCGCCCCCAAACTGTAGCCGATGGCATGAAATGACTCTAGCTTTAGAGCGTCTATAAATTTCCGTATATCGGCAATCAGACGGGGCATATGATAATCCCCCGCTGGGTTGGGCGTATTGCCGTGTCCACGCTGATCAGGGGCAAGGATGCGATAACTGCCGTTTTTAGGAAATGTCCAACTCATGAGCTTGCCACGTGCAGTGGTAGCGTGTAGTGCCAATAGGGTTTCTGGCCCGCCGGGTTGTTCTTCGTAGTAGAGAGGCAAATCATCTAATTGGATGGTTGGCATAGGGTTTGATACTCTTGCTGAGTTGTTAAAAGGCCTGTACATTTATGTAAAATGTAGGCTAAATTCAGATACAATAAATCATAGTGGTCAAATGCCAGAATTACCAGAAGTAGAAACTGTAGTACGGGGTGTCCGTCCAAATTTGGAAGGGCGCACCATCACCGATGTATGGCTAGATTGGCCGCGTGGTTTGGTCGGGCCGGCCCCAGAGGTCTTTGTTGAACGCCTCAAGGGTCAGCGCGTGCAGAGCATTGCCCGACGGGCCAAATATATCGTCATTCGGCTGGATGCAGATTATCTGTTGATCCACCTTAAGATGACAGGGCGCTTATATGTTGTGCCCGATGATTTTAAAGAGCACGCCGACCAGTGGGTCCATTTCAAATTTCAGTTAGACAATGCCCATCAACTCCGCTTCTCAGATTCGCGCAAATTTGGGCGGGTCTATCTAATTGAAAATGTAGAAGAGGTAACGGGGGCGCTTGGCCCAGAACCGTTATCGGATGAATTTACACTTGATATATTTAGGGCACGACTGTCCAAACGTAAGGGGACAATCAAACCCCTGTTGTTAAATCAGGCGTTTGTCGCCGGGGTGGGGAATATTTATGCCGATGAGTCACTCCATATCGCCCATATTCTCCCCACACGTAAAGCCGAATCGTTGACCCCATCCGAAGTTGAGGCCCTTTGGCAGGCCATCCGTCAGGCACTGGCAAGAGGCCTTGAACGTGAAGGGGCGAGCGTCAACTGGTATCGTAAACCAGATGGTAGCAAAGGTAGCGCCCAAGAGAGTTTGTTTGTCTATGGGCAAACAGGTCAAGTGTGTAGAACCTGCCAACAGGCAGTAATTGAGAAAATCGTCGTAGGACAGCGTGGGACCCATTTTTGCCCCAACTGTCAGAAATAGGCGGCTTTGAAACAGTATGCAAGGTGATTCTTCGTTCAATGATTTCTTAACTCAGGGGCCAATTATCAGGCTGGCAGTTACCACCTGCTTTTTTGGTCTGTTGTGGTTAAGTGCCGTATTTCTGGTCAATCGGCGCAGTGCCGAACGCCGTCGCCGTAAGCGCGAGGGTCTGCCTCCACTGCCGAACGCATTTACTCAACTCACAAGTACACTTCGGCGGGTTAGTCAAAACTCAGCTATCCGGATGCAGCCTCAAACGGCTAATGCCTCGACAGGCTATGTTTCTAAAGTGCCGCTGCCCGACCTCAATATGTTGACCAGCGACCTGCCCGAACCGGACTTTGATAATTTTGTGGCGATGGTAGATCAGATCCAACAAGCGCCACCTGCTGTCACACCCAAACCCACCAGTTCATTCGCTGCGTCGGATACTCACGAAGGTGAATTTGAGGAAATTAAGATGACCAATCAATCTTCTGGCAATGAATTCGTCGGCAATGACCCCCGTCGCAGCACCAGCACGATTTATATTGCTGGTAGTAACGAAATTCCAGCCGATGCAGTTGAGGTCATGCGGGTGTGGCGGGATGTCAGTGACGGCTCACTCATCATTCAAATGAATGGCAAGGTTTTTCAAACAGTGGGTGAGATGCAGGATCGTGGTCTTGCCAAACGTTTTATCAGCCTTGTCCGTGATTTAGCCCAAATGGCGCGGGTTGGCGCTCAGGCTGTTGGGTTGCCAGTTCCCAATTTTGATTCATCGGCCTCGGTTGTTTCGGAACAGGGGGCATGGGCCGCACCCAAAACACCCATCAATGTACCTGCATCTACTAGCCCGCGTACCGGCCAAGATTATTCCACTATGGAGCCGCCGTTAATCGTGACGGGTTTGGATCAAGCCCCACCTGCCAATAATACGATTGCTGGACAAATTGAGGAACTGCTGCAATATCGTCTGATGCAAAATTCGATGTTCCAACACCGCAGCATTCACGTTCGCGCCAATCCTGATAACACCATTCGGATTGAGGCCGACGGACGTACCTATCAACATGTGGATGAGGTGGTGGATGTGGATGTGCGCGAATTCATCCAGTCGGTAATTCGTGAATGGGAAGCCCGCCAGTAAGCAGTTTTTGACAATCCCGATGCCCAAATAGCACCGCTCACCAAAATCGGCGGTGTTTTTATTTTCGTGGCTGGCTCGGAAATTTCTAATACGATTCAAGTCTTATGGCTGGAAGGGCTATGTTATAATTTTTCGGTGCGCTTTTTGCCGAACATCGTTGTATTTATCAAGAGCGCCATTCCTTAAAATATAGTGAGTGCGGGAATTCTATGGTGAAGAAACTGATCAAATCAATCTTCGGGGATCCAAACGAAGGAAAACTGAAACGCTACCGCCAAAAAGTTGAAGAAATCAACGCACTGGAACCCCAGTTGCAGAAAGAATCTGACGAGCAGTTACGCCAACGATCACTCAAACTGCGCGAAAAACATCAAGCGGGCACACCATTAGATGACTTGCTGGTGGAGGCTTTTGCGTTGGTACGCGAAGCCAGCCGCCGTACCATTGGCCTGCGCCATTTTGATGTGCAGTTGATCGGGGGCATGGTGCTGCATGAAGGCAACATTGCGGAAATGCGCACGGGGGAAGGGAAAACACTGGTTGCCACCCTGCCGCTCTATCTTAATTCGCTGACTGGACGTGGCTCACATCTGGTTACGCCCAACGATTACCTCTCTAAAGTCGGTTTGCAACAAATGGGGCCGATTTATCATTTTCTCGGGGTTTCGGCGGGGGTGATTCAAAGTAGTGCCCAACAGCGGGGGTCGTTTCTCTATGACCCAGATTTTCATAGCAACGATGAACGCTATGAAAATTTGCGCCCCGTTACGCGCAAAGATGCCTATGCTGCCGACATTACCTATGGCACGAATAACGAATTTGGCTTCGACTATCTACGTGATAACATGGTGCGTGATCTGCGTGAAAAAGTGCAGCGCGGGCATTACTTTGGCATCGTGGACGAAGTAGACAATATTTTGATTGACGAAGCACGCACTCCTTTGATTATCTCCGGTACGGCCTCCGCCCCGTCCGACCTCTATCAGTTGTTCGCCAAAATTGTGAAACCCCTAAAACCTTCATCTGATGCCTCGGTGGAAAATGAAGAACCCGACGGCGATTACGTTTTAGATCAGCGTACCAAAGGCGTCTATTTGACCGAGCAGGGCGTTGAAAAAGTGGAGCGGGCTTTCAAAACATCGGGCCGGATGGTGGGAGATAATCTTTACAGTCCCGATAACGCCGATGTGATTCCTTATCTCGACAATGCCTTGCGTGCCAATGTTGCCTATGAAATTGACCGTGATTATATCGTGGATGAGAGCGGTCAAGTGGTCATCGTGGACGAGTTCACTGGACGTTTGATGCACGGACGGCGCTTCTCGGAAGGGCTGCATCAGGCGATTGAAGCGAAAGAAAACGTCGAAGTCCAACGTGAAAATGTTACCCTCGGCACAATTACCTTCCAAAACTATTTCCGTATGTACGAGAAGCTGGCGGGTATGACGGGTACGGCTATGACCTCACTGGCCGAATTTCGCCAGATTTATAACTTGGATGTGGTCGCTATTCCGACGCACCGACCTGTTATCCGTAAGGATAACCAAGATGTGATTTATATGACTGAGGCCGCCAAATTTAATGCGGTGGTTGAGGATATTCGGGAGCGTCAACAGCAGGGTCAGCCTATTCTGGTGGGTACAGTAGCGATTGAAACCAGCGAACACCTCAGCAAATTGCTGAAAAAGGCGGGTATTGAACACACTGTCCTTAATGCCAAGCAGCACTTCCGAGAGGCCAATATCATTACCCAAGCAGGTCGCCCCGGTGCGGTCACGATTGCGACCAATATGGCGGGGCGTGGGGTTGACATTTTGCTCGGCGGCAACCCAGAAGGGATGGCGCGGGCTGATTTGCAGAGTCAAGGGCTTGATCTGACGCAACTAGAGCCGGAGGCGTGGAGTGCCGCCCTCGAAAAAGCCAAACAACAAGCTGCCCGTGACCGCGAGGTCGTTTTGGAGGCCGGGGGATTGTACGTATTGGGTACAGAACGCCACGATGCACGTCGCATTGATAATCAGTTGCGTGGTCGTGGTGGTCGTCAGGGGGATCCCGGTGAAAGCTGTTTCTATCTCAGCCTAGAAGATAACTTGATGAAACGTTTCGGAGCGGAACGGGTGCGCGGCTTTATGCAGTGGGCCGATATTCCCGAAGACCAACCGATCCAGCACAGTTGGATTAGTAAATCCATCGAACAGGCCCAAGAGCGTGTCGAAGCCTATTATTTCGATATTCGCAAGCGTGTTTTGGAATATGACGATGTGGTCAATAAGCAGCGTCAGGCCATGTATAAACAGCGTGACGAAATCTTGACCGCTGACCCGGCCACATTGCGCGAGAAAATTCACCAACTGGTCGCCACTGAAATTGGGGAGTTCTGCAAGACGTATCTGGTGGGCGAACGCGATGAATGGGATTTGGATGAAGTCTATCGTCAAGCCCTAACCATTTACCCTGTCCCGCCAGAAATTACGCCCGAAGTCCTTGAGGCCCAGAACAGTGCCGAAGATATTGAAGTTTTACTCCTCAAAGGCGCACTGCAAGCCTATGACCGCAAAACGGAAGAATTAGGTGGGCCAGAAAATATGGCACAGGTGGAGCGTCAGGTCATTTTGCAGGCGATGGATTCGCTGTGGGTGCGTCACCTGACCGACCTTGATGTCCTACGCGAAGGCATTGGCCTGCAAGCAATTCGCCAGCGTGACCCATTGGTGGAATATAAGATTGAAGGTTTTCGTATGTGGCAAGACCTTCAAAACGAAATTCAATCCACGCTCGTTCGGAATATTTTCCGCGTCGAGATGGCTCGTCGGCAAGAACAAAAGGTCTCGAATGTGCGTGAAGGCCAGCAAATGGTTGATCCATCCAGTGTCAGGACAAACGCGCCAACCTCAGCCCCTGAACCCACTCGGGCTACCAACCGACCGGGCCGGAATGATCCCTGTTGGTGTGGGAGTGGCAAGAAATATAAGCACTGCCATTACGAATCTGACCAGCAAGACCGCCAGCCTGTTGCGCGGACACAAACTAAATCAGCCCCGCCCAGCCGCCGACGTTAATCCATTCAATGTCATTGTTAGGGGAGGGTGAGATACTCGCCTTCCCCTAGCTAAAACCCTCATCATATGGAAATGGTTGCATTTTTCAAACATCATAGGCGACCATCAAAAAGCCGCTATAATTGACTTAATCTAGGGTGTAATAGCAGGTTTAACGTGGAAACTAGGATTAGGTGGTGATGGGGAGTAATCAAGAGGAACTGACGAGCCGCTTGATGGATGATATAGACCCTGATTTATTGGAGTTTATCCAGTTACGGGTCAATACATTTATCAAATGGGATTTGGTGCAGTTTTTTCACCGTAATCCGCATACCACCGATTTGCCCAACCAAATCGCCCAATATATTGGACGAGACCCCCGTATTGTTGCGCCAGAACTCAAAGCACTAGCAGCATCCGGTGTATTACATGAAGAAGAACTTCAAGGGATGCGCATTTATACCCTCACTCCTGATGACGAGATGCGTCAACGCATTGCCCGGTTTGTAGAGGCTTGTGAGGATCGCCAATTTCGCCTCAAAGCCATCTATCATGTCATTAAGGGGCTGCATTGATGACACCTAGTATCCCAAATTTGCCCCGATTGGCAACCGGTATCAGTGGTTTGGATGATATGCTGCAAGGCGGTTTTTTGCCCCGCACCGCCAATTTGATTGAAGGCGCTCCCGGTACAGGCAAAACCACGCTGGGGATGCAATTTATCCATCACGGCATTGCGGCGGATAATGAAGCGGGGCTGATTTTGACCTTTGAGGAATTTCCTATCCATTATTATCGGGACGCACTGGGTTTTGGCTGGGATTTTCAACACTATGAAAAAGAAAACCGCCTGCGGGTGGTCATGACTAGCCCCGAAGTCACCCTAAGCGATTTGCAGCGACTTGGTGGGATTTTGGAAGCACATGCCTCCCAAATTGGCGCACGCCGGGTTTTGATTGACAGTATCAGTCATTTTGAGCGTATCAGTAGTGATCCAGTGACGCTCCGCACGCTGGTTTATCAGTTTATCAATGTCCTCAAGCGTTTGGGCCTGACTGCTGTTCTGACCCGTGAAAATCCGGCCCTGTTGGGTGAGACGCCAGAGGATGAAGAAGACCTTGCTTTTATTGCCGACAGCTACATTATGCTGCGCTACGTGGAGATTGAAAGCGCCCTTGCCAAAGCCCTCTTGGTACTAAAGCAGCGCGGCAGCAATCATGCCCGTGACATTCGGCAGTATCAAATCGGGGCATCTGGCATTGTGGTGCAAGAGCCGTTTGAAGGGGCACAGGGCGTGATGAGCGGCAGTCCGGTGATGACCATGCGAGACGCTTTCCAAAAAGCATTTTTTGCATCCAAACATCGTCCGCCAGAAAAGTCATAGGTGACCCTTGAGCCTAAATTTAAACCAAATTCTTTTATTTATTGGGTGGTTTGCCGGAACGGGCCTGATTTATATATTGGCTCTGATTGCTCGATTTTATGAGATTAACTCGGGTGAAAAGACCTACTACCGCTTTTTTGCAGCACCTCCCATTGTATTTGGCGCGGCGACAGCGCGTTATTCAAGTTTGGATCAATGGGGTGGCGATTGGCTTGGGGATGTATTACTCTTTGCAGGGGGGGCGGTCTTATTAGGGTTGTGTTATCATCTGTATCATCGTATGACCAGTGGACGACCCTAGGCCTATGAAAGTCCTCACACTTCTAAGTTCTCTTGCTCCTATTGCCATCACCATTATGCTGGTCATTTTTGCTGAGTTAAGCCGTCGGTTGGGGGCAGTTGTCAAAACGGCTCCGTTGTACCGATGGTTCTATGTCGCGGCGGTACTGACATTTTGTAGTTCGGTAGTGCGACTCCTCAGCATTGAGTTTTCACAGCGAGATTTTGAATATTCAACCGGGCAGGAAATTGCTGCCTATGCCTATGCGTTCCCGTTGATGATGGGATTACTGCTGGCTTTATGGGTTGCATGGCGCTATTGGGGGTGGTTGGTATATGCAGGTGATGGTGATTCCCCGGCATAGGGCATCGTAAAAAATCGCTCGTAGAATTTAGGTCTTTCATGCTATGACCGCTTCAAAATTTGTGTCGAATGGCGTCTATCCTACATCCACTGCCGTAGTACTTTTGGTGGATGTGAGCGGCATCATCCACTTTGCCACTGAAGATATAGATCAATTATTAGGTGTTTCGGGGGCGGAAGCCATCGGTAAATCCCTTTTTGATCTGATGCCGCCAGAAAAACAAGCACCAAGTCACCACGAATGGTCAACGTTCGTTCAGCATGTTTTGGCTGAGGGACCTCATGCCCACAATTTTCAGACGATTTTAGTCGAAGGCGCTGGCAAACCTTTGTCGGTTCGTCTGAGGGTGACTCCCGTACCTAATCGAGATGAATTGTTGGTACAGATCGAAACTGAGACCAGCAATATTGAACGTGCCCAAACCCTTGCCTTGCAAAAAGTAATTTCGGCAATCACGACCCTCGATATTCGGGAAATACTAGACCTAATCTTGGATCAGGCAACTTATTTTATCCCATCTGACGGTGCAGTTATTGTGGTTGAGGTCAACGATGATTTGCATCTGGTCAGCGAACGGGGGTATTTCGAATGGAAGGATATTCACTCAACCTATCCCTCAGCGGAAATTATGCGGGCGGAGACCACCCGAATTTTGCGCGAAACTCGCCGCCCCTTGATTATTGATGATTGCCAAAACGACCCACGCTGGCAGGTGCTGGGGGCTGAACCCTCCATCGCAAGCTGGTTAGGTGTGCCGCTCGTCTTCCGGGATACCTTTTTGGGGATGCTGCATCTGTATTCATCAACAGCCCATTCATTTAGTCAGAACGATGCCAATCTCGCCATGAGTTTTGCCGAAGAAGCGGCGGTCGCCATTCACAACACGCGGCTGTATGAAGAAGCCCAAACCCGTGCCCAAATGCTCGAAACCCTGAATGATTTAGGGGTTGCGGTGAGCCGTTTGGATTTGCACGGAGTCTTGGAAGTTGCCTATCAAAAACTGAGTCAGGTGATGGACACCCGCAGTTTTTATATTGGTGTTTATAATCCGGAAACGCGCCAATTTTGGTTAACGCAGACGTATGATGATGGGCAGCGCATTGACGACCTTGTGACGCCGATTGAGGAAGAAACCGGGCTGGTGGGATGGGTGTTTCATAACCGCAAACCGTTGATTATTCATGACGACAATCAAGACCTCTATCCCATTCCACCGATTACCTATGGGGGGGATACGCGCAGCCTCGTCATTCTCCCATTAATGGTACAGGATGAATTTGTTGGGGTGATCTCTGTACAGAGCTATATCCCGAATCGTTTTAATGAACAGGATATTGCGGTGCTGCAATCCGTCGCCAGCCCCTTAGCAATTGCGATACGGAATGCGCAACTGTATGAAAATGCCCAGCGTCGCCTAGCCGAAGTTTCGGCACTACATGAGTTGGCACGAACTGTCACCAGCACTAACAGCACCGAGTCCATTAGTCAAATGGTCGTCAACAGCCTTCATACGATTTTTCAATGTCAGGCAAGTGCGCTTTTGTTAGTTGAAGGTGATGAGGTGATTCTCAAGGCCTCGTCCGGTGTCGCGCCAGAATACATCCCCCTCGCCCGGTGGAAAATTGGTGAGGGGGTCGCTGGCAAAGTCGCCGCAACAGGCCAAACAATGTATATTCAAGATACCCAAGCAGTTCCCGATTTTATGTATTTGGAACCGACTTTGCGGTCAATGTTGGCCGTGCCATTGAATTTCAATGATCAGGTGATCGGGGTGCTGTCCATTGATAGTGATACACCCCATGCCTTTACTGCCGACCACGAGCGCGTCTTGAATATCGTAGCCGCACAGGTCGCCGCCGCGATTGAAAATGCCCGGCTTTTACACGAGACCCGCCAGCGAACGGTTGAATTAGAAGATGCTTATCGCCGATTGCAGTCGCTGAATGAATTTCGAGAAGAATTGGTACACAACATCAGCCACGATTTGCGGTCGCCGATGACGTTTGTCAAAGGCTATATTGAACTTATGCGGGAACAAATGCTTGGCCCGCTGACCGAGGAACAGGTCAACGCGCTGGAAGTGATTGACCGAAAATCAGACGCGATGCTGCGGCTTATCAACGAAATTTTAAAGATGAAGGATATTCGCCCCGATACGCTCGAATTTGTCGAGGCCGATCTCGGTGACATTGTTCAGCAGCACATTGAGCAAGCGCGGATGTCCTATGTCGACAGTGGCGTTATTTTTGAGCCTGCCCCTCGGCAAGGCCCTCTGATGGTGCGCGTTGATTTAGATAAAATGGATCGGGTATTGGAAAATTTGGTTGCTAATGCGGTCAAGTTTTCTAAGGCGGGCGGACATGTACGCATCTATTGTGAGCCAAGCGAAGATCGTCGTCATGGACGGGTGATCGTGCAAGATGAAGGTATTGGAATTCCCAGTGATAAATTAAATTACGTGTTTAAGCGGTTTTTTCAGATAGATACTCCCGATGGTACATCTTTGGAAAGCGGTATCGGTATTGGCCTCTCCATTGTGAAGCAGATTGTAGAGGCGCATGATGGCAAAATCGAAGTAGAAAGCGAAGTAGGCAAGGGCAGCAAATTTTGGTTCACCTTGCCGCTTCGAGGAGGGTAAACGAGAGTAGTGGCGTTTGAAGTGACGGATGCCATTCAACGCGATTCCGACACATGGCGGGCACTCAAAGTGATGCCAAAAATTGAACTCCACCGCCATTTGGAGGGGTCTATTCGCTTAGATACGTTGGTCGAGGTTGCCAAGCAATATGATATTCCGCTGCCCGCCTATGATGTGGAGGGATTGCAACCTTATGTCCAAGTGACTCGTGATGACCCGCCGACCCATCAACGATTTTTGAGTAAATTTAGCATCCTGCGCCAGTTTTTTGTGGCTGAGGAAGTGATTCGACGGGTGGCCTGTGAAGTCGTTGAGGACGCCGCCGCCGATAACGTCCGCTATATGGAACTGCGCTTCACCCCGTTTGCGCTGGCAAAATGTATGGATTTCCCACTGGCCGATGTTATGACGTGGGTCAATGAAGCAGTGAGCGAAACTGCCAGCAAGTTCGGCATTCAGGTAGGTTTGATTGTCGCCATGAACCGCCATGAAAGTGTTGCGATTGGCGAACAAATGATGCGCCTCGCTGTAGATTTCTTAGGGCGTGGCGTGACGGCAGTGGATTTGTGCGGCAACGAAGCGGGCCATCCTGCTGATCCCTTTACCTCCATTTTCCTAGAGGCTCACCAATCAGGCTTAGGGGTGACCATCCATGCGGGCGAATGGGCTGGCGCGGAAAATGTGATTTATGCGATTGAGCAACTCCACACCCGCCGCATTGGACATGGGGTGCGGGCTATAGAGAATCCGGTTGCCTTACAATTGGCACAGGATTACGGCATTTGTTTGGAAGTCTGCCCAACCTCGAATTTGCAGACGGGTGTAGCGGCCTCGGTTGCCCAACATCAGTTATTGAACCTACGTTCGTTGGGCCTCAATATCACCCTCAACACCGATGATCCAACCGTAAACAACACAACACTGACTGATGAGTATGCGTTGGCTGTACAGGGGTTAGGCTTCCCCATCGAATATCTTCAGCAGTGTATTCTCAATGCGGTGCAAGGGGCATTTTTGTCACCCAATGAAAAAGCAGCCCTTGAAGCCGAATTCAGAACGGCATTTAATGGGCAGGTGTTATAATCCCTACAATCAATGAATCATTCAAAATTCCCCGCAAGGACTGTGCATGTTCAAATTAGATCATGATGCTTTTACCGTCCATGTCTTCAGCGACGGCGAAGTGAAGGTGGATTGTGGCGGCCCTTTTGGGCTTGTGCCGCGTGTGTTGTGGAGTCGCTATCAGCCCCCCGATGCCAACCACATGCTGCCGATGTGCCTCAATAATCTGTTGATTCAGGCACATGGCAAAAATATCTTGGTAGATGTGGGGCTAGGCAGCAAATTAACTCCTAAAATGGTAGCCCAATGGCAATTGACACATCCCAACGGTACATTAATTGAAGGGCTGGCGCGAGTAGGCCTAAAACCCGAAGACATTGACTTGGTGATTAACACCCATCTTCATGCCGACCACGCAGCGGGGAACACGATTTTGGGCGATGGTGGTCAAATCTTGCCTACTTTCCCAAATGCCGAGCATGTCGTCCAACGCCGAGAATATGAAGATGCGATGCGTCCCAATGAACGCACTGCCGCCACCTATATCGCCGCGAATTTTGAACCGCTGTTTCAAAATGGGCAGATGCGACTTTTGGAAGAGGATACTGAAATTTTGCCGGGGATTTGGGGTGTGGTGACACCCGGCCACACCCCCGGTCATATGAGTGTGGTGATTGACAGCGGTGGCGATCATTTATTGTTTGCCTGCGACCTTGCCACCTATGCCGTTCACTTTGAAAAATTGGGATGGATGACCGCCTATGATGTCGAGCCGTTAGTGACGCTGGAGACCAAACGTAAATGGCAGCAGTGGGCATGGGAAACCAACGGGATTATAATTTTTCCGCATGATGTCACCCTGATGGCGGCCCGCCTCAGTCAAGACGAGGCCGGAAAACCCAAACTCATTCCATTGACTGAAGCCGAGGGCGCTTGCTATTCTTGAAGCATTGCATCGAACATTTAGCCTAGTCTAAAGAAAGTCAGCCATCCATGCAGTCAAACGGTTTTTATGTTCCAAAACGTGTTATGGTCATTATGGCCCACCCCGATGATATTGAGTTCTCCTGTGCCGGAACAATCGCCCGTTGGGTCAAAGGCGGGGCGAAAGTTTGTTATGTCTTGGTCACGAGTGGGGATGTTGGGATTGCCGATTTAACCCTGACCCGTGAGCAGGCTCGTGATATTCGAGAAGTGGAGCAAAGGACTGCCGCCGCCAAAGTGGGAGTCGAAGAAGTGGTCTTTTTGCGCGAACCTGATGGCATGTTGGTGAACACGCTCGACCTTCGCAAGCGCTTGGTGCGTGAAATTCGCCGCTACAAACCGGATGTGGTGGTTTGCCAAGACCCTACGGCCTTTTTTGTCTCCAACACCTATATCAATCACCCCGATCATCGTGCGGCGGCAGCGGCGGCAGTAGATGCAGTTTTTCCGGCAGCGGGTCAACCCCATATTTTTCAGGAATTAGAGGCCGAGGGCTTGTCGGCACATAAGGTCAAAAAAGTGTATGTTTCGACATGGCGTGAAGCCGATACGTATGTCAACATCAGCGACACGATAGATTTAAAAATAGAAGCCCTATTTGCTCATAAGAGCCAGATGGATGAGATGATCCGTCAGGGTCGTGGTAAATTGGAAGATATTGGCAAATGGGTGCGGGAGTGGTCATCCGAGCGCGGGCAAGGCAAAGAGATGGCCTATGCCGAATCGTTTAAAGTGGTGACGCTAGAAGAAGACACGCCAGAGCAGGTGACTGAGGGCGCAATTGTTGAAACCAATAGTTAGCCAAATGGGGCGGTAGCCATGCCGCCTATTTATTTTTTATATTGGGACGACTGATTCATGACTGATACCCCATCATCCCCACTCCCGCCGAGCCATGACCCTGATGGGATTGATTGGTTGAATCAGTCCACTCCACTGAATCGGCCTTTAAATCCGTCTGGTGCGCGTCCCACATCCACTCCACCACCTACTGAAGAACCCGAATTGGTAATGGAGGATGATCTGCCCCGCCCGCGCCGCCGTGTGCCGATGGGTGCGCCCGATGTGAAAGTGCCTCCTTCTGCTGAGGAAATTCGCCGTGCCCGTCGCGCTCAACGCGAAGCCCAAAAAAGGTATCAAAAAGAACACGAACCACGTGAAAGCATGACGCGGGTACTCTGGCAGACCACCCGGATTTTTGCGATGACTTCCGTTGCGGCCCTCTTGATGGCGACGATTTTTTCTTATTGGACACCGGATGATTTCCTATCCCCTGAATTTCGTGAGAAGATGCGGGTCGTCAATACGACACAGCAGGCGGGTTCACCGTTGACACTGGCAACCCCATTGCCGACCCAAGAAACGGTCATACGGGTTGGGATTATTGCGGGTCATAGTGGGCCACCCCAAGACCCCAGTTTTACGGAAGACCCCGGTGCGGTGTGTGATGAAAATAACGATGGGGTAGCCGAACTGCGTGAATTGGACATCAATACAGAAGTTGCCCGCTTGGTGGTCAATAAATTATTGGCGCGGGGCTATGAAGTGGATTTAATGGAAGAATTTGATCCCCGCCTGCATGACTATCGGGCAGCCGCACTGCTTTCAATTCACACCAATGACTGCCGCAATTATGGGTTGGAAGCGTCGGGTTACAACGCGGTGGGGCCAGCCGAGCGTGTGCTGCGCGGCATTGATGAGGCCTTTGTCAATTGTGTGATAGACGAATATGGGCGTGTAACCGGATTACCTCGCCACACAGGGGTAACAGTTGACATGACTTCTTATCATAATTTCAATGAAGTCTCGATAGACACTCCGGCGGTGATTATTGAGCTTGGTTTTATGTATATGGATCGCCAGATCGTCACCAATCAGCGCGACCTGCTGGCGGAGGGTGTATTTCAAGGGTTGATGTGTTTCCTAGAACCAGAAAATCGAGCGGGTTCCGTTCCTTCTACGCCGCCACCCGCCACCGTAATTCCCTAAAAAATCGAGGTGGGTATGCGACAATTGGTTATGTATGTGCGGCGTAATTTTTGTCCCTATGTTGGGATAGCACGGCATGTTTTAGACGAACTTGGCGTGCCCTATCGTGAAATTGATATGGACATTGACCCGGCTGCGCGGGAACGGGTGGTTGAATGGACGGGTTATTTATCTGTGCCGACATTGGTGCTGGCGGAAGTGGGGGAGGTTGTTCCCTATGAACCCCCGACCCACTTACCACGCGGCCACAGTCCACGCGGAATTGATCGGGGTTCGATGATTACCGAGGCCACTGATTCTGAACTGACCCGCTGGTTAAATAAGCACGGCCTGATTCCGCATGATGCCGCCGAAATGAAAGATGCCCTTGACCGGGGGGCGGATTAGGTGATAAGATTCATTTAATTCGATAGCCGAAATGGCGGAATTGGCAGACGCGCTACGTTCAGGGCGTAGTTCCTTTACAGGAGTCTGGGTTCGACTCCCAGTTTCGGCACTGAAATAAATCAATCCGGTTTTTAGCCGGATTTTTTTGTTTTTCTAGCCTTTTCAATCTCTCGAATACAGCTTTTTGCCTCTTCTCCAATTGTTGGGTCAGAAACTTGTCCTTTAATCACATCCAATATAGCCATGTCATTTGACCACAAAAAATAACGCTTCAGGGCGTGCAGAGCATACATGCGAATAGCTTCGGTTTTCGATTGATTTTGGATGTACTCGATAAGTGCCCGCAAAGTTTTTTCGCTTGGCTTGTGTTTGTAATGGTTGATTCCAAAATCTATAGCTGATATAAAAATCATTTTTGCATCCCAGTCTTGGGAATTCTCTAGGCCAATCATCAGCATATCAATTGAAAATTCATTTTGTGTAACCTTAGTGAACTCAATATCCCAATCCACATCACTCCAATCAGGGTAAATCTCCACTGCCTTGATAATTTCTTGGACGGAGCGTGGAGTACGGATATCAATAAGTGCATAGGCAGCACATTCCCGCCTTGTCCAATCAATGGATGTAAATTCTTCCATTGGTTTTTCCACAGTAAGCAAAATAGCGGTTAGGGTATCAACTGCCGCGTCGCCCATTTCGGCGATCTGATGCACAAGTTTCCATATCTCTTCTAGGCTTTCATTATTTTCTACGGCATGACAATAATCCGCTACAAGCCTTTGCATTGTTTCATTCATTGGAAATCTACTTTCTCATCTATACTTAGATATTATAATAACCTGAATGGTGGAAAACGGGTGGGTGAGAAAATGCTTATCATTGGAAACTTTGACTATCGGTATCCGGGTATAAAAACTGCTGAAGATGTTGAAAAACTTGGACAGCGAAATTTGGTTGCCCATGTATTTAACTATCCCTCATCAGTCGAGCAGTGGTTTCCCTATCCGGCTGTTGAGCGAAGGAGTTTGTTAGATTTATGGTACAAGGAAAAATTTGAGCAAATTCAGGCAGAGGTGGCGCTTAGAAATATCAAATTATCTAAACGAGGAAAGTACAATTCATTTGATTGTGAATTGGATGCTAATGAATTACCAAAACTACTTGCCATAGATGGCATTACTATGGTCACTATAAGTAAAATTGAGGGTCTCAAACCCATCAAACAAAGGGAACGTAAACGCCTCGAATGGTATATTGTGCAAGCGCGTTTTATCTGGGAAGTGGAAGGCCAAACTCAAGGGATGCAGATGGTTGAAGATCAGATGCTGTTGGTAAGGGCTTATGATTTTGATGATGCCGAACAACGCCTTCAGCAAAAATTCACTGAATACGGCGAACCTTATCTCAACACAGATGGTGAGATGGTTCGTATACGTTTGGATTGCATCCTAGAAGTTTTCCGAACCAACATCAT
Source organism: Chloroflexota bacterium (assembly GCA_013112715.1). GTDB lineage: Bacteria > Chloroflexota > Anaerolineae > Aggregatilineales > J027 > CFX10. Next base: position 29,119 of record JABFGB010000016.1, read on the forward strand.
GGATAAGGTTGATCCGAAAGGCGAAGAAATTTTCTATACCATAAAACACAGGCGGATGCGACCCGAATATGAGTGGCATCCGTTGCGAGATCAAAAACCAAAGGAAAAAGCAGAATAGTTTTATTCCACCTCGTAAGCCTGACCGACGTGGGCTGGGGGCCGCGCCCGACCCACAAAACCCGCCAGCACGATCACCGTGACGGCATAGGGAATCAAGGCCACCAATTGATGTGGCACAACGATTCCGAAAAATTGCAGTTGGCTTTGCAGGGCCGTCAAGAAGCCGAACAACAACGCACCCATCAATGCCCCAATCGGATGCCATTTGCCAAAAATCATCACCGCCAGCGCGATAAAACCCTTACCTGCTGTCATGCCGCGTTCAAAAACGCCAACATCCGCCAGTGTCAGGTAGGCTCCGGCCAAACCAGCCAATGCCCCGCTAAAAAACAGATTGGTGTATTGCAGGCGATAGACATTGATACCGAGGGTATCGGCGGCGCGAGGATTTTCGCCAATCGAGCGAGTGCGTAATCCCCAAACGGTACGGAAGAGGGCAAACGCGATAAAGCCGACAATCACAAAGGTCAAATAGGTGATGATGTCTTTGTCAAACAGCACCGCACCGACATTGTAGAGAAAATCGCCTTTTTCCCATGGATTGGAGATGAGCGGGGGAATTTTGCCTTTAGTTTCGGTCTGGGCATTATAAAAATAGCCTGTCACGCCCGCTGCCAGAATATTGACTACTGTTCCACTGATGATGTGGTCAACCTTGTAACGGATACATAGCAGGGCATGAAACAACCCCATCAAGCCGCCTGTTAAAACACCCACCAAAACACAAACCCCCAGTCGCATGTTGTCATCGGCAAAGGTCGAAATATCCGACCCGCTGAGATAGGAATTCATCATGTAGCCCGAAAAGGCCGCCATCAACATCATGCCTTCGATGCCAATGTTGACGATACTGGAGCGTTCACTGAGGAGGCCGCTTTGTGAGCCGAGCGTAATTGGGATGGCTTGTCGAATCGTCGCGTTTAAGGTGGCGATCACTGCCCCCGTCGTGATGGTTAAACCCAAAATATCCATAATTATTTCCTTGAATAAGTGCCTTTTATCGCTGACCCCAACCGGTACTCAATTTTTGTCCGCCTTTACCACTGACCCGTACCCGATACAACCAGCGGATAATCTGTGGCGCGGCAATAAACATCAAAATGAGGGCTTGGATCACCAGAATCAGTTCCGGGGCGACACCACTACGCTGCATACGAGTCGTACCCTGATCCATCGAGCCGAACATAAAAGCTGAGAACATAATCCCAAGCGGGTTATTGGACGCTAGCAGCGATACAGTGATGCTGTCGAATCCCAGACCGAGACTTTGATTGGCTTCGTAATACCCGTTGATGCCCAACGTCTGGACAGCACCTGCCAGTCCTGCCAGACCGCCTGCAATCGCCATTGTTGAAATGGTCAGCCGTTTGACATTCACCCCGGCGTATTGGGCTGCCGAGGGATTTAGCCCAACCATGCGGAGTTCAAAGCCAAAGGTGGTACGGTTGACCAGCAGCATAATTAAAATAGCGGCGGCTACAGCGATAAAAAGGCCGATATTTAAATTGGGTACGGATGGCGGTGGGACTTCAAACACTACTGGGAGCCGGGCCGATTCCAATACAGGCCGCGTGCGCGAAATTGCACCGCTGTTGGGGTCAGCCAATGGGCCGGGAGGGATTTTGCCATCGGCACTGCCCAGTGAGATCATCCATTCAGCGATACGGCTGGCGATAAAATTAAACATGATGGTCGTGATGACTTCGTGAGCGCCAGAATAGGCTTTTAGAGCGCCCGGTATCGCCCCCCACAGCGCCCCAGCGAGAGCGGCTGCGCCCATTGCCAAAATGATATGTAACCAGCTTGGCAATCCACTAAAGGCATAACCTGCCCATGCCGCTGCAACGGAGCCGACAATTAGCTGGCCCTGTGCGCCGATGTTAAACAGCCCACCTTTGAACGCGAAGCCGACAGCGAGACCAGAGAGAATGAGCGGCGACGTTTTAAGCAGGCTTTGGACTAGGCCGCGTGGTTCTAACCATGCCCCTTCAACCAAGCCTGTATAGGCAGCAATAGGATCACGGCCTGCCAGCAAGATCATCACTGAACCAACCAAGATGGCGGTCAAGATTGCCAGCGCCGGAATTAGGAGAGTATTAGACAAATCGCGGAGACTGTTGACTATTTTGGTGACTATTGAGGGGACTAGTGGCCCCTTGACAGTACCGGATTTGGCGATAGTTGCCATTACAATGAATCCTCTTAAAAGTAATTTTGTGATTAAAGCGCGTTCCGATTATAGCGTCTTTTTGCCCTTATTTCCCCGACATCAAATATTCCAACAGCATCTGTAGGGCAGCGGCGGTGCTTGCCTCTTTATTGGCGACTCGATCTCCCTCCCATACAAACCGCCGCACAAGGCTGAAATCAGGGGTGCTGAGTCCAATATAGGTTAGGCCCACGGGTTTTTCCGCTGTTCCCCCATCTGGCCCAGCGATGCCCGTAATTCCAATACCGATTTGCGAACCAAGCGCCGCCCGAACCCCGCGTGCCATCGCCGCCGCAACCTGCTCACTGACCGCCCCAAAAACATTTAGGGTATGTTCTTGTACGCCGAGTAGCGAATGTTTGGCGGCATTGGAATAGGCCACGATACCACCTGCAACATAGGCTGAACTGCCCGGCACATTGGTAAGACGGTGCAGCAGTAATCCGCCTGTACAGGATTCGGCGGCTGCAAACATCAATTTTTGTTCCCGCAGACGCTGTCCCACTTCAAATTCCAAAGGTTGATCGGAAGACACGCACTTATTCCTTGTCTATAAGGCGAAACAGCATGGTGGTTTCTCCCATCACAATGACCGAGCCGTCCTGCAAAATCTTGGGGTCTTGAATGGGGCTGCCGTTCACCAGTGTACCGTTGGCGCTGTTTAAGTCGGTCAAATACCAAGTGTTGTCGGTTAGGTGCAGACGTGCATGGGGGCGTGAGACGGCCTGATCTTGCAAGATAATGTCCCAATTGGCGCTACTCGTCGCTCGTCCAAAGGTCATTTCTTCTTTCATTACTGGGATTTCAAGACCCTCTTGCGCCCCGGATGTAATTTGAATGATGGGGCGTCCGCCACCCAAACGGGGCCGAATGAGCGTACCCGTCTTGATAGCAAACTCTTCTTCCTCAGCGGTTACTACTGCGGAGTAACGCAGTGTCGGCACAAACAACCGAATTACATCGCCGTGTGCCAGCGGAAAAGGGTCAGTGATTTTCTGGTCATTTACAAACACGCCATTGGCACTGCCCAAATCTGATATGAGAAACAGGCCATGCCGATAACTAATCACCGCATGGTGACGCGAGACATGACGTTCTGGGATGCTGATATCGTTATCGGGATTTCGTCCAATTTGTACTGTTGCTCCTTCAGTGAGGACGAAATCACGCAACTGTCCTGTAACGGGATCATCCCATGAGATTTTAGCAATGCCTTCCGATGCTTCAGCCATAATGATTTATCAGATCTTTTTTGGGGATTGAATCGCTTATCTATCTTGACAAGTATACAACCCACGTCCTTTCCAAACAAACCTTTGCGTTATTTTAAGTAGGGTTTTCTATTCAAACAATATTTGACTCTTGTTAAGGGTTCGTTTCAATCTGTAGGGTTAAATTGCGCTTCGTTTCCTAGAAATGTAAAATCGAGGACAATATCGTGATTGTTATTTGATGAGATACAAAGGCGTGCCATTTTATGGAAACCAGACGTTTTGATGACGAGCCGCCGCGCAATGACCATAGCACTCAACCGCTATTTGAGCAGGATGATCCGCTAACGCCGTCCGTCCCTCAGAGAATCGCTGTTCCTCCTGCCGAGCCACGCACGCCTACCAGTGTGGAATCTTCGCCGCGCTCCACACGCAGCCGTACCAATGCGCCTTCTGCTGGCAATGCCTCCGCTCCCAGCCGTAACACGGCTCATATGCCTCGCACATTGGCACAGGTGCTCAATGAAGCCAATGATATGGTGGTGCGTGGGGATTTGTCAGAATTTATGCCACTGCCAACAGGCTTTGATCCATTGGATGGCATGATTGGTGGCGGCCTGCGCAAAACGGAATTGATACTGCTGGGTGGGGCACAGGGGATTGGTAAGACGATTTGTGCGCTGCAAATGGCCCGCAATATTGCGATGCGATCTGACCAATATGCGTTTTATCTGTCCTATGAACATACCGAAACCCATTTGATGAATCGGTTGATGTGCCTCGAAAGCATCAACCCCCCCGAAGTAGATTTAAATAATGGGGTACGCCTCAAAGATTTGCATGACGTGATTATTGCCGAAAAAGCCAAATCTACGCTGCGTGGACGCGGTGAGGCAATGTCGCTGCAAACCATCTTGCGTGAAAATCCCAAGACTTCCATGCCATTGGCCCGGATGAACCGTTATGCGGATCGCCTGATTTTGGTGAAGGCCAGTCCTGTCGTCACCACCCTGCGGGCTATTCGGGAAATGACCCAGCGGCTTGTTCAAGCGACAGGTGGCAACGTAACGGTGTTTATTGACTATTTACAAAAAATCGCCATTCATCCCGAACGGGCTTCAGATGAAGGTGAAAAAGTCACTATTATTGTCGAGGGTTTGAAAGATATGGCACTGGCTTTGGGTGTGCCCGTGATGGCAATCGTGGCGGCAGATCGGGAAGGGCTAAAATCCAACCGATTGCACCTCTACCATCTGCGCGGAAGTTCGGCGCTAGATTATGAATGCGACATCGCCATCATCATGAATAACAAATATCATGTGCTGTCCAAAGATGAGGTGTCGTTTAACCCCTATCAAGCCCGTCAATTCCGCGAGTGGGTGGTCTTTACAATTGAAAAAAACCGGGCCGGACGCGCCATGCAAGATATGGAATTTCATCTGCACGCGCCTTATTTTGCCTTTGACCCACGTGGTGAACGTGTCCGCCAGCAGTTGATTGACGATAAGTTGGTGATGGACTAGGAGTAAGTAGACGGTGATTTTTGGAAGGGGCGGGGAACAAAAACCCGCCCTTTTTGGTTGGCTAGGTTAGATGTTGTAGTGTTCAGGTCGGCGATTTTCGAGTACAGGAATTTGCTGGCGAATGGCATCTACCTTGTTTAGATCAAGGTCAACACTGACAATGGCTTCCCCTTCGCCGACTTCGACGACGGTTTCACCCCACGGGTCAACAATCATGGAATGTCCACAGAAATGAGCACCATATTTGCCGGATACCTCGTCATAATCGTCTACCCCAATACGATTGACCGCCACAACGTACATTTGATTTTCAATAGCACGGGCGCGAACGAGGGTGCGGAAATGTTCAAGACGTGGATGCGGCCATTCACAGGGCACAAAAACAACCTTTGCCCCTTCAACGGCATAGCGTCGGAACAATTCGGGGAAACGCAGGTCGAAACAAATAGCAAAGGCGCTCTTCCCCCACGGCAAATCGAGCGTTAGGGTCGCCTCACCGGGGGTCAGCCATTTATCTTCATCCATGAGTGGGAATAAGTGGAGTTTGCGATAGGCCCCCATAATCCCCCCAACCGGGGAAACAACAGCAGTGGTATTGGAGACGCCCAAGCCGCGTTTTTCCAACATAGAGCCTAAGATAAAAATCCCATGTTGTTTGGCGAGGGCCACGACCTGTGCAAAAAGGCCGCCGCTCAGTGAACTGGCAAATGTTTTGGCCTGATCCAGCGCGTAGCCGCTGTCCCATAACTCAGGCAGTACCACCACTTGCCCGCCTTGACGTTTGGCCTCTGCCGTAATTTCTTGTACGCTGGTCCAATTTACGCGCGGATTCCCTTTGCGTACATCAAATTGCCCGATACTGACTCTTAGTACAGTCATGCGTCAATTTCTCCGAAAATCGTATGAGTTTCTGGAAGTAGGTAAAACCTTGCTTCATTGTACCCGATTTGCTAAAGGTCGGCTTGCTCCATCCAAAATTGAATGGCCCGCTCAGAGACAGTTTCAACTGATAATCCGGTCGTATCCAAATGGGGCAGGGGAAGTTCCAATACACCCCGTTCGCGTTTCAGCCGACTGATGGCAATCGAGCGCGTTTCAGGATTATGAAACCGTGCCCCTTGTACCACATGCAGTCGCCGCAAGATTTCATTGAGTGCCGCCGTTAAACACAACACTGGGCCTGTTGAGCGCAGTTTTTCCAAATTAGCAGGTTGAAGCAGCGTTGGGCCATTCACACAGATCACTGAACTGCGAATGACCACCAGTTCACTCACAATATCGGCCTCAAGGGTACGCAACCGCGATTCGCCAAACAGTGCCCGGATATTTTCGGCAGACTGGCCTTCGCGCAGTTCAATCTCGTTTTCCAGATCATACAAGGGGATATTCAGTTGATTAGCAATGAGACGCCCGACTGCCGTTTTGCCTACCCCCATATGCCCGGTCAGGACGAGATTGCGATAGGGAACACGATTGATGACAGGCATGGGCTGTTAATCCTCGCGCCAGCCGGGAAACCAATTGTCCAAGATAGGAAACAAGTCATGCAGGGTGGAAATCTCCGCATCCGGCACTATTGTTCCATTCATCTGACCCGGCACATGATGACGTGGGGTGCGCCAAACGCCTTTCATTCCAGCTTGCTGTGCCCCCACAATATCGGCCTCAGTCGAATCCCCCACAAAAACGGCTTCTTCGGGGGTAGCCCCTACTTGGCGCAGGGCTTCTTCAAAAATAGCTGGGTGAGGTTTCAGATAACCAATATCAGCGGCGGAGATGCGACATTCAATTAGATAATCCATTAGGCCAAAGGCCACCAATTCACGTTCACGCAGCCGAATCGGCTGATACGCATTGGTAACTAATCCTAATCGCAGGCCTTTTTGACGTAGATAGGGTAGCACTTCAAGGGCATCGGGGAAGACCTCGACACCGGGGAATGGTTCCCAGTCATAGGCATCTAAGAGGTGATCGGCCTTGAGATTGTCATTTGGTACGCCGAGGGTGACACAGGCCTGCACCAATACGTCACCCAAATGGGGCGCTCGGAAGGTGTTTTTGGCATCATTCCACTCCCGCATGGTTAACAACCAAACGGTATCGAAGAACTTTTCGGCACTTTCGATGGGGTGAATTTGATTCGTGACGTAATCGTAGACTTGGCGGAGGTGATAGCGGTCAAAATCTACCCACTCTTGGCTGCGACCACTCCAGTCAATTAGGGTATCATCCAGATCAAATAAAATCGCTTTTAGCATAGGCTTGGGGTGGGGTTCATTCCTTACAACTTGGGCGATAAAGAAAATTGCCTAGCCGAAGGACGCATCCCCCACTAGGCAACTCCGTAATCTCCACGATGGGTAGATTACTTCTTGGGTGCAACTGCTTTCTTCAGTTCAGCGCCAGCAGAGAACGCGGGACGCTTGGTGGCAGGAATTTGCACCTTTTCCTTGGTACGTGGGTTAACACCCGTGCGTGCCTTGGCTTGACGCACTTCGAACGAGCCAAAACCCGTAAGAACGACCTTGTCACCCTTCTTGAGTGCTTCGGTAACTACGTCCAGCACGGCCTTGACGACCTTCTGAGCCTCACTTTTCGGGATGCCTGCCTCTTGGGCTACAGCAGCGATAAACTCAGTTTTGTTCATCGAAATCTACTCCTTAGATTGAGATGTTTGGTCGATTTGTGCGCCAGATAGTTGCATTTTACGCATCTGTGGGGTTTTTGCAAGTGCAAATTCACTTAAAACCCCCTATTTTGCGGGTTTTTCCAAAAATCAGCCAAAAACTAATCACTTTCTAACGCCGTTTTAATCGCATTGATGATTTCGATGGGGCGTACTGGCTTGGTCAAAAATAGGTCAACGTTATATTTCAACGCGGCCTCTCGGAAATTGGGATACGCCGTAATCACTACCAACGGAGTTTTCTCCATTGCAGGGTTCTGGCGAAGCAGTTGTAACAGGGTTGGGCCACCCATGTGTGGCATCATCATATCTAAAATGATGACATCGGGGACAAAATCGGCTGTTTTTTGAATTGCATCTGCGCCATCCATGGCTTCTACTACCTGATAATTTTCCCGCTCGAGCGTCTGACGATAGATCATCCGCAGTTCAGCATCATCTTCCACAATAAGGATCGTGGGTTGGTCTGCCATCGCATTCTTGCCTCATCCCTAAACCAATACTACTTAACATCATACTTACTCTAAATCGTGTAAGCAAGTCTACTAAAAAACATATCGGTTGGGTTGGAATTTCGTTGCCTACAAAATCCGCTGCCCAAATAGACTGGCAGCAAGCTCTACCGCGATTTTGGCTGTGCGGTTGCGGTCATCCAATATGGGGTTGATCTCAACAATATCCATTGTGCGGACTTTGCCTGAATCCGCCAAAATCTCCATCAACAAATGCGCCTCCCGATAACTTAACCCGCCCGGTACAGGCGTCCCCACCCCCGGCGCGATTTCCGGGTCGAGACCGTCCAAGTCGAGGCTGACATGCAAATATTTAAATTGTTGCAACCGTTGAAGCGCCTGATAAATTACCGATGCGATACCGAGTTCATCAATTTGGCGCATGGTAAACACCCCAACACCACCTTTGCGCAGTCGGCTTTGTTCTTTGGGATCAAGATCACGCAGACCAATCATCACCACCTGTTCTGGCTGTAGTTTGGGACCGGGTTTGCCGATGTCGGTCAATTCGGATGGGCCATCTCCCAAAAGGGTAGCGACACTCATGCCGTGAATATTGCCAGATGGAGAAGAATGGGGGGTGTTGATGTCGCCGTGCGCATCAATCCACAACACCCCGGCAGGTTCATGATGCACCACCCCCGACACCGTACCAATGCTGATGCTGTGGTCGCCGCCGAGAAAAATGACCCGTTCATGAGCGTCCACACAGGCGGTAGTGCGGTTATAGACCATGCTGCATACATGGGCGACTTCGGGTAGAAAATAGGCTCGCTCGTCCGCTTTGAGGCTGGTTTCGACGGGCAATATATCATGCATCTGCTCGGCTTGGGCCACTTCAATATTGCCACCGTCATGGACTTCATATCCAAGTTGTTCCAAGCGGGGCTGCAATCCGGCGTAGCGTACCGCGCTCGGCCCCATATCTACCCCACGCCGATTCTGACCCAAATCCATTGGCACGCCAAAAATGCGAATCGTATTATTCAGTTTTCCATTGTTCATGATGTTTTACTGCTGCGCGAAACGTTCACGGATAAATTCCAAGACGACTCGATCTAACAATTCGGGATGTTTATCCAACGACCAGCGTTCTTCCAGATTTTCGACGCCGCAAAATGCCCAAAAAGCAGCACGAGTGGTTTCATTCCACTGCCCATCAATATTGCCCTTAAAATAGCCTAGCCGCTTGAGCACGGTTTGAATTTCGGTGGCGATTTTTGAGTCTATGGGAAGTAAATCCTCGGCTTTGGGGGTGCCGAAAAAGAAGTGATGCAGCTTGACCAACTTTACTAAACGGTTGACTGGATCAGGATCATCATCCACTCGCAAATCGAGATAATACTCGTTATTGCCACCATAGCCGCCGTTGGGTTTGACGACATACACCGCTGCCGCCTGTTTGCCACGACTATCCCCGCCTACCGTATCGCCTGCCAAGAGTGCCGCGACCAACCGGTCACCCAGTTCGCCTTTGGTCGTTTCAAACGCCTCCGCCATTGCGTCGAGGGTATTACCCCCTGTCAAAATATTACCCTGACAGGTATAACCTTGGCCGATTTTGTGTCCAGCCCACCCATTACATTCCCCACCGGTGTGAGCCGCAGCCCCGCCATTCTTATCCACCAATCCAATTTGCCGATGGGCATGATTGGGATCACCTGCCAGCAATTTTTCGAGCGTCTGTTCTGCGCTTAGTCCATTTGCCATCATCGCCAAGCCTTCCGGCCCATAGGTGACATTGGCGAGTGCTTGGGTAGCGACAGCGCCCGCATTGGCTTGTGCCCACGCAACAACTGCTCCTGCCGCCAAAAATTTGCTTGCCACCGCTACCCCCCATGCGTGTTCCGTCGGGTCAAAAGCGGCAATACTATAGGTACTCACATATATCCGACGCATCATGGGTGATCTCCTTTTGTAACCACTACTTTCGATAAATGCCTATAGTTTTATGAATGCAGACCCGCTATTATACCGCGTTTAGGTTTTCGAGAACTTTTACCCGACGAGGGGCTGAATGGACGATAAAAAACCGCAAGATTACAAAGTCAGCGTGATTATTCCCTGTTATAACGAAGTCAAGACGATTCAGGATGTGCTGCATCGAGTGATGGCCGTTGAAGAAGCCGACGAGATTATTATTGTGGATGATGGCTCGACGGATGGCACTCGTGATTTATTGCCTTCCCTTGAAAATGAATTAGTACGAATTGTGCTGCATCCTCACAACATGGGCAAGGGCGCGGCGGTCCGCACAGGGTTTAAAGAGGCGACAGGCGATATTATCCTGATTCAGGACGCCGACCAAGAATACGACCCGCGTGAATATGCCACCCTACTCAAACCTATTCGTGAAGGCATTGCAACGGTGGTTTATGGGTCGCGGTTTTTGGGCGGCCCGCGCAAAGCCATGTTTTTCTGGAATATGGTTGCCAATCGCACCTTAACTTTAGTCACGAATATACTCTACAATTCCATCATCAGTGACATGGAAACGTGCTATAAGGTGTTCCGGGCTGATGTGATTAAGAATATTGAGCTGCACTCTAATCGGTTTGAAATCGAGCCGGAAGTGACCGCCAAAGTCTTGAAACGCAAAATCCGCATCTATGAAGTGCCAATTTCCTATAATGGGCGCGAATGGAACGAAGGCAAGAAAATCAAATGGTATGATTTTTTCATCGCCCTATGGACATTATTCCGGTATCGCTTTACAAATTAACCACGCATTGAGACCATAAGATGAAGCGCCGTCAAGCAGCCTTCTGGTTAAATGTGCTGCTGTTGTGGGTTGGAGCAGGGCTACGCTTTCATTATCTGGCAGATGCCGAACCGCTACATCCCGATGAAGCCCTGTTTGCAACCTTGGGGCGGCGCATGGTACAGCAGCAAGATTGGCTGTTAAACGGTGCTACCACCGACAAACCCCCTTTAAGCTATCTCTTGGTGGGGACGAGTCTTGCTGGAGTGGGGCAGAACGAATTTGCGGCCCGTCTGCCCTCGGTGTTTGCCAGTCTCATGGGGGCGGTGGCGTTTTTTGCCCTGATCCGCCGATTATCCAAGCGTACACCTACTGCCCATCTCGGCTTACTGATCTACCTCCTATCCCCACTTGAAATCGCGTTTGCCCCAACCATTTTCCAAGATACCTTAATGCTCCCCTGCGTGCTTCTAGCGGCGGCGTGGGCCACCCGTCAAAAATGGGCTTGGACGGGAGCGCTGTTGGGTTTGGCGTGGGTCATGAAACCAACGGCGTTGTGGGTGCTGCCATTAGTTATCGGCATCGGTATTTTTGCCTCACCTGTTTGGTCATCGGAAAATGCCGCTCCCATTCCGCTGAGTCGCATTTTCAATCATGCCAAACATTTCATTATCGGCACATTACTGACCCTTGTGCCTGTTCTGGCGTGGGATATAGCCCGCCCGCAGCAAAGTTTCGTGACACTCGGCAGCTATAACAACAATCCGGGGCGCTTGGCACGGGCTGATGAAATCGGGTCACGCGCCGAGGCATGGTTGCACTTATTGGCGGATACGTTCGGCGGGCCAATTATCGGGATGATGGTTTTCGTTATCGTGGTGGGTTGGTTGATTTTCACTGCCCAAAAACGCCATCCCGCCCGTTGGATAAGCTGGGTTATCGCGTTATTTCTGGTATGGTATCTGGGTCTCTATTGGCTTGTGGCGTTTAGCGTAAGAATCCGCTATCTGCTGCCGATTATGCCCTTTATTTTGCTCCTGATGGCACTGGCGATTGGGGAATGGGCCTCACGCGGGCGATGGAGAGTGCGGTTCAGTGCCATTGGGATTATGTTGGTAATGACCTACCCCGCTTTAACGGCGCGACCCCTCAGCCGCGAAACCCAAGATTTTGAGTTGCAGGGGATTGATGAACTTGCCGACACACTAAATCAGGATTTTGCAGATCGGATTATCTACGATTATTGGCTAGGTTGGGAATTGGGCTGGTATTTGGGGGAAGATACCGATGTGTGGCTGGTTTATTTTTCTACCCCTGAGGAACTGGCCGCACATCTACAAACTGAAACCGGAGCACGGTACCTAATCGCCCCGAATGAAGAATTGGCACAGATGTGGGTTTGGATAATGGAGTTAAAAGGTATTTGGGTCTTTATTGATAGACAGATTGGAGGTTTTATTATCTATACTGTTATCCCTAAATAAAATCAATCGATTCAATTGGGAGCGTGTACAAAATGCGGTACAGCGATCTCAGAAATCTTTCAAACCTATCGAAGACGCTGGTTGGCATACTTTTAGGTGAGATTCAGTCCGACCTCACCGATGGGGTCGGGGGTTCGAGTTTCTTGGCACCCACATTAAGTCAACTTCCATTGGTTGGCTCTTTTTATTTTTTCAAAGATACCTTTTCGAAGGAATAAAAATCTATGGAACTATTGATTCTCAATGCGGCACAAGTACGTCAGCTTTTGCCAATGGCCGCCTGTATGGATGTGATGGCAGAAGCATTGCAAGCGTTAGGACGTGGGGAGATGCAAAATCCACTGCGAACGTTTACATGGCTGCCCGATAAACATGGCCTGTTAGCAGCAATGCCCGCCATTGCCCCGCAGGTAATGGGCATCAAGGTCATCAGTGTAATGCCGGGGAACATGGACACCGAATATGAATCCCACATGGGCGCGGTAATGATTTTCGACACAACTTACGGACGCCCCCTCGCCTTGATGGATGCCAGTGAAATCACCACCATTCGTACCGCCGCCGTCAGTGGAGTCGCCACACGTCTTTTGGCCCGTGAAGATGCCAGCGATTTAGCCATTTTGGGAACAGGCATACAGGCCATCAGTCATCTGGAAGCGATGTTGGTGGCTCGCCCAATTAAACGAGTGCGGGCATGGAGTCGGCATCAGGAAAATCGAGAGAAATTCGCGGCACAGGCTCAAACACGCTTTGGCATCTCTGTTGAATTGACCGAAACAGCCCAAGATGCGGTACTTGGTGCGGACATCATTTGTACCACAACCTCATCAAATCAACCTGTTCTACAAGGCGAATGGCTGTTGGATGGCGTACATTTGAATGTAGTCGGGGCTTCCACGCGCCAAGCCCGCGAAGTGGATACCGCCGCGATGGTCAAATCGAGTCTATTTGCAGATCGGCGTGAATCGGTGTTGAATGAGGCAGGCGATTTCTTGATTCCCAAACAAGAGGGTGTGATTGATGATAACCATATTCGGGGGGAACTTGGTGAAATTTTGTTAGGGCAAATTCCGGGTCGGCAGAGTCGCACCGAAATCACCCTATTTAAATCGCTGGGGTTAGCTGTCGAAGACCTTGCCTCCGCCCACTACATCTATCGTCAAGCGGTACAGGAGGGGATTGGTACAGCCGTTGAGTTTGGCTCAACACGACACTAAAAATTTGTGAAATTTAGCACTGGGACTATAGCGGCACTTGTGGTCTGCCACGGTATCGGGTTATGCTTAGTAGGGTGATCGCGTGGAGTCTATAAAGGCCAAAAGCACCTTAAGAGCATGACAGAAAAAAACACCCCCCCGTCTCGTTTGGCTTCACTTGCCAAAAATGACCCCAACCGCCCCTTGTGGATGATAGCCGCTGTTGGTTTTGGCGTGTTATTGATACTTGGGAGTGGTTGGGCTGTTATGGTTGCGCTGATTGGCCTAATCCTCAGCATCGGGGGAGTGGTTTGGGGTGCTACGCGATCAAAACTATCAGCACAGGCTGCCCAGCAGATGGAAGTTGAAACGCAGCGGCTCCGCAACGCCCAACAAAGGGCCAAAGCGATTTATGAACTTTCCTCAACCCTCAGTTCTACGCTTGATTACCACCGGGTCTTAGAAGCATCCCTTGAAATTGGCGCACTTGGACTGCGCGAACTCGGCGCTTCCGAAACAGCCCGCCTAATTAGCGCCATTCTACTGTTTCGCAAAGATGACAATATGATGCACGTCGCAGCAGCGCGACGATTGACTCGTGTGGACGAAAAAGTGCGGTTGCAAGGACGGGATGGCATTTTGGGAGAGGCCCTCAAAAAAGCCGAACCTGTCATGGGCAAAAACGCGACCCAAGACCCCGAACTGCGCTTTTTTGTCGCCTTTCAAGGAACAAATTCGGTCATGGCAGTGCCACTCCGGGCCGGATTTGAAAATTTTGGTGTAATGGTTTTTGGCAGCGAACAAGCCAACGCTTTCTCGCCCGGTTCAATTGCCTTACTAACCGCTATCGCCACCCAAGCCACCATCGCTCTTCAAAATGCGGTGCTGTATCAAAACTTGCTAGATGAAAAAGAGCGCATCGTCTCGATTGAGGAAGATGCCCGCAAAAAATTGGCCCGCGATTTACATGACGGCCCGACCCAAACCGTCGCTATGATTGCTACCCGCGTTGACCTCATCCAGAAAATGCTCAAAAACAAGCAGTTCCCGGCAGTATTTGAAGAATTGCAAAAAGTTGGTGAGATGGCGACCAAGACTACCAAAGAAATCCGCCATATGCTCTTTACCCTGCGCCCATTGGTGCTAGAAACACAGGGACTGGTGGCGGCCCTCAAAGAACTGGCGAAAAAGTTGGAGGATCAGCATCCCACCCAATTTACCGTCGAAGCCGACGAACAGTTGGAAGTCTGGTTGGAAACCAATGTGCAGGGGGTGCTGTTTTACGTAGTCGAAGAAGCGGCCAATAATGCCCTAAAACATGCAAAGGCTAGAAATATTTGGATTCGCCTCTTTCAGCAAAGCAATGACTATATCATCGCTGAAATTGAGGACGACGGGGCGGGGTTTGATGTCGAAGCAGTCGTCAACGCCAATTATTATCAGCGCGGCAGCCTCGGCATGGTTAATATGCGCGAACGGGCCGAACTGATTGATGCTGCCCTTCACATCGAAAGTACGAAGGGCAAGGGTACTAAAATTAGTGTCCTCATTCCGGTGGATGAAGAGACCCGTCCCATGTCCGCCCAGCAGCAGGATACCGCCCGCGCTACCATTCGCCGCCTTGCCCCATTGCCCAGTGAAACACGTTTTGCCGCACGCTTAGGTGTGCAACAAGAAGAAGCCCAACAACCCAAAAAATCGGCTTCGACATGGAGTGATTTGATGGAGTAGTAGGTTAAAAAATATTTCACCTTGCCGTAACTCACATTTTTCCCCTGTGTTTTTACTCAATTGGGATATATAAATAGTCCGTTCCTATGTAAGAAATTGTCCGTAAGGAGATTTAGTTAACTATGCGCGTATTGATTCTTGGCGGTGACGGCTATCTCGGCTGGCCTACCGCAATGTATTTTTCGAATAGAGGCCACGAGGTCGCGGTTGTAGATAACTTCCTGCGTCGCAAGATGCACATGGAACGCGGCACCGATAGTTTGACGCCCATCGCTTCGCTGCATCAACGTATTCAGGCGTGGAAAGAAGTCACTGGCAAGACGATTACTTCCTATATTGGTGATCTGAGCCAATGGGAATTTACCAATCAGGTGTTTGCCGAATTCCGCCCCGATGCCATTGTCCACTATGGCGAAATCCCCAGCGCCCCCTATTCAATGATTAGCGTGCAACATGCCGTACAAACCCATCAAAACAATGTGATTGGCACGCTGCACGTTTTGTTTGCCATGCGTGACCATGTACCGAATGCCCACCTAATTAAACTCGGTACGATGGGTGAATATGGCACTCCCAATATTGATATTGAAGAGGGCTGGATTGAGATTGAACACAACGGGCGTAAAGATTTGCTGCCCTTCCCCAAGCAACCGGGGTCGTTTTATCATCTAACCAAAGTTCATGACAGCCATAACATCATGTTTGCCTGCCGGGTCTGGGGTCTCAAAGCGACTGACCTCAATCAAGGCGTGGTCTATGGCATCGAAACCGATGAAGTCAACATGGATGACCGCCTGCTGACCCGTTTCGATTATGATGAGTCGTTTGGCACGGCCCTGAATCGTTTTTGTGTGCAGGCCGTCGCTGGTATCCCGTTGACCCTTTTTGGCAAGGGCGATCAAACACGTGGTTATCTCAACATCCGCGACACCATCCAATGTGTCGAGTTAGCGATGTTGAACCCACCCAAAGACAATCGGATGCGCGTGTTTAACCAATTCACGGAATCCTTCTCAGTGCGCGATTTGGCTTATATCGTGCGCGACGCGGCGGCCAAAATCGGCATTGAGGTCGAGATTGCCCACTATGAGAATCCGCGTGTCGAGATGGAAGAGCATTATTACAACCCCACCCATACCAATCTGCTCGATCTCGGCCTGAAACCGCGTTATCTGCAAGAATCGCTGGTGGAAAGTGTGATTCAGCGCGTGGTACAGTTCAAAGATCGCATCATCCCCGACGCGATTGTGCCCCGTATCCGCTGGAAGGGTGGCGAACAACCCAACAAGGTCGGCATCATCGAAATGGAGCCGCCTGCCTCCGAACCTGCCCCCGCTGGCGACTAATTCAACAAACAACAAAGCCCTTCTCAACCACGAGAGGGGCTTTTGATTCCGGAAGGTTGCTAAAATTCAAGGGGTCGGCGTCGGCGTCATCTCAATCGATGGTTCATCTTCTTGAATTGGATTGTATTGGACCGACCCGGCAATCTGCAAAATGGTTTCCTCAAATGCCGCAAATCCATCTTCGCTGCTCCGTGCTGCCAATATCGCATACTGCCCTTCACCAAAATCGTAGAGCAGAATAAACCCGCCTCTGAAATCCGCCCGCAGCACGTTATGTTCGCCAACAGTAAACGGAATCGGTGTTTCTACCGATAACCGCTCGGCCTCCGCATACGCCATTAAAATATCGTCAGGTTTTGCGTCAGTCGCATCAAAGCCAATGTCCTCAAAAAACTCAGGCAGGTCTTGCGGCTGGATGATTTCGATCTCCAATTGGTCATCCTTATAGTCCCGGCGGCGACGGCGGGTATCTTGGGCAGCTTGCGAATTGAAAAAGATGAGTTGATTCGAATAGGCTTCACTCACAATCCAATCAGCAGGGTAAGCCAAATGAAAGGTGCATTTTGGTTCAAAATAAACATCCCAGTCTACGACAGATAGGCCTACTTTGAGAGCGTAATAGGAAAGACTCGAAATTAGGAGGTCTACATTTGCATCTAGTTCTAGGAAAAGACTCGAATAGGTTTCAGCTATAATTGTGAGGTTGTAATCATCTGGGAGTAAAATTTCTATCCAGATTCCTGATATTTCAAGTCCTTCAAAAAGTGTAACATAGTCTCGTCTAGCGGCAGGCCAATCATTAACTTCAATTCTACGAACTGGGCCAAACTCCCTCTCATAAGGGCCAAAGTAAGTTGCGTTTGCGAGTTTATCAAATGGGTCAACTTTTATTTCGATAGGCGAAGGAATTGGTGGAGTAATATTTATACTAATGGTTTGTGCATTCTCGGCGAGTGTATCAACTTCTAAACCTTCCAAAGCCTTTGTTCCATTTGCCAACAAGATTTTAGTAGCATATTCTGAAATTCCACCTGTCATATAATTATAACGACTTTCCTCCACAACCCAATTTTCGGGATAGTCGAAACTTAATTTGCCGCTGCAAGATGTAAAACTATTAATTGAAATATCTTGAGCGCCTGCTACAACAGGCAATATTTGCATGATAGCAAAAAAACATAAAATTATAGTCAGAAAAGGTTTTAGCATCTTATATCTCCTGTTTTTGCACTAATGTAAGCAATTCCCCAAACTAATCATATGTGAATAGATTGGGGAAAAGCAAAGAAATGTTTTCTTAAAGCATCAAAGACAGATGGCGCAAGATTACCAAGCACTAGGCGACTTAGACCCGTTATTCGCTAAGCCTTGTTTAGGGGGTTAATATCGTCTTAATCTTAAAATGCCATCCTAACAAGCGTTATCATATGCACAGTATGTAGTTTGCCACGTTGAGCAATCAGCGCGTGTCTCGATTAAATGTATTTGCCTATAATGTAATGGGCACACACCTTGACAAGAGCCTATCCAAAGCGATGTACCGGGTACACATCCCGGATCAGGTGGAGGTGCATTTTGAATTTGTCCGTCCCCCCCGCCTGCCTGAACCGAAGGTTGCATCGCAAAAAATAGCGTTCCCATCGAAATGACCAGCGACAAAAGCATCATTCCTGCATAGAATTTACTTGGCATCGTTTTTCTCCTAAATGTCTCTCAAAAATAGACGAAAGTTTGAAGCGAGAACTCTTATTTCATCCAGACTCCTTTCCAAGTGCAACTTCAATGGCCTGCCGCAACAACTCAGGCGATGCCCCTACGACTCGATTGCCATTCACAAAAAATGTGGGAGTGGAATTGACTTGATAAGCTAGCGCATCCGAAGCATCATGACTGATTTCATCAGCATACTTGCCATTATCAAGGCAGGTATTGAATTGCTCTGGGTCTAGCTCCAATTCGACTGCATGGGCTTTCAGATTTTCGACACTCAAGGCCGCTTGGTTGGCAAATAGGAGTGTGTGCATCTCCCAATACTTACCCTGTTCACCAGCACAATTGGCGGCCTCCGCTGCTTTGAAGGCATAAGGATGAATATTCTCCAGTGGGAGATCACGATAGACAAACAAGATTTGACCCTCATATTCAGTCAAAATGTCATCAATAGTGGGTGCTATTTCAGCACAAAACGGACACTGATAATCGGAAAATTCGACTATCGTAATGGGTGCGCCGGTTGTGCCCAAATATGGGTCATCATCAATTGAGACATTTTCGACGTATACAGGGGGTTCGGGTTGATTTGCTTGAACATTCACCTTATTGCTAAGTTGCAAATCAGCAATGGATTGATCTAAATCATTGAGGCGTTTAATGACCAGTGCGGAGAGAATGACCTGAATAAATAATAAAACCAGCATCCAAACTGAAATTGTATTTTGACCAATTGACGCAAAACGCGCTTTTGGTTCCATCTAATTTATTCCCTCAATTTTACTTGTGACTCCTTTCACAAATATACCAAACTTATTAGCAGTAAGTCAATAAAAACATTTTCAATAAATGGGGGGGGCGCTAAATCATTAATTTCTGACTTACACCTCCACCCAAACCAATTTACCACCCACTCGCCGCGAAAATGGTATTCAGAAATTCGATGCGTTCATCGGCGGACATGGGACGGGCGCAGCAATAATCTTCCAGCAGGCCCGTAAATAATTCCACACTAATCACCCGTCCATCATAGACAATCACCTTGTCCATAAACATCTGGCGCGTGCCGATGGCCTGCATCTGGTCAAAAAACAGATTGCCCAAGCCGTGATGCAAAAAGGAGGGCTGTTGACCAGCACGCGGCACAAAGGTAAAGCCCTGTGGTTGATGGGCCTGCGAGCCAATCACAACATCCGCGCCCATTTCAGCATATGTAGTGAATTGCCCGATTTGCTCCAAACCCGCCTGATAGCGATAAAATTCCCACTGCTGAACGGTCATAATCACCACGTCATTTTCAGCCGCTAATCTCGGCAGTTCTTCAGCGAGATAGGCTTCATCACATTGGGCCGCCCCGGGGTCTTCAGTGGTCGCCCATGCCTTAAACGGCCCCGGCACGTTGCAGCCAATAAACGCAACCGTGTTGCCATTGTTTTCGGTTGTCCATGCTTTGCGGGCATCATCAAAATTGCGCCCCCCGCCAAAATGGGCAATCCCGGCGGCATCATACAAATCGAGGCTGTGGCGCAGCGCCCCGACGCCATAATCATTGACATGGTTGCCTGTTAATTCAACCACGTCCAAGCCGATATACGTCAGCAGTTCCATATATTTATCGGCGGAGCAAAAAACGGTGCTGTCAATAAAGGGGTCGGGGGTCGGGCAGTTTTCGGAGAAGGCCACTTCGTTGCTGGTATGCAAAACATGAGCATCCTGCACGAATGGCAAAATCAATTCGCCCGGTTTGGTGATACCGAGTGTCTCCATTTTATAGGCTGTAGCGCGTGACATCGCTGTAACCCCGGTCAAGACGATGCGAGTCATCTTGGTGGCATCGCGGTTGGTCGGTTGCCATGTTTGCGCAGCCATGAGGTCATCAATCGCCTGCCCTACCGCCGCCTCATGTCCGGTCAGTCCCACCATGACCTTGAGAGGATAGTTCGCCATCTGGAAGTCATCGGCAAAAATGTTGACCCCATCCAGTTTCAGTACCTTCAAATCGGGGGAAAGCAAATGAAAAGGAACGAGTGACCACACATTAGGCCGCTGCTCCCATAATTTGGTCGAAATTTCAGGGGTATCACCTACCACCAGTTCAATAGTGGCCGCCGGATTGGGTTCACCCCATGCGATGCGCAAGGCATCATACACCGCCCCGGTCAACACCAAATGGGGAGCAGTCACGTGGTCAGGCGAAAGATGGGCCAATGGTGCAGCATCCCCCGTCGCCCAAAAATGTTCAATATCGGCAAAGGCAATCGTTTCGGCAATGCTGGCAAACGATACCACCGGAACATACATCCAATCGCTGGAAATTGCGCCACTTTCGACATTGATCGCTACTTCCAACCGAGCATTGTCAGGGTTATTTGCCCACAAATATTTGCCAGAGCTAAACAGCGGGGACAGCATAATGGGAAATTCGATAGGGACAGCCGGGTCAATCCAGATTTCAATCGGGCCGCTCGTCGGATCAGATTGCGCCTTTGTTTTGGGCGATGGATTAACATTCCAAAGTGCTGCTGCCATGATCCCAATAAACCCTATCACCATCGCAATTTTTGGTATCCGTTTCATTATCTTTCCCACTATTCCTCTACCAGTTGCATATCATAGGCAAACGACACCGGGCCAAGTTCAGGCTGCTCGGCGGCTAATTTTTGGCTAAGGCGCACATAATCGTCATAATCAAAATCAAAGGGTTCTTCAATGTGCGACAAAATACTGCGTTTCGGCTTCAACTGCCGGATAAATTCCAATGTATCTTCAAAGGTGGATTCGACCTCCAACACCGGATGAATTTGAGGAATGATGCGTTCGCCAGTGAGCGGGTTAAATTCAAACAGACTGACAGGCAGAATCAGCACATCAATCGGGGGTAAATGGGGCGGGGGTGTCCAACCAAACAACTCATCGGCAATCAGCAGGACATTCGTCATACCTTCCGTCAGCAAAAACGCATAGACATAACCCACCGCCATTTTAATGGGTGTCACGCTGAGGCTATTGACCGTGAATTTTTCGCCCTCGGCCAATTTAATTTGCCGAATAACCTGCAATTGGTGTTCCAAATAATCGGCGCGACCTTTAAGAGCATGCCACTGCTCAAAATCTTGGGCCACCTGCGCGGGTAGATAGATATCGGTGATGGAATTTTGGCGCGGCCAGTCCCATAACACCTGCTGGGCCTCAAAAACCCGCAACCCGGATGTGTGGTCAGGATGCCAATGGCTATAGGTGGCGGCTTCGACCCGCATAATGTTGGAGCGATTCAGCAGTACCCCAATTTCTTCCGGGGTATCAATCAGCAAGTTTGGCCCATGAATAAAATAAGATGGCCCGGAGCGGCTGTACGGCAGACCTCGCGTTCGAGCTTTCTGGCAGACCCTACACCCACAAAAAGGGCGCGGTGTGGTGGTCGCGCCGCCAGAGCCTAAAATTTCAATCTTCATTGTTCACTATCCGTGTTGTGCAAAATTGGGGCAATTATAACCTGTTGAAGGCAGATGGGCAGGGGCGCGATGCACGAAAGCCATGTTATAATGCTGAAATCACCGGATAAATAGTTTATTGGTATCATTTCTTATGGAAAATCTTAGCACTATTGAAGTTCAGCCCGACTTCAATCATCCTTCTTTATACATCAATCGGGAACTAAGCTGGCTCGAATTTAACCGCCGTGTGTTGGAAGAAGCCATGGATCCAACCCTGCCACTCTTGGAGCGAGTCAAGTTTCTAGCCATCTTTTCCAATAACCTCGATGAATTCTACATGATTCGCGTGGCCGGACTGCGCCAACAAGTTTTGGCAGGCATCAGTGAGACCCCCGCTGACGGTATGACCCCATTAGAGCAGATGCTCGCTATCCGCAATATCGTGGTCGAGACCCAAGCCATAGAGCGTCAATGCTGGAAAAATGAGATTATGCCTGCATTGGCCCAATATAATATACAGATTATCACCCCGGATGAGCTTACCCGCGACCAACGCGCTGCGGTGCGCGACTATTTCCGCCAAGAGATTTTTCCGGTGTTAACCCCCCTAGCGGTTGACCCCGGTCGGCCTTTCCCACATATTTCCAATCTCAGTCTGAACTTAGCAGTCGTCTTGCGGGATGACCAAGGTAATTCGCGCTTTGCCCGCCTCAAAATTCCCATCAGCAGCAATCTCCGGCGCTTTATTTCCGTTGCCGAAGTCATGACCCACTACGATGACCAGCCTTATCCAAATCAATACACCTATCTATTTTTAGATGATATTGTCCAAGCTAATCTCGATTTGCTCTTCCCCGGTATGACCATTGAGCAGGTGCATCCGTTCCGTGTCATCCGGGATGCCGATTTGGAAATCGCTGAAGACGAAGCCCCGGACTTGCTGGAAACCATTGAGCGCGGCATTCGGCAGCGGCGTTTTGGTGAGGTGATTTTGCTGATGGTTACCCCTACCATGCCCCAAAGTATGCGGCGGGTATTGATGGAGCATTTGGATTTAGGGCCAGCCGACGTATATGAGGTTGAAGGGCCATTGGGCATGGCGGATTTTTTCCAACTGACCGATATTGACCTACCCGACCTTAAATATCCCAATTTTGTGCCCGCCTATCACCCAGCCTTCGAAAGCGAATTGGGCGTTTTTGAGGAAATCCGCCGCAGAGATATTTTGCTGCATCACCCCTATGATTCTTTTACACCCTTTGTGGATTTAATTAAACAGGCGGCCCACGATCCCGATGTGATGGCAATCAAGATTACCCTCTATCGCGTCGGCAGCAACTCCCCGATTGTACAAGCGCTCTTAGAGGCACGCGAGGCAGGTAAACAAGTGGCCGTCCTAGTCGAGCTTAAAGCCCGCTTTGACGAAGAAAACAATATCGTCTGGGCCAGACGACTGGAAGCGGAGGGTGTGCATGTAGTCTATGGCCTGGTTGGATTGAAAACCCATGCCAAAGTCGCTCTCATTATCCGCCGTGAACAAAACCGCCTGCGCCGTTATGTGCATATGAGCACGGGCAACTATAATGCCAGCACCGCCCGGATTTACACCGATTTGGGCTGGCTGACGAGCCGCGAAGATATTGCCGACGACGTAACCGAGTTATTTAATCGTTTAACCGGATATGCCCCCAAAGCGACCTATCACAAGTTGTTGGTTGCACCTGAATATCTGCGTCCGCGTATGATCGCCATGATTGAGCGGGAAATCGCTCATGCCGGAGCCGGACGGCCTGCCCATATCGTTTTTAAGGTCAACAGCCTGACTGATCCCAGTATCATTCGTAAGTTGTACGAAGCCTCCTTTGCCGGGGTAAAAATTGACATTATCGCACGCGGCATCTGTTGTCTGCGTCCAAATCTGCCACAGGTCAGTGAAAACATTCATGTACGCAGTATTGTGGGGCGTTTTTTGGAACACAGCCGCATTTACTGGTTTACTAATGGCGGCCAAACCGAAGTTTATGTTGGCAGCGCAGATATGATGAACCGCAACCTTAGCCGCCGGGTTGAGACCGTATTCCCAGTGGAAGACAAAGAACTAAAAGGCGTGATTTGGGATGAAATTTTGCAGATACAGTTAGCCGACAATATGCGGGCACGGGTGCTGCAAGCTGATGGCACATGGGTACGCCTGCATCCCGCAGAAGGTGAGTCAGCACTCGATAGCCAACAGTGGGCAATGGAACGCAGCCGTCTACGTGCCGCGTGGGGCGAGGATTAATCCAAAAGGGCGGTTCAGCGCCGCCCCGTTTCTACAAAACACCTGTGACCAGTGCTAACAAGATACCACCAGCCATCACACTGCCCAATTGACCAGCCGTGTTTGCGCCCATCGCGTGCATGAGGATGAAGTTTTCGTAATCTTCTTCCTGTGCAATCTGAGCCGCCAGCCGTCCCGCCATCGGGAAAGCACTAATCCCCGCCGCGCCGATGATGGGGTTAATCTTACCCCCCGTCACCCGCGAAAGGGCTTTACCAAACAGCAGCCCGGCCACTGTATCCAGCACAAAGGCTAGTAGACCCAGCACCAAAATCAGCAGGGTGTCCACTTCAAGGAATTTGGAGGCCACCATTGTCGAACCAATCGTGATCCCCAGAAACAGCGTGGCAATGTTAATCAATTCGTTTTGGGCGGCCTTGTTAAGCCGATCCACCACATGGCTTTCGCGCAGCAGATTGCCCAGCATCAACATGCTAATCAAGGGTGTGGCATCCGGCACCAGCAGACCGACGACTACCGTTACGCACACCGGGAACAGCACCAATGCACGTGGCGAAACCGGGCGCGGTGTATATGTCATACGAATCCGACGCTCTTCAGAAGTGGTCAGTAAACGAATCAGCGGCGGTTGGATGATTGGGATCAGGCTCATATACGAATAGGCGGCGACCGCAATCGGGGCCAGTAAATTCGGCGCAAGTTTGGTTGCTACAAAAATCGAGGTCGGGCCATCAATCGCGCCAATAACGCCAATCGAAGCCGCTTCGTTAATCGAAAAACCCAAAAGCGTTGCCAGAATGAGCGTGCCAAAAATCCCAAACTGACCCGCCGCCCCCAATAAGACCATGCGCGGCATTGCTAGGAGTGGACTGAAATCAATCATCGCCCCCACGCCGATAAAAATCAGCAGGGGAAACAACTCGGTTTTGATACCCGCGTCGTATAACACGCCGAACAATCCATCGGCCTCATTCATGCCAGTCAGGGGCATATTTGCCAAGACACAACCAAAGCCAATCGGCAGCAGCAGCACGGGTTCATATTCTTTGAGGACGGCCAGCGCAATCAAAATGCCTCCAACCGCCATCATCACGACATTGCCCGCCGTGAAATGGGTAATCCCTTTGCTTAGTTCGTCCCATAACTCGGCATAATTCACAGAGCCACCTCCGTCCCAACCGTCATCAAGACATCGCTGTGTTTGATCTGTTGGCCGACACTCACTTTGATGTCCTCAATGCGTCCGGCGCGGCTAGCCCGAATGACATTTTTCATCTTCATGGCTTCCAAGATACACACCTCTTGGCCCACGCTGATAACCTCACCCACCTTCACCGCAATCGAGACAATGACACCGGGAATCGGCGCAACAATCGCATTGGGATTACGTAGGGTTGAACTACTGCCATTAGAGGGAGTGGCATGCGGTTGAGGATTAACGGGTTTAGGGGCAGGTCGGGCAATTTCCAACTCGACCATTTCCGGCAGTACCTCAAAACGCTCCCCATCTACCGTAACCAATACAGGTGAGGCGTGTAAATCTATAATTTCAACTTCATAGGTTTGGTCATTGACCGTCATTAGATACTTCATCGCGTCCCTCGGCGTCTTAATTGATTGGTGCGCATGACCGCCTGCCATGCGCTTACAATTGCAGTTGGCGGCATTGGGAATGGTTGAGGCTTTTGCTGATCGCGCTCATGGGCCAACGCGATGGCAACCGCCAGCGCAGCCACCCGGCGTTTTTGTGCATAGGCCTCGTCGGTTGCAGCATCACCCGTAGAGGGAACTTCGGTTATCTCATCTTTAGGCGTAGTTAGTCTGAGCAATAAGGACATCAGTCCCCACAGAATCAGAATTCCCCCGAAGACTAGTCCCATACCAATCACAGTGATTTGCAGGGCCGTCGAAAGATTTTCAGCCATTGTGTAATTTCCCCTTTTCTAAACAGGCATATTGCCATGTTTGCGGGGCGGATTAGGAGCATATTTATCACGCAGAGCGGCGAGGGCGGCAATGATCTTGGGGCGCGTTTCGGACGGTTCGATGACATCATCCACATAACCGGCCCCGGCTGCTTGATACGGGTTATTCCATTTGCGGCGATACTCATCCAAAAGGCGCTGACGTTCGGCGGCAGGGTCGGCAGCTTTTTCGATCTGGCCTTTATAAATAATCCCAACCGCCCCTTCTGGCCCCATCACTGCAACTTCGGCACTCGGCCACGCATAGGTGATGTCAGTGCCCAAATATTTGCTACTCATCACCACATAGGCCCCACCATAGGCTTTGCGGGTAATCACACAAATCTTGGGGACAGTCGCCTCGGAATAACCATAGAGTAGTTTTGCGCCATGCCGGATAATGCCGCGATGCTCTTGATCCACCCCCGGCAAAAATCCGGGTGAATCCACAAAAGTCACAATTGGTACATTGAAACAGTCACACATGCGTACAAAGCGGGTCATTTTGTCGGAGGCATCAATATCAATCACCCCAGCCATGCTGGTTGGTTCTTGCGCCACAATCCCAACGCTGTGTCCACCAATTCGGGCAAATCCGGTAATGGCATTTTGTCCCCAATGCGGTTGCAATTCGAGGAATGACCGTTCGTCCACAATCAGGTCAATAACCTCGTGCATGTGATAGGGGGTAGTAGAATCGAGCGGGACTATTTCATTTAAGCGGGGTTCCATCCGCAGTGGGTCATCTTGTGGTGGGAAATAGGGCGGATTTTCGACATTGTTGGAAGGCAGATAGCTCAAGACCCGGCGGCACATGGCGAGCGCTTCATTTTCAGATGGGGTTGCCAGATGCGCCACCCCGCTCACCGCCGTATGGGTATAGGCACCACCCAACTGCTCTGCATCAATCACCTCGCCTGTGACCGTTTTGATGACTTCCGGTCCGGTCAGGAACATGAATGAGGTATTTTCGACCATAATCAGAATATCAGTCAGTGCCGGGGAATAGGCTGCCCCACCCGCGCACGGCCCAAGCATCAAGCTAATTTGGGGAATGACACCTGAATATTGGGCATTGCGACGAAAAATTTCGGCATATCCAGCAAGGCTACTGACCCCATCTTGGATGCGAGCGCCACCGGAATCAATCAGTCCGATGATAGGTACCCCGTTGCGTAGGGCCAAATCCATCACACGACAGATTTTATGGCTCTGCATTTCGCTGAGTGTGCCACCAAAAATCGTAAAATCTTGGGCATACACGTACACCGTGCGCCCCTCAATTTGACCGTAACCCGTGACCACACCCTCGCCCAGATATTTTTCTTCCTGTGATTGCGCTGGTTGGCCCTGATGGGTAATGAAAGGTTCAAGTTCATTAAATGTGCCCGGATCAAGCAGCAGGCTCAACCGTTCGCGGGCGGTCATTTTGCCTTTTTGATGCTGCTTCTCAATTCGCTGGACACCGCCACCTTGTCTAGATTTTTCGCGTAATGCACGAAGTTCAAGAATACGCGGATCATTCCGAGGCATTAGAATTCCTTTGAGTGCTGATCTACAATTGTTTTCTATCCCCCATCTAATGTTTACCCAAGCTGGATTTCGCCTAACAGTACAAAAAGTCACTATCCCGCTAATCAAGTGGACTATGATGCGAGGAGGGGTAGGTCAATGATGACTTGTGTCCCTTTACCAAGCACGGATTTGATGTCGAGGTTGCCGCCATGTGCTTCAATAATGTTGATTGCCAATGGCAGGCCCAAACCGACTCCCTGTTGTTCTTGGGATTCGCGGTTGATTTGTTGGAATTTCTGCATGGCTTGACTGACTTGCTCAGGGGTCATGCCGCTACCCCGATCTGTGATACTAATCCACCCACGTCCATTAGCCTTCCACTGGCTCACTTCGACAGTCCCATCCGGTGGCGAAAATATCATGGCGTTAGAAATCACTTCGGCCAGTGCATGTTCTAGGGCACGCTTATCACACATCACCCTAATCTGGTGGTCACGCTCGTCAAGGGCTACCGAAATATTGGGTTGGCGATAGGCAAATAGCCGCGCGCGATTGATCGCTAGGGTCATAATGTCGCTAATATGAATCGGAAAGCCGGATTCCAGAATATCCTGTTTGTTTAAGGCTCCCGCTTCGAGTTGGGTGAGGAAAACCATCTGATCAGTTAGGCGATTCAGGCGGTTACTGCCTGCACTCATCGTATCCAATAACTCTTGAAGTTGGGACTCCGAAAGCTGGCCCATTTGCCGTGAGATGATTTGCAGCACCAAATTGATAGAAACCAGCGGCGTGCGGAGTTCGTGTGCAACCATTTGGGTGAGTTCTTTCTTCACCCGTTCAAGAGCGGTGCGCTGTTCATCTAATGAGGCTTGCAACATCTGGCGGCGCCTAAGTTTCCCCGTAATTACCCGCAGCAAATGGTCGGTCTGGAACGGCTTGACAATATAATCATCCGCCCCCAAACCATACCCCATATCTTTATCGGCATCGCTGTCACGTGCCGTCAAAAAGATAAAGGGAATATCTACCCATGCTGAGTTACTACGTACCGCCGCATAAAACTCAAAACCATCCATATTCGGCATACTGACATCACTGATAATAAGGTCAGGCAAAGATTCGTTTCTCAGCCTATCCAATGCCTCCACCCCGTCAAACGCACAACTGACTTCATAGCCTTGCATAGTGAGTTCAATTTGAAGCTGATAAACCAAGTTCTGGTTATCTTCGGCGATGAGGATGCGTGCCATAAAATTTGTCGTGTGCCTTATCTGCTATTTAGCGAGCGGGAGTTGGACGACCAGCATCGTCCCTTTATTGAGTTCACTGTATAACTTGCAATCACCACCATGCAGTCGGACACCTTCACGGATGAGGGTTAATCCTAAGCCCATGCCTTGCTGCTCATGGGTGCGGCGATCCGATTGTACAAAGGGTTCCCAGACCTTTTCAATATCATGAGCAGCAATCCCACTACCATAATCGGCCAGTTCAATCGTCACCTGATTTCCCTCAACCTGAAGGGTAAGGTCAACAGGTGAATTGTCTTGAGAAAAACGCAACGCATTGTGGAAGGCTTCCATAAAAACCATCACCAACACATCACGTAGGCCATTCACCCATAACGCCGTATCATCTTGATTTTGATACAACACAACCCGGTCGGTTAGCATATCAAAATTTAGAACCTCACGCGCCGTCTGCAAAATCTCCCGCAGGTCGTGAGGCCGTGCCATAGTATCAAAGGTCTGCTGAAGATGCCCGCTGTTAAATTGAACTAGCCATAACACCTCATTGACCAAACGGTTTAAGCGCCGTGCCCCCGACTGAATGAGTTCAAGGGCCTGTTTGGAAATATTACCTTCATCCAGCGCAAAATCATCTGCCAAAAGTTCGGCCCCACCATAAATCGCGGTGAGCGGCGTCCGCAGTTCGTGCGAAATCATTGCCATTAACTGCTGCCGCACAACGTCCAATTTGCGTTCGCTGCTTGCCTTTAGCTGCTCAAAACGACGCTTCTTATTTTCAATCGCAATCACCAATTCTTCCGGCTTAAATGGTTTAATTAAATAATCATCTGCCCCTAGGCGCTTGCCATATAGAACATCTTTTTCGGAGGCCAGCGCCGTCAAAAAAATGAACGGGATCGCCTGCCAGTCCTCATTGGCTTGGACCCGCTCGAATAACTGATAGCCGTCCAAATTAGGCATCGCAATATCACTGACAATCACATCCGGCAGTCCGTTATTCTTTAAATCATCCAACACCTTGAGAGCGGCCAGTCCATCGGGAGCGGTCAACACTTCATAGCCCCGCATTTCGAGTTCAAACGCGATACCCTCCAACAAGGGCCGGGTATCTTCAACTATCATCACTTTGGTCATACTGGTTACTCCTCCATGTCCGTAATATCCGCTGTGTCCGCAGGTAGCCAAAACGTAAAGGTGGTTCCAATGCCCGCTTCGCTTCTTACGGTGATTGATCCTTTGTAAAACGTCACGATTTCTTTAACTAATGAGAGTCCCAGCCCGCTGCCGGGAATATTGCTTTGCGAGGCATTACCCCGATAAAACCGTGTGAACAAATGCGTCATATCATTTGCCGGAATACCCCGTCCACTATCGGATACTTGCCCCACAATATAATGTCCGGCAGGCAGATCATGTGGTCTAAGATCATCCGATACCGGCTCGGATAGCGTGTCAATTGTATTCAACACCACTAAAATTTTGCCTTCAGGGGTGTATTTAATGGCGTTGTCTATTAGGTTACGCCATATCCGCGAAAAATCGAGCCGTGACCCGCGCACAAAGGCGGGCTTGGTCGGCTTGGTGAACTCGAGGGTCAGTCGCTTGTTTTGGATGGTAAGACGAAATTCCTCTACAATAGACACAAGGGATTCCACCATATCTACCCGAACGGCTTCGGTGCGATGTTTCTGCAAATCAAACCGCGACAACGAAAGAATCCCCTCAATCAGTTCGGCCAATGAAGCTGACTGATCGAGAATGCGGCGGATAATTTCGAGGCGTTGCGTATCACTTAAACGAGGATAATGTTGATGTAGGCTGTTAGCCCCTAACAAAATACCTGTGATGGGCGTGCGTAATTCATGGCTGACCGTCGAAACAAAACGATCCTTGAGGCGCTCCACCTCTTTCAATTGGGTAATATCACGCAGGCTGCACACTGTACCCCCAGCCACTTGATGAGTTTCTGGCACAGAGGAAAGCGCAACGTCAGCATCAAAGGTAGTGTTATCACGACGGCGAGCCATGATGGTGAGGCGCTGTGGTTCACCCGTCTGAACCGCCGCCCTAAGCGCCTCGATCAGTGCTTGGTCAAACGGAGGCTCGGCCAAAATTTCAATGGGAGAACTAAAGGCTTCGTCTGCTGCATAACCGAACAATCGGTCAAAAGCCTCATTGGTATTTCGAATCGTGCCATCATTATGGGTAAAGACTATCGCGTCACTACTGCCATTCAAAATAGCAGTCATGCGTTCATTGACCCGCTGCAATTCGGCAGTGCGCTTTTCGACCAACTGGGCCAAACGCTCACTGTGCGATTCCAACTGCTGATGCAGCATTCCATTGTCCAAAGCCTGCGACACAGCTAAAGCAACAGCGGCAGCCAGTTCAATTTCATCTTGGGTAAATTCGCGTGCGACAGGTGAATCAATCCCAATGGACCCGATCACCTCTCCCCTTACGGTTAAAGGTACAATCAGTATCGAGGCCGTTTTCCGCTCCTGCATGATGGTTCGGACTTGCACGGTTAACGGATTGGTCATGACATCCGTAATCGCAATCGGGTTCTTGAATTGGATCAGGTCTTCATTCAGCGGATTGCCCCGTAATGAAAATGTCATCCCCATTGCCGAGATACAACCGGGGGCGAGATATTCCGCGACAATACGGCCCTCGATTTGGTTCTCATCAAAAAGGGCAGCCGCAACTTGGGGTACACCAAATGTTTGGGCCAATTCCTGACACACCACTTCCAACACCTTATTGACATTAAGGGTCGAGCCTGCCAGCGAAATCACCCGATTAAGCAAAATCATGCGGTCAGAAATATAGGCCAGCGCCCGTTCGGCCTCTTTTTGATTGGTAATATCAACGGCCAATGCCACACAGCCGATGGTTTGCCCTTGTTCATCTAACAAGGATTGCACTGTCACTTCAAGTTGACGCTGATCTACAGCAATTTCGTAATGCCCCACTTTGCCTGTCAGCGCTTTTTGGTGTTCCGAGACTGCGATTGACGAAAGGCGCTGGGAGTCAACGATTTCAGCCAAATTGCGCCCAATATATTCTTGAGGGGTACGATTCAGTAGATTTAGGCCCGCCCCGCTCATACGGGTGATGACCAAATCTTTATCGGTTGTCCACATAATCCCCGGCAAACGAGACATAATCTGGGATAACTGCGTGGTGGCAATATCGAATGGATTTCCTGATGAAGAGGAGTCAGAAATTGTGTTGGGGTTTGAGAGTTCCAAGCCAGAAAATGTTGTCATGTGCTTAACCAATGGACTCCTAGATTCTCAAGTGATCAGTCCTTCAAATGTATTTGCTAAATTTTGAATCCAGAGGCTAAGGCAATTTACATAATTAAGTTTAAATCAAGATGCGTGCCAAAATCAATCACTAAATTTGTGTTATATTTATCAAATTCACGTTGTCTAAATTTTGACTCCCAATTGTTTTTATACCCTTACAACGTTAAAATTCTGCGATTAACGGCAGAAAGGACTCTGATTTCGTGGCCCAACCCATCAAAATTGCCCCTTCGGTGCTTTCGGCAGACTTCACCCGGCTGGGTGAACAAATTCAAGTCGCCGCTGAACATGGTGCATCTCAAATCCACATTGACGTCATGGATGGCGTATTTGTCCCCAATATCACGATGGGGCCGTTGATTGTCAAGGCCATTCGCCAAGTCACCAACCTCCCATTAGATGTGCATTTGATGATTATTGAACCAGACCGCCATCTTAAGGCATTTGTGGACGCTGGTGCCTCGGCACTAACGGTTCACCTTGAGGTCTGTCCACATTTACACCGCACGCTGCAAAACATCAAGTCGTTAAGGGTACTGGCGGGGGTCGCCATTAATCCCCATACCCCGGCTGTTTTGTTAAGTGAGATTATACATCTTGTGGATATTGTTTTGATAATGACGGTCAATCCCGGCTTTGGTGGGCAGACGTTTTTAGCGGAGACACTGCCTAAAATTCGGCAAATTCAGCAGATGGTTGGGAAACGGTCAGTGGATATTGGAGTAGATGGCGGGATTGATGCCCATACAACACCACAAGTGCTAGAGGCTGGTGCGAATGTGTTGATTGCGGGCAACAGCATTTTTGCCGCTAATGGAGGCATTGCCAGCGGCATTAAAGCAATTCAACAGGCCATCACAAAAGATCAAGCATGACGGCAACCAAAAAGCCAGCACAAGCTGGCCTTCCGGAGTATCAAGGGTGAATAACCTGTGTTAGGCAGTTGCCTTTTTCGCCACAGGCCGATTACGGTGTTTACCGATGTTTTTGACGCATTTGGTGCAGAGTACGCGCGAGACGATACGACCTTCTTCCGATACCTGAACTTTTTGTAGGTTGGGTTTAAAGGTGCGCTTTGTTTTCTTTTGCGAAAAAGGATTATTCTGACCAAACTGCGTATGTTTTCCGCAGTATTCACATTTCGCCATGAGAGTATCCCGTCTGCTAAACTGATTGATCTATCGCCGGAAATCGGGGCAATACCATACCACAATGCCCGCCTAACTGCAAGGGTAGCCCAAGAAAGAAAACTGCATGACGACAAAAGAGAACGTTCATGGAATAATTGAAATTTCGCCAACCGCGATTGCCAGTTTGGTCAGCCATACCGTGACCCAGACATATGGGGTTGTCAGCATGGCAACCGCCAACCGAACGTCGGGTGTTGCTGCTACGTTGACCCGTGATCCGCACCGAGGGGTGGCAATCCAAATCGAGGATAACGAGATCGCTATTGATATTTACGTGATCTTGGAACATGGCATTCGCATTGCCAGCGTTTCATCCAGCATCATCAACAGTGTGCGTTATGTCATTGAACAAAATACCGCCATGCCTGTAAAAAGTGTCAATGTCCATGTACAGGGCCTTCGCATTAGCCAACAACCAAAGGCCAGTAAATCATCGTAGGATTTATCGGAAGTGTTATGACTGAACAAACAGAGCAATTTAATCTGACGTGTGATGGGCATCAGCTTAAGTCTTTGGCAAATGCTGGCCTCCATTGGTTAGAAAGCCATTACCGCCAAGTCAATGAACTCAATGTATTCCCAGTTCCAGATGGGGATACGGGAACGAATATGCTGTTGACCATGCGGAATGCCTGTAATGAAGTCACCCATGAAAATTCCACCCATGTAGGCAAAGTTGCCCAGAAAATCGCCTATGGAGCGATGATGGGATCACGCGGTAATTCTGGAACCATCATGTCACAGTTATGGAAAGGGTTTGCCCAGTCGCTCGCTGATGCCGAAACTTTTGATGCGCCTCAAATGGTGGCAGCTCTACGAATGGCTACCGATATGGCCTATCGTGGCGTCCAACGTCCCGTAGAAGGCACGATTTTGACCGTCGCCAGAGAGATGACCGAAGAAGCCGAGGCGCAGGTTGCCACGACACCCAATTTACAGGAACTGCTTGAAAAAATGGTGGCTCGCGGGTGGGCATCAGTCGAGAATACGCCCAATCTTCTACCCCGGTTGAAAGAGGCTGGCGTCGTAGATTCAGGGGGGGTGGGGTTGGTCTATATTCTTGAAGGGATGCTGCGTCACTTAGGTGGTCAGAGCGTTCAGATTGAAGGCCAAGCCATCCCCACCGACGCTGAATTAGATCACGAAGAACATAATTTGGCCGAAGTCCTTGACCCCGGTGAATTGGGCTATGGCTATGATGTGCAGTTTGTCATCAAAGGCGAGGGTCTAAATCCTGATGTGATCAAAGCCGCGATGGAGAGCATGGGGGATTCGGTGGTCGTCGTGGGCAATGATACCGCCGTCAAAGTTCATGTGCATGTCCATAACCCCGGTCATCCCCTCCACTACGGCGCGAATCTCGGTGTGCTGCTCGATGTTGTGGTCGAAAATATGCAGGTGCAGTATGAGGAATATCTCAAAAAGCGCACCGAGCAAGAAAAATCCTTTAGTGTAGATGATCTGGAACTGACCGCCGTCGAACCCGGCCAAATTGGGGTGGTAGCTGTCGTCGCGGGCGATGGATTGGCAGGCGTATTTCAACAACTAGGCGTCGCGGGTTTGGTGAATGGTGGTCAAACCAACAACCCCAGCACCGAAGAAATCCTCAAGGCGATTGGCAAAATCAACACCGATAAAATCATCATCTTGCCCAACAATAAAAATATCATTCTGGCCGCCGAACAAGCCGCCAAGCTCATCTCCGACAAACGGTGTGTAGTGGTGCCAACCCGTTCTTTTACCGAAGGGGTGAGCGCCATGCTGCCCTATCAACCCGACGGAAATTTAACAGATGTAGCTGCGGCCATGACGAAAGCCAAAGACAAGGTGTTTACCGGCGAAGTCACGACGGCTACCCGCAGTGTTGAATTGGATGGGGTCAAGGTCAAAGAGGGCCAAATTATCGGGCTGTTGAATGGTAAATTGAGATTCTCCGGAGATTCAGTTAGTGATGCCGTGCGTGGCTTACTGGCTGCCATTGATGATCTAGACAATCTGGAATTGGTTACCCTCTATTATGGTGACTCGCTACACGAAAGTGAAGTGCAGAATTTATCCGATGCCCTCGCTGACGACTATCCTAATTTAGAATTTGAAACTGTCTATGGGGGACAGCCGCATTATCAGGTAATATTCAGTGTGGAATAGCGGCACTCTCAGGAAAAAGCAACCTTGAATAAGGTACGTATCGTCACCGATAGTTCAGCCCTTTTTATTGACCCCACCATCGTCAAACGTTATGAGGTTACGGTGGTTCCGCTGCGCCTGCAACTAGGTGAAACCACCTATCGGCTTGGTCTCGACATTGGGGCGGAGGAATTTCTGCGACGCATCCAACGTGGGGATGTCATCCCGAAGCTGATCCCGCCCACACCAGAAGAATTTTTAGAGGTCTACAAGTGGCTCAATCGGGATGTCAATCAAATCATCTCCCTGCATCTTTCGGCTCGATTGGGGCATGTCTGCCACAATGCCAAGGCTGCCAGCCAAATGTTGTTAGGGCGTTGTGATATTGAGGTGGTAGATTCCCAAACCATCTCAGCCGGGTTGGGGATGCTGGTAGATAAAACGGGCCAAATCGCCAGCGAAGTTGATGATTTAGAAGACATCGTGCGCTTGGTTCGGCGCACTATCCCGCGCATTTATGCGGTTTTTTATGTCGAAAAAATGAACATGATCCGCGAGCAGGGCTTCATCGGCGCGGCTCAAACGATTCTAGGTACCATGCTGGGCATCATGCCGTTTCTCACCATAGAGGAAGGGCAGTTGATGATTATGGAAAAAGCCCGTACCCATGCCCAAGCGGTTGAAAAATTAGCCGAATTTGCGATGGAGTTCGCCAGCATTGACCAGATGGCCCTCCTGACCCACACGACATCCTTAACCGAACCCATTCGGATGCTGCAAGACCGCCTTGCGTTGGAATTGCAGGGGCAAGATTTCCCCACCCTGTTATATGATCCTTCCATTGGCAGTTTGCTGGGCGGTGATGCAACGGGGCTGGTCATTTTGGAAGGCGAAGAAGAGGATATAATCGCGTGAGCAAAATCAAAATTGTCGTAGACAGCGCAGCCGACATCCCGTCCGACCTAGCGAAAAAACATGACATTCGCATTGTCCCAGACTATGTGAATTTCGGCGACCAAAGTTTTCCCGATGATGGCATCTCCCTGTCGCGCCAAGAATTTTATAAGCGCCTTGCCCAAGCCACTGAATTGCCGACGACCGCCGCCCCACCCCCCGGCATGGGAGCTAAGATTTTCCAAGAGGCCCTTGCCGATGCCGACCATGTAATCGCGTTTTCAGTAGCCAGCAAACTCAGCGGCATCTATAACGGGATGGTGGTCGCCGCCAACGAAGTTTCACCGGAGAAAATCACGGTGATTGACAGTGGTACACTAACGATGGCACAGGGCTGGATGGCGATTGCGGCTGCCGAATCCGCCGAAAAAGGGG
This sequence comes from Chloroflexota bacterium, assembly GCA_013112715.1. Taxonomy (GTDB): domain Bacteria; phylum Chloroflexota; class Anaerolineae; order Aggregatilineales; family J027; genus CFX10. The sequence continues at coordinate 65,952 of JABFGB010000016.1, forward strand.
CAACCGTCGAGGATATTAAGGTACTCATTAGCGAAATGCGCTCACGGGCACGTTTATATGCCGTGTTGGATACTCTCGAATATTTGCGGCGCAGTGGTCGTGTGGGATGGGCACAAGCCAATGTCGGGGCGCTTCTCCAAATCAAACCCATCATTGATGTACGGGAAGGCGATGTCAATACCGCTGGACGGGTACGCACCTTTGAAAAGGCCATCCGCGAAGTGGCCGATATTGCCCACCGCGAAGCCCCACTAGAACGGCTAACCGTACTGCACTCGTTTAATCCGGAGCGTGGGCAAAAGCTCATGGATTTAGTACAAGACATCGCCCCACAAGCCTATCTCAATATGGTAGATGTGACCCCAGTTATTGGTACACATGTCGGCCCCAACGGAATTGGGCTGGCCCTTATCAAAGCCAAAGCATAACTTCGGAGATAAGATGGCTTCAGCACTTGAAACCCTAATCAAAATATTACGGCTGGAACAAGATACCGGCTATAAAAATACGGCGGTCATCGGTGGGTTACAATCGTATATCCCCAACTGGTCACGCGACGCCCACCAACAAGCCAAAACGCCTGCCCAACATAACCTGATCGAAGAACTTGGCAAGGTCATGACCGAGTATGGTAGTTTGGAAGACCGCGACAAGCGCCAGCAGGCTATCAAATATATGATGGGGCGTATCACTGGACGAGCACCCCAAAATCCGGCCTATGCAGCGGAGTGGGTCTCACCGGACGCCCCGCCTACCGCTCAAACAGCGCCCTCATCCTCGGCCCCGCCTAGACCAGTGGCGGCTGAATCAGCGGCAAGCCCGCCACCCGCACCGCCAAAACCGCCTACCCCGCGACCTGCCCCGCCTCCCAAATCCGCGCCACGTCCCCCTGCCAAATCCAAATTTGACGACGGTGACGAGGACGAGGACGACGAGGGTTCATTCAAGGAAGATGTCATCACCTCCTCATTGGAAGTGATTGAATTTGTCGCCCCAGCCACACTGGATCGCAAATCGCAAGCCCGTGCTCCCAAGCCGCGCCGCACCCCACGCAAATCGGTAGACCTTGATGCCGCCCGTGAGGTGATGGGCCATCTCAATGACCGTGTGCAAAATTTAAAGGGGGTTGGCGATAAACGAGCCGAGCAGTTGGCACGGTTAGGGATTGCGACATTAGGCGACCTGCTGTTTTTCATGCCGCGCCGCTATGACGACTACACCCGCCTGCTGCCCCTCAGCCATCTCAAGCCCTATCAGCAAACGGCGGCAATTGGCACAATTCAGCGCATCGTCGAATTAAAATCCCGCGAAGGGCGGCCCTTCATCAGTGTCTTGGTCGAAGATGGGGCGGGCAAAATCAACGTCACCTTTTTCAACCAGCCCTACCTCAAACGCATGTTGAAAATCGGGATGCAAATTGCCATGTACGGCAAAACCGATTTATTCCGGGGTGAACTCAGCATGTCCAACCCGGAATGGGAATTGGTAGACCAGCGCAGTTTGCAGCAGGGCGGCATTATCCCCGTCTACCCGCTGACACAGGGCCTCTCCTCCAAAATTGTGCGCAAGCTGATGCGTGAGGTCTTAGACACATGGGCCAATAAACTGCCCGACTATATGCCGGAAAGCGTCTTAGAACGCACCGAGATGGTTGATCTTGGCTGGGCCTTACGCCAAATACACCTCCCGCAAAAATGGGAATTTTTGGAATATGCCCAACAGCGCCTTGCCTTCGATGAATTGATGCTGTTGCAACTCGGCATTTTGGCAAAACGACAGGTTTGGCAATCCGTCCCCGGTGTCCCGCTAACCGTCACTGATGAATGGATACAGTCATTTTTGGATGGTCTGCCCTATCAATTGACTGGGGCGCAGCGCAAAGCCTTTGACGCCATCCGCCAAGATTTGACCCAAGCCATCCCCATGAACCGCTTGTTGCAAGGGGATGTCGGCTCAGGCAAAACGGTTATCGCAGCGATGGCCCTCGGCATAGCGATTGCCAACGGCAAGCAGTCCGCATTGATGGCCCCCACCAGCATTTTAGCCGAGCAGCATTATCAGGGCATTCGTAAATTGTTCGCGGGGGTATCCGGTGGTGAGAACGTCAATATTCAGTTATTGACAGGTGCTACTCCTGAACCGCAGCGCCGCGAAATTTATGAAGGGCTTGCCAATGGCAGTGTACAGATCGTAATCGGCACTCATGCCCTGATTCAAGAGGGCGTTGAGTTTAACAATCTAGCATTGGCGATTATTGACGAGCAGCATCGTTTTGGCGTGGATGAACGCGGGGCACTACGCGGCAAAGGCACTAACCCGCATGTTTTGGTGATGACCGCCACCCCCATCCCGCGCACACTGGCCCTGACGATGTATGCCGACCTTGATTTAGCGGTGTTGGATGAAATGCCGCCGGGTCGCCAACCGATTGAGACCAAGCTGCTGTTTGCCCCCGAACGTGAACGAGCCTACAGCTTTATCAAGCACCAATTGGAAGAAGGCCACCAAGCCTTTATCGTCTATCCACTGGTTGAAGCCTCCGACGATAGCGAGAGCCGTTCTGCCGTCGAAGCCTTTGACGAACTCAGCACCACCATTTTCCGGCACTATCGCTGTGGTTTGATGCACGGACGATTGAAACCATCCGAAAAAGACGAGGTGATGGCCGCCTTTGCACATGGCGAAATTCAGGTCTTAATTTCGACTTCGGTCATTGAAGTCGGCATTGATGTGCCCAACGCCACCGTCATTCTCATCGAAGGCGCGAATCGTTTTGGCCTTGCCCAACTCCACCAATTCCGGGGACGGGTAGGTCGCGGCGAACATCAATCGTTCTGCCTGCTCATCAGCGATTCGGATAATCCTGAAGCCGTTGAACGCCTCCGCAAATTTGAAACGCTCAGTGATGGTTTTGCGCTGGCCGAACTTGATTGGCAATTGCGCGGGCCGGGGGATTTGCTGGGTACACGTCAGGCAGGTTATGGCGCTGTACGCTTTGACCAATCAATGGATGTGCAATTGGTCGAGTTGGCACAGAAAGAAAGCCGTGCCATCTATGCCGAAGACCCCTTGTTAACCATGCCTGAACATCAATTATTGGCGCGTCGTGTCCGTCTGTTGCAAGAGCGCCGGACGGATTTAAGTTAGAGTTTTCATACGCCTGATACGGATGGTATCAAATTTAACTCCTAGGAGCGTTTTTATGGCGGGTTTTCGCCGTGCTGTTTTTCCCGGTTCATTCAATCCGGTGCATTATGGGCATATTGATATAGCCCGTCGCGCCGCCCATGTCTTCGATGAAGTGATTGTGGCGGTTTACGAAAATCCACCCAACAAGCCAATGTTGTTTACGGTGGAAGAGCGTTTGGGCTTTTTGAAGGAGGCCATGGAAGGACTTTCCAATGTAAAAGTTGCATCCTACACCGGATTGACTGTAGACTATTTAAAAGCGGCAGAGGCACACATCCTCGTTCGTGGGTTGCGCGTCTTTTCCGATTTTGAGTTTGAATTTCGCATGGCGCTGGCAAATCAGCGACTCGCGCCACATTTAGAACAAGTCAATTTCATCACGGGCGAGCAGTTTATCCACATTAGCTCCAGCACCGTGCGTGAAATTGCTTCGTTGGGTGGTGATGTCAGTTCGATGGTGCCGCACCGTGTCGCCGAAGCCCTACGCAAGCGTTATGCCGAAATAGGGTAATAAAAAATTACTGGTAAACTGATGACTGAATGGCCCGGTCAACCATCTGAATCTGGCCGAGGAGGGCATTAATGGATATTCAACACTTAGTTGACCGCTTGGAAGACCTCATTGATGAAGGTCGGCATTTGCCCATGAGCAAGTTCACCGTCATTGACGAAGAACGGGCATTGGAAATTATTGACCAGATGCGGATTTCGATTCCCGAGCAAATCGAAAAGGCGACCCGTGTGGTCAACCAGCGTGATCGCCTCATCGCACAGGCCAACGAAGAAGCCACCCGTATGCTGGATTTGGCCCGCCAAAAATCAGACGAGTTGGTTCACCGGGATGCCATTGTCCAGACAGCCCAACATCGCGCCGAAAATATTCTGAATCAGGCCCGCCAAGAAGCCGCCGCCATCCGAGATGAAGCCGATTCTTATGTCATGGACGTGCTGAAAGAATTGGAAAGCCATCTGCTCCGTACCCTGACCATTGTGCGAAACGGCGTCACCAAAATCGCGCAGGATCGGGACATTCGCGCTCAGGCTGCCGCCCAAGCTCAGGTGATGCAAGCCGCGCCACCCCCACCCTCCGCTATCCCCGTTCAGCCGCCTGTCCCCTCTGCTCCCAAAGCGCTCAAGGTGGAAAAGGAAGAACTGGTGGACGCGGGAAGTTCGGATTAAAGCGCCGATTACCCTTGTTTTCGGCGGTGGTTAATGCTATCATGCCGTCCGCTGTCGAATAGCGTAATCGTTAGCTTTTTGGAATTGAAACAGAGGCGGAATATCTCATGGGTCCTCTACCCAAACGTAAACTGTCCCGTCGCAAGCGCGGCAATCGTCGTTCACACGACGCCCTGACGCTGGCGCATTTGGTACGCTGCGATAACTGTGGCGAATATAAGGTTTCCCATCGTGTTTGCCCAAACTGCGGCACGTATAAAGGCCGTGAAGTCATTGTGATTGAGGAAGAATCTTAGTCCTCAACTTTCGTTCATAGGCCAATGCAGTTTTCGCCACCCAATACCCAACAGGCATAGCCGTTTCCCTCTCAATGCGCGAACGGCTTTTCTGTGTTTATGATGCCCGGAGGTTGCATGAACCCGGAAGTCACTTTCCGCGAACTTCAACGTAGTGATGCCCGCCGACTGCATGAGGCGTGTTGGGCCGATCAAAATCGGGCCTACGTAGAAATGATGTTCCGGCGTGCCTTCACCCTCCAAAATCGCAACCGAGGTGGGGCACGGGTGGCAGTAGTCAATAATCAGGCCTGCGCATTTGGTTTGGTCACGATTTGGTCACAGGTCGCTGAAATCAGTGATTTGGTCGTCAGCGGCGAACTGCGTGGCCTCGGCATCGGAACAGCCCTCTTAGGTGAATTAACCCGTCTGGCCCAACAATTGGGCAGCAAAACCGTTGAAATTGGCGCACGAGTCAACAATACCCGCGCCATCGCCCTCTATGAACGGGTCGGCTTTGTCCCCAACCGTACTATCAATTTGCGCTTCTCCACTGGCGTCGAAGATATTATCTATCTCCGCAAATCCATCGAATAAAACTCGAACCTTAAATGGATAGGGAGTTGAAAACCCTCCCTGTACCCATCGTGTATTTTGGTTAGCACATCAGTTCATTAAGGGGGAGTAGTCACCATGCCAAGACCACCACGCAAATTTGGTTATCTGCTTGAAACATGGGAGCAGATCAAACACGAGGCGTTTGAAATCCTCGTAGACCATGCCCGCCAGCGCAAAACCATCACCTATGGCGAATTGGCAGGTTTAATCCAAACCGCCGAAATCAACCCGTACAGTTATGCCATGTCGGGCCTACTGCGTGACATCAGCCTTGATGATGAAAAAGCAGGACGGGGTTATCTCGCCACATTGGTCGTGCGAAAATCCGATGGCCGTCCGGGTCCGGGCTATTTTAAGGGAGTGGTCAGTGTCGCCGAAGAAGATTACGAATCCTATTGGCAGGCAGAATTTGAGCGCACCTGTGCAAGCTGGGCGGAAAAAACATAGCGGCTGCCCCAGTTTTATGCCAATATCCATACCAAGTTTGCAGAAGAATTGCCCAGTCTCCCTATTCTCAATGATATACTGATTGCAACACTCCATTAGGCTGTCAATGGGGGACAGAAGATGACTGCAAACACACGGCTCAAACTTTTGGGTGTTTTCGCCCACCCGGATGACGAAGTCTTTTGTGCTGGCGGCACTTTTGCCAAATACGCTGCGGAGGGAGCCGAAGTGATGGTCATTTCAGCCACACGAGGCGACGCAGGGCAAATTCGGGATGCCCAGATAGCGACTCGGCGAACCCTCGGGGCTGTACGTGCCAGCGAACTACAAGAATCCTGCCGCAGACTCGGTATCCAGCACTGTCAATGTTTAGACTATGGCGATGGTACTCTACGTGAGCTAGATATTAATCGTTTAATTGAACACATCACCCAAATTATCCGTACCTTCCAACCTGACGTGGTGATTACCTTTGGCGAAGATGGTGCCTATGGACACCCAGATCATATCGTCATTAGCATCGCCACTACTCAGGCCTGCCAGCTTGCGGGATCGCCCCGCCAGTTTCCCCACCAACTCACCAATGGCTTAAAACCTCACGCACCAACCCGGTTGTATCATAGCCACTTCCCACGCAGCCGACTCCTCTTGTCAGATCGGTTAGCGCAGTGGCTCACGGAGATTCAGAACAACTTTGCAGGAAGTGCCGACTTTGCACGTGCTCTGTTGTTGTTTGCCGAAGAAACATCCCTCCTCAATTACAGCAGCGACTATATTGACGTGAATTGGTATCCGGCTGGGTTCTTTATTATCGAACAAGGCGAAGTCGCCAAACACCTCTATTTGATTCTTTCAGGTCGTGCTCAAGCGGTAATCGAAGATGCAGATGATACTCTCCGCGTAGTGAACGAATTAGGTCCCGGCAAGTTTTTTGGAGAACGAGCTTTGGCCCTACAACATCGGCGTCTTGCGCATGTGGTTGCTGTCGAGAACACAACCTGTCTGGTGTTTTCGGCGGAAAGCCCACTAGCATTTCTAGGGCGTGGTGCGGAAGCACATATTACGGCAGCTGACGAAATGATGGCGCATGAGAGGGGTGCAAATCACAACCCTGTGACGACTTGTATTGATGTGAGTGGCTATGTAGAACAGAAAGTGGCTGCGATGGCTGCCCACCGGACGCAATACCCCATTACCTCCGATATGTTCCCCATGTCCATTATGCGTGAGATGCTGGGACAAGAATATTTTGTTCGTGTATTGCCGCCTCGCAAAATCGAAACGTCTCTAATGGATGATAGCCCCTAGAGTGCAGGTGTCACTCTTTGCTACTTTATATCAGCATTGATGATGAAAAGCCAGAGGAGGGCTAGGCCGTGGTCAGCGTCGCCGAGGAAGATTACGAATCCTACTGGCAGGCCGAATTTGAGCGTACCTGTGCAAGCTGGGCAGATAAAACATAAGGCGAGGTTTTGTGTTGTGAATGGCTGTTTTTACCAAGTTCCGAGATAATATGCCATTGTGATTCTTATGACAGTGGTTGATGGGTTTTCACTCTTTTGCCAGACCTCAACTGTTACACTCCCTGGCACAGAAAAAGACCCTCGTATGGTAGTAATTTTCTTGTCTGGATAAAGCCTACTCCAGTAACGACCTGTCTGACTATCATACTCGAATGGCGGCAGACCCTCATTTTGCATAAAAGCCATCACCTGTTGCAGGGAATCAGACGTTTCGTAGTTTTTGGACTCAGTCCTCCATTGCCTGCCTCCCCCGCCAATCCTCTCATCCACCAAAACACTATTGGGGTATTGAGGCGGTACAAGTGCCGTGACAGCCGTCTTCGAGGTATCTGGCAAGAAAAATATTTCAAATTCATGATGGCACATCAAACAAGTCAAAATACACGGGAATAACAGAACAAAACAACTGGCAGCCAAGCAGTACGGTTTTCGAGATTTTCTGTCGTAACTTGGAATAGGACGCGATTGAGGTGGATAAAGTTTGTCAAACGCTTCCTCGGATTTCCGATTGTCGTATTCAGAATCTAGGTTCATCTGAGGAACAATCCTCCTATCCACTGGCTATTTTATAGCGGTTCTCATGTTGCTGACCCGTTTTTCAAACTAGATTCAGCACGGCGGCTTTAGCCCCGTGTTTTAGAATCATTTAGTCAGTTGGATGGAAAAAAGCTCACCTCCTACCACACCTTTCCCGCTTCTAACGGCCATCGTCGCCCTGTTTTATATGACCCATATCCATAAATCCGTAACCGTGGTTACGAATTCAAACCCGGCTTATATAACTCTCGGTAATAGAACGCATATTCTATCTAAGAATCACTTTTACCGGGTCGAAATTTAGAACAGCGACAATTGCTGGGGCTTCTCCGGTGGGGGTGGCGGCGGTGGTGCATCATCGTCTTTGGCTGGCTCGGCTGCCCGCAATTCCTCTAGCAGCTTCTTCATCCGCTTAAAATCTTCTTCCATCGGCTCCCGCAGGGCCGGATTTCGCAGCACGGCGGCAGGATGGAATAGTGGGTAATAAATCCGTCCATCCTCTTTTTTCGGCACGCCATGAATCTTGGAAATCTTGCCATCGGGGAAAAATTTCGCCATGCTGTAGCGCCCCAATGTCGCAATAATTCTTGGCTGAATAAGGGCAATCTGCTGATCCAGATACGGCTCACATGTCTCAATTTCCAGCCGCTCAGGGTCACGATTTTGCGGCGGACGGCAGCGCACGATATTGGTAATAAACACATCCTTGCGGGTCAGGCCGATCAATTCCAACAACTGCTCCAAATATTTGCCAGACGCACCCACAAACGGTAGCCCTTGTTGGTCTTCATGGAAACCCGGAGCCTCCCCCACAAACATGATCTCCGCGTTCACTGGCCCATCACCGGGGACAGCCTTAGTACGGCTTTTGGACAGTGGACACTTAGGGCAAACCCGCACCTCACTGGCAATTTTTTCCATTGCCGTCTGGCGCTCTTTTAAACTCAATCCCTCAGCCATGTGTTACTCCTTTGAACCATCGCTTATCACCTGCTCAAAGTGCAGGCCAGTAAATTCATCGGTAAATGGGAGTCGTGCCGCCAACAATGCTGCTCGCGCACGCAGTCGGATGAGATAGTTTTCATCCAATGGGCGAGCCACCATATACAGGGCATCCTCTTGGTTGTCATGATAATAACGTGGATAGAAACCAATTGCGGCAAATTCGTATTTTCGATAGAGCGTTTGGGCGGGGATGTTGCTAATCCGTACTTCCAACACCACATGATCCGCTCCTCGCGCAATACCACGGCCAATCATACTAATCAGCATCAATTCCCCAAAACCCTGCCGACGGAAATTCGGATGCGAGGCAATCGTGCTGATATGCGCTTCCCGCCCATGAATCCACATCCCCGCATAGGCCGCCACCCTATCATCTGTTTTGGGCTGCCGCAACCGACGAATAATGCCAAAGCCAGAACTATCCTCCTCCACTGGCTGAGATTTTAACACGACTCCAAGATCGGCGTTGGGGTTCTCATTAAGCTCATGGAGGAAGGTCACTTTTGACCAAGATACCGGGAACGACTGCTGGTCAATCTCTAAGACCTGATCCAAATCAGCAGGTGTCATGGCTCGTATCAGCGTCATGTGGCTGCACCTCCTGCGGTCTGCAAATAAATGGGTCTGATTTCGGCGGCAGAAATTAAATGTCCGGTCTGAAGCCGTGTCCATGCTATCTGGGCCAAAAATCCCGCCCGTCTTAGGCGGTAGGACGGCGGCAGCAGTTCAATGAGCTTGCCACTCGCCTTGAGGAGCGCCTCGCCAGCCGGGTCTATTTCCCCATTGATTAAGGTAGCGTCAGTGCCGATTTGAGCGATCATCTCCTCCCATCCCGCGTTATGCAGATCACCCATCAAGCACCATTCACCCGCCTGCCAATGATAATGCCCGTAATTGATGCGCCCCCGTCCGGCTTGCACGATACTGACCAGTAGGCCGTCAAAATAGGGTGTGCTTGCTGCCACAATATCCAGTGTCATGATGGGGACAAGGGGAATATCGAGGGCCATTGCCAAGCCTTTTGCCACCCCGATGCCAATGCGTAATCCGGTAAATGACCCCGGCCCCTGTGCCACTCCTACCGCACTCAGTTGACGCGGTTGTACCCCCGCCCGATTCAGCAAATGATGGATAGCAGGCGGCAGTTCAACGCTGTGCTGATTGGCCGTGTGCCATGCCTGTTCGGCCAATAGTTGCTGCCCATCCGTTAGGGCAATGCTTAATGTGCGCGAAGCCGTGTCTATTGCCAGCAGCATCTTTGCCTACTTTCTGCTCGCCTCAAACTCTGTCAACAACTGTCCAGCCCGTTCCCCTTGTGACCAAAAACGCAGGGTACGTTGATTCTCGTCCAATTCGGATTCCGCCTCAATTTCAATCCATAGATGCTCACTGGGCAGCATGTCCCCCAAGCGTTCCGGCCACTCAATCAAAATCGGGCCATTACCCTCCCAAATATCCCCAAAACCCACTGATTCAAGGGCATCGGGGGTCTCCAAGCGATAGGCGTCCACATGATAAAGCGTTTGGGAATCGGCTGACCGATGATGTTCATGCACTAGCGTATAGGTCGGGCTGGTGAGGCGGCTGGTACTGCCCCATCCTTGACCCACCCCGGCTGCAAAAGTTGTTTTGCCTGCGCCTAAACCACCGACCAAACACACCACGTCGTGTGGCTGCAACAATTGACCCAACTGCTGACCAAATTGGCGGGTGGAATGGGCATTTGGGCTAAAAATCTGAAGTGCTGGCTGCGTCATTCGATGAATTTTTTCTTTCGTCTGGATAGTTTGTACGAGTTTAATTACAATTGCACCCTTAGGGATAGATTATAGCGATTCCCCCCATACCTCACAGGATTTGCAAGTTTCACCCGGAATCACAATCGGGTCGAACTTTGCTAGAAGTGAGCGAGTAATTCTTGTGAATTTAGATGCAATCTAAATTTGCAGTAGATAGGGAATTGTTGCAAGCAACTGCAACATCGCGTAAAATCGCCGTTCAATTTTAATAGAAACATTCTCGTTCTTGCGTGAAATATGATTTAAACGAGAAGGAGTTAACTTTTGGCCCTGTTAATGGAGGTTAAAGACCTCAAAACCCGCTTTAGTACCCAAGAAGGTTTGGTTTACGCCGTCAATGGCGTCTCATATACCCTGCATGAAGGGGAAACGCTCGGCGTTGTGGGCGAAAGCGGCAGCGGTAAAAGTGTTCATGCCCTCTCCATCATGGGACTCGTTCCCTCCCCACCCGCTACTATTGAAGGCAATGTCAATTTTCGCGGACGCGAATTGCTTTCCTTGTCGCGCGATCAAATGCGTCTCGTGCGTGGGGCCGAAATTGCAATGGTCTTCCAAGACCCCATGACCTCCCTCAACCCGGTGTTGACGATTGGTCGCCAGATTACGGAAGCCCTCAAATTGCACCTCGGGATGGACAATGAACAAGCCCGCCGTCGTGCTGCTGAACTGCTGCAAATGGTTGGTATCCCAATGGCAGATCGTCGCCTCGGTGATTATCCGCACCAATTTTCGGGTGGGATGCGTCAACGTGCCATGATTGCGATGGCTCTGTCTTGCAATCCTCAACTGCTGATTGCCGATGAACCCACCACCGCCCTCGACGTAACCATCCAAGCCCAAATTCTGGATTTAGTGCGCCGTCTGCGTGATAAGATCGGTATGGCGATGATTTGGATTACGCACGACCTCGGCGTGGTCGCTGGTTTGGCCGATACCTTGCAAGTGATGTATGCTGGCTTGATTGTCGAACGTGGCCCAGTGAAAGACCTCTTCAAAGATACTCGTCACCCCTACACACTTGGCCTGATTAGTTCATTGCCCCGCCTCGACCAAAAGAATCAACACCTCGTTTCAATTACAGGCTCACCACCCGATATGCGTAATGCACCGACAGGCTGCCCCTTCGCGCCGCGCTGCCCCTATGTGGTCAGCAAGTGTTTGGACGAAACGCCACCCCTGATCTCAGTAGATGGAGGACATCCTGAACATTTGGCGGCGTGCTGGGTTGACGTGCGAACGGCTGAACAAACTCGGCCTGAGATGGTAATGCAAGGTTAGGGTATATGACGAACGTAGCAAAAAGTGAAAAAGTGATGACCGCTCCGGCAAAAAAGAAAGATTATGGCGACCCCATCGTCTCAGTGCGTGGTCTTAAAAAGCATTTTCCAATTAAGAGTGGGTTGATTTTTCAGCGCGAAACCGCCGCCGTGAAAGCGGTAGACGGCCTCGATTTTGATATTTTTCGGGGCGAGACGCTGGGTTTGGTAGGGGAAAGTGGCTGTGGCAAATCCACCACCGGACGTACCATTCTGCAACTCCATCGAGCGACTGCGGGCACGGTCAATTTTGAAGGCACGGAGCTGACGACCTTAAAGGGAAATAGCCTGCGTGAAATGCGTCGTAAGATGCAGATCATTTTCCAAGACCCCTATGCTTCGCTGAATCCACGCATGAGCATCAGCCGTATCATCAGCGAACCGCTGGTCGTGCATGGGATTGGCAGTGAAAAAGACCGCCAAAAACGTGTGGAAGAATTGTTGGAGCGTGTAGGGCTAAATCCCTTCTTTGCCAACCGCTACCCGCATGAGTTTTCGGGTGGTCAGCGTCAGCGCATCGGTGTGGCCCGCGCCTTGGCCCTTGAGCCATCATTTATTGTTTGCGATGAACCTATTTCCGCGCTGGACGTATCTATTCAAGCGCAGGTAGTCAATCTGCTTCAAGATTTGCAGCGTGATATGGGTCTGACTTATCTGTTCATTGCCCACGACCTGAGCATGGTACGCCATATCTGTGACCGTGTGGCGGTGATGTATCTTGGCAAGATTGTCGAAATGGCCGAGAGTGAAGAGCTTTATACCAATCCGCTGCATCCTTACACACAGGCCCTTTTGTCGGCTGTTCCCGTACCCGACCCTGATGTGGAAGAAAATCGCCAGCGTATCATCTTGAAGGGTGACTTACCAAGCCCTGCCAATCCACCCGTCGGCTGCAACTTCAATACGCGCTGTCCAGTAGCGATTGATGTGTGCTTTGATTGGGATCCTGAACTCATCGAAGTTTTACCGGGTCACTGGGTAGCCTGCCACCGTGTTACTTAGTGCTGAATGTTGAAACCGCGACTATGCCAAAGTCCGTTTCCATTCATTGTTGTTTTTTGAGGAGTATTTTGAATGACAGCAGCATCTAAACCGATTTCATTGAAAGATGAAGGGCTAGAAGAGAAAAAACGCTCTACTCCAATGGGAGACGCGCTGCGCCAATTCCGTCGTAATAAAATGGCGGTTGTGGCGTTCTTTGTCATCACGTTCTTCATTTTTATGGCGATCACTGCCAGCCTGTGGTCAAACATTGGCTTTCTTGATGCCCCCAAAGGGTTCAAGGCTCGCCATACCATCAACCCCGCCGGCCTTGACCGTGTTGACCCCTATGCTGAACCGGGCCATTGTGCCCGCGACGGCCTCGATCAAGGGAAAGCATGGTGTGCCCTATTGACTGAAGAACAGCGTGCCCGCTTCCCCAACTCCTGCCGTGTAGAAATTCCCGACCCCAATCAGCGCCAGTGGTGCTACATCTTGGGGAGCGATGGCGGCGGTAAAGACTGGATGACCCAAACCGTTTATGGCGCTCAGGTGTCGCTTGCGGTGGCTTTTGTGGGTTCGTCGGTCAGCCTTCTGCTCGGCCTTGTCTACGGGATGATTTCCGGCTTCTATGGCGGGCGCATTGACAATGTGATGATGCGCTTTGTGGATTTCCTCTATGGGATTCCCGGCTTGGTCATCATCATCATCATGCAGGTCTATTTCCGTGAAATCTCCAGCAAATATGAAGACTCCAGTGGGTTAGTCGGCTTTATCATCGAGATCAACAAAGACCTCGGCGGCCTGCTATTCCTGTTCATTGCGCTGGGTCTGTTAAGCTGGATTGGTACGGCACGTCTGGCACGTGGACAGGTCTTGTCCTATCGTGAAAAAGAATTCGTGGAAGCCGCCCGTGCAGTGGGTGCGCGTGACCGTCGTATCATCTTCGTTCACCTGCTGCCCAACATCATTGGCCCCCTGCTGGTTGCCGAAACATTGGCAATCCCCGGCTACATCTTCGCCGAAGCCTTCCTAAGCTATATCGGCTTGGGTGTCCAGCCCGGTACCCCCAGTTGGGGTGAAATGATTAGCCGCGCGGGTCAAGAAGGTGGTTTCTATTCCAATCGCCATATGATCTATGTGCCCTCAGCCGCTTTGGTTATGCTCACGCTCGCGTTCAACTTCTTTGGTGACGGTCTGCGTGACGCCCTCGACCCCCGGCTGCGCGGCAGATAAATTCGTCTCCCCACAGTTTCGGTAGGGGTAGGATACTGCTGCCCCTACTCTGTGTTGCACCATAAAAATTTGAACTGTGGGATTTTGGAACAAATCTTTTGAAGTTCACCTAGGAGATTACAGGTGTTGAGAAAGTCGCAGTTATCTAGCCCATTGCTGGTGATTATCGCCTTGTTGATGGCTGCACTGGCTTGTTATTCAGACGATCCCGATCCATTGGGTATCTTTGAATTCACGCCCGCGCCTCCAACAAGCACCCCATTGCCGCCACCTGACGCCAACAACCCAGCAAAATTTGTCCTATCAGATTTGCTCCTCTGCCCACGTCCAGTGGGGGGTGGTGCAAGTCAATGTTTCGTGACCGATAACCCCGAAGAGCTTGCGCCGGGGGTTACTAATGCACGTGGCTCTTGCGAATATGATACTGAACTGGAAGTCCTCTATATTGGCCGCCTAAACACAGACACGGTGTACTACCTCATTGCGTGCGGTGGTACGGTGGGATGGATCAATGAAAGCCGTCTCATGGGACCTGTTGTCTTCCCACGCGGCGAAAGCGCATTGACCACCAGCCTCGGCGCAGAGGGCGATGCCTTCCCGATTGCCAGCCAAAAACCGCCGACCCCCGGCCCGCAGGTCAGTTGCAAGGTCAATGAAGTGGTCGAAGTGTTGGAATCGGCAGGTGATCCACTGTCTGGGCAAGTTTGGAGTTTGATTCGCTGCTCAGGTGGTGCGGGTTGGGTTGAGCAAGAGCGCCTATTTGGGCCATTGCCACTCCCCGGTACTGGTGGGTTGGGTATGATTCGCCCCGATGTCGAGACCGTGACTTTGACCAACGCCGCCGCCGCGCCTACTGCCGATAACCAGATTGGTGAATGTGCGCCCTCAAGTGTGATTACCACCAACAACATTGAACGGGTTGGCAACACGGCTTTCTATAACATCACCTGTGGCGATTTACAGGGCTGGGTCGAAGATCAGTATCTTGTAGAAATTCTGTATCGTCCCGACTCGTTGGTGCTGATTGAAGTGCCTGCCCTTCCCGAGGCTGAAGCCACAGATACGACAACCGATGCTGAAGGGGAGACTACGGGAGATGGTGGTACTACAACCGATGGGACAGGTGAAGATGCGACCCCTGAGGTGGTTATACTGACCGCGCCGATGACCGAGAACCCTGAATTTGCAACCGATAGCAATGTGATTGGTGAATGTCCCACCGATACGATTGTGCGGCTCAAACAAACTGCGCTCGTGTCCGAAGAATTCTTCTATCAGATTGAATGTGCAGAACAGACAGGCTGGGTCTTTGAGGATTATGTACTCGCGGGGGTTAAATTCTTCGTGGGTACAGAGGTCGTCATCTCTGAACGTGGTTTCATTGGAAGTGGCCCAAGTGCAGGGTTCTATATCAAAGATGAACCGAGCTATCTTGGTAGTGATCGTGGCAGTCTTGGGGCCTGCAAACCCAATACCACCGCCCATATTGATGCCATTGGCATTGACCCAGATGCGACCGGTACAGGGGTCACGATTTACTATCAAATCACTTGTACCAATGCCGATGAGACAAGTGAAACGCCCGAACTGACGGGTTGGGCACAACAAGATCGTCTATTTACAGCCGAGGAACTCCAATCAGAACCCGCCACCAACGGTCTGATTGGAGGCTAACTTCTATGCCCATATATTCAAGTCTTAGTTAGCGAGGGCAAACAGGTAATGAAATCAACAAGTAACTCTACTCAACGCCCAAAGAGCGGCGTTTCAAAAGCATTCAGATCTGTTTTAGCACCAATTGCCTCCATCGGCTATGCGCTCGGTGGGGCCAGTATGCTGAAATTTTTGTTCCGGCGTCTATTGGCTGCCATCCCGGTGCTATTTGCGATTATGGTTTTTACCTTTGGTATGTCCCATTCGCTGCCGGGTGGCCCATTCGATGCGGTCAATCAACGTCCCATGCCCCAGCATGTACGTGAGCAACTCAATCAACGTTACGGCCTGCACAAAGCGCTGTTCTTTGATACACCCACTGACGGTAAGGGTGCCGATACCGCTTGGGGCGAAACGACCTATGTCAAAGGTGGTTTTGGGACAACCGACGAGGGCAGCTATGAGGCATTAGAAGATACCGGATTTGCGTTCAGACGCGAATACACTCTGCATCGTTGGGATGAAGCGAAACAAGAATACGTCGAATATGTTCAATATCCCTACCGTGACTGGTCAGCCAACACAGGTCAGGCCGTGCAAACCGCGAACAGCGTGACTGCCCTACTGGCTTCCTTGTCAGGTGTTCCAACTGCTGGGGGCGCTTTTACCAACTATACCAGTGATTACACCAGCATCCACTATCAGTCTGAATATCTCAATGGGTACGAAGAAAACTGCCGCCGTTACTTCCAGATGCCCGGTTGGTCACTACTTGCCAAACGCCACAATTGCGTCACCACCGGTGGTACAGTCAATGCCATTTTCAACGAAGAGCAAGTGTCATGGACGAGCGACCCGTTGGACTCACAATTTTGGAACTACATTTGGGGTGTGCTGAACCTCGATTTTGGCCCTTCCCTTAATATCGCCCAATTGCAGGAAAACACACAGGTGATTGATGAAATCCGAAATCGCCTGCCCGTTTCGATGCAAATTGGTCTGTATTCGGTTATTTTTGGTTTCACGATGGGGATTCCGTTAGGGGTACTGGCGGCAATCTATCACAACTCCGCGATAGATTATTCGGCCAGTTTCTCGGCCATCTTGCTCCAATCGGTGCCTTCCATTGTATTGGCCCCCATCATGATTATCATTTTTGCCGTCGAGCTAAAATGGTTGCCAACGCCGTCGCCCCTAGTTTGGCGCACGCAGTTTATGAGCGCGGATTACATCAAGGGTGTAATTCTGCCGATGGTGGCGCTTGGAACAGGGATGAGCGCAGGTATCGCCCGTTTGACCCGCGCCAGTTTGTTACAGGTCTTGGGTGAAGATTACATCCGCACGGCTCGCGCCAAAGGTCTGCGGGAACGCGCTGTTATCTACATCCATGCCCTCAAGAACTCGCTCATTCCAGTGGCAACCATTTTGGGGCCACTACTGGCGGGTGTGTTGACGGGGACGTTCGTCATTGAGCGCATCTTCGTGATTCCGGGGTTGGGTGAATCCTTCGTAGACAGCGTGTCGGCCCGCGACTACACTACGATTATGGCACTCACCACCCTCTACTCGGTGTTCTTGATCTTCGGGAACATCATGGTGGATATCATCTATACATGGCTTGACCCACGCATCCGCTTCGATTAAGCCATACGTTTTACCCTAAGTAGGACACTGGATACAGCCGGACAGTAAATGTTCGGCTGTATTTGCTTTTGAGGGGAAAAATCGCCTATAGTGGAGAGAGCAAACAAAGTGGGTATAATTTGAGTTATTTATTTGCTGGCTTAAGGGATAAGGAATGGCGCTCGGACGACTCGAAATTTTCAGCACCGATGGCCCGGTTGAAAATTTCATCCTAGAAAAAGAAACCACCGCGATTGGGCGTTCTATTGGCAATGATCTTGTCCTAGATCGCAATGGCGTTTCGCGCTATCACGTGGCGATAGTCAGTAAAGACCAGCAAACCACCATTGAAGACCTTGAGTCCGTCAATGGAACGTATATTGACGGGCTGCGTGTTAACCCCCATGAACCACGTATTTTGCGTGGGGGCGAAGAAATTCAAATTGGCGATCTGCGCCTAGTTTTCCATCCCTCGACTGACTTTGATACGACGATTGCTAACCTTGCCATTGCTACCCAACAGATTGAAGCGGAAGGTTTTCGGTTAGAACTTGAAGGCCCGTATATTGCCGTAGCCCCCGGTGCGCATGGGCCAGCCACCCTCCGAATCATCAATACGAGTTCCCGACCCGAACATTTTTCGATCCAAGTGGAGGGGATTCCAAAAGAGTGGGTACGCCTCGACCGCACGGAACTGGATTTGCCCGCTGGTGAGGATATTCAAATTGGTGCAAGTTTCCGACCATTACGCCGCAGCGACACCACCCCCGGTGAATATAAGGTGGTGTTTAAAGTTCGTTCCCAATCCATTCCTGACCGATTTACCGAAGTCACCACCAAACTGCATATTCTGCAATATAACGGATTTGGTGCAGCGCTTGGCAATTCATTGGCCGAAGGCACCAAAAACTTCCAACTCTACGTGCATAATCAAGGCAACGGCCCGCTGTCGCTCAATTTCTACGGCCATAGCCCAGCCCTGCATATTGACCTTACCCCTCCCCACATCACCCTAAAAGCCGGTGAACGCCAAACCATTACCGGGCAAATCCGGCCCAAACGTCCGCACTGGTTTGGCAAACCCCGCCAGCATAAATATGTCATTGTCAGCCGTTCCCTCGATGCCGCTGGTTTTCAAGTCCCGCTAGAAGGGACATACCATGAAAAACCCAGTATGCCAACATGGGCACCCTTGATGGCGCTGGCCGCATTCTTTTTGGCAGCGGCAGTCGTGATAGGTATCGCCCTTGTGATCTTCAGCAGCGATGGCGATGACGACAATAATGGGAGCCAAGAGGGCGACAGCCAGCCCGTTGTACAATCCTTTAGTGTTGCCAGCCCAGAAGTCATCTGGAACGAGCCGTTCCGCGTTGCATGGGTAACGGAAGCAGCATCTAACGTCACGCTGACGGTTGAACGCGGCGGGGTGGTGGTGGCTGAATATCCACAATTAGACCCGTCGGGTGAAACCAGCATTGTTTTGGAAGATGCCGGACGTTATAACTTGACTCTCATCGCGGAAAATGGCGACCAATCCGTGCGTCAACCGAGTTCGGTTGTAGTACGGCCATCGCTGACGCTGGCTATCGTTTACCCATCCGGTCAAACCGAGCTATACCGGAATGTTGAACAGCAAATTACTCTCAATTGGTCGGTGGAGTGGTCTTATAATCCTTCCGACCCCAACAGCCTGCCGCCCCAAGTCATCCTCAATAGCCCTCCATTGGGTTATGACAATACGAATGTTGCCGCCGTCGGGACGAACCAAACCATTACGGTACGCCCCGAAAGCGCCGACGCAATTGTGATTACGCTGCAAAGCATTGGCCCGGATAATATTCAGGCCCAAAACGAAGAACGCATCACAGTCGTTTATCCGTCTTGCACCCTACAATTACCGGCTACCGATGTTTTTGCTGGCCCTGCCAAACAAGGCTATCCGCTACTGCTTTCGCTGTCCCCCAATGTAGTGGTCGAAGTTGATGCCCGTAACAGTGGCGGCGATTGGCTGCGGATTCGACTGGATGGGCAGAATTTTGTCCAGCAGCCTTTCGGTTGGATTCAAACGCAGGGAACATCCTGTGACTTTCCGATGGAGGCGTTGTTGGTGACAACCGATTACGCGCCACCCGCCACACCTACCACGCCCGTTGCCACCCCACGCGCCAATACCACCCCGTCGGTTAGCCCGATGACTCCTTCGGATGGGGCGCAAGGTGCAAATGGATAAAACGTATTGGTCGCGTTGTGTGTGTATAGTAGTAATGGAATAGAATCAAGTTCATTCGTTTGACTTATTGGGAGAAAAAAGTTGGAACAGAAGCGGCGACTCCTTTTTGCCTTAGCTTTTGTGCTGTGCCTCACCAGCGTAGCGTTTGGCCCCCCCCGTCAAAAAACGGATTTGCAACTTGATATTAAGGCCGGTTTCAACACCTATTATCGAGATGGTCAGTGGATTCCCCTTGATGTCACAATTAAAAACAATGGACGCGACCTACGGGGATATATTCAAGTCCATGCCACAAATGCGGGTCAAGCCACCGAGACGCTCTATCAGACGCCTGTCACGGTTGCTCGCAATTCTGCCAAGTCCATCTTTTTCTATGTCTCGCTCAGTGACCGCGCCTCCGAAATTGAGGTAGAGGTTGTGGATAATAGTGGCCGTATCCTCAAAGTTCAATCCGAGCGCATTGTCCAACTCTCCTCACGGGAAGTCTTATACG
Source organism: Chloroflexota bacterium (assembly GCA_013112715.1). Lineage (GTDB taxonomy): Bacteria > Chloroflexota > Anaerolineae > Aggregatilineales > J027 > CFX10. Next base: position 86,056 of record JABFGB010000016.1, read on the forward strand.
GAGTTGTCACTGAATCTCTCATTGGCGCAGTGGACATGACCAATCGGCCCGTTGGACGGGGTAATTCTTTTCAAGCCACTCTCGCTTTGCGGGATATTCCGTTTGAAGCCGATGCCCTCCGTGCGTTAGATGTATTACTGTTTTTTGATGTGGACACTGGGGAATTATCTGCCGAGCAGCGCACTGCGATTAAAAATTGGGTGGTTGGCGGCGGACATCTGATTATTCATGGTGGCCCGAATTGGCAGCGCACCACAGCGGGACTGATGGATGTGATGCCAACCGTGCCCACCGGGACGGTGGATTTTGATACACTGACACCCTTAGGTGATTTTTTAGGTTATCCCTCCGACGTACTTGATCAAACGACGATTGTGACCAATAATACACCCAATGAAAATGCCAAAGTGATGTTGACTATCGAGGAGACCCCCATTATCGTGCGGCAAACACTGGGCTTGGGAACAGTGGATTTTGTGGCGCTTGATCCCCAAACAGAACCCCTGCGCTCTTATGCCGACACGGATGCCATTTGGTACAGCCTTTTGGTAAACGGGCAGGTGCGACCCAGTTGGTCGTATGGCTTTGCGGACTGGGACATCGCCAATGATGCTTCACGCATTATCACCGGGTTTGATCTGCCCTCAGTGCTGCAATTGATTGGGTTTTTGATTCTCTACATCGCCCTGATTGGGCCGCTGAATTATTATGTGCTGCGCTGGATTGGACGACGCGAACTGGCATGGTTTACTATTCCGGTGTTGATTTTGGTGTTTACCCTGCTGTCGTATTTCACGGGGTTCAGTCTGCGTGGCAATTCCGCAACGGTCAGCCATCTTGCGATTGTACAAGTGTTCCCCGACAGTGACACAGCTAGAGTAGATGGGCTGGTGGGGGTGTTTTCACCACGCCGTACCAGCTATAACCTTGAAGCACCATCGGGAATTACGCTGCGCACCCTTCCCGGCTTTCATGATTCCAATCTAGGCATTGAACAGATTAAACTGGTTGAAACCAGTGCCTATCGGGTTGAGGATTTGCCAGTGGACGCGGGTATCATCACCAGTTTTGCCGCCAGCGGTTATATCCCGGCCCAACATATCGAGGGTGAGGCCGTCTGGCAAATGGGTGGTGGTCAAGATGCCCGTTTAACTGGCAGCGTGACGAATCCGCTTGAATTCGATTTTGAAGACATGGTAATCCTCGCCAAAGATGGGTATTACCCGTTGGGTGATGTGATCGCAGGGGCTACCGCCACCTTTGATTTTTCGATCAATTTTTCGACCCCCACATGGCTGCCATTGGGCAATCGAACGGATTACAACGCGCCTTTTCTCTATTACGCCTATGGAAGCAGTTTTTCCAGTTTCAATACCTATGGCTGCACCAACCGCCCCTTGAATGCGACTGCTGCACAAATTATGACCGACAAGCAGTATGATTGTTTTGGCACCAGTGCCGACGATAATGAACGTCGGATGCGGCGGCGGGCACTGTTGACCTCGGCCATTAATAATGAGATTGACCTCAGCGGTGGACGCGGCGGCTCGGTCTATGCGGTGGGTTGGGCCGAACAGCCAGCTTTTGAAATCGCCGTTGAGGGGACTGAGCAAACCAACAAGTATGAAACGCTCTATATCTTCAAGCTCAATTCCAGTTATGCCGCTGCCGACAACACTGCGGTAATCATCCCGCCGGGATTACAAACATGGACTATTGCAGATCAAAACGATCCAATGACCCGTTTGGATAGTTCACCCTATCAAATTGACCTCTTCAATCCTGATGAACAAGCAGTTTTTAGATTTGCCCCTCTGAACGACATCCCACTCACCACGATTGATCAGGTGGATTTTTATACGAGCCTCCAAGTAACTAACACGGAGGTCGAATTTGCATTATGGGACTGGGCTGCGCAAGAATGGTGGGTGATAGAGAATCTGGAGGCTTTTCCCGGTACCATTACGGGTGGAAACAGTTACGGTCTGAGTTTAGCAGGGCAGGACGCACAAAAGTTTGTCGGCCCAGATTTTGCGGTTCAGGTGCGGGTGCGGACACCCAATGGCTTGGCAACTCAAACCTATGGCGGCACTATTGAGAGAGTTGAAATCACAATGCAGGGACAATTTGCGAATTAGAATTTTGGAAAAGGACACTACCCATGTCTATTGATAATCCTGAAACCATGGAAACCCCCACTGGTGAGGCTCTTGCCGAAGCCCCAATCTTGACGGAGGTGCTGCCAGAACTGCCCACTGTCATGGATGAGCAGGACTTGATTATTGAGACGCGCAATTTGAGCAAACGTTATGGTCGTTTGCAGGCCATCAGCAATCTCAATTTACAAGTCCCACGCGGCGCGATTTATGGCTTCGTTGGGCCAAATGGCGCAGGCAAAACCAGCACCATGCGGATTTTGACGACCCTGATGAAACCCTCCGGCGGCGAGGCCTATATCAATGGATATTCGGTGGTGACAGCCCCACGTGAAGTCCGGCGCTCGATTGGCTACATGCCCGACTTCTTTGGGGTCTATGAAGATATGAAAGTCTGGGAATATCTCGACTTTTTCGCGGCCTGTTATGAAATTCCCGAAGCCCAGCGCCCCGGCCTTATCAACGATCTACTCGAACTGGTAGACCTTGCCCATCGCCGTGATGATATGGTGGACAAACTAAGTCGGGGTATGAAGCAGCGGCTGTGTCTGGCTCGCACGTTGGCGCATGACCCGCAAGTGCTGATTTTGGACGAACCCGCCTCTGGTCTTGACCCGCGTGCCCGTATCGAAATCCGTGAACTGCTGATTGAACTCGCCAAAATGGGCAAGACGATCTTTTTCTCATCACATATCTTGGCCGACGTGAATGAAATCTGCACGCATATCGGCATTATCGAAGCGGGGCAGATGGTGGCACAAGGGCCGATCAAAGCCATGCGTCAACAATTGATGCCGCACCGTGTTTTGGTCATTACCTTGTTGGGTCGGCTGGATGAGGCCAAAGAAGCCCTGCTGCACGTTGAAGGAATCCTAGGGATTGTGGATTTGCCCCCCGAAGATGGCAAGATTCGCATTAAGGTCGAATTTACCGGAGAAGATTTGCGGATGAGCGAAATGCTGCAAGCCTTGACCAGCAAAGGGATTCCAGTGGTTAACTTTGCCGAGGAATCATCTGACCTTGAAGCCGTCTTTATGAAGGCGACCAAAGGCATTGTATCGTAGTCTATTTTAAAGGGATGGCCCGATGGAAACCCCGGCAACTCGCACCCGTATCTCCCTAAATCCGCTGCGGCCCCTGCTGCGAAATCCTGTCGCCCTCAAAGAGCTACGGGGACGAATGCGTGGCCCGCGTGCCTTTGTGGTCTTGACGTGCTATCTCATCGTGGTCGGCGGTTTTACCACCCTGCTGTATATCGCCGGGACAGCCGCCACCTACAACACCACTGGTGAGGTAGACGGCGGGACATTGGGGCGGGTGTTATTCGGCAGCGTGGTCGCCATCGAGCTATTTTTGGTGACATTCATTACCCCGGCATTTACGGCTGGCTCAATTAGTGGCGAACACGAAAGCCAGACCTATGATTTATTACGCACCACCTTGTTGCCTGAGCGCCAGTTAGTCTTTGGCAAGTTGTTTTCGGCATTAGCCTATGTGTTTTTGCTGTTGCTGGCCGCCATCCCCCTGCAAAGTATCGCGTTTTTGTTCGGTGGGGTAGACGTAGAAGAAATCGTGATCTCACTGCTGGTGCTGCTGGCAACCGCCATTTTTTTGGGCAACATCGGCGTATATTATTCTGCCATGACCCACCGCACACTGCGGGCCAACATCATGACCTACGTCACCATTCTCGCGGTGATATTGGTAACGACAGCGGGGGCTGTGATCGCCCTCGCCATTGTGGAAGGACTTGACCCATCCACCAGTTCGAGTGGTTCGGAGTGGGTTTTGCTGGTGGCACGCGGGATTTTTGTCTGCCTGAACCCATTAACTACGTTACTATCTACCCAGCAATATCTGGTGAATCAGCAAACGCTTTTCACGTTCAAATACACCTTTACAGATGGGACAACCACCACCCTGCCCTCGCCTTGGATCGCCTTTACCATTTTTTATTTGCTGCTGTCGGTGGTGGTATTTTTTGCAACCACCCGTCATCTAAAACGCATTGAAGGGTAAAGATTTGGGAACATTTCGGCAGGGCAAGGCGTAGTATTATTAGAATGGGCCGCCCTTGATATAGAGTGAATAGGGTATTGTAATGCAGAACGTTTCTTCGCTCCCCCAAGTCAATGAACCGCAGCAGGCCAGTCCTGCCGCGTTGATGAATATGCAGGATTTTTTGCAGTGGCATGTGCGCCGCTGGAATAATCGTCTGCGCCTGACCCGTCTGTTTGTGTGGGTGCCGCGTGGGTTATTGGTTGGTGTCATGATTAGCCTTGCCATTGCTACCGCCTCACGCCTCTATCCGTGGCTGGTGAAAGATGAACTGATTCGCCTATCACTCATGATTGGAGCCGCCAGCGCCGTTTTGAGCGTTGTCGCGGTCTGGTTGTGGCCGCGTCCACTTGCCAAATCCGCTCGTCATTTTGATCAGCATTTCGGCTTGCAAGAACGGCTGAGTACAGCAGTGGAACTCAGCAATGGGCAAATTGATGCCCCCCAGATGATGATGGACTATCAGATGGAGGATACCCGCCGCATCGCCAACGGTGTACAGGCCAAACGCTTTTTGCCTGTGGAAATCAACTGGCCCGAAATCGCTATGCTCCTCTTGGCGATTATCGGCTTGATTTTGGCGATTGCGCTTAAGAATCCGCTCTATGATGAAGTCCGTGAACGTGAAGCGCTTGACGCCACAATTGCCCAACAAATTGAGGCCCTCGAACAAGCCAAGAATGAGATTGAGAGCAATCCCAATCTGACCGAAGAAGAAAAAGACATCCTGACCGAGCCGCTGGATGAGGCCATTGAAACACTAAATCAGGATGGTATCTCACAGGAAGAAGCGGTTGCTGCCTTGGCCGAAGCCGAAAAAGAATTACAGGAATTGGGTAGCGGCATGAGTCAAGAGGAGCAGCAGGCCAATCAGCAGGCAGGTGAACAACTCAGTGATAGCTCGTTGACCGACCAAGTGGGCGAGCAACTGGCTGATAATAATTTGGAGGCCACCGCCGATGAGTTGGATCAATTGGCAGACGATTTGGACAATATGACCCCTGAAGAACAACAAGAGGTTGCCGATCAACTCGAACAAGCGGCTGATGCCCTAGAAAATACCAATCCGGCAGTCTCACAACAATTACAACAGGCCGCCGACGCCCTACGCAATGGGGATGTCCAACAAGCCCAAGAATCCCTGAATGAGGCTGCTGATACCCTACGCCAACAAGATCAGGCGAATCAAAACAATGCCCAAGCCCAAGCCGCCAATGAAGCCGCCAATCAAGTTGAAGAGAGCCGTCAGGAAGTGACCCAGCAAGGCCAAGAAGGGCAAGAGGGTTCACAAAGTCAGCAAGGGCAGGAAGGCCAACAATCTCAGGACGGTCAGCAGGGGCAACAAGGCCAACAGGGTCAGCAAGGCCAAGAAGGGCAAGAGGGTTCACAGAGTCAGCAAGGCCAAGACGGACAACAATCTCAGGACGGACAACAGGGGCAAGACGGCTCTCAGGGACAACAAGGCCAAGAGGGTCAGCAAGGTCAACAGGGTGGTCAACAACCGGGTCAAACTGGACAGCAGGGGCAAGACGGACAACAAGGCCAAGAAGGGCAACAAGGACAGCAAGGCGGAGAACAACCCGGACAAGGGAGCCAAGGTTCACAGAGCGGGCAAGACGGGCAATCTGGTAGCGGTGGTCAATCCGAAGGTCAGTCCTCGCAGCAAGGCGGTACAAGTACCCAGTCTGGTCAATCGGGTGGTGGTAGTGGTGCCGGGCAAGGCTCTGGCGGGGAAGGTGTTGATAACCCAACCGGACAAACTGGCTCACAACCCGGTGATAACTCCGATAATGGCCCCGGCAACGACGACATGCGTGATTATGAATCGGTCTACTCACCCACCCGTATTGGCGAAAATGGGCAGGGTGAACAGGTCGGGGTAAATGGACAGCCCACCGATGATAATGGTGAACCCCTCGAACCCGGTGATTTCAACGAAAATTTTGATGCGGAATCTACCGTGCCGTATCAGGAAGTGTTCCGCCAATATGAAGAGGCGATGCAGCAAGCCCTTGAAAGCGGCTATATCCCGATTTCGCTGCGCGACATCATTCATGCCTATTTCTCCTCACTAGAACCCTAAACGCAATCTCAAGTCATTTCAAAGGGGCGAGCAATCCTAACCGCCGCCCCTTCCATCCTTGGATTCGGCTAAAAAAATGGTTTCGGGTAAAATAAGAGGGGTATGTTACCCATCCAACGTGCCGAGGAGAAAACCGGGTGCGCCGTATTAGCGTTATACAACCTGATCGTCGCAGGGGTGTTTCTATTGCCCGAATCACTGCGCCGGGAATTTTCATTGGCCTGATGTTGCTGATGTCTGGCTGCATCCGCCCCAACGATACCCCTCCAACCGCCACGCCGGGTGGCCCGATCATGGTGACACCGCCAATTGTCACCCAAACCACCCCCGGTGTGATAGTCGCCAATCCTAGCAATAACCTCATCCGTATGGAAGCCTTTGTGCAGTCGTATGGCGCACAGCCCATTCCCGGCAATACACGCATTTGGGTCGAAACGATCTATCTACAAGATTTAATCGTTGGGATCGCCTTTCAAAACCAAAGCGGCCTTAACTGCATTGGGGTCGGCATTGGCAACCACGACGGTGGGCAAAATTCAACGGGGTTGCCTAATCTGATCAATGTCTTTAATGGGGGGTATCACTGCGTCAGTACCACCACTGACCTCGGCGTTGCGGGCCAATGGCTTGTAACCGACAGTCTAGGCACGCCATTGATTATTTTCGCGGGTCAAGCCTTCTCCCCCAATGCACAAAGCGTGGTGCTCTTGTATCCAGATGGAACACAACGGGCCACTCCGCTCACCAGTGGTAGTTTTCTTTTCATGGAGACTTCGCTGAACTTCCCCTCGGAAGTCAGTATCCGCGATGCTGCTGACGTTGAATTAGGGCGCATTGCGATTCCGGTCAGCCCGCAAGGATAGCGTAGAACCAAAGTCGGGGTGAATCAGTACATTTGGTACATAATTGGATGGACAAGGCGATTTGTCCAAAATAGGTAAAGGAATTTTGGGATGTCAGACGCACCAATGATTGGCGAGATTACTGCCGAAGAATTTTCCATTAATGCACGGGCCATTTATGATGAGGTTCGCAAGGTCATCGTTGGGCAAGGCGAACTGATTCGCAGTGTGTTAATTTGTGTCATCACCGGACGCCACGCCCTACTCGAAGGGGTGCCGGGGTTGGGCAAAACGATGCTCATCCGTACCCTTGCCGACGCCATGAGCCTCAAGTTTTCGCGCATCCAATTTACGCCCGACCTCATGCCCGCCGACATCGTGGGTACGAATGTGATGGAAACGACGGAAACAGGCCAGCGTGAATTTCGCTTCCAACCCGGCCCGGTGTTCACCAATTTGCTGCTGGCAGACGAAATCAACCGCGCCACTCCCAAAACTCAATCAGCGCTACTAGAGGCCATGCAGGAAAAAATGGTGACGGTAGCCGACCATACCTATCGCCTGCAACCGCCGTTTTTTGTATTGGCGACCCAAAATCCCCTCGAAATGGAAGGCACATATCCTCTGCCCGAAGCCCAACTAGACCGCTTCATGTTTAAAATCAATGTCCCCTTCCCCTCTGCCGACGAATTGACCGAGATTTTCCGCCGTACTACTAGCCATGAAAGCGCTGAATTGCAGCCTGTTGTGTCCGGTGAACAAATCATTTCAATGGGGAATCTGGCCTTGCAAGTGCCGATTGCCTCCCACGTCAATGAATATGTAGCGCGGTTGATTGTGGCGACCCATCCTGAAAGCCCGACGGCTCCTGATAAAGTGCGCCGCTATGTGCGATATGGCTCTAGCCCACGCGGGGGTCAGGCGATTATTTTGGGGGCTAAGACTAACGCTTTGCTTGAAGGGCGCTATAACGTCTCATTTGATGACATCCGGGCCATTGCTACGCCCTCCCTGCGCCACCGCCTATTGCTCAATTTTGAGGGCCAAGCGGAAGGCATCACCACCGATCAGGTCATTGACGAACTGCTAGATCAGGTATCCACCGGAAGCTAAATCGCAGGACATCGTACCCAATCAAGGAGGGCGTATTGGCGACTCCCGTTATCGAAACTGAAGGGCTTACCAAGATTTTTGGCCGCCTGCGTAATCCCAAACTGGCGGTTGACCATATCCATTTTCGGGTCGAGCCGGGTCAGGTCTATGGCTTTTTGGGGCCAAACGGCGCGGGCAAAAGCACCACTATTCGCATGATGCTGAATCTGATGCACGCCAGTGACGGCAAAACCCTCATTTTTGGCGAAGACCCCCGCAAAAAACCGGACATCTTGTTTCGGGTAGGGTCATTGGTAGAAGGCGCAACGTTTTATCCCTATCTGCGCGGTTGGGACAACCTAAAAGTAGTGGGGAACAGTCGCGGTGGCTTTGATCCAACACGGGCCAAACAACTGCTGCAATTTGTGGGGTTGGTGGGCAGTGAACGGGTGCGCGTCAAAGCCTATTCGACGGGTATGAAACAGCGCTTGGGCATTGCCGCCGCTCTGCTCAATAACCCCGATTTGGTGATTTTGGATGAACCCACCAATGGCATGGACCCGGCAGGTATCCGCGAGATGCGCCAATTCATCCGCGACCTTGCCTATAAATATGGCAAAACGGTCTTTTTGACCAGCCACCTTTTGAGCGAGGTGCAGCAAACCAGTGACCGCGTAGCCATCATCAACAGGGGCAAAATTGTGGTCGAGGGGCTGATTGAAGAATTGCTGAATCAAGAGGAACAGTTGGAGGCCGAAGTCGGTTCAATCGAAAAAGCTAAGACCGCTCTGCAAGAACGCTGGCAGGTCGCTGCTTCAACCGTGCCGAATGAACATAACAAATTGCGGATTAAAGCCAGCCGTAACGACACCCCCAGTATCGTGCGGCGCTTGGTGGAGCAGAATGTAGATGTGTTTAGCATCGCACCCGTCCGCCAATCTTTAGAAGAATATTTCCTAGAAGTCATTGGGGACGATTCTGTTCAGCCTAATTCATCGCCGCTGCCCATAGGAGGCACACCCCATGCTTAATTTATTCCGTGCTGAGTGGAAGAAGACGACGGGCAATCGGTTGCTAGTTGGTTGTACGGTATGGATTTTCCCCATTTTGGGCTGCGGGGCACTGTCTTTATTTTCCATCATCCTGCTTGCCAGCGGTGAATCACGCCAAGATTTTATTGCCGACCCACCGCGCTGGGATGATATTGGAGTTGGGGTGTGGGGCATCGCCAATTTCCCGATTAGTCGCCTGTTCCTGATTAGCTTTGCCGCAACCCTGTTTGCCGGAGAATATCAATATCAGACCTTAAAATCGGTGCTGCCGGGGAATCAGCGCTTGGGACTCATTGTCACCAAATTTGTGACGATGACGGCTTTTATCGTGATGACGTTTATTGCCACGATTGTGATTTTGATTATTGGTTTCGGGTTAATCTGTCTCATTTTTGGGGCGGATTATCCGCCATCGCTCACCAGTGATACTGCTGGTGAATTTTTAAAAGACCTGCTTCTAAACGCCTCGATTACCTTCGCTTCGACGCTTATCTTTGCAGGCATCGCGGCGTTGGTTTCCATCCTGACCCGTTCGATCTTGTTTGGGGTGATGGCAAGTGTCTTTTTAACTTTGCTTGAGAGCTTAGGGCTGATCTTTGGCCTCATCTTGATCGCCGCCATCACCAAAATTGAGTCGGTCACGGACATCTATTTGCTTACCCCCACTTACAATTCCGCCAATATTTTGCAGTGGGTCAATGAAAATACGCCTTCCCCGCCGATTGTGGATGGTCGTGGCACCTTGTCTTTGTGGGAATCCGTCGCCGTGTTAGGGTTCTGGATTATTCTGATGGTCGGCCTTTCGACATTCGCGTTCCAGCGGCAAGACATTCAATAGTAGTTTCACAAGGAATTTGAAGTATGGGCGCACGACCCACCTATCAGAAAATTTTCGACCCCGCCACCCTGCGCAAATTTGAGCAGTTGTCGCTGGTCGCCAGCCAAGTGCGGGCCGGGGTCATGAAAGGCGAACGTCGTTCCAGCAAGCGCGGGACGAGTATTGAATTTGCCGATTACCGCGATTATGTCAAAGGCGATGACCTGCGCCGCGTGGACTGGAATATTTTCGCTCGTTTGGAGCGGCCTTTTATCAAATTGCTGGAGGAAGAAGAAGACCTCTCGGTTCATTTTCTGATTGATTCCTCCGGCAGCATGGATTGGCCCCGCACAGGCGCAAATCGTGACCACCATAAATACGTTTGGGCACTGCGCGGATTGGCGGGCCTAGCCTATCTGTCATTGGCGACAGGCGACCATGTGCAAATCACTGCTCTGCGCCAAGAAAAGGTGCAAAAATGGGGGCCGCATCGTGGTCGAGCCTTTGCGCTACCGATGCTGTCCGCACTTGAAAAATTCTATACACGCGGCGATACCCCGTTTGACACCCTGCTAAAAGATTACGCCCTACGCACTACCCGCGCTGGTCTGTGTATTATTTTCAGCGACATGATGACCCCCGCCTATCGAGATGGTCTAAGCGCCTTACAGGGTCGCGGCTTTGAGGTGGCGTTGATTCACGTCCTTTCGCCCGATGAAGTTAATCCACCGCTAACTGGTGATTTACGACTGATGGATGTGGAAACGGGCGTGCCGCAAGAAGTGACGATTGACGGGGGCATGATTCAGCTTTATCAAGAACGGTTGCTGGCATGGCGGCAGGAAATTGGTGAGTTTTGCCTGCGTCGTGGGGTGCATTATGTTCCCATCGAGACCAGTACCCCGTGGGAAGAATTGATTTTGTATAACCTGCGACGGCTTGGAGTAGTGAAGTGAGTGGACCCCGGCTGCACAGCTTGTCCATTGGAGCATTTCAAAGCAGGGGCGGCGCAAAAACCGCCTCGGCTTTTCATGCGACACGTTTGCTGTGGGCAGGCTGGGTGCTGGTGATTTTGCTGGGCGGGTTCAGCCTGAATTTATGGCGATTGGATGCCGAAAGCATTTGGCACGATGAGGGCTGGTCAATTCGGGCAATGCGCGGTCCTTTTACCACCCCGGATGACAATACTCCCTACCTATATTACACCTATTTGCATGTCCTCTGGCGACTCGGTATCGGGGAAACGCCGTTTGCCATGCGCTACGGCTCGGTGCTGCTTGGTCTATTAACGACGGCAATGGCGATGCGGGTGGCAGGTCAATGGTTTGGGCGTTCCGCTGGATTGACAGGTGGGATTTTGGTGGCGGCCTCACCGCTGCTGTGGGAATATGCCCAAGAAATCCGCGCCTATGTCGCCGTGCCGTTGGTTGGATTAGTCCTGCTGTGGGCCATTGATCGGGTTTTGAAAATTCGCCCTACCCAGACCATCCCCATTTCGGTTTGGCTGAGGGTATGGCTTGCCGAGATAATTGGCCTCTATACGCATAATCTCGTCGTGCCGCTGGTGGTTTGGCTGAATGTGGCAGTGGGAGTGGTGTGGTTATGGCGGCGCGATTGGCGGCATATGGTCATTTGGGCAGGATTACAAAGCCTTCTGATCATCGCTTATGTTCCTTGGTTGCTGACTCAAGCACCATCGGGGACGCCATTAAATTCACCGCCGGAAATTGGTTTTACGCTGGTGCGGGACATCTGGCACAGTTATTTTTTGCCCTCCCTGCCTCAACTACGTGGTACGGATGACAAACTTTGGCTTGACCTCGCGGGGTTGGTCGGTATTGCACTAGGTGTCACGTGCGTAATTTTGCAACGCACCTATCGCACATGGCTCTTGATTTCGCAGGCCGTCCTCGTGCCGATATTCAGCACCGCCCTGATTTTACGGGCACATATTGATTTTCACCCACGCTACTACATCGCCGCTGTCCCCGCCGCCTTACTCATCATGGTGGCAGGCATGACAACTATAGCGAAATCTGACCACAAAGCGACCCTCGTGGGTTATGCCGTCCTCATTACAGGAGCGATCAGCCTTACCTCGGTGAGTTTGAATAAGATCGCGGACAATCGCATTTATCAACATGACGATTTTGCGGCGCTGGCCCGTTATTATGCGACTTTGCCGAATGATGCCATTATCCTAATTCCATTTAAGCGCGAACCCGCCCTGCAAGATTACTATGCTGAAAAATTGGGCATACAGGCGCGATTTATCAATATCCCACTGTATTCGGATGCCGATGCCGTGATACGCCGTTTGCAGCCCCTTGCGACGGGCCGCCATATCGAATTTTTGACGTGGTTTCAACTGCCCGCCGATGTGCGCGGCATGTATCCGTGCCTGTTGGGTGTATCTAGTTCGGCTGTCACCCCACCCCAAACGTATTTCGGGCTAGAGACTATCGGCTATCAACTCGATAAATTTGCCGATTTCCAACCGCTAGCGGCCAACCCGCGTTATCACGAAATTGAATTGCAGGGCGCTCGTTGGATGGCTTCATCCAATGGGGCGGTGTGTGTCGAAACGACATGGCAGTTATCCACCACAACTAACGACGATTGGCAAACGGCGGTTTCCATTTTGAACCCTCTCGACACGGTAATCACCTACCATGATGCCCCGATTGCCCGCCGCGACCAAACCCCCACCTCTGAATGGGGACGTTCCGACAAGGGTACGGCATACAATTTGCTTCATCTGCCAGAAGGAGCGCCACCCATCGAATACCCATTGGAGATGACTGTCTATAGTGTGGGTCAGCCATCGGGCCTTGATTTGCTATCAGCCGAGGGTGGCCCAATTGGAAAAGCCTATCGTTTTGATGAGAGGCTCCCGTTACCCGGTCAGCCTTTTGATGTGGATACGGCTGGAAGCCTAGTTGAGACGAATAATACCACTGGCATTCTCGATGGCAGTGTTCCACTAGATGTAACCGTGCGAATCTACGGCCCGGACATTACCCCAAATGCGGATGGGATGGTCAATATCTATCTACGCGGCATGGAGAACGGCTTGTACAGCCCTATTGTATGGGAACTGCACACCCTTGCGCCATATGGGTATCTGTCGTGGCATCGTTTTGAAATCCCGTCGGATGCACCCGATGGCGAGGTCTATTTGTGGATTGAAGAGAATTACTGGCAGCCTTTTGAGGTGATCAAATCGGTGCATACCTTTGAGCCACCGCCTTTTTCGACACCTGTCCAAGTCGAATTTCCCAATATCGGCACATTGGTAGGCGTAACCGTGCCGCAAAACGAGTTTTCCGCTAATGCCCTACCGCAAATCAGCTTGATCTGGCAGGCATCACAAGCAACTGATAAACGCTATACCGTATTTGTGCAACTGCTTGATCCCAATGGGGTGTTATTGGCCCAAAGCGACCGTGAACCCGCCGGATTCTTACGACCTACCACCGGATGGGTGACAGGCGAGTACATCACCGACAACCATAGCCTGAACTTCCGAGTAGATGAGTATGTAGAGAATTACAGTGGGTTGGCCTATTTCATCGTGGGCTTGTATGACCCGGTGACATTTGAGCGTGTGCCTCTAGAAGATGGTCAAAATTTCATCCGACTGCCATTGGAAATTACGATTGTTAGGGAATGAGGCGTAAAAATTGAGTGGTCTAGGTTTTATCACACCCGCATTGTTGGGGTTAAGCGCCCTCGCTATCCCCATCTTTTTGCTCTATATGCTGCGGTTGCGGCGTACCGACATGCCCATTTCGAGTACCTTTTTATGGCAGCAGTTGATTCGTGACCGCGAAGCGAATGCCCCTTGGCAGAAATTACGGCCCAATCTACTGATGCTGTTGCAACTGCTGATTTTGGCGGCATTGGTCTTGGCGTTGGCCCGTCCCTTTGCCGAAGTAGATACCCTGACTACCGGGCGAATTGTGCTGCTCCTCGACGCCTCGGCCAGCATGACCGCTACCGACATGGATGGCGGCAAAACACGCTTTGAGGTGGCCCAAGACATCGCACTCGATACAGTGAGTACATTGGGTAGCGAGGATACCATGACGGTCATTCGAGTCAGTGAAGTGCCTGAAGTGCTTGCCGCTGCCTCGCGTGACCGCAGTGTACTCCGCCGCGCTATTCGAGATGCCGAACCAAGTACGGTCAGCGCCGATTGGCAAAGTGCCCTGACGTTAGCAGCGGCGGGGGGACGCGGGGTAGATAATTTACGGGTGGTCGTCCTCAGCGATGGTGGTCTGCCCCCCAATTTACCCGAAATTCCCGGCAGGGTTATTTATGAAAAGGTTGGGCGCGAAGACGATAATTTTGCGTTGACTGCCCTTTCCGTGCGGGCGCTCCCCGACAGTCCACCGCAGCTATTTGCCGAAATAAGCAACTATGGCAGTAGCGACGTGGAAGTTATTTTCGCGGTTGATCTGGATGACGAACTGTTTAACGCCCTGCGCTACACTGTGCCTGCCCAAAGCAGCATTGATGTCAATATGGATGACCTGCCCGCCAATTTCACCCGTGTCAAAGCCTCCGTCAGCCGTCCCACCAATTCTGGTGTGGCCGATTATGTGGAGAGCGACAACGTGGGCTATGCTGTGTTTAGTCCTAGCGGCACAGGTAAAGCGTTATTGGTGACAGAGGGCAACCGATTCCTTGATCAAATATATTCGCTGATCTCCGGTATCGAACTCACCACTGTGACCCCCGATCAAGGCCTGCCAGCGGGGGATTATGACCTCACTATTTTGGATGGTTGGCTACCCGATGAAGACCTGCCTAAAGGTGATCTACTTATCATAGACCCTTCGACCAGCGGCCCATTATTTGATGTTACGGGTGAAAGTTCCGCCAGCGAGATTGATCCGGCGTCGGGTGGATTGACCGATGCGGATAACCCCATTACCCGCTTTGTGGATTTTCGCACCGTAAATATCCGCAAATTTCGTACAATTGAACGGGCCGATTGGGCGAATGTACTGATCCAAACCGCCGAGGGAGCACCGCTGTTGTTGGCAGGTGAGTTTGAAGGCCAGCAGGTCGCGGTTTTGACCTTTGCTTTGCAAGATTCTGACCTGCCCTTGCAATTGGCATGGCCCATTTTGGCCTCCAATTTGTCGGAATGGTATCGGCCTCAACGCGCCATCAATACGGCTGGTGACAGCCTGCCCCCCGGTTCACCCATCACCATTCGCCCGACAGTCGAAGCCGACGCGATTGTGGTGGAGCGACCCGACGGCGAAAAAACGACGCTCGAACTGACCAATTCGGCCCAAGTGATTTATGCCGATACCAGCCAGACCGGTTTGTATAAGGTCGAGGTCAAACTGGGGGAGGATGTGGTACAGCGCGATGCCTTTGCCATCAACCTATTCGACCCTTCCGAAAGTGCCATTGCTCCGCGTGATGAACTCACCATTGTCACGGCTGAGGGCGAAACCCGCATCACCAGCACAACGTCCGAAGAAAAAGGGCGGCGTGAATTGTGGATGATTATCGCCAGTGTGGGTTTGCTCATTTTGGGCATCGAATGGTGGTATTATCATAGAAACTTGAGCCGCAAACCCAAGATACTGATTGGGCAATCGTTTAGTGCAAAACCAAAACCTGCTCCACGCCCACGTTGGAAAATTTGGGCAGGCCGGACCCGTTAACATAGTTCGTATTGGTAAGAACGGTAAAACGCGATGAGTATTACAAATCCGAGCGCCCTATTTCTGCTGCTGCTCATCCCCATCTTCATCCGCATTGGTTGGCCTCGTCTTGCCTATCGCCGCCGCCGGGATACCCTTGCATTGGGGATACGGATCCTGCTGGTGTTGCTGATCGTTTTGGGCATGGCTGGCGTTGAGATCCGCCGCGCCGCTGATAAATTGGCGGTGGTGTTTTTGGTAGATGTGTCCGACAGTATGGACGCCGCTGCCCAAAAGTCCGCCCTCGATTTTGTGCGTGACTCGATAGCGGAGATGAACCAGAACGACCAAGCGGCGGTGGTGCTGTTCGGTGCGAATGCCCAAGTTGAACACCCGATGGATGAATTGGTCAATTTATCACCCCAACCCGGCAGCCTACCCACCACTGTCACCCTCAATACCGATCTTGCCGAAGCCATTCGTCTGGGGATTGCCCTTTTCCCCGCCGACACCGCCAAACGTATGGTGATTTTGAGCGACGGGATTGAAACGGTTGGCGATGCCGAACAAGCCGCGCAGTTGGCTGAGGCGACAGGTATCCAAATTGATTATGTCGCGTTTGCCCGTCAGCGTGCGCCGGAAATTCTGGTTAGCAATGTCCGCGCCCCTTCGCAGGTCAGCCAAGACGAACCCTTTGACCTGATTGTAACGATTGAAAGCGAAACCGATACCCGTGCCGAACTGCGTGTGCTGTCCGGCGGGGTCGTCATCTATAACACCGAAGTGGATTTGGAAGCGGGGACCAAACGCTATTCGATTGGCCCAATTCAATCCCCCCGCACTGGGTTTGTAGATTTCCGCGTGCAGATAGAACCGTTAAGTGTGGACGGCTTTTACAAAAATAATGAACTTTCGGCTTTTACCCGTATCACCGGACAGCCGCGCATTTTGTTAGTCGCCAGTGACCCCGCCGAACTTCAATATTTGCAACCGGCCCTCGTCGGGACGGGTTTTGAGATAGACACTATCACCCCGGACGACCTCCCAATGGGCTTGGCCGCCTTGAGCCAGTACAGTAGCATCGTGATGGCAAATGTCTCGGCGACTTCGCTGCTGCCCGACCAGATGGAACTGCTCAAAATCTATGTGCGGGATTTGGGTGGCGGCCTAGTGGTCATTGGTGGCCCCAACAGTTATGGCGTTGGCGGGTATTTTGAGACCCCGCTCGAAGAAGTGCTGCCCGTTGATATGCGGATTCGTGACCAGACCCGTATCCCCCAGTTGACGATGTTGTTTGTGATTGACCGCTCCGGTTCAATGGAAATCGCGGGGCCAAGCGGGGTGTCGAATCTTGAACTTGCCAAAGAAGCCATCATTCGCTCATTTAATTTCTTAAATGATTATGACCGGGCCGGGGTGGTTTCATTCGACAGCCAAGCCTTTTGGGTGTTGGATATTCAAGAAATGGGAGATGCCGCCCATCGTCAGGTCATGGCCGACGAAGTGGGACGACTGCGCCCCGGTGGGGGTACAGATATTTTTGGCGGATTGACCGCTGCCAGCCGTATTTTGCCGGATGATCCCTCCACACTCAAACATATCATTTTGCTGACGGATGGGGGCGCAAGTGAAATTGGCATTACGGAATTGGTCGGGCGCATGTTTGATAATTACGACATCACCACCTCCGTCATCGCTGTCGGTACGGATTATGCCCGCTGGTTGGAGCGCCTACCGCCGCGTGGGGGGGGTAATTTCCATGTGACGACGACCATCGAAAACATCCCGGCGATTTTTGCGGCTGAGACGGTGTTGGCAACACGCTCCTATATTTTTGAAGACCCCTTCTTCCCCACCCTGACCGCCCGTAGCCCGATTATGGATGGCATCACCAGTACGCCCCAGTTACAGGGGTATATCGCCACAACGGAAAAAGATACGGCGACGGTGGTGCTGCGCGGGCCAGAGGAAGACCCGCTGTTGGCTCAATGGCAATATGGCTTGGGGCGTTCGGTGGCCTTTACCTCGGATGCAACCGCCCGTTGGGGACGCGATTGGGTGAACTGGGAGCAATATACGCGCTTTTGGAATCAGGTAGTGCGCTGGACGATCACCGAGGGCACCAACAGTCAACTCGAAGCCTATGTTGAACAACGCGGCGAACAGGCCGTTTTAGTCGTAGATGCCCGTGATGATCTGGGTAACTATCTCAATGACCTCGAATTAGATGCCAATATCGTCACGCCTGACCGCACCACCATCAACACCGAATTGCAACAGGTCGCGCCGGGCCGATATGAAGCCGTCTTTACCCCCAACACCGAAGGTACCTATATTTTGACGGTGGCGGGTTCAACCCGTGAAGGCGCACCGATCGAGGCAACGGTTGCCCAAAGCACCGGATGGGTACTCAGCTATTCGCCGGAATATAGCCTTGCCGAGCCGGATGAACTGTTTTTGGAGAAAATTTCCAATGGTATATCGCTGGCTGGTAATCCCGCTGCCGCCTTTTTGCATAACCTTGACCACGAAGAAGCCGCCCGTTCGCTCTGGCCGTTTTTCTTGGGGGCAGCCGCATTCCTCTTGATTGGTGATATTGCGGTGCGGCGTTTGGTCATCAATCGCAGCGATGTGGAACGGGCACGGGAAGGGCTGCGGCATCGTTTTGGCATGAACCAACGAGCGTATCAAGAAACAGAAACCGCGGGGGTAATGGTCGGCCTCAAACATGCCAAACAACGGGCCAGTGAAAAGGAGCAACCGGCCCAAGAGGAACGCCAAGAACGTCCGCCTGTTGGAGCGCCAGTGGTCGCCACACCAGCGGCAACCGCCAGCGCACTTGCTAAACGCAAAATCGCCACGCCACCAACAACAGCATCTGGTCAAACACCAACCGCTGCGACCCCACCCATTTCATCTAGCGTGCCGAAAGCCGCCGTGCCCAATTCGACCAAAGCCGCCCCGACCGCCACCGTCGCCCCACCGCCACCCAAGCCGCAACCGCCTAAACCACAGCCGACACCTGCCAAAGCCAGTGGAGAACACTCGGCCTCACAATTGCTGAAGAAGAAACGCAGTGGCGATGAATAAACCGAATCTGTCGTCTATACTATGGGGTGGGTCACGCTGACCTGCCCCATTGTTCAATAGGTGTTCATTTGAAGTCAATCGCAGTTCTACTCACATTATTGTGGATGATTATTGTCACCGCCTGTTCCCTTTCTTCCACATCAGAGGAAACATCATCGCCATCCGCAACCAATACCCCCTTGCCCCCCACAACATGGACAGCGACCTTTCCGGGTGTGGAATATCGAACCATGTCATATAAAAATCAGTTTGATATGACCATCGTGCGAATTGACCCGACTCAAGTTTTTTTTCGGGTGCATTATAATGCGGGCGACCCACGCAGTTTTTCGGAATGGCGCAACGAGTTGACAGGTGCGGCGGTTTTTGTGAACGGCAACTTTTTTGATGAAAACGATCAGGCGATTGGCTTGGTAGTCGCCGATGGCACTCAGTACGGCTATTCACTGCTTGATTTTGGGGGCATGTTCCAGATAGACGCGAGTGGAATTATTCAGGTGCGTTCACTGGTAGAAGAACCCTATCAAGGCGAATTATTGCAGCAAGCCGTACAGGGATTTCCGATGCTGATTAAAGCAGGTGGGCTACGTGCGCCAAGAGGGGAAGGCTTTGATACCCCTTCGCGCCGCACGGTCATTGCCCAAGATATGCAGGGGCGCATTTTGCTGATGTCCACCGGATTATTCGGTACAATCAGTCTGAATGATTTACAGGCATGGCTGCTGGACAGTGGGCTTGATATTAATGTGGCCTTCAATTTGGATGGCGGACGTTCTACGGCGATGATGCTGGCCCGTCCCGGCCAAGACCCCCTCTTGATTCCGTCGGTCAGTGACCTGCCTGTGATCTTAGCGGTCTATCCGTATTAACTGAGGACACCTATGCCCACCTTGATCAAAATCTTAACGCCCGATGGCCTGCGCGATGCTGATTATACGGCGGATTCGCTGGCAGGCGCGGCCCATCATGAACCAGACGGCATTTACACCATCACCCGCACCTATCGCAAAAATTATGCCCTACTACTCGATTCTCACCTTGACCGCATGGAAGAATCGGCACGCCTTGAAAACATCCCTCTAAAGCTAGATCGTGCTACGCTCCGAACGGCCCTGCGCTCTATGCTGGATGAGGCGGGCCATGAAAATGCCCGATTTCGCGTGACCGTCCCCCGCCATCAACCCGACCATCTGATTTTGACGATTGAACCCTTTGGGGGGTGGTCGCCAATCATGTATGAAAAGGGCGTGATGGTTGCTACTGTACATATCGCTCGGCATAACCCCGCTGCCAAAACGAATGATTGGGTGGCCCAACGCGAAGCTGCCAGCGCCAGCATTCCCGCCAACGCCTTTCAAGGGATTATCCTGAACGATGCGGGGGAATTGTTGGAAGGCTTCAGTACGAATTTTTATGCCATCATGAACGGCAAGCTCTATACCGCAGGGGAAGGCGTTTTGGGGGGTATCTCGCGCAAAATAGTCTTGGAAGTCACGCCGAACATCCTGCCGATTGAACTGCGCCCCATTAAAATAAATGAAATCCCCACCATCAGCGAAGCCTTTGTCACAAGCGCCAGTCGGGGAATTGTGCCTGTCGTGCAAATTGATGAGCATATCATCGGCGCTGGCAAACCCGGCCCACTGACACTCCAACTGCGGGCGGCCTATCTTGCGTGGGAGGAAAAACACCTCGAACCAATTTGAGCAATCAGGGTGTCAATCCACCGCGTTTTATTTCCGGTCTTTGACCCGATAGACTAATTTTAGCCCCGACCAAACCTCATCAATTGCGGCGACCTTGACATCAACGAGGCCATTTTCGAGCGCGATGTCACGCACAATATTTTCATCAAGGTCAGTCGGCATTTTGGCGGCTTTTTTGGGCCATGACACCCACACCATTCCATTTTGTTTAATAGCAGCTTTTAGAGTATCAAACTGTGCTAAAAATTCAGCTCGGGAGGTCGTGAAAAATTGAATAAAATCCAAGTCTGCCCCCGCTTGGATAGATTCGCTGCGTTCAACACCATCGGGCAGTGGGCCAAGTGTAACATCGTAATTGGCAGGCGCGTTCAGAATAGCGATTTTCGCCCCCAGCTTGATGCCTAACTTTTCCACCAGTGATTTTTTGGAATAGCCTGCCATCTTAACCTCGATCTAGGAATTGACGTACTTTCCGCAAATAACGCTCATTTTCTTCGATATAGGTCATATGGCCGCTGTTTTCAAAAATCACCAACTGTGCGTTGGGAATCCCGGTAGCGATGGCTTCGGCGGCTGGAATGGAACAGGCTCGATCATAACGCCCTGCCAATACCAAAACGGGCTGCGTGACATGACCCAATTGGTCTTCGACCTCAATCCCGCCATAGGCTTGTGTGGAAAAATGGCGCAGGACATCGGGCGCATAGACCGCCCCCACCGTCCGCTGCCACATCTCCTGAATCAGGGGGCTAAAAGGGTCACGAAAATGATAGGGAAATTGGTCAGTCAGCAGCGACGCGACATCCTCTTGGGTTTGGGCGATTGTCTCGCGTTCCCATGAGGCCGCCACCTGTTCACGCAGTTCGAGTGGCTCAAAATTTTCGATATGAAACTGGACATGCGGGCCGAGATATTTGGAGGCGGAGGGCACACCCGATGAGACAATCGTTTGCGCTGCCGCACCCGGAAAATCTACCGCGTTTTGCAAGGCGACCATCGCCCCAAAAGAATGGCCTAACACCGCATATTCGTTTAGGCCCAACGCCTGTGCCAACGAGACCACATCTTGGGCCATCTGGGGGATTGTCCACGTGCTGTCGGGGGTCATAGGAGACAACCCCTGACTGCGCTGATCTACCAAAATCAGGCGGTAGTGGTCGGTTAGTGCGTCAAGGTAATCCCCAAACATATGGTGATCGAGACCGGGGCCGCCATGTAACACAATCAATGGATACCCCTGCCCCCGTTCGACAATATAAAGCTGCGTATCGCCAATATCCACTAACCGACCGTCCGCCATAATGATTGCTCCTTAATTGATGATTCGCCACAATTGCAAGAGGCCAAACGCGGCAATGATAACACCGGAGGCGCGATTGACCCACAGCAGCCAGTTGGGGTTAAATTTGGCCCGTAATGCTCCTACCCCACCGCTCAAAATAAACCACCAACTAGCCGACCCCAAAAACACCCCAATGACCAAAATCAGCGCCGCGCCAAATTCAGGATGATCTTCCGCCAACCCTACCCCAGCGAAAATCCCTGCAAACGAGAGGATGGTCATGGGGTTGGTGAGGGTATAGAGCAGAGTCGAACCGTAGGCCGTCCACAAATTACGCGATTCAATCTTGGCCTCTTCCGTCGCTGGCCGGGAACGAATCGTCTTGACACCGAGGTAGAGCAGAAAGCTACCCCCGACGAGTTGAATGAGGTCAATGCGGTCAATCAGCAAATTGGCGATAAATGTCACCCCGAAGGCCGCCATACAGCCATACAACATATCGGCGGTAGCCGCCCCCAACCCCGAAATTAAACCCGCTACCCGTCCATCCATCAAAGTGCGCCGAATGCACAGCACTCCAATCGGGCCGACGGGTGCGGCGATTGAAAACCCAATGAGCATCCCCTTTAACAGGAGTCCAATATCCATGATAGGCCTCTTCCAGTTATGCAAAAATTCAAATGTGAATGAACCAGTTTTTGAAACTGATTACGCGGTACGATGGGTTGTGTCAGAAGTGGGTGTTGTCGGATGAGCGTGGCTCACCATGCGACGTGAAGTTATTTCCGGCTGGACCAGCCGGATTGGTTTTGGCTATTCTGGATGAAGAGGCGGTTATCCAGAAACATGCTTGCCCAATACCAATCAAAAAGAGTAGGTGATTACAAAAAGCCAGTATAGGGGTTTTCGGGGGGATAAGTCAAGCAGACTATTCGTGCATACCGTATAATAAATTAAAGAAGGGTTTTATGGAGAACAGCATATGGACTGGCAAACCATTCGAGCAGAATATCCAAATTGTTGGGTCGTCATTGAGGCGCTAGACGCTTATACATCCGGGACACAGCGTATTGTTGAAAATCTTGAGGTCATCGGGGTGTTCGGCAGTGATTTTGTACCAGCATGGGAACACTACAAATCAATTACAGATGGGGTACGCGAATTTTATGTTGTGCATACCGCCCGACCAGAGCTGAATATTGGTATTATGGACAGTTTCCACCGTATCCCCAGTGAAAAATGACCCAATTATCTATCGTTTCTGGACTACCTTTTGTTACCGCGATTTTACGTGCCAATGGCAATGAAATTTCCCTTCCCAATGTATTGATAGATACAGGTTCCGCCGCTAGTGTTTTCAGAACCGACGACTTGCTAAAAATCGGTGTTCAACCTGCTCTCGAAGCATCCATTCGGTTTGTATCGGGCATTGGGGGGCGAGAAGCGGTAATCGAGGGCATGGTAGATGCTTTATCTATTGATGATCTAACTGCATCGCCCTTCACGATTCAAATGGGACGATTAGAGTATGGTTTTGCTATTGATGGGATTATCGGTCTCGATTTTCTGCTTCAGGTAGGAGCAATCATAGATTTAGAGAATTTGGAAATAAGGAAAGGCTCATAATCTAAGGCGTTTATGAGCCTCATCAAACTAATCGCTTTCGGACACAGGTGTCACGATTCGATATTGCAGCGGAATTTGGGCATCCAACAGCCAAGTTAGAACTACCGCCTGTTGAGAGGTCACGGCTAAGACCATAGCCTGCATAGTGCTGTCGTCTGGTGCCGTCATTGTATTTAGGTCGATGATTTTTGCATCAGCAATAACCTCCTGAACGCTCAACCGAGAAGTCCCAGTAACATCATTGGGCACAACAATACCTTCTGGCAAATCGGGAGCAGGGGTTATTTGATATACGCTTATTTCATCGGCATCTATGTAGAAAAAACTCGCCGTTATACTGACCATATCGCCAACCTGAAACCCATAGAAGAAGTGGTCATCGGGTATAGGTACTGCGATGGCAACCCGTCCGGCCTCTATTTCCCTTGCGGTCTCATCCTCTGGCTCTTGGGCAAAAAACTCGGTCAAAATAGGAGAATAGGGGCGCAAATCGGTTAGGATGGTTTGCCCTACGATGGTCTCAATATTGTCATACATATCAGCAGTTGCAATATCGCTAGACCAATACACGACGGTCAATATTTCCTCCGTAATCACTGTCCCCCGCTGAATGGCTTGGGTAGTCATTACAACGGGTCGAGTAGTCAAAGTCACCGCCGAGGGATCAGAAACAAACCTCAAACCCTCTTGCGAAACGTGTGAAGTCAACAGTATTGTCCCACTAGGTATATCTTCAGTTGCTTGTAATCCGGGTCGAAATATGCTTGTCTCTAGGGAGTCACGTAGAGGGGATTCATAAAATAAATTTTCGGGCGCCTCGTCGGGGTGAACAAACTGGACGGTCAGCATGTGGGAGGTGATAGGCGTGCCAAATGTAATGGCAACATTCGTTACCAAGACGGGCTGGGTCTCCTCCGTACTTGGCGGGATAGCTACTATGCTTCGGGTTATGGGTCTATTTTCAGCCGCAACTTCCAAAAGCACGGCTCCTATCAAGGGTTCGATATCATAAAAAACATCCTCCGGCATCAAGTCTGCTTGTCGATATTGCATTTCAAGCAAAGAGACCTTCAACTGCGTATACTTCTCTAACCTGAAAGTAGCAACGACCACCGGAACCCTGCCTATAACATTTGGGGTTGGGGTTGCCGCAGAGCTAGGAGTCAACTGCTGCAAGGCTGAATAGTGAATTTCATGAGATGGCCCCGGCAAACCACCTACAAAAGCGATCAACGCCCCCACAAAAAACACCATCATCAGTGTCGCTGCCAACGAAATAGACCATCGGCGTTGACGACTATTTTTCACGCCCAACTTGGGTACAAAATTCGCATACATGACCAAATGACCGTTCGCTTTCACCTTATCTCCCTCCTTTTTTTGTAGATACGCCGCCAACACCTGTCGCTCCAATTTTTCCTGAAAATGGACATCCGCTTGGGGCGTTATCGCCGTGAGTAATTTTTCGATGTCGTGGCCTGATTCCGGTTGATGTTTATTCATGGTTGGCCTTCTCTTCCTCAAATTTCCGCTGCAAATCTTCCAACCCCCGACTTAAATGCGAGGCGATGGTACGCTCATCCAAGCCCAACAATTCAGCGATTTCTTGATTGCGCAGGCCGCCAAAAAATTTCAGCGTAATCACCTCTTGGCGGCGCGGGGCAAGGGTCGTAATCAAATGGTGCAATCGGGCAAAAAGCTCTTTCTGAATGAGGGCACTATCCGGTGCAAGGGCATTCGATTGAATATCAGGCAAGTCCTCTAACAATATGGGTGATTGCGTTTCATGGATGCGATGAAAATTGGCGACTTGGGTATGGGCGATTTTGAACATCCACGCCGCAAATGACCCCTCACCCCGATATTCAAAGGTGTCTAGATGTTCAATCACCCGCAGAAAAATTTCCGATACCACATCCTCAGCATCCTGTTTTCGCCCGACACGATAGGCGACATAGGCAAACACACGTGGGAAATACTGCCGATACAAGGCCTGTATCGCTGCTGGGTCGGTATTCCGTTGCGCCTGCTCAATTAAATGCCGTTCGTGTTCTGCATCCACCTAGAAGTTGCCCCGCAAGGTTGACTGTTCTATCTCTTAAAACGGGCCGGACTCCAAAATACTGCATCGTAAGCAAAAAGTCGGTTAAATCACCCACTGCGATTATCGAACAGGTGTATAATGTACCTCTATTCATCTCGCCATTGGGAGGCATCGGCATGGCTTATCCGGTCAAAAATATCTGCGTGTATTGTGGCTCAAATGTGGGGACAAATCCGGCCTACGCCGAAAATGCGGTGGCGCTTGGTCAATTGATGGCATCACAGGGGATTGGGTTGGTGTATGGCGGGGGCATGATTGGCTTAATGGGGGTGATCGCTAATGCCGTTTTGGAAAATGGCGGACAGGTCGTCGGAATTATTCCCCACGCGCTGAACACCGTCGAGCGCCGCCACACCGGATTAACCGAATCTATTGTGGTGGATTCCATGCACGAGCGCAAAGCGTTAATGGCGGATCGGGCTGATGCGTTTGTCGCGCTGCCGGGGGGCTATGGCACATTCGATGAATTTTTTGAGATTGTCACATGGTCACAGTTGGGGATTCATCCCAAGCCCATCGTGTTGTTCAATATGGCAGGCTATTATGACGCCCTCATCGGGTTTGTTGACAAGTGTGTCACTGAGGGCTTTATACGCGCCAATAACCGCAATCTTTTTAAAGTCGGCACGACCCCCGAAGAAGTGCTGGATTTAATCTTGAATTTCCAGCCCGTCCAGTCTATTTTGCCCGTCGGGGAGGCCAAGCCGTAGAATAGATTCGTCTATACCGAGGCTCAATCCAAAACATTACTGCATCGTAGTCTAACAAAGGGAATACAAAATGATTCAAGAACACCCGGTCCTTAAGGTATTGCAGAATTACTTTGAGGCAAGCGCCGTACTTACACCGTTACTCGCTGGATTTCAGTTTCTTGGATTGCTTAGAGGGGCTGTTGATTCTGGGTTGTTAACCGCAGCCCGTACCCCTTCCACCACTCAACAGTTTGCAGCCAACATGAATACAGATATAGAGAGGGTGGGTGATTATTGCCACGCTCTCGATGCACATGGGGTATTTGTTAAGGAAAACGATACCTATCGTCTTGCAGATATGTGGGCTACATTAGCCGCACCCGAGGCTGTGTTTTCTTTTGAAGTGATTCTAGACCATGCTCAAGTCTTGTCAAACCTGATTGCGGCATCCCTCAAAAATACTGAAACATATTGGACATTAACTTCTGCGGAGCGACTTACACTCGCAAAAGGCGTAACCACAAATCCATTTTCGCCGCATAGCCCCATCGTTTTGGATCTATTCTTTCAGAGCATACCCGGCATATACGAACGCCTAGCCCAAGGAGCGCAATTTTTAGACATAGGCTGTGGGGTTGGCAGCGGCCTTTTGGGTACACTTGTTGCTTTTCCCGATTCAACAGCAGTAGCTATTGAGATTGCAGGTGATATTTTAGAGGAAACCCGGCGACGGGCAATCGCGCTCAACGTCCATGATCGAGTCGTTTTTTGGCAAGGAGATGCACGCGAGTTTCCCGATCAGAGCAAATTTGATTTTGTACATTGGGCACATACTTTTTTCCCAGTCGAAAGTCGAGCAGGGACGCTCAAAATGGCTTTTGATGCGGTCAAGCCTAGAGGATACTTCATTGCCCCACTGGAAAATGAGCCGCTGGCTACGGATGAAGATTTACACACAGAGACTGGGCGTGCAAATAGCTTACAGCGCCTGATTTATGGAAGTTGGGGGATTCGTCCAGTAAGCCACCAAGATTTTCAACAAGAATTGGAAGTTGCAGGGTTCGACGAAATCCAAGTTTTGAATTCCATGCTGGGTAATTTCATTCTGGCTAGGCACCCTTGAAAAACATTAGCCAATTTTCCAGCGAATCCGCAACTACTAGGCTATATTGAACAGTAGGGGTGAAAAATTCCCTTATCACCTTCGTAGCTTAATAGGAATGCTGCCTTTCTGAAACTCCAAACCGTAGGGTTTAGGATTCAAGAGACTGCTTGAGGGTATCTATTAGGGATGAGGTTGCTTTTTGTCTAGCCACATTAAAGTAAACAACCACTGGCACTATAATCAAGCCAATCAATAAGCCAATTAGACTGTCATCACATAGTGCCGCAAACATAAAGAGACTGACCACAACAAGCATAAAAATTAGAAAACAAAAGGCCCATGACCGCACCTCCCCAAATACGAGCGTTCTTTGAGAATCAAGTGGCGAAAATCTGCCCGTAATTACCATTGACCCAATGATTCCGGGGTCAACCCTTCTAACAAGTACCTCAAATTGCGGGTCGCCATACTTGTCGGCGGCGATTTTGAAATACTGATTTTGTTCCAAGAAACGTTGCGAATAGGTTTCTTTGGATTTCAGCGGCAACCCACCTTGAATTTTACGCAGGCAATTTTCCGGCGACTCCGCAACCACTAGGCTATATTGAATAGTAGGGGTAAAAAATCGTTTTATCACCCGCATAGATGATGCTGCCTTTCTGGGAGCCAAAAGAATAGAGTTTAGGATTCAAGGGACTGCCTTAATGCGTCCAGCAATCCCTTATAGGCAGTCTTTCGGATGACGCTGATGAAGTAGAACACAAATAAGGTATAAGCCAATCCAAATAGCAATACTTCCAGATCGCCGATAAACAGGGAGCTAATTACCATCACAACGCCCAAAATTTTCATGAGCATTAGAAAGAATAGCCAAGGCGAACGCACTTTCCCCACAATCTCTGTTCTTTGGGTATCGAGGAGGTGAAATGTGCCAGAAATGACCGTTGAGGAGAATAGCAAAAGAAATAGACGGGATTCAACCTTTATGAGAAGTCTAAACTGTGGATCACCCTGTTTGTCGGTGGCTATCTTGAAAAATTGATTTACCGTGAAAGACCATGACCTTTCAGGAGATTTTACGGGCAACCCACTTTGAACTTTACGCAGGCAATTCTCCGGCGACTCGGCAACCACCAGACTGTAAGGGATGCTTGGCGCGAAAAAATGCCTAGCCCATTGCAGGGATTTACGGACATGGTACATCTTATCACTTTTTGAGAAATCTAAGACTCCAAAACATATTGGAGCGTGTTGGTTAGCCAGAGATATGCGTGTTTACGATACATGAAATTGCCATAAATGCCAAAGGGGATACCGATTACCCCAGATACTATCGCTATTAAATCACCATTGGCGATTCCAACAGCCAATGTTATCAAGCAAATAGCCACAAGCATAAACATGAAAAACCCCAAAAACCATGAACGTATATCCCCCGATACAATCGTTTTTTGAGTATCGAGGGCTTCTGCTTTGCCTGTAACAATCATGGATGGAAGTATCTCCGGGTCGGTTCTTGTAACCCGTATTCTAAAATGGGAATTGCCACGTTCATCAGCAGTAATTTCCTTAGAGAGAATAGGAAATTTACTTTGAATTTTCCGCAGGCAATTTTCCGGTGACTCGTTAACCACCAAACTATAGGGGATGCTTGGCGCGAAAAATGGCCTGACCCATTGCAAGTATTTACGGACGCGGTGCATCTTTGCCCAGTCGAATCACGTCTAACATCTGGTCATGAATGAGACCGTTGGTGGCGACGATGAAAGGCCGTTTGACATCATAAAAATCCGTGCCACCCTGATTATCGGTGACTCGTCCACCCGCCTCCAAAACTAGCAGCACCCCGGCCATCATATCCCATTGGTGCAGCTTGCCTTCCCAATAACCATCGGCCCGCCCCGCCGCGACATAACACAAATCCAATGCCGCCGATCCCATACGCCGATCGCCTTGCGAACGCACCACAAAATTATTCCAGTGATCGAGGTTGTTTTCCGGTGAGGTCCACTTGTCATAGGGAAAACCGGTAATCAGCAGAGCAGCACCGAGAGTCTTCGTTGCGGAGACCTCAATCAGTTCACCATTTAAGGTGGCGCCATACCCCTTCGCTGCTGCGAATGTTTCGTGCCGCGTGGGGTCATACACAACCGCGACAATGGGCTTACCATCTGGCCCGGTCAGCGCCAACGAGACGGAAAAAATAGGTAGACCGTGTGCAAAATTGGTTGTGCCGTCGAGGGGGTCCACAAACCAGCGATAATCGCCGTTCGTGCCTGCGTGGTCATATGCGCCGCCTTCCTCCCCCACAATTTGATGGGTCGGGAAAAATTCGCGCAGTTTGTTGACAATTAAGGCTTCACTTTGTTTATCGGCCTCCGTGACCAGATCAATCACCGAGCTTTTGTTGAGTGCCCTACGTGGGCGAGCAAAATGTTCACGCAGCAGCGCCCCGGCTTCTTCCGCAATAGGGATAGTTTTTTGCAGGGCATCTACGAGATTAAGGGTTTGTGTTGGGGTCATGCGTCTCTACTTTCAGGATGTTCTAACAAGGCCACGCACTGAATATTGGCAGTCTGCGGCGCAAAATCAATCGGCTGTACGTCAATCAATTCATAGCCATATTTGCGGGTGAGAATTTTGACATCCCGCGCCAACGTCACTGCGTCTTGGCTGACATACACCAGACGGGTAAATTTTAGATCGCCGACCCCTTCAATGGCATCGTCAGTTAAACCAGTGTGTGGTGGGTCAAGAATCACTGCATCATAAGTCTGTCCATTTTCTAGCAGTTCACCTAAAAAGGATTCGACACTGCCCTCAATGATGTCCACATTTTCAAGATCGGCAAGATTGGCTTCAGCGTCCGTCGCAGCCGGAGGATAACTGTCCACATACGTCACAAAATCGGCTTTATCAGACACCATCGCAGAGAAAACGCCAACCCCGCCATATAAATCTAAAACACTTTCACCGCCTCGCAGTGCCAGATAATCAAGGATGACTTTTGCCATCGTCTCCATCTGAGGCACATTCGAGCGGAACGAGACGCCTGCTGTCACCCGAAACCAGCGTCCACCCACTTGATGCACCACATGGGTCGAACCCACCATATTAAACGGTTCATTATCACTCAACAGAAAATTGACGGATACAGGCAGGGTAATTTCCAATTCTGGCGGGGTGTCATCTTTGCTGCGCAGCACCAATAGATGCTGATGATCTTCACTGAGATTTAGCCGCACCTCACGCAAATTTTCGAGATCGAGGTCAAGTTCATCCAACAACCGCATGAGTTCGGGTAAGACGATGTGGCATTCTTCAATCGGGGTGATCTGACGCGGGTCGGTGGCACGAAAGCCTAATTGATCGTCTTTGGCGGGGAAAAAAGTCGCTTGTGATGAATAGCCCCACTGGGCCGGGCAAGCAATGGCAAATTGCACGGGGGGGTCATCCAAACCACCGAAGCGAGTCAGTTGGTCAATGACAATATCGGTCTTGAGGGCGATTTGGGCTTGATAGGTCATGTGCTGCCATTGACAGCCACCACACCGCCCCGGCCCAAAATGAGGACAGCGGGGTTTAATACGGTCAGCCGAGGCTTCGATTAACTGCACCCCCTCCGCCAGCCATTCGCGCTCATCGGTGTTGATGAGGCGCACTGCTACCCGTTCACCGGGGACGGCATAGGGCACTAGGACACGATGGCCCTTATAATGCCCAACCGCATACCCCCCCGGCGCGATGTCGGTCAGACTAATTTCGATAGTGGGATTGTTTTTACGTTGTGAGGTCACACATTCACTCGTATAATTCTGCCGTCTGAAGATTGAATAAGCAGGATACCCTAATTTGAGCATTCTTTCCAATCACCCCCATCCCCATCCCGTGCTGCGGCGTATGGTTGGATGGCTGGCACTCGCTGGCATGGTCGGCATTGTGTTTGGCGCAGTCGGCCTATTCATCGCGGGCCTCACCTATGGCCTGCCTCTGATGCTTTTGATGATCCCGTTCCTATTGGGTATGATTTTTCCGCTGATTATCTTGACCGCCCTCCATCCCCAAATCACCCTACAAGAGGAGGGAGTACGAATCAAGCCGCTGGTGTGGAAAGCGCGCATGGTGGCATGGGAACAATTGACAGCGTTGACTGACCACTCCTTAATGAAGCCGCCGCCCCCAGCCCGCCAGCAAAATCTCACCAAACGGCCTGTGACAAAGGGGCAGATGATTTTGGTGGAAAAAGGTGCGTTGGGGTGGGCCTTCCGCGTCGTTGGGTTTGCTGCCGGGCATGGCACAACCCCCGTTTTTGCTATTTCCAGCAAATCTCACCGCGATTATGACCAACTGCTGCAAACCATCAAGCACCGCATCCACCAACAGAAAGAACAGGCATGACCGAGCGAGTTGCCATTATCGCCACCGTTTTGAATGAAGCGAAATCGGCTCCGGCATGGCTGGACAGCATCGCCAACCAAACCCGTCAGCCCGATGAAGTCGTCATTGTAGATGGAGGCAGCCGCGACTATACGCTGAATATTTTGGACGCCTATCAAGGTCGTTTGCCGCTGAAAGTGGTTTCGCTACCGGGGGCGAATATCAGTCAGGGGCGCAATCGGGCCATTGCGGAATCTACCTGTGAGATTATCGCCAGCACCGACGCCGGAGTGCGCCTTGAACCCGACTGGTTGGCTCATCTCATCGCCCCGTTTGAACAAGACCCCACGACCCAAGCCGTCGCGGGTTTTTTTCAGGGTGATCCGAATCCAACCTCCCCTTTTGAAGTGGCGATGAGCGCGACTGTTTTGCCGACGCTGGAGGACATCAACCCCGCTACATTTTTGCCATCGAGTCGCAGTGTCGCCTTCCGCAAAGGCTTGTGGGAAACCATTGGGGGGTATCCTGAATGGCTGGATTACTGCGAAGATTTGATTTTTGATTTTCGGGTACGGGCACAAATTGGCAGTTTTACATGGCAGCCCAACGCGATTGCTCATTTTAAACCGCGCATCACGCTTAAAAGTTATTATCGGCAGTATTATTTGTATGCGCGAGGGGATGGCAAAGCCGATTTATGGCGCAAACGTCATGCTGTCCGATATATCACCTATCTGGTGGTGACGCCACTGATTTTGGCATGGGCGTTGTTTATCCACCCTCTATTCTTATTGCTGTATATCGTGGGAGGGGTCGTTTATCTTAAACAACCTTATCAACGTCTGCCGCGTATATGGGATAGATTAGGCGTAAGAGGTAAGCTACAAAGCCTCGTCTGGATAGTAATCATCCGCGTGGTGGGAGACGTTGCCAAGATGATCGGTTATCCGGTGGGATGGCGTTGGCGGCTGCAAAATCACCCTCCAAACTGGCATATCAGAAACACATAAAAAATGTTTGATTTTTAAAATGTTTCTATGGTATGATGTTTCGTGCAAGGCATTGGGAATATAGCGGCAATCAACGTTTTGTAACAGACCCGATATGGGCCTTTTTTGTTCATAGGCTTGGAAAGACAAGTAAACAGCAGGGTTTAGGATGCTGTTGATATTTTTAACGACGGATCCGAGGATAAGCGCATGACCGATGATATTCAATATCTAACTCTGGAGGGTCTTCAGGAGTTAGAAGAAAAACTCAATTTTCTACGCACCGTCCGCCGTCAAGAAATTGCACAACGTTTGCATCAGGCGATGGAAGAAGGCGGCGAATTGGCGGAAAATGCCGAATATGAAGACGCCAAGAATGATCAAGCCTTTTTGGAGGGCGAAATCATCCGCCTTGAGACCATCTTGCGTAATGCGCGGGTCATCCAAGAGGATGGGCGCAAAGATATTGTAGGCTTGGGCGATAAAGTAACGGTGCGGGAAAAAGGCCAAAAAGAAACCGAAATTTACCTGTTGGTCGGTGCTGCCGAAGCCAACCCCCAAGTGGGTAAAATCTCGTATAAAAGCCCATTGGGACAGGCGCTCATGAACAAAAAAGTGGGCGATAAAGTGAAAGTGAATGCACCAGACGGGGAAATCGTCTTTGAAGTGGTAGCGATTGACTAAATCGCCACTCGTTTCTAAATCTAACGAATGCCCGTGTCTGGTTTTGACCAACGCGGGCGTTTTTTATTATCAGATGTCATTCAGAATGAGGGAATTTTCATGACGTGGCAACCCACTAATAACGTCGAACAAGATCGCTTTGATAAGCTCCAACGACTGCGTGATGCGGGCATTGACCCCTATCCAGCACGGGTACAACGCACCCACACGGCCCAAGCCGCCATCGAAACTTTTGAGCGTGCCGAGTCCGGTAATCCTGAATCACCCGAAATCATTGAAGTCATTGTTTGTGGCCGGATCGTGCGCCAAAACTTAAAGGGCAAGATTTATTTCGCGCATATTGAAGACGGTACAGGTCGCGTCCAGTTATTCGTGCGGATTGATGCCATTGGCGAGGCGATGTTTGAGCATGTCCGCAAGGATTTGGATTTGGGTGACTTTTTACAGGCATCTGGCAAGATGATGCGGACAAAGGCGGGTGAGGTCAGCGTCGAGGTCAGTGAACTGCGGCTGCTATCGAAGGCGCTCAGTCCCCTGCCCATCATTAAGGAACAGCGGCTGGATGACGGCACAGTTGAACGGTATGGCGAATTTAGCGATGTGGAAGAACGCTACCGCCAGCGTTATGCCGATCTTGCCGTCAACCCCGATGTGCGAGATGTCTTTCGCAAGCGCTCCAAGATTATCCGCGCTGTCCAAAATTTTTTGGATAATGAAGGCTTCTTAGAGGTTGAGACCCCGATTTTGCAGCCGATTTATGGGGGAGCCGCCGCCCGACCCTTTACCACCCATCACAATCAACTTCATCAAGATTTATATCTGCGAATCAGCTTTGAACTCTATCTCAAGCGTCTGCTCGTGGGTGGCTATGATGGGGTCTATGAAATCGGGCGTGATTTCCGCAATGAAGGCGTCAGTTTCAAGCACAATCCCGAATTCACCCAACTTGAATTTTATAAGGCTTATATTGACTATGCTGGCGCAATGGACATTACCGAACGCTTGGTGGCCTACGCCGCCCAACAGGTCAATGGGTCCACCATTACCCACTTTGAGGGACATGAAATCAATTTAGCACCCCCATGGCGGCGTGTAACCGTGCGCGAGATCATTCGCCAGCACCTTGAAATTGATTACGTCGAACACCCTACTGCCAAGTCTTTGGAACAAGAAATGCGTAAGTCTGGCCTGCAATTCCGTCCGGGTCAAACACGCGGCAAGCTGATTGAGCATTTATTGGGCGAAGTAGAACAGCATTTGATTCAACCTACCTTTGTTATGGATTACCCAGAGGATATTTCGCCCTTTGCCAAAAAGGTACATGGCGACGCGACCCATGTCGAACGCTTTGAGTATTACATCGCAGGCATGGAACTTGGCAATGCCTTCACCGAATTGAATGACCCGCTTGACCAAGAAGAACGCTTTTTAGAAATGGGGCGTTTGTATGGCGAGGAAGACGAAGACGCCGCGCCAGTAGATGAAGATTATTTGCGGGCCATGCGCTATGGGATGCCGCCATGTGGGGGTGTAGGTTTGGGCATTGACCGCTTGGTGATGTTGCTGACCAATCGTAGCACTATACGCGAAGTGCTCTTATTTCCGCATTTACGGGCACGTGACTAGGATGTCCAGACAAATCTCTAACAAGTTTGGCAAGGCCGAATGAAATGCAGTTCCACGCGATGGGAGGGAAAGTGGTATCATCATAGGGGAATTATTTAACCCCTTTTTAACTGATTCTTCTTTGGTGGAGGCTCTCATCGGTATGGGCGGCGCAAGACCCACTCTCAAAAACCTCGACTACCGAGCCATTGTAGATAGTTTGGGTGAGGGCATCATTGTTTTCGACTCAGAAGGCCATCTGGTTTTAGATAACCACGCCGCCCGCCAAATTCTTGGCAAAAATCTGCCAGTTTTGCGTGCTCAGGGGTGGCCGGCGTGTGCCATGCTCATTGATGCTGGCCGCACCGGAGACAGCCCTACCGCCAGTGAAATCCGCTCTAGGGCTTTACGCCAATCCGAACCGATTCGGTTTACGATGCTGCTTTCCGGCGCTTCCATGCCGTGTTGGGCCTCAGCGGTCTATGGCGAAGATGGCAAAATCATGACCATGATTACCATCGAACGCCCCGACTGGACAGTGCTTACCGAACTGATGAACACTTTCCGTTCTGAAGCACGTATGGCGATTACCAGCACCAAAGGCCATGCCGACCTGATTACCCAAATCACCAAAAAACGCACCACCAACATGACAGTAGATCAGCTTTCACAGCGGGTCATCGGGTTTGCCGAATTGATGTCTACGCAGATGTTCCGCCTGCAACGCCTGATTGATCAACTGCATCGCCTTGAGGTCATGCGGACGGGTGATTTGAACGAGGCGGTCAAGAAGTCTGCCAAGAAAATTAACCTCGCTGATTTTTTTGAGGATTTTTTGGAGGAAGTCAACGAAGAACCGCTGCATGACCCCGAAAAAGGCCCACAGGATTATCGAGATCGGCTGGAAGTAGACATCCCTGATAGATTAAATATTTATGCCGCCCCCAACTACCTCGGCTTTATCTTGCGGGATGTGCTGCAAAACGCCATCATGTACAGCGATCCCTCAACACCCATTTTCATTCGCGCCTTCTCCACCTCACAGGATCGTTATGTGCAGGTGGAGGTGATAGATCAGGGGTATGGCATCCGCGCCAAAGAAACAGATCGCGTCTTTGCGCCGTTCCAGCGTGCCCGTCAGCCACAGATTATCGCCGAATTTGGCTATGGCCTCAGCCTCTATTTAACCAAAGCCAATATCGAAGCGATGGGCGGGCGTATTTGGTTTGAAAGCGAAGAGGGCGTGGGCACGACCTTTAGCATGAAATTCCCGACCTTCCAAGAAGTCGCGGAAAAACCGGACGCCGATTGAACCTCTGGTGAAATATTCAAAGCCCTTTCGCTAGGACATCTCTAATCAAACGTAACAAAGTACCCGGTGTGATAATATTCAATCCTGAATTCTGGGTGACTTGGGAAGACTTAAGGAAGTCTTTGGCATCAAGGGTTGCGAAATGGCGGGGCTTTGCGTTTACAGCCGCCGCAAGCACGGGCGCATCCTTGTCTAAAATAAACTGACTCCACATTAAAACTTCAGCTTTGGATGGGTTGGGAACGATTTCCCAATTGATATTTGCCATCACATCCTGATAACGCGGTAAGGCAACCGGGGTTTTCTTTTTTACATTTCTTTCGGCTTCGACCAAAATATACGGACAGGCAATCAATCGCAGTAGCCCTAATTCACCCAATACCAAGACCGCGTGACTTGCCCATAACACCTGATAAAATAACGCTGGTGTCGAGAAAAATACGGGGGGCATTGGGGTCAATCGGTGGTAAGGTTGCCATAGAGTTCCTGAAATAAGATTTCGCGTTCTCCCTTTGCTCCCGCCAAAAAGTCGGCGACGGATACCCCTTGCTCTGCCAACAGCCTACTCATATAATCCGCAAATTCTGGCACGAGCAAACGGGTCGGAATCATCAACAAACTGTCTTCAGTCTGAATCAGCTTGAGAGAATCCCCAGCTTGCAAGCCTAAAGACTCGCGCAGTTCAGCCGGTAAGGACAATTCCCCATCAGCCCCAATTTCCACCTCGTAGGTTAGTGTTTTCACTCCATTTATTCCTTCCAATCTCATCTATAGTTAAAGTCTATTAGAAAAAACGGGTCTTTGGCAAGACTTGAACCTTCTCCATTCGGCTCTAGTAATTCCTGCGAAGCCGCAATCATCCAATGCCGTTTCGAAAATGAGCCATTATGTGGAGAGCGACTCTGTGAACCTTATCCATCAACGCCCCCTGCTTCTAATTGTTTGCCTGATGATTGCGCTTTTGACGATATCGGCGTGCAGTGACAGCGCGAGTGAAGCCAACGACACCCTGCCGACCCAGATTCCATCCTCTGTTCCCAAGCCCCATGCCACGAGTACCCCTGTCGCCGTTGCCATGCTGCCTGAGCCTGCTGTAGTGGATTGGAACAGAACAGATCAATTCCATGCCGCCATGCGTCCTGAATATGTGGGGGATGTTGAATATGGCAGCACCCGCCGTCATTACATCGAAGCCACATTGGAAATCTCACCGATTGCATCTGTTATCAACGGTGTCCAACGGGCCTATTACACCAATACCTCACCAGATACCCTAGGCGAAATCGTGTTCCGACTTGCGCCCAATACCCCGTCGGTGGGTTGGCGATTGCTGGTCAGTGATGTTACTGTCAATGGTCTGGCCGCCACCCCAACGTATGAATTGTTCGATTCGGTGATGCAAGTTCCACTGGCTCAACCCCTTGCCCCCGGTGAATCCGTCGAGTTTTTCATGCGATTTAACTTGGTGGCGGAGCGTGGCCTGAGTAATGGGATTTTTGCCAATGCCAACGATATTTTTGCTACCACGCTCTGGTATCCTGCCTTTAGCGTCTATCAATTAGAACGGGGTTGGTGGAAAGGGCTGTATTCAGGAGACCCGTATTACAACGAAATAGGGCTGTTTGAAATCAAACTGACCCACGCCGAGAACATGAACGTTGCGATGAGCGGGGTCACGATTGATACCCAAACGAATGCGGATGGCACCGTGACGGAACATATTGTCAGTGGCCCAATGCGAGACATAATTCTATTCGCCAGTCCGGTGGTCGGCAGGACTTCAGGTGAGACAGATGGCACAACCATCAACGTCTATTATCTGCCAGAGGGTGAACGCGCCGCCGATTATGCTCTGCAAGCCACCCGACGTTCACTCGAAATCACCAATCGCATCTTTGGTGAATATCCCTATGCAGAATTAGATGTCATCGAAATTGATCTACGCGGTCAAGCCGCTGGGGTCGAATATTCGGGGGTCATTACCGCTTCGGACGATGATTGGTTAAATGGCAACCCCTCTCTTGAGGTAACATTAGCCCATGAAGTCGGACATCAATATTGGTATGGCTTGGTTGGCAACAATGCGGTTGATGAAACGTGGATTGATGAATCGCTGGCATCCTACACCGAATATGTCTATCTGCGGGAAGCCTATCCTAATGATGAACAGCGTGCCACTGATGTCATTGACTTTGATCGAGGAGCCTACAATTTCTTCCGCAGCAACGGCGGTGATTTCCCACTAAGTACCATCAACTGGGTTGAATGTCCGCTGCAAAATAGCTGCCTCCTGCCCTATACCAAAGGCCCATTGTTTTACATCGGCCTCGAGGAAATGTTAGGACGTGAGACGGTCTATGAGGCCCTACGAACTTATGTGAGTGAAATGAAATATCAACTCGTCACCACTATTGATTTACTCCGAGTGTTTGAGCAAGTATCGGGTCAAGATTTGGATGCGTATTTCTACCAGTGGGTTGGCGACTTCCCCGGTCTTGATCCCGAGGCGAAAGCCGCTGTAGATCGGGAGGAAGCCGATTGATCTGCCATGTCAATTAGGCGCTGAGTATGGTATTGTTGAGAGGCAAAATCAAGGCCTCTCTTTGGTTTTATATATTGGAAGGATGAGGGGACGTGTTCAAGACCCTACACCAACGTTTAATCGAACTCACACTTTTGATTATTTTCCTAGCGATGGCTATAAGCGCGTGCGGCGACGACCAAAGCGATGCTGAAAGCGGATTACCCACCCAAATCCCGACCAGCACCGCCCGTCCCCATGCCACCATTACGCCAGTTGCCATTGCTGCAATGAATGAACCCGCCCTTGTGGATTGGGAGAATGTGGATGTCTTTAAATCCGCGATGCGCCCCGAATTTGCCGACGACGTGGAGCAATTTGCCAACAGCCGTCGCCATTATATTGAAGCTACGATTGAAATGAACCCGATTGCAACGGTCATTAATGGCGTTCAGCGAGCACGCTATACCAACACCTATGATTTCCCGCTGAATTCCATCGTGTTCCGCCTCGTCCCCAACACCCCGCTAACGGGTTGGCGAATGCAGGTCAGTGATTTGACGATGAATGGGGAAGCCGTTCAGCCCACTTACGAAGTTTATGAAACAGTGATGGAAGTGCCACTAGATCAGCCTCTGCAACCGGGCGAGTCGGTTGAGTTCACCATGCGTTTTAATCTGGTCGCCGAGCGTGGTTTTAGCAACGGGATTTTCGCCAATACGGGTGATATTTTTGCCTCCCCGGTGTGGTATCCCTGCTTCGGTGTCTACGATGAAGGCGTCGGTTGGTGGAAAGGGGTCTACGCCAACGCTGACCCTTATTATAATGAGACCGGGTTATTTGAAATCATGCTCACCCACAGCCCCGATCTCAATATCACCATCAGCGGCACCAACATTGGCACAGAAGAAAACGCCGACGGTTCGGTAACGGAACATATCGTCAGCGGCCCGATGCGCGACAACTTTATGTTTGCCAGTCCAAAATCCGGCAAGTTAACCGATTCAGTAGACGGGATAACAATTAATGTGGTGTATATGCCCGGTGGCGAACGTGCCTCCGAATGGGCAATGGAATCCGGTATCCGCTCTTTCAGCATCTTTAATGATGTTTATGGCGAATACCCCTATAATGAACTCGACATTATTGAAATTGACCTGCGTGGTCAAGCAGGCGGTGTTGAATTTTCCGGCGCAGTGACAATCGCCGACGACTTCTGGGAAAATGGCAGTCCGCAATTAGAGGGTGTCATCGCTCACGAAATCGGCCATCAATATTGGTATGGTTTGGTCGGCAACAATGCCATCACCAAAACATGGTTAGATGAAGCACTTGCTTCGTATTCGGAATTCGTCTATTGGCGTGCGGCTTATGATGACAATGAAAAACGCGCCAATGACAGCATTGATGGCGATCGCAACTTTTATAATTTTGCCCGCAGCAATGGGGGCGATTATCCGCTGACCACCATTAGTTGGAATACCTGTGGCGACCT
This sequence comes from Chloroflexota bacterium, assembly GCA_013112715.1. Classification (GTDB taxonomy): domain Bacteria; phylum Chloroflexota; class Anaerolineae; order Aggregatilineales; family J027; genus CFX10. Next base: position 126,410 of record JABFGB010000016.1, read on the forward strand.
CAATAACTGCTTCCTGCCCTATACCAAAGGCGCGTTGTTTTATGTCGAACTCGAAAAAGAATATAGTCGGGAGTTGGTCTATCAGGCCCTCCATGCCTATTTCGAGGATATGCACTATAAGGTTGCTGCCGAAGCCGATTTGTTGCGCAATTTTGAGGCAGTCATCGGTGAAGACTTGGACGCCTATTTCTATGAATGGATTGGTGATTTTGTTGGCCTTGACCCGGAAGCGAAGGCTGAGGTAGACAAAGAACGTTCACAGTAGACTGATTTTTCGTGTGTAATCGAATTGAGATGAGGGCGGGTCACACATCAATGGACTCGCCTTTGTTGTTAAATAAGGACAAAATCATGTTTTATTATCGCCTATTGACCAGTTTGATTTTAATCAGCCTATTGTGGATGGTCTATCCTGCGGCCCATGCTCAAGATGGGGATCAATTGAGCCTTGCAATGCAACCCGAATTTCAAGCGGACATCGCCGCTTTTCCCGACATTCCTCAAATCACCATTGTGGCATCTCTCAACATTACTGACCAACAAGCCAGCATCGCCGGAAATATGCAAGTTCTCTATACCAACTTGTCCCCTGATCCTTTGAGTGAAATTGTATTCCGACTGTACCCCAATTACCCCTCCTATGGTGGACAAGCGGCGGTGAGTAACATTTTGGTGAATGGAACAACCGTGACACCTGAAATTGACCCAACGGCCTCGATTGTCAGCATCCCCCTGCCAACGCCGCTACTCCCCAGCGAACAAACAATGGTCACGATGGATTTTACATCTACCGTGTTTGCGGAACAGACCGTTTTGTATGCCCAGTACAGCTATCTGGGTGGAAATTTGGCCTTACCGAATTTCTTCCCCCTGCTCTCAGTCTACAAAACAGGAACAGGTTGGTGGCGCAATGTGGCCCATCCACAAGGCGATGCCGTTTATAGTGCCACCGCGAATTTTGATGTCACACTGACCGCCCCAGCCAAATGGATACTCATTGCCAGCGGTACACGCATCGAAAACACTGAAAACGCCGATCAAACCCGCACACACCATTACGTCGCCCCTTTGATGCGGGATTTTGCGTTGATGGCAAGCACGCAGTATGAGACGGTCAGTGGTGAGCAAGATGGTATCGCCATTGATGTGCATTATTTTAGTGGAGGCGATGAGGCGGCAAACACCGCGCTTCGTTTCGCTGAGGATGCCGTCCGAATCTTCAATGCCCATTTTGGGGAATACCCCTTTGCGGAATTAGATGTGGTGGAAACACGCACTGTCGCAGGTGGCATCGAATATCCGGGGCTTGTGGTGGTGCAATCTGAGTCTTGGAATACACAAGACCTCTATTTGGAAATCGTGACCGTGCATGAGGTCGCCCACCAATGGTGGTATTCGTTGGTTGGCAACGACCAAACCCGTGATCCATGGTTGGATGAATCGTTGGCCCAATATTCCACCACCCTCTATTTTGGTGAAGTCTATGGCCCGGATTTTCAACAGGGATTTTTCGATAGTTATAGCGACTCGTGGCAGAATTTCAGCGCAGAAAATGGCGATAAGGTAATCGGGTTAGCACCGAGTGATTATGAAGGTGGGGCTTATTTTTCGTTCGTCTACGCCAAAGGGCCATTGTTTTTCAAATTCCTAGCGGACACCTATGGGCAAGCCGCCTTAATTCAAGGATTAAGTGCCTATTTTGCGGGCTATCGCTATCAGATTGCCACGCCAACGGACTTACAAACTGTTTTAGAAGCCTCATTGGGACAAGAACTCGATAAATGGTTTTTGGAGTGGGTTGGTCAGAGTAATTAGTCCAAACTTCAGGCTTGCCAACCGCAACTGATTTTCGCTAGACTGTAATTAGGATTATTGCCCTCGTAGCTCAGAGGCCAGAGCAGCGGTTTCCTAAACTGTGTGTCGTGGGTTCGAATCCCGCCGGGGGCAAAAGCATGTGCCTGTACTGAACCAGCCATCGCGCTGGTTTTTGCTTGATTACCCACAACTTTTTCTGCGATCCCACGCGACCCATTATTCGATGGCGACGACTCGTCACCACCCAATAGTGAACGCAGGTAGGTAAAAGGGGTACGCAGTTCCACTTCTATAATCTTGCCTTCCACGTTAATGACCACTCGTTTAATGATATGCCGGAGCAAATCCCGCTGACTTTCTTTGTCTACCTTGTTATAAAGTATACCCAGTTTTGTGATGATCGAGAGTGCGGCGTCCAAATTTGCTAAGCCACTAGTCGAAAGTGATCAGCGAACAAGAGACGATCAGGGTGATGCCAAACATTCTGTTGGGTGTGCATAAAAGCATCAACTGAAGCCTGCAACTCATCCAAGGAGCGATGCAAACGATTAG